>CAWGQZ010000047.1:0-72491 GCA_963824805.1 uncultured Acidobacteriaceae bacterium | reverse complement strand
GCGCATCCCTACTGGGCCTACCCGTTCTCCGACGTCGCCGTCGTCCACAACGGTCAGCTGACGAACTACTTCTAGTGGAAGCGCCGGCTCGAGCGCTCCGGCCACCGGTTCCAGTCGGAGTGCGACTCCGAGATCATCGCCGTCTACCTCGCCGAGAAGATGAGCGAGGGCGCATCGCTCGAGGACGCGATGCGCCAGTGCCTCGAGGAGCTCGACGGCGTCTTCACCTACATCTGCGTCACCGAGGACGCGCTCGGTGTCGCGAAGGACGAGATGGCCGCGAAGCCGCTCGTGCTCTACGAAGGCGACGACATCGTCGCGCTGGCGTCGGAGGAGATCGCGATCCGCGCAGTGCTCGACCGCGAGATCGAGACCTAGATCCGTACGAGGGCGAGGTGCTGGTGTGGCAGCGGTGACCGGCGAGGCACGCATCACGTACGACGCGCGCGGGCTCGTCGAGCCGACGCCGAGGCGCCGCGCGTCGCAGAGATCGACGGCGCGACGCGCCACCTTCGACGCGACGCGACCTCACGACGCGCCAGATCAACCTCGAGCTGCGCCGGCTGCTCTATGAAGAGGGCGTCACGGACGTCACCGTGCAGAACCCGGCGCGAAGCACTCGCTCGGCGTCGGGATCCTCACCCGCTGCAAGATCACGCTTCGAGGGCAGCCTCGGCTACTTCGGCTGCGGCCTCATCGACGGGCCCGAGATCCACATCACGGGCCGCGTCGGCTGGTCGTCGTGCGAGAACATGATGTCCGGCGTCGTCGTGGTCGACGGCAACGCCGGCTCGCTGACGGGCGCGGCGATCCGCGGCGGCGACCTCGTCGTGAAGGGCCGCGTCGGCGCCCGCACGGGCATCGACCAGAAGGGCGGCACGATCATCGTCTGCGGCGACGCCGGCTCGATGACCGGCTTCATGATGCAGCGCGGCCGCCAGATCATCTGCGGCAACGTCGGCCCCGGGCTCGGCGACTCGATGTACGACGGGACGATCTACGTCGGCGGCAAGGTCGAGTCGCTCGGCATCGACTGCGTGCCCGGCGAGTGGACGGACGCCGACACCGAGTTCATCGAGCGGAAGTTCCGCATCTACGGGCTCGGCACGCCGCCGGAGCTCCAGAAGTTCGTCTGCGGCAAGATGCTCTACAACTACGACAACCTCGAGCCGTCCGAGCGAAAGCTGGTGCTCTAGACGATGGCCGACGAGACCGCACCCAGCCAGGAGAACGTCCTCGGGCACAGCCAGATCTTCACGCCGGAGGTCATCAACGACATCCACATGAAGTCCGAGCTCGGCCGCTACCGCATGCGCGGCTTCTCGATGTTCAAGCCGATCCCGCACTGGGACGAGCTGATGTTCCTGCCGGGCACGCTCACGCGCTTCGTGATCGAGGGCTACCGCGAGAAGTGCGAGACGAAGACGGTGCTCGGCGCGCGCTTCGCGAAGAACCCGATCGAGCTCGACATCCCGGTCTACATCACGGGCATGTCGTTCGGCGCGCTCTCGCTCGAGGCGAAGATGGCGCTCGCCAAGGGCGCCTCGATGGCGGGCACGGCGACCTGCTCGGGCGAGGGCGGGATGATCCCGCCGGAGCGCGACCTACTCGACGAAGTGGTACTACCAGTGCATCCAGAGCCGGTACGGGTTCAACCCGCACCACCTGATGCTGGCCGACGCGTGCGAGTTCTTCATCGGCCAGGGCTGCAAGGTCGGCCTCGGCGGCCACCTGATGGGCCAGAAGGTGACCGAGCAGGTCGCCGAGATGCGCTCGCTGCCGGCCGGGATCGACCAGCGCTCGCCGGCGCGGCACCCGGACTGGCTCGGCCCCGACGACCTCTCGCTGAAGATCCAGGAGATCCGCGAGGCGACCGACTACCGCATCCCGATCCAGCTCAAGCTCGGCGCCGCGCGCGTCTACGACGACGTGCGCATGGCGGCCAAGTGCGGGCCGGACATCATCTACCTGGACGGCGCCGAGGGCGGCACCGGCGCAGGCCCGCACATCGCCACCGAGGAGACCGGCATCCCGCTGATGGCGGCGATCCCCGAGGCGCGCCGCGCGCTCGAGGACGTCGGCCTGGCCGACGAGATCGACCTCGTCGTCGCCGGCGGCATCCGCAACGGCGGCGACGTCGCCAAGTGCATCGCGCTCGGCGCGAAGGCGGTCGCGATCGGCCACTCGGCGCTGATGGCGCTGAACTGCAACAAGGAGATCCCGGGCGTCACCGACTACGAGGGCACGGTCGGCGTCCCGGCCGGCCAGTGCTACCACTGCCACACCGGCCGCTGCCCGGTCGGCATCACGACGCAGGATCCGGAGCTGCGCAAGCGGCTCGTCGTCGAGGAGGCCGCCGAGCGCGTCTACAACTTCCTGCACACGCTGACGCTCGAGGTGCAGATGCTCGCCCGCGCGTGCGGCAAGACGAACGTCCACTCGCTCGAGCCCGAGGATCTCGCGCGCTCACGGTCGAGGCCGCCGCGATGGCGAAGGTGCCGCTCGCCGGCACGAGCTACATCCCCGGCGTCACCGAGGAGCGCGACGCTCGCGAGATCAAGCGCATGCTCGAGCAGCACCTCGGACGATCCGCTCGCAGTCGACTAGCCGGCATCGCCGGCGCGACTGGACGGAGGTCGACGATGGCCGACGAGCGACGCCGACATGACGACTGCCGAGCCGGAGAAGATCACAGTCGATCGACGCCGAGTACCTCGCCGGCCACCGCTTCCCGTACCAGGAGGACTCGCGCCTCGTCGAGGACGTCGACCTCGCTCGCGGCCACGCCCGGCGGGACATCAACTGGCTCGAGGACATCGAGCTGCTCGAGGAGGACGGCATCCCGGCCGTGTTCGACCGCTACTCGAACTCGTTCCTGAAGATCTACTTCCCGATTCCCGACGGGCCGCGAGGACGAGATCGCGCGCAAGGTGCTGATCATGCACCTGCAGTCCGGCAACTCGTACGGCATCCAGCTGAAGCAGATGCACACGAAGTTCCCGCAGCCGGAGCTCGGCCCGTGGACGGAGGGCTCGCCGACGGTCGGCACCGACTGGACGCCGCCCGTGCTGGAGGGCTGGACGCCGAGCGTTCACTGATCGGTGGAGGGGCGGCCCTCGGGTCGCCCCTCCGCTCAGTACGGTGGGGCCGGGTCGTACTCGATCCAGTCGTGGACCTGGCGCGAGAACTCGGGGCTGCGCAGCTCGCCGAGCAGCCACAGGCTCATGTCGATGCCGGCCGACACGCCCGCGGCCGTCACGACCTTGCCGTCGTGCACCCAGCGCTCGCCGGCCAGCACCTCGCCGGTGTCGCCTCGCGCGCCCGAGGTTGTCGATCTGCGGTGTGGTACGTGGTGACGCGCTTGCCGGCGGTGACGCCGGCGTCGGCGAGCAGGAACGAGCCGGTGCAGACGCTGGTCGTCCACTGGTGGTGCGGTCGGCCTCGGCGATCCACGGCACGATCGCGGGGCCCGGGTGCGGGTGCCCTGGCCGCCGGGACGACGATCACGTCGGGCCGGCCGGCCTCGGCCAGGGTGCGGTCGGCCAGCACGCGCAGGCCGTTCGCGCAGGGATCGGCTCGAGGTCTCGGCGACCGTGAAGACTCGAAGTCGGATCCTCGCTCGGGCGACGCCGGAAACCTCCCACGGGCCGGCGAAGTCGAGCTCCTCGACGTCCTCGAAGAGCAGGATGGCGATGGTCGTCATCGGGCGCCCATGCTGGCCGACGCCCGCGCGGCCGCGGCGAGAGCGGCCCGGCGACCTCGGCCATGCGCGCTCGCGGGCGAGCCGCGCGGCCGGTCCCTGCAGGCCGATGATCGCGGCCAGGCCGCGGGCGTCGAACATGGGCGCGGCGACGGCGTTCAGGTCGGACTCGCGCTCGCCGGCCGCGATCGCGTAGCCGTCGCGGCGCACGGTCTCGAGCTCGGCCGCGAGCTGCTCCGGGTCGGTGATCGTGGCGGCGTGAGGCGCGGCAGCGGCAGCTCGAGCGCGTCATGCCGAGCGGGCCGTACGCGAGCATCACCTTGCCGACGGCGGTGCAGTGCGGGATCGAGGGCCGGCCGACCGCGCGACGGAGATCACGCTGGCGCTGCCGGGGACGAAGTCGGCGGTGATCGCGTCGTGGTCGCCGGCAGCGAGAGGTGCGGTCTCGCCGGTCTGCGCCACCAGCTCCTCGAGCAGCGGCCGCGCGATCTGGCGCACGTCGAGGCGCGCGAGCACGCCCTGGGCGAGCTGGATCACGCGCGGCCCGAGCCGGTAGCGGCCCGTCGCGGGCGACGTGCTCGCGTAGCCGGCCGCGGTCAGCGTCGCGAGCAGCGCGACACGGTCGAGGCGTTGATCCCGGTCGCGCGCGCCAGCTCGTTCGTGCCGAGGTCGCGGCCCGCGGCGCCGAGCGCGTCGAGCACCGCCGTGGCGCGGGTGACGGCGGCGAGGTGGCGCGTGGCGGGACTTCCGGTGCGTGGCAAGATTGACGACCTCTCCGGCCGGGACTACGCTGGTAGCGGCCATTCTGACACGTCATTGCCGCCTCGGCAATACGTAGGAGCCCGCCTTGGGCATCGACGTCCACCACCCTGCGCCCGCCGCCGACCGTCGCTTCCTGCAGGAGGTGATCCGGACGGTCTCGTCGACGCTCGACCTCGATCGGGTCCTGCAGGCGATCGTCGACCTGCTCACCGAGGCGACGCAGTGCCATGCCTGTTACGTGTTCCTCGCCGACGACCGCGACCAGATGGTGCTGTCGGCGTGCTCCGAGCCCTATGCGTCGCACGTCGGCGTGATCGCGATGGCGCCGGGCGAGGGCCTCGCCGGCTGGGTGGCCGCGCACCGCGAGCCGGTGTTCATCACCCAGAACGCCGCGTCCGATCCGCGCATGCGGGTGTTCGAGGAGTTCGAGGAGGAGAAGTACCAGTCGATCGTGTCGGTGCCGCTGATCGCGAAGGACGCGAGCGTGCTCGGCGTCGTCGCCCTGCACGCCGAGGCGCCGCACGACTACTCCGAGCGCGACGCCGAGTTCCTGCTCACCAGCGCCTCGCTGGTGGCGGGCGCGATCGAGAACGCGCAGCTGCACCGCGAGACCGAGCGCCGGGTCGCACGCTGGAGGGGCTGTTCGCGCTGGCCGGCGCGATCTCCGCGGCCGAGACGCTCGAGGCAGCTGCTGCCCGCGGTCACCGCGCGCGTCGTGCCGCTGCTCGGCGTCACCGGCTGCGAGATCTACCTGCTCGAGGCCGGACGGCGAGCGCCTGCGGCTGCGCGCCTCGTCGCCGGGCTCGGACGCGCCGCGCGTGATCGGCCTGCGCGACGTCGGCATCGCACTCGCGGTCTCGCGCACCACGCCGGCGCGACGAGCGCGACGCGTCGCTGTCCGACACGGTCGTCTCCGGCGACGGCTCGGACGCGCCGGTCATGCACGCGCCGCTGGTGGTCTCGGGCGAGCTGCTCGGGCTGATGATCGTGCGCGGCGCGAGGGCCACCGGTTCCGCACCGAGCACCGCGACCTGGCTACCACCGTCGTCTCGCAGACCGCCGTCGCCGTGAAGAAGATCCAGCTGCTCGAGCGGCTCTCCGAGCGCAACCTGACGAAGGACTTCTTCGACGACCTCGCGGCGCGGCGGCGAGCGGTCGCCGTCGAGGCGCGGGCTCGGCGGCTCCGCTGCGACCTCACCGCAGCCGCGCGTCGTGCTGTGGGCGGTGGCGCCGGACGCCGACCGGCGACCGGACTGGGCCGGCGGCCTCGAGGCGTCGCTGGCGGCGGCGTTCCGCGGCGCGCCGATCGAGCGCTCCGACACGCATGTGCGGGCGCTGCTGCCGGCGTGGGCCGGCGATGTGCCCGAGCGCGTGCGGCAGGTGCAGCGCGACGCGGCGCCGTGCGCGTGATCGGCCTGTCGTCGGTCTGCTCCGGCGCGGCGGCGTTCCCGACGGGCTTCGGCGAGGCGCTCCAGTCGGTGCGCGGCGCCGCCGTCGTGCGCCCGACGCCGGGGGTCGTCACCTACGAGGAGCTCGGCCCGTACAAGTACCTGCTGCGGCTGGCGCCGGAGCCGGGCCAGCGCGACCACCATCGCGACGCGCTCCGTCCACTGCTCGAGTACGACGCCCAGCACCGCTCGCAGCTGTTCCGCACGCTGGAGGAGTACCTTCGCCAGCGCGGCCGCGTGGCGTCCACGGCGGCGGCGCTGTACGTGCACCCGAACACGCTCCGCCAGCGCCTGGCGCGGATCGAGACGATCACGGGCCTCGACCTGAGACCGAGGACTCGCTGACGGTCGAGATGGCGATGAAGCTCCTGAAGCTCGAGGCCGCGGGCTCGTAACCGCCGAGGGACGTCCCTGAACGCTACGCCGATGTCCGTCAGAAGCGTGCCGCTTCGTGCCATCTCCGACGCCATCGCAGGCGTCGCGCGATCCGTGCGCCTTCCGCGCGAAACGTTCTGGGGTCAGACCCCATACCTGCAGTTATGGGGTCTGACCCCATGTCTGACACGCGCCGAAGGCGCGCGGAAGTCGCGGCTCAGCTCCAGGGGTACGGCGAGTTCGAGACCGGGTGCAGGTCGCCCGTCGCGAACCGCTCGAACCGGAACGGGTAGAGCAGCGACGAGTGGTCGCCGCAGACGACCTTCGCGACCTCGCGGCCGACCCCGATCATCTTGTAGCCGTGGTTGGAGTCCGCGATCACGTAGACGTTCGGGCGGACGTAGTCGAACACCGGGAAGTTGTCCGCGGTGAACGCGCCGGCGCCGCCCGAGCGGGCGTCCTTGTACAGCGCCCGGCAGCCCTGGAACCGCTCCATGCAGTGCGACAGCGCGGCGCACCACATGTCCGGGAACGACGGCTCGACGCTCGCGGTGGGGTACGGGTCGACGCTCGAAGTCGGGGCCGACCGTCAGCGGCGCGGCGCCGCCCTGCACGCCGTGGCGGTCGCGCTTGTAGTAGATGCCCCACAGCTCGTCGGTGATCAGCTTGCCGTTGTCGTCGTACAGCGGCGCGTCGGTGTCGACGTGGATCACCGGCGGAGCGGAGCCGTCGCGGCGGTCGAACATCTTCGGGTCGACCGCGATCTCGCCCTCCTGCAGGTACCAGTACGTCCACATGTCCTGGCCCCTGTGGACGTCGCCGGCCGGCGTGCGGATGTCGATCGCCGCGGCAGCCCGAGCATCTACCAGATCTGCGGCACCCACGGGCCGACGCCGACGATGACCTGCTCGACCTCGATCGCGCCCTGGTCGGTCTAGCACCTTCGTGACCGCGCCCGAGCGTCGCTGTCGAAGCCCGTCACGGCGACGCCGTCGACGATCCGGACGCCCTTGGCGCGCGCCTTGTCGGCGATGCCGTGCATCGAGTCGATGTTGAACGCGAAGCCGCCGCGGTGCTCGTGCAGGACGACCGTGATGCCCTGCGCGCGCCAGTCGGGGAAGAGCTCGCGCATGTACGGCCGTGCACTCCGCCTCGCCGGTCACCAGCGTGTGCGCGGTAGCCGATGCGCTCCTGGCGGCCGGCGACCTCGGTCAGGTCGGACTCCTGGCCCTTCGGCCCGAGCGCCATGTAGCCGACCGAGTTGTAGTGGTACGCCGCCGGGTCGGACTCCCAGACCTCGACGTTGGCCGCCATCAGCTCGGACATCGCCGGCTGGAAGTAGTTGTTGCGCACGACGCCGCAGGCGATCCCGGACGCGCCGGCCGCGATACCGGTCTTGTCGACGATCAGGATGTCCTCGCCCGATCCCTCGCCCCGCGCCTTGAGCTCCTTGGCGAGGTGGTAGGCGGTCGACAGGCCGTGGACGCCCGCCCCGATCACGACGAAGCGGACGCTCTTCGGCAGTTCCATGCCGCGACTCCTTATTTCCTTGGCGGCAATAGCATTGCCGGTTGTTCCGGCACATGGTACGCCGGGTCCCGCGACAGGGTCAACCAGTCGCGCGCCGTGCGCACGATCTCGAGCAGCGCGCGCCACCGTGCGGCGTCGACGGCTCGCCGCGACGGGTGGCGAGGATGAAGCGGTAGTCCAGCCCGGGCGCGTCCAGCGGCCGCCGACAGCAGCCCCTCGGCCAGCTCGCGCTCGACGGCGATGTTGGGCACGACGGTGACGCCCAGCCCGGCCTCCGCACAGCGCTTCACCGCCTCCAGCTACGACGCCACCAGCCGGGCGCTCGGCGCGACGCCGGCGGCGGTCAGCATCTGCTCGACCTCCCGGCGATTGACGGTGCCGGCGTCGCGCACCACCAGCGTCTCGCGGGCCAGGTCGCGCCAGCGATGCGCGGCCGCGCCCGACCAGCGGTGCGTCGGGCGCGGCGACCAGCACCAGCCGGCCGGGCGCGTAGTCGTGCATCTCGAGGTCGCGCGCCTCGGTGCGGTCGGTCAGCAGCGCCGCGTCGACCTCGCCCGAGCGCAGCGCCTCGACCACGCGCGCCTCGTCGCCGACCACGAACTCGACCGTCAGGCCCGGCAGCCGCTCGCGCAGCTTCGACGACGGCGGGCGGCAGCACGTGCGTCGCCAGCGCCTCGCCGGCGGCGATGCGAGAGGTGCCGCCGCGCGTCGCGGTCGGCGCGGGCGACCGCCTCGCCGGCCTCCTCCACCGCGCGCAGCAGACCGGCCGCGTGGCGGCGCCAGCGCGGTGCCGGCCGCGGTCGGCCGCAGTGGGCCGCGGCGCCGCACGAACAGGTCGGTGCCGACGTCGCGCTCGAGCGAGCGGATCAGCCCGGAGATGGTCGGCTGGCGGACGCCGAGCCGCTCGGCCGCACGCGAGACGCCGCCGTGCTCGAGCACCGCCAGGAACGCCACGAGCCGCCGCGTGGGAATGATCGTGCCTTCGGGCTCCATCGGTACCTGCCTATGCTAACGCGGGTATCCGGCGATGGTACGGTGTACCGGTGGCCCCGGCGTCACCTCATCGTCCTGTGCGCGATCGCGTCGCAGATCGCCATCTCGCTGGTGCAGTTCGGCCTGCCGGCGCTGACCCTGGCCCTGCGCAACGACCGCGGCGTCAGCACGGTCGAGTTCGCCTTCCTGTTCGGCGCCACGGGCGTCGGACCGGCCGTCGCGCTGATCGCCGCCGGCCGCCTGTGCGACCGCATCGGCGCGCGCCCGTGCTGATCGCCGGCTCGATCATCGGCGCCGCGGGCCTGACCGCTGGCCGGCTTCGCGCCGACGCTGCCGGTGATGTTCGTCGGCGCTGCTGATCTCCGGGCATCGGCGCCGCCGCGGTGCCGGTCGCCGGCATGACCGCGATCCTGATCCACTTCCCGCCCGACCGCCGCGGGCGCATCCTCGGCCTGCGCCAGATGGCCGTGCCCGTCGGCGGGTTCGTCGCCGCCGGCCTGCTGCCGATCCTCTACCACTTCGGCGGCCTGCGAGCTGGCCTTCTCGGTGCCGCGATGCTCGTGCTCGCGTTCGGCTTCCTGTTCGCCTACGCGGCCGGCCCCGGCCGAGCGCCAGGCCGACCTGCCGGCCGATGCGCGGCGTCGTTTCCGGTGCCGCTGCGCTGGGTCGATGCTGACCGGCGCGCTGTACGTGACCACGCTCGGCGGCGTGCTCACGTTCACGGTCAGCGCCGCGCACGACGCCGGTCTGTCGGAGACCGGCGCCGCGATCGTCTTCGCCGCGCTCAACCTCGGCGCCGCCGCGGCCCGCGTCGTCTGGGGCTTCGTCGGCCGACCGGGCCGGCGGAACCCGTCGCGTCGCCACGCTGTCGGCGCTCGGCCTGCTCGGCGCCGCGACGGTGATCCCGTTCCCGTTCGCGCTCCGCGCGGGCCTCGTGCCGGGCGTGATCGCGGCCGTGCTGCTGGCGTTCGGCACGCTGGGCTTCAACGGCATCGTCTACGTGATCGCCGGCGAGGTGGCCGGCCGGTCGGCCGGGCGTCGCGGTCGGCGCCGCGTCGACGGTCGTGTTCCTGATCGGATCGATCACGCCGCCCGCGCTCGGGCTCACTCGCCGAGAAGAGCGGGTTCGCCGTGATGTTCGCGTCGCTGCGCCGTGTTCTGCCTGGCCGGTGCGCTGACGGCACGCCGGATCGCGCACCGTGCGTACACTCCGGCGTAGATGTCAAGACCCGAGAAAGGCAGCGAGGTCGAGGTCCTCGTGGACTCCCTCGCGTTCGGCGGTCGCGGCGTCGCCCGGCTCGACGACTTCGTCCTGTTCGTCGACCGTGCGCTGCCGGGCGACCGCGTGCGCGCCCGCGTCACCAAGGTGAAGCGGTCCTACGGCGAGGCGACCACGGTCGAGACGCTGGCGCCGGGCCCCGACCGGCGTGATCGCGCCCTGCCCGCACTTCGGTGCGTGCGGCGGCTGCAAGTGGCAGGACCTCGACTACGCCGCGCAGCTACGGTCTGGAAGGCGCAGCAGATCGCGCGACGTGCTGAGCGCATCGGCCACCAGAGCGACTTCGTCCAGGACCCGATCGTCCCGCGCGATCCGCACCTACGGCTACCGCAACAAGCTCGAGTTCTCCTTCGGCGAGACCGAGGAGGGGCCCGCGCTCGGGTTCCACCGGGCCGGCCGCTGGGACGAGATCATGCCCGTCAACGCCTGCCTGCTGATCGGCGAGGCCGGTCAACGAGGCGCGCCGCGTCGTCGAGGCCTGGGCCCGCCGCATCAACGCGCGACATCTGGGACCGGCGCAGCAACACCGGCTACCTGCGCCACCTGGTCGTGCGCGCTCCGACCGCACCGGCGAGCTCCTGCTGACGCTGGTCACGGCGACGGGCGAGCTGCCGCCGTCGACCGGCTCATCGAGGAGCTGGCCGAGCGCGTCCCCGGCTGCGTCGGCCTGCTGCACGCGGACCCGAGCGCCTCGCCGAGGTCACGCACCGGCCTGGCGACGACGCTGGTTCGGCCGCGACTGGTACGAGGAGGAGCTGCTCGGGCTGCGGCTGCAGCGTCTCGGCCGGCGCCTTCCTGCAGACCAACACCGCGATGTGCGAGCGCCTCTACGAGCTCGCCATCGAGGAGGCGGGGCTGGCGGCGACGAGGTCGTGTGGGACCTCTACTCCGGCATCGGCTCGATCGCGCTGGCGCTGGCCCGGCGCGCCGGGCAGGTGTTCGGCGTCGAGGTCGTGAGGAGGCCGTCGAGCGCGCCGTCGAGAACGCGGAGCGCAACGGCGTCGAGAACGTCGAGTTCGTCCCCGGCGACGTCGCCAAGGCCGTCCGCCCGCTGCTCGAGGGCGGCCTGCCGTCCCGGACGTCGTCGTGCGTCGACCCGCCGCGCGCCGGCCTGACGCCGAAGGCCGTGCGGCGGGTGCTGGAGCTCGAGCCGCGGCGCCTCGTGTACGTCTCGTGCAACCCGACGACGCTCGCCGGCGAACGCCGCGCTGCTCGTCGAGGGCGGCTACCGGCTGGAGCGGGTCCGCCCGGTCGACATGTTCCCGCACACGCACCACGTCGAGTGCGTCGCGCGGTTCGAGGCCGTTCCCGGCTCCTAGCAGGTCGCTAGAAAGCGTACGTCCAGACGCCGGGCTGGTGGCGATGGCCGCGCGGGTGGTGGACGTGGCGAACAGGAGGGCACGTGCGGCAGCGCCCCGGTGGCGGGAGCCGGATGTCGGTCCACGTGGTGCCGGAACTCGACGACGTGCGCGTGATCGGCCGGCGGGTCGAGGTCAGCCCGAGGACGTGGACGTTGTTCGCGCGGGTCGCGCTGGGACGACCGTGGTTACGCGCATCGCCGCGGGTGTCGCGTTGGTCCCAGCTGCGCCCGCCGTTGTCGCTCCGCCAGCCGGCCGTTGTGGATCAGCCAGAGCCGGTTCAGCCGTCGACCGGGTCGGCCACCAGCGACGCCACGCCGAGCCCGGGCGGCGACCCGATCAGGAACGCCGACCGGTTGGCGCGCACCCGCCAGGTGCGGCCGAGATCGGTCGACGCGAGCAGCCGGAACCGGTTGGCCGCCGCCAGCCCCGGGCGCTCGACGACGGCGAGCCACGTCGTGCCGGTGCGCGCGATCGACGGATGCGGCCCCTGATCGAGGCCGCGTCCACGTGCGGCACTGGTTCGACGACAGCGCGAGGCGATGGGCGCGGACGACGCCGACCCGGCCGTTCGCCGTCGCGACCACGAAGTTGGTGCCGGCGGCAACCCGTCGCGTCCGCAGCGGATGAAGTCACGGCCGCCGTTGGTTGAGCGCGAGAGGATCTTCGGGTCGGTCGAGGCGACGTAGAGCACGCCCGGCGACGCGACCAGGATGCTCGTGCCCGTGCGCGGACGCGTCGAGCGCCGCACCCAACCGGCACCCGCGTCGGCGCGCCAGATATCGCCGTTCTGCGCGAGCCCGAACAGCGAGTCGCCCTGCGCCGCGACGGCGGTCATGGCGGGGAACGCGGGTGGGCCGACGCGGAGCCAGGGCCCGGCGGCCGACGAGCAATACGTAACGGACGCAGTAGAGGAACATAACAACGATTCGCTCTTTACCAGCGACATCAACAAATTGCGCGAAGCTCTGGAAAAAGTCGAGGCGCGAGGCGGAACGGCGCTCTATGACGCGGTCGTGGCCTCGGCGGACCAGAGCAAGAACTCAGCCTTGCAGAAGAAAGTGCTGTTCGTGGTAACGGACGGGGAAGATACGGCAAGCCGTGAGTCGCTGGAGCAGGCGGTGAAGCGCATCCAGCAAGAGAACGGGCCTACGGTTTACGCCATTGCGATCTTGGGCGATGAGCGTCAACACCGTACCCGGCGGGTGCTGCAGACCATTTGCGAGCGCACGGGCGGGATCGCGTTCTTTCCAAAGACGGTGGACGAAGTGGACGAAATCAGCCGCCAGGTGGCCCACGACATTCGCAACCAGTACACAATCGGATACAAGCCGACCAATCCCAAGAGTGCGGGTGGATATCGCACCATTCGTGTCGAAGCCGACGCCCACGGACACGGCAAGCTTACGGTGCGCACGCGGAGTGGTTACTACGCCGGGGACGAGCGGCTGGCCGGCGGCGCGCAGTAGGTAGGAGTCTGCTTCACCGGCTGCCGCTGTACGGAATGCCGTCCCGCTGCTTACTTCCGATAATTGACCTTCTTGCTACCGCCCCCATAGTCTTGTAGCGTGGCTACCAAAACTGTTTCCAGCGCTCCGCTGCGCGTCACTGACGACATTACTCAGCTCGTGGGTGCAACCCCGCTTTTGAAACTAAAACACATCGCCCAGCCGGGGTCGGCCGAAGTGTTTGCCAAGCTGGAATACCTGAATCCAGGCGGCAGCGTGAAGGATCGCGCCGCTATCGGAATCATCCGCCGGGCCGAGCAGGAAGGGCAACTTAAGCCCGGCGGGACCATCGTGGAGGCGACTGCCGGCAATACTGGCATTGGCCTAGCCCTGATTGGGGTCAATCGTGGTTACAAGGTGGCTCTGTTCGTGCCTGAGCGCTTTTCTGAAGAGAAGGTTGCGATCATGCGGGCCTTGGGCGCTGACGTCACCCGCACGCCGGACGCGGAGGGAATGCAGGGGGCGATTCGCCAGGCAAAGGAGTTGGTCGCGCGCGATCCCAAGGCATTTATGGCAGGGCAGTTTTTCAATCCCGCCAATCCTGACTACCACTGTGAAACCACAGCAGTGGAAATCTTCGAGCAGATGGAAGGAAAGATTGATGCCATAGTAATCGGCGCGGGCACGGCTGGAACGTTCACCGGAGTTGCCCGGTACATGAAGAAGCGTCTGCCGAAAGTGCTGGCAATCGCAGTCGAGACCCAGGGATCGATACTTGGCGGCAAACCCCCAGGGCCGCACAAAGTGGAGGGGATCGGCGCGAGCTTTATTCCGGGAAATTTCGATCCGTCGGTCTGCGACGAAGTTCTGATGGTTAGTGATGATGACGCCTTCGGTATGGTGAAGCAATTGGCTGCCCGCGAAGGAGTGCTCTCGGGCTCGAGCGGCGGCGCAAGTGTTTTTGCTGCGCTTCAAGTTGCGAAGAGATTGGGTAAGGGGACAGTGGTGACGATGATTCCCGACTCCGCTGAGAGATATCTTTCGAAGAAGATTTTCGAGGGCGGAGTTTAGTCCAAGCGCTGTGGTAGCCAGTTAATAACGCGACGCCACGCAGTCATAAATTTGTTCTTAAGAAAGAAACTTCATGGGCAAGAAACAAGAGGGATTTGCCACATTGGCCATTCATGCCGGACAGGAACCCGATCCCCTTACGGGCGCGGTTTCGGTACCCATTTATCCAACCTCGACCTACGTGCAGGAAGGGCTGGGCAAAAACAAGGGGTACGAGTATTCCCGGGTCTCGAACCCTACCCGGACGCGGCTGGAAGAAAACCTGGCGGCGCTAGAAGGCGGCATTGCGGCACGTGTATTCGCCAGCGGAATGGCGGCTACCAATGCCATCTGTACTTTGTTCAAGGTTGGAGACCACGTGGTCTGCGGACACGATCTTTACGGAGGCGTGCCGCGCCTGTTCAATCAGGTGCTGGCGAATTTTGGTTTGGAATTTACCTACGTCAACACCACCGATCCAGCGAACGTGGAACGCGCCATCCAGAAGAATACGCGCATGGTTTACATGGAGACGCCAACCAATCCGCTGATGGCGTTGACCGATATCCGGGCGGTAAGCCAAATATGCAGGCGTAAAAAGGCTGAGCTGGTGGTGGACAACACTTTCATGTCCCCATATTTCCAGCAGCCGATTGCCCTGGGCGCTGACATGGTGGTCCATTCCACGACAAAATTTCTGAATGGACACAGCGATGGACTGGGCGGCGTGGTCGTATGCACCAAAAAAGAGCAGGCCGAGAAGCTCGCGTTTGTGCAGAAGGCGGCGGGGGCGATTCTGTCTCCGTTTGAGTGCTGGCTAATCTTGCGGGGGGTTAAGACACTGGCGGTTCGGATGGAACAGCATGATGAGAGCGGCCGGATCGTCGCCGGGTTTCTTGCAGGACATAAGAAAGTGAAGAGAGTTTTTTATCCGGGATTGCCCGACCACCCGCAGCATGAACTGGCGATGGAGCAGATGAGCGGCTTTGGGGCCATGATCACATTTGAAACCGGCTCTCTGGCCAATGCCAAGAGGCTGTTAAAGAAGGTGCGCGTGTGTTCGCTGGCGGAGTCCCTGGGCGGAGTGGAGACGCTGATATCGCATCCCGCGACCATGACTCACGCTGCGCTGGGACCGAAGGGACGTAAGACAATCGGGATCACAGACGGAATGGTAAGGATTTCGGTTGGGATTGAAGATGTTGAGGATATCGTTCGGGACCTGGAGACGGCGCTCAAAGCGATCTGATCTCCGCCCCAAGGCATTCTTACGAACCCGAGGCAGCTTGCGGAAGTTGCTCACCTTCCATGCAATCTGGTATGCGTGCCTGAACTGCCTGACATCTCCGCTTACATCAGCGCGCTTGAACCTCGCATCATTGGGCAGTCTGTTCAACACGTCCGAATCTCCAGTCCGTTTCTGCTCCGTACCGTACAGCCCTCGATCTCGGAGGTGGAAGGAGGCACGGTGCGAGAATTGCGCCGGATCGGCAAGCGCATTGCGATCTCGGTGGATAACGATCTCTGGCTGGTGCTTCACTTGATGATCGCTGGCCGCCTGCACTGGCGAAAGCCCGAGGCCAAGCTAGGAGGCCGCCAGATGCTGGCGGCATTTGATTTTCCGAAGGGTTCTCTTGTACTCACCGAGGCCGGCGCCCGCCGACGCGCGTCGTTGCATGTCTTCCGCGGTGAGGAGGGTTTGCTTTCCGTCGATCCAGGAGGTATCGACGTATTCAGCGCTGACCTCGAAAGCTTTCGAGCGACGCTTACCGTCGAAAATCGAACCTTGAAGAGGGCCCTAACCGATCCGCGATTGCTGAGCGGGATCGGCAATGCGTATTCCGACGAGATTCTGCATGCAGCTCAACTATCGCCGATTTCTCTTACCCACAAGCTCAAGCCAGACGAATGGGTGCGGCTATACGCGGCCACCAGACACACCCTCGAACTTTGGATGGATCGCTTGAAAGCGGAGGCCAAGCTCGCATTTCCCGAAAAAGTCACCGCATTTCGGAAGGGAATGGCAGTGCATGGGCGCTACGGGGAGGCGTGTCCGCGCTGCGGCGAAAAGGTTCAGCGCATCCGCTATGCTGACAACGAAACGAACTATTGCGCGAAATGTCAGACAGGCGGAAAAGTCCTGGCTGACCGGAGCATGTCGCGGCTGTTGGGATCGGATTGGCCGCGTACGCTGGATGAGTTGGAAGCGTTGAAGAGACGATGACCTAATGATTCATATTGAATGCAAAGCCGTGCTGTTTGATCTGGACGGAGTATTGATTGACTCCACGGCCGCCATTGAGCGGGTTTGGACGCGTTGGGCGACGGTACGCGGGTTCGATCCTGCGAAACTGTTGGCGGCCGCCCACGGCCGTCCCAGCATGGCCATTGTGCAGGAGTATCTTCCGGATGCGGACCACGAGAAAGAAACTCTCGAAGCGGAGCGTTCCGAAATGGAAGACCTCGAGGGTGTAGTCGCTTGCGACGGGGCTCGGGAACTGCTGGCAGCACTCAACGGTGCCCTGTGGACAGTAGTGACTTCATGCTCAAAGGAACTGGCGGAGGCAAAGTTATCGGCGGTAAGCATTCCGATTGCGCCGCTGATGGTGACTTACTCCGATGTCAAACACGGGAAGCCACACCCCGAGCCTTATTTGAAAGGTGCCGCAAGATTGAAATCGCTACCCTCCGATTGTGTGGTGTTGGAAGATGCTCCGGCCGGCGTGCAGTCCGGCAAAGCTGCAGGGTGCAGAGTTCTCGGCCTGCGAACCTGGTGCTCTGGGGAAGAACTTAAGGAGGCCGGGGCAGATTGGATCGTAGACAGTTGTGCTTCGGTAAGAGTCCGAGCTCATTCCGGGCAACTACTTCGGCTTACTTTGGACGCTGCGATAAAATGAACCACCTATGAGACATCCTTCCTCGCGTATAGCGGCCATGACTGGCGAAGGCGCGTTGTCGGTATTCGCTGCGGCGAAAGAGCTAGAGCGCCAGGGGCGCTCGATCATCCATCTTGAACTCGGTGAACCTGACTTTCACCCCTCTGCACCCGTGATTGGAGCCCTCAAGCAAGCTGTGGACGACGGGAAGGACCGCTATTGCGCGGTGCAAGGCTTGCCTGCGCTACAGCAGGAGCTTGCGAAATATCTGAAGGAGACGAGAAATCTTTCCATCTCCCCATCCAACACGGTCATAGCGCCTGGCTGCAAGATAGCGCTGTTCATGGCAATGTTGGCGCTGGTTGAGCCGGGCGATGAGGTGCTCTATCCCGATCCGGGCTTTCCGGGATACCCCTCGATGACGGCGGGGCTTGACGGTGTGGGTGTGCCCTTTGAACTGGCGGAGAAGAACCGGTTGCAGCCGGACCCTGACGAGGTTGCGGCGAAGATTACACCGCGCACCAAGATATTGATCACCAATTCACCCGGAAATCCGACGGGCACGGTATATACCGACGAAGTCCAACGGCGGCTGGCGGAGCTGGCGGTGAAGCACGACCTGCTGGTGCTTTCGGATGAGATTTATGCCCGCATTATTTATGCTGGCACCTTCAAATCGATGATGAGCTACCCCGGGATGGAAGAGCGCACCATCATCATCGATGGCTTTTCCAAGAGTTTTGCCATGACCGGGTGGCGGCTGGGCTATGCGGTGGCGCCTCCGCATATTGTTCCTGCTTTGAACATGCTGGTAGTAAACACCTATACCTGCGTGGCGGAATTCACCCAGTATGCTGCCATTGAGGCCTTGCGCGATCGCGACGGCGCGACTCCGCGAATGGTGGGGGAGTTCGCCAAACGGAGAGAGCAATTTGCGCGCGATCTGAATCGCGTGCCCGGTTTCCGCTGCTTTGCGCCGGAGGGTGCCTTCTACGCCTGGGTCAACATCTCCGACACGGGCCGCACGGCCGAGGAGGTTTGCGATCTTATGCTCAATGAGGCCGGCGTCGCAGCCATTGCGGGAGCGGCGTTTGGGCCTTCGGGTAAGGATTTTGTACGCTTCTCGTTCGCCTCGTCATCCGAGATCTTGCGGGAGGCTGTGGAACGCATTCAGGCGGTGTCATCCACATGGCAGGGGACTTTGGTGGGACGATAAAATGCCCCGCCCAAGCAGAGCTTGAACGGGGCATCCCCGGGGGAGGCACCGCTGCCAACGTCTACAGTGAGTTCAGGAATGCAATCAGGCTCCTGACTTCATCCCGCTGCAGGCGGCGGAACTGGCGTCGGGCATCTCTTGCTTCGCCATCGTGACTCTCGATCGCGGCCGTCAAATCCAAAGCGCTTCCATCGTGTAGAAGCCGGTTGCGAGTGCGCAATCCCCAAAGGGGTGCGGTGCGAAGCTTGTTTCTGGTCTTCTGCCCTCCATTCTGCACAATGCCATCTCCGGTACCGACATCGTGGAGCAGAAAATCGCTGAAGGGATGAATCGTTTTGCCTCCCAAGGCGGCCGGGACAACGAACTGCCCACCATTCAGACTGGTGTTCGCTGGCGAAGTCTGCAATGTGGGCGTGTGACATAGGTCGCAGCCAACCTGGCGGAATACCGCTTCTCCAGACTGCACTTGATGCGTGATCGCTCCCCGCGGCGGCGCTTTGGTGGCACGCATGAAGCTGGCGTAGAAGTGAATGTCTCCCTCGGTATCGTTCGGTTCAGTAGGGTCTTGGTTAAATGCGTCGACTGGCCGCCCGAAGTAAGTCATTTCGGTTGGCAGAAGATCGCTGCTGACGCCTTTTTCACCCTGGTCGGCATCCGCCGCAAAGCTCAGGAGGCTGGCGTGCTGATCTTTCCAGCCGAAGCGGCCAACCCGCGAAGTACCACCAGCTTCCAGAATGGGGACCAGGATGGCTTGGCCGTGAATTCGTCCCCCCGTCAGCTGGAATTCCCGCTGCGCTAAATCCAACAGCGTCTGGTCGTCGATTGCCTCGACAAATCCCAGTCCCATGACGCTGGTCGACATGCGGAAAGCGTGAATATTCTCCGACTCCGGAACCCGTTGCTGAATCAAGCGATCCGTTGCCCGGTCGTGAATGAGGGAGACACCACCGGGCGGGTTTACGAATTGGCCGTGTTCCAGGTGGCCGGCGCGCATTTCGCTTACCTGGCTGCTACCACCGGTCACTGGGTCCTGGTGACAATCCACACAAGCGGTCGCGTTGTAGAGCGGGCCGAGTCCGTCCTCGGGTGTTACTGGTTCTTCAAATTGTTCCCGGTCAGAATCATGAGTTTCTTGATCGACGGCACCATTGGTCAGCGTATCGAATCCTGTGGGGGCTTCTGAGCTTATATGAGCGGTAGCGATTAGGACGGTAAGCAGGGCAAACAGGCAAATAATCTTGCAGCAGTTTAGTACGCTCCTCTTCATAGGCATCTCCAAACACGGAGCAGAGAACACTCCGACGGCGGTTGGGGGGATTTTGGGCGAGGAACGGCGCAGTTCCAAAGTCGTGTCTAAATTTGGGCGAAGGCGACCGTTTTTCCCGGCCCACTCAGGCCGAAACAGTCTTAGGAAGCGGCAAGAATTCCCGACGAGCTTTTTCTTTAAACCGGAATCGGGCTAGATTGGGATGCACTTTAGGATGGGATTAGGAACAAGACAAGGTACCCAAGGTACACAATATTGGATGCCAAACGGACAGCCGACGCATAACTTCGGATCGATGATCCAGCCGCTCTCGATTTATTTGGAAATTCGATTTTTTCGATGAGCCATCTTCGGGACATTCTCCGCGTTACGTGATGAGGCTAACCTTGGCTCACCGTACCCAAGGGCACGACCTCCGCCGATTACCTTCACATTTCTGAATAGGAGAGTCCCATGAAATTTGTCCAGACCACGCTAGTGTTTGCATTGTCCGCCATGAGCGCTTTCGCACAGGCACAGCAAAGCCCTTCTATCCTGGGAAAAACCGACCTGCATGCCCTGCTTGAGGCGGCGCCGGGAGTGCCTAACACGCCAGCGGAGGCTGCCAAGCGTGTTCAACAGTCGGGCGATGTCTTTCCCTTGTTCTACCAGCGCACGACTGATGCGCACGAACTGATCAAACAGGGAGCGTCCGCGCGAGCAAAGGGAATGCCTGATCAGGTAACTTTAGAAGCGCAGGCCAGGGCCCAGTCCAACTCGAACCCGATCGTGGCCGGAATGGGTGGCATCGGCAAACTCCAGCAGATGACCCCAGAACAGCGTAAAGCAGCGGCCCAGCAGTCGATGGCCGCTTTTCAGCAGAATCTGGTCACCGGGGGAGGGCGCAACTCGCCGTCGATGCAAGCCATGATGCAGCGAATGATGAACGATCCTGAATACCGGGCGCGCTTTCAAAAGATGAGCGAGCAGGAGAAGGAAGCTGAGCTTCGCAAGAACATGGGAACGGTGGCCCCGCCGACGCCCGAGCAGCACCAGAAGGCCCAGCAACAAATCGCAGCCAGCAACGAGACCGCTAGCGCAATGGCCATCCGTAACGAGTTGGCCCAGATGGCACAGCGCATCGGCGAGATCGATTCGGATCTTGCCAGGAAAGATTACGCAATCTCAACCAGCAAAGGTAGCCATGACGAAATCTCGCGAGAGATAGGCGCAAAAATGGGGAAAGTTCCGGTGGTCGAGTTAGGAGAATACGGCCATGATCGCGACCCCGCACAGGTAATGGCCCTGGAACTTGAGCAGGCCACACGCGACCGTGAGCGGGCTGCCATTGAGCTTAGCCAGCGCGCGGATCTCTATGCGCAACGCAAAGCCCGATATCAAGAAGTGGTTTCGAGCTATGACGCCTGGCTGAAGCAGAACCTGAGCCAGATCAATACTTCGGTGGCGGACCCGCTCCGCGGAAACAATACAGAACTAGCCGTCATTGGCTACGAGGATGGTTTAATCAGCCTGGCTGAAAACCTCGCCAAGTATTGCGAAGAAGCGAGCCGCGATGCCGCGCGCTTCGAGAATGCGTATCAGGAGAAAGTTGCTAACCGAAGCAGTGCTGTATCCCGCTCGGCCAAGCCGAAAAAGTAGTATTTGAGGGGCCGAGGGTACCCCATTTCTCGCGTTATCTGCGAGACGTGGGGTTCTTTTGCTTTCCGGAGAATAGGCCTACCGCATGGATTCTTCTACTTCTGTGATCCAGTCGGGGCGCTTGAGGACTTCGCGCGGCTTGGGGCCGTCGGCGGCACCCACGATGCCGTCGCGTTCCATGAGGTCGATTAAATGAGCGGCCCTTCCATACCCGATCCGTAGGCGGCGTTGCAGCAGGGAAGTGGAGGCTTTGCCGAACTCGAGCACCAATCGAACTCCATCGTTGTATAGGGGATCGTTGTCGTTTTCGTCGACATCGTTGCCTTCGCCATCTTTCCCAGATTCCCGGTCTTCTTTGGGGGCTTCGAGGAATTTCTGTTCGTATTCGGCGGTACCCTGGGCACGCCAGAACTCGACCACTGCGGCGATTTCCTTCTCCGTAACAAACGGGGCATGCAGGCGATGTACCCGGGCTGATCCCGACGGCAGGTACAACATGTCGCCTTTGCCCAACAGAGCCTCAGCCCCATTGGCGTCAAGAATCGTGCGCGAGTCAACTTTAGTAGCGACCCGGAATGAAATACGCGCCGGGAAGTTGGCTTTGATAAGTCCGGTGATAACGTCGACGGAAGGGCGCTGGGTTGCCAATACGAGATGAATGCCGACCGCGCGGG
Source organism: uncultured Acidobacteriaceae bacterium (assembly GCA_963824805.1). Classification (GTDB taxonomy): domain Bacteria; phylum Acidobacteriota; class Terriglobia; order Terriglobales; family Acidobacteriaceae; genus DATBAT01. The sequence continues at coordinate 50,877 of CAWGQZ010000047.1, read as the reverse complement.
CCATCTGGGCCAGCCGAGTGATTGACTCTTCCACGTTGCTCGAATCGAGCATCATCAAGTCCGCCAACTCATCGATGATAATGACCATGTAGGGCAGGGGGCGGTCTTCGCTCTCGTCTCCGAACAGGCTGCGGGTGGCCTCTTCGTCGAACAGCTTGTTGTACTGATCGATGTTGCGAACACCTTTTTCCGCCAACAGCTTCAGGCGGCGTTCCATTTCGCGTACCGCATTGCGCAGGGCATTGGCAGCCAGTTTGGGCTCGGTGATGATCGGGGTGTACAGATGCGGAACGCCTTCGTAGTTGCCGAGTTCCAGTCGCTTGGGATCGACGAGAATCATCCGTACTTGATCGGGAGTCGACTTGTACAGAATCGACATGATCATGGCGTTGAGGGCCACGCTCTTGCCGGCTCCGGTCGAGCCTGCGATCAGCAGGTGAGGCATACCGGCGAGGTCGGCAGTCGAAATACGTCCGTTAATATCCTTTCCGAGCGCCAGAGTGAGTTTTGACTTGTTGCCCATGAACTCATGCGACTCGATGTTCTCGCGCAGCCAGATAATTTCGCGTTCGCGATTCGGAACCTGAATGCCGACGGTAGACTTGCCAGCCATGCGCTCAACCAGAATGCTTTCCGCTTTCAGGGCGAGGCAAAGATCGTCGGTAAGGTTGGTAATCCGGCTATACTTGATGCCCGCTTCGGGCTTGAATTCAAAGGTGGTAACAACCGGGCCGGGATTAATTTGCGTAACTTGTCCGTGCACCCCGAATTCGGCGTACTTCTCCACCAGTATTTGCGCCAGGAGTTTTAGCTCGTCCGCATCAACCACCTGCTGGTCGTCGGTGCGGTGCAGCAGGCTGCTCGAAGGCAGCTTGTAACCCCCGGCAATACGCGGCATTGTGGTCTTCGATTTTACCGGGTCCGCACGTTGCGTGACTTCGACCTCGGGATCGGATTCCGCTTCAGGCTGCTCTTCACTCACCGTGGGCGCCAACATGCGATCGATGCCCGACTTCACTGGCTCGGCCCGGCGGGGAGTGTAGAAAGGCTCAGCAGGAGGCGCGGGTACCGTTTGCGTGGCCACCATGGGCTTAGTGGCGCGGCGCTTCTCGAGTTCCTTTTGCATTTTCCGCTGGGCTCGTTGTTTTTTCCAATCCTGATAGCGCTGCCAGAGTGCGATGGCAAACGCGAAGCGCGTAGGCAGCCAGACCTGAACCGAGGAGAATGAAAATGCGGTGGAAAGATAAAGCGCAACCCCGAGTACAGTGGCGCAGACGATGTAGGCGCCGGCGAGATTGAGGTAATGAATAAGGGCGTCGCCAACAATGCGTCCAAGCAGTCCTTCAATCGGGATGACATGCACCCATCGAACATGCCCTGGAAGCAGAGCCAGCAAAGCCGGAATGAAGACGATCAGCCACAGGCCGCCGAGAGTTTTGGCCACCGGTGAGATCGTTTTCCGCGAGCGGAACCAGCGCACACCGAGAAGTCCGGCGAACACTGGCAAAAGAAAAGCACCTATGCCAAATCCCTGCAATAGAAGGTCAGAGCCAATGGCGCCAACGATGCCGATCCAGTTGCGGGCGGTGCGTGATCCGTCGAGCACCGAAGCACTATTGAGCGAGGGGTCAAGGGCCGAATACGAAGCTAGTGCGAGGAAGAGAAGGAGCGCGAAGACACACAACAAAAATCCGATCAGCTCATTGAGCCGACGGTTGTTTGTCGGAGCGAAGATCTTGGCGATGAACTTCATAGGGCGTGGAAGCCGTTGGAAATATTTCTCCTTGACCGGCCGTCGACGCCAGAGCCTAATGATTATTACAAGAACTTGGGGAAGCGGCAATGCGGGGGTAGTTAAACAGTATCGGGCCGCCGGCGGCGGGCGCTAAAGCGCGCATTCTTAATCGTTTTCCTAGCTCGGCGGAAGGCGAGCGCTTCCACGGTAATTCCAAGAACTAGAGCAGTCTGCATTGTCTAGGCGTAAGAAGTTTGGCTACCGTGGAAGCGTGGATCTTCAGCGCAAAGAATGGAGTTTAACTGGGTGAGAGCTTTGGTACGGGCGATTGCTACCCGAGCCGGGATGCGAACGCCAAGACCAATGCACCCACAATGATCCGGTAAATAGCAAACGGCACAAATCCGCGGCGGCGAACCCAGGCCATGAACCATGCAACCGACCCATAGGCGACGATGAATGAGACGATGAATCCGATTGCCAGCACTACCCATCCGTGAGGATCGATTTGTGCGACGCCGATCGGGTTGTCGTCCTTTCCGCGTAAGGACTTCAGCAGGTCGTATCCAGTCGCGGCACACATGGTCGGGATGGAGAGAAAGAACGAGAATTCAAGCGCTGCGGCGCGCGATATACCGGCAAGCTGTCCACCGGCGATGGTCGCCATGGAACGTGAGGTCCCGGGAAAAACGGCGGAAAGAATCTGGCAGGCACCAATCCAGATAGCCTGGCCGAGGCTCATGGCTTCCATCTTCCAGGTACGAATTCGGCCGGAAACGCCGGGTCCGGCGGCCTCAGAGCGCGAATTCATGGCATCCACGATCCACATCACGATGCCGCCCACGAGCAGCGACATCCCCATGATGTAAAGGCTCTCGAGATGCTTGCCGATAATTTTTGTCAGCAGAAAAGCGGGAAGGGCAGTCACCAAAAAGGCAATGGCCGTCAAGCCTAACGGATGCGTGAGAGCGGTACGAGTGCCATCCTCGCCACGAGGAAAGGTAGAAATGAACTTGGCGATACGCTGCGCGAAAATATACCGGGAGGCACAAAATAGCTCCCAATTGAATGACGATGGTGTACATCTTCCAATAGCCGCTGGTCAGACTGACATGGAACAACGCTTCTGAAATGCGCAGGTGAGCGGTCGAACTGACCGGTAAAAACTCGGTGACGCCTTCGACAATTCCCAACACCACAGACAACAAATAATCGTTCAAGCTTCCTCCGAAGACAAGGCTCAAAGTATCGCAGAGTCCCGCCGTAATCCGCTTGGTTATTTGGTATGAGTCCTACCTAGCTTTGCGATTTGTGGGCGCCAGGTCAGGGAAAAATCAATCCATTTGGTAGTGCATTGGCTTCAGCCGTGCAGCAAACGACCATGGATTCTGCGCCCATGGGAAGCAACTGGGGTGGTGATGGTTGCGCCCTACCGGGCGCAATTGAGGAATAGGTCTCGTTGGCACGGCTGAAGCCGAGCCCTACTCTTTAGATCAGTCTTGGGCATTGCCCCAGGTAGGAATATTGTTTTGTACTAAGTAGATGAGCCGCTGGGCACGGGCATTCCAATCGCCCTGCGCGGACTGTGCCATTGCTTTCTGAGCCAACGCAATGGCGCGGGCTTTAGCTTGTTCTGACTTCTTGCGATCTTCTTCCGTCTTATAAATCTCGATAAGGGCCGATTGTCGCCATGCCGCGTTGTAAAGCGCCTGCCCAGCTTTCGGAGACTGGGGATGCTCAGCAGCATACTTCTCATAAAGGTCGGTTTCTTTTTCCGGGCATTTCGAGGCTCCCTGCCAGTCACCGCAGATCTTGTTATCGAGCAACGTATACGCTGCGAGATCGGCCCACTTGGTGCCAGGAAATTTCTTGATGGTCTCTTTCATCCAGCTATCGTCGATCTCGCCCCGCAGGTAGGCGTCCTGTTCTCGCGCCGACGGCTTGGTCATCACGTCAACTTTATCGAGTTGCCAGCGGATGTCGGCGGCCCGGTATAACGCCTCACCCGCGAGAGGAGAGCCAGGAAATAATTCGTAGACCGCATGGTAAACCCACATCGCGTCTTGCGCCGCCCCGCGCCGGCCGCGGCTGTGGCTGGCTTCGTCTTCGGAATCCGTGGCCTCTCCAAACAAAATTTTGTCGCCATTCGGGGTGTCGGCTGCAATCACCCCCTTGTTCAAAACCCAGCCGGTGATGGTGCGGGTCGGACTTACGTTCGCCTCTACGTGGACCCAGTCGCGAGGGCTTTCGAGGATAATCACCTCGCGGCCGCGCCCCACATCGCCGAGTTTCGCCGAACTGGGATCGGGAGAGACATAGATGGAGGCTTCGCGGACCATCGCACCGTGCTGATAGTTTGCGGCGAAGCCAGACGCGCCAAGCAGCAAGCACACCAGCACAAGTTTCTGCCAAACCCTAATCATTGACGGACTTCCTGCAAGAGCTTTGGATCTATGTTTCCCCCGCTCACAACGGCTACGGTCAGCTGAGCTTTCGGTAACCGGTCGCGGTGAAATAGAAATCCCGCCACCGCCACCGCGCCACTGGGTTCAGCCACCGTCTTAGTGTCAGATGCCAAAAGCTCGAGCGCTCCCCGAATTTCTTCCTCGCTGACCGTAATGATGTCGTCGACGTATTGGCGAATGTGTTCGAAGTTGATGGGCCCGACACTCTGTGTCCGTAGCCCGTCGGCAAGCGTGCGCGAAACTTGCTCGGCTGCATATTTTACGATGTATCCAGACCGGAAAGATGCGTGGGCATCGCTGGCGAATTCAGGCTCAACCCCGATTACCTTCACATCGCGACGGCTTAGCTTTACCGCTGCCGCAATCCCGCTGATCATGCCCCCGCCTCCTACCGGGGCGAGAATACATTCGACGCGTGGCAGGTCCTCTAGAATCTCCAGCCCCATTGTTCCCTGACCGGCAATAATTTTTTCGTCGTTGTAAGGGGGTACGATTGCGTAGCCGTATTGCGCGGCCAAAGACTCCGCCTTCTCTTGGCGTTCCGCGCTTCCTGGCCCAACTAGTATGATCTCCGCACCCAGCGCCGCGGTTGCCTCGCGCTTAATCTGAGGGGCGTTATTAGGCATGACGATGATGGATTTTATGCCTAATGCCCGTGCGGCATAAGCGACCCCCTGGGCGTGGTTTCCGCTGGAGTAGGAGATGACGCCGCGAGCCTGTTGTTCCTTGGGCAGCGAGGAGACCTTGTTATAAGCCCCGCGCAATTTGAACGAACCTATAGGTTGCTGGCTTTCAAGCTTCAGATAAAGTTCGCCATCGCGGTAGGGGACCAGTTCTGTCCGCGTGATAACGCCGCGGAGACGCGCCTGGGCATCACGGATGTCGTCGAGTGTGACTATCGGATTGAGACCTCGGGATGATTTTAGTATGGAGCGGGCGAAAACGCAGGGCAAACAACATTGCCCAGGTGAGTGCGCCGAGCGCCAGAAATACGCCTAAATCTCCAAAATGACCGGCATGATCAGCGGCCGCTTCTGCGTTTGCTTCGAGATATAGCGCTTCAGATCCGCCCGAATTTTTTCCTTGATGACTCCGTAGTCGCCCTTTTCCTCTTCGCTCGATTGCTCGAGGGTCTGGATCACCAATTGGCGGGCACCACTCATGAACTCGTCTTCTCCGGGATTGAAGCCGCGGGTGACGATTTCGGGCGAACCCTCGGCCCGGCCGGTCAGCTTGTTAATAGCGATAATGGGGAGCACGATACCGTCTTCGCTGATGTGGCGGCGGTCTTTGATAATGAGGTCTTCGACTACGTCTGTGCGCGAACCGGAGTCGATACAGACCCGGCCGACATTGGCGCGTCCGGCTTTGCGGGCGCCAAGTTCGTCCAGTTCCAGGATGTCCCCGCTCTCTATAAGCATCACGCTGCCTACGCTGCGGTGCATCGAGGCCGCGAGTTCGGCATGCAATTTCAATTGCCTGTACTCGCCGTGAACCGGAATGAAGTACCGGGGCTTTACCAGGTTGATGATTAGTTTTAACTCTTCCTGGCTGGCGTGTCCGCTGACGTGGATGGGCGGATTCGAACCGTCGTCGTAAATCACATGGGCTTCGCGGCGGAAAAGGTGGTCGATCATGCGATAGATCGATTTCTCATTGCCGGGAATGATGCGCGACGAAAGCATCACGGTGTCGCCTTTTTCAATCTTGGCGTGTTTGTGATTATCGACAGCAGCGCGCGACAGGGCTGACATCGGCTCGCCCTGAGTGCCGCTGATGAGTACGCAGACTTTTTCCGGAGCGAAATTCTTCACCTCGCCGGGATGGATCAGCAAGCCTTCGGGAATCTCGATGTAGCCCAGGTCTTCGGCGATCTCCGCCGAGTTGTTCATCGAACGTCCGATGAAGGCGATCTTCCGGCCGAACTCCCAAGCCAATTCAACCGCAAGTTTGATGCGATGGATGGAAGATGAAAAACACGAGATAAAAAGGCGGCGGTCGGTGTTTCCGAATATCTCTTCGAATTTGCGGCGCACGGCGCGTTCGCTGGGAGTATAACCGCGGCGCTCAACGTTGGTAGAGTCCTGAAACAGAGCCAGAACACCCTCTTTTCCGTACTCCGCAAACGCATGCAGATCAAAGAGTTTGGTGTCCGTCGGCGTCGGGTCGACCTTGAAGTCGCCGGTGTGAATGATAACGCCAAGCGGAGTGTGAATGGCGAATGCGACACAATCGACCAGGCTATGGGTCACCGCAATGGGATGCACGGTAAAGGGGCCTATTTTACGCGCTCGTTGGCTTTCAGTTCCCGCAGTTCGGCATCATCCAGCAAGCCGTGCTCGTCTAATTTGTCTTCCACATAGGCGAGGGTAAATTCAGTTCCATAGACTGGGACGTTCAACTCCGAGAGCACCCAGGGCAACGCGCCAATGTGGTCTTCGTGGCCGTGGGTAAGGAAAATCGCACGAACATGCTGCCGGTTTTCCATCAGGTAAGAAATATCGGGGACCACGATGTCGACGCCCAGCAACTCAGATTCGGGAAACATCAGGCCGGCGTCGATGACAATAATGTCATCTCCCCAGCGAACGGCCATGCAATTCATTCCGAACTCGCCCAGACCGCCCAGGGGCACGATGTGCAGTTTTCCAGTTGGCATTTATAGGTTGGTTAATGCTAGCACAGTAGGGTTAGAGACCTTTATGAGTTGCCCGTGGCATTCCGCGCTACTGACGAGGTTTTGGATGCAAGACCAGAGTCAGCCGTTCTTGGGCAGCAGTGCCATGCCCTCCGCATTACCGAACTGCCTATAGTTCTCGACGGAGAACTTGGGGATTGCTCCAATCGCCTTCACGAAAGGTGATTTCATTCAAACGCCGGCAAAACATTCCCAGAAGAAAGATGCGCTGCCAGAGCGGCTAGCTGCGGTCTTGCAATAACAGTAAAGTTTATTAGCCATAGGAATTGATAGGGAGCGTCATTGGATTTGAACGAGCGCGTTTACTGGGCGCAGAAATTCCCGGTAGTGAGGGGCCCTTACTTTCTCGCGGTGGCACCAATTACGGATTCAGCAGTAACCAATCGCGCTGCTTCGGGACAAGAGAGAGTCAACGAGGTTTGGCGCAGGCCGTCGATCCGTTCCCTGACCTTGGGATTTCGGCGTTCTCCTCTTTTTGCAAGGTTGCACGGCGCAAGCGCGGGAGAAGCCAAAAACCAATTTCTATGGACGTAGCCGTAGTCTGAAATGGGCTCCAATGGTCAATCTGGGAATGAGTCGTTTTCATCATGCGTGGTTACCCGATTTCTTCCAGCGAATTTCCCTGTGTTATGTGCACGCATGCAGCCTCTGATATGGGTTGTTGCTTCGTGCAATCCTGCCGACGTCGCGGACCAGTCCCTACACGCTCGTCCCTGAAACGGCATTGACGCGAGGACCAGTTCCTGTGCAGACTACGGAATATGGCCAAAAGCTGCTTTGCCTGCCAATGCTCACAAAATGACCACGATCGCAGCATCCCCGGTGTCTTCGGGGCTTGCAAATGCGGGCGCTGCGAGGAGTTCAAGGAAAAACCTGCCAGCACGGTTGTTGCAACATCAGGCTCTACCTTCTTCGGCAAGTCCGGCGGAAAGCAGTCCGGTCCCCGCGGCTCTGGCCGCTCCAGTGGCCGCGCGCCGAAGATTTCTACTCCGCGAAAGATGGTGTGAGTGGTTTGCTGGCATTTTCTAGATTCGTCGGTTAAGGTCTATCCAGGATGACCGAAGAGGCGCGCAAATCGTGGGTGCGACGGCGTGTCGAAAAGGCTGTGGGTCGCGCGTTTACCAAGGCCTACGAAACCGTCAAAGTCGATCCGGGAAAATTCCTCCTTCAATTGCGGACCGCTTACGGGCTGCCGATCAGTACGTTTCACGGCGTCTATTCGATTGAGGTCGGGCATCTCGACCATCTTGCCCAACAAATTATTCGTGGCGGGATGAAAGCTGCTGCGGCGGAAGGCGCCGGACTTGGTCTGGGTGGACTCCTTACCATCGTTCCAGATCTTGGAATTCTCGCTGGAATTACACTGCGAACCATTCAAAAACTCAGCCTGCTGTACGGCTTTGAATACAACACGGAAGAAGAGACCTCCGAATTGTGGATTGCCGCCGCAACCGCCGCCGGAGTGGACATCAGCCGTGAGCTGGTCGAAAAGGAAGTGGTCAGCAAATTCGTTCCCCGCGTCATTCAGCGTATCGCTGCCAGGGCCAGTACGGAAGTCGTGGAGAAGTGGGCGGGCCGGCTGATTCCGCTTACCAGTTCAGTGCTTGGCGCAGGGCTGAATTACTATTTCGTAAAAGCCTGGGGAGAGCGTGCCCGCGCTCACTTTCGCGAGCGGCACCTGCAAAGGCGAAATAGCGGACAGCTCCCGTATTCACCAGCACGATTATCATCCTGAAAATCCATAGCTTGCGGAAAATCATTTCCTCAATCCTGATGCCTACCTTCCATTGCTCGGCGATTCTGTTTGATCTCGACGGTGTTCTCATTGATTCCACTGCCTCCATCACCCGGCGTTGGGCGAAATGGGCGGAGCAGCAGGGTCTGGATCCCGTAGAGGTTCTCGAAGTAATTCACGGACGCCGCAGCGCTGAGGTGATCCAATTAGTGGCTCCCCACCTCGATGTTGTTGCAGAAACCATACGTATTGAGCAGAGCGTAACCGATAACGCCGATCCGGCAATTCCGGGAGCAGTAAAGCTGCTGCAATCGTTGCCCGAGAGGTCTTGGTGTGTGGTGACCTCCGGCACCAGAAACTTGGCTTTTGCTCGCATGAAAGTGGCCGGCTTGCCGTTGCCGATAGTCTTGGTTGGGGCTGAGGATGTCACCAATGGAAAGCCTGATCCGGAACCATACTTGAAAGGCGCGGAATTGCTGGGGTTTGCCGCGGCAGAATGTATCGTTATCGAGGATGCGCTGGCCGGAGTTCGGGCGGCCCATGCAGGGAAAATGGATGTAATCGCGGTGGCGACCACCTATACCGTCGACGAGCTGCATGAGGCTGATGCGGTGGTGAAAGGTCTGCAGGAAATTCGAGTTACGGAAGCTCAGGGCAGGTTACGGGTTGAGGTCTAGCGCAGCCACTCTTCGAGTTCGATGCTGCGATCGGTTTTCTCGTCGCGGTACTTCACGATCACCGGCGTATAAAGCGAAAGATTCCAATCCTGTCCTACCTTTTTGGTGATCGCGCGGCTGCCGGGGACGACAACCGCGTTCTCCGGCACCTCAAGTGGCCGGTCAGCGGTGGCTCGGTAAACCTTGCTGCGCACTAGGTCGTAAAGAGGTGTGGATCGCGTGAGAATCGTTCCTGCGCCGAGCACCGCATGCGCTTTTACCAGCGTCCCCTCGTAGACTCCGCAGTTCCCGCCGACGAGCACGTCGTCTTCGATAATCACCGGCGCTGCATTTATCGGTTCCAGCACTCCGCCAATTTGGGCCGCCGCACTCACGTGGACTCGCTTACCAACCTGCGCACAAGATCCGACCAGAGCGTGCGAGTCGACCAGCGTTCCCTCGTCGACGTAGGCACCGACATTAATATACATAGGCGGCATGCAGATGACGGAGGCTGCAACGTAAGCACCTTCGCGAACGGATGAGCCACCGGGAACAACTCTCACGCGGTCAGCTACGGAAAACTTGCGGGCAGGGAAGGTGTCTTTATCGACGAAAGAGAGTGCGCCGGATTCGGACTCAGCCAACTCCCCAAGACGAAAGCCCAGCAGGATGCCCTGTTTCACCCAAGCATTTACCATCCATTGGCCATCGATCTTTTCCGCGGCGCGAATCACACCTTGGGTGAGAGCCTTACGGAATTGCAGGAAGGTGTCGCGGGCTTGTGGTGGCAACGGATTTATCGATGCCAGGGACTCTATCGTCGATTGCATTGCGGACATGAGAGGAAAGTATAAAGGTTCGTTCCCAAGAGAAAAGAGTCAACCATTTACCCGAAGGACACGAGGGTTCACCAAGAAAATCCCACATTGGGTGATTCGCGCCCTGCCTGCCTCAGATACGACGAAATTACGATCCGAGAAGGAATTCCTTCGGAACTCTCGTGCCTTCGGGTCTCCCGGTCAAATGCACTTGCATTCGCTTCGAATCAGCACGCCTGGAATGGTCTGCGATATCTGGCGGGCTTCAGCAAGCGTAGCGTAAGGGCCGTGCCAGCGGGCGTGGTTGGGATCGTGCCCCGCGGGGCGCCCTTTGCCATGGTTGCACTGTCCACAACTGGAGCGGTGCAGCACAATCTTGCGCGGGCCCGCTACCCAGTTTTCGTAGACAAAGAAGTCCACGCCGTCAGCCGTGGCGGTGGCCGCCTTGGCAACCAGGCCTGCATCGGTGGCGATTCTCTGCAGCTTAGACCGCGTATCGCGGCGCATAGGTAGCAGAGGTAGACGGTAGACTTCTTCGATTCGGCCCATCATTGCCAAGACGGCTTTTACCGGCAGTGGACTCGACTCGATAAAGTTCGCCTGCATCAGGGCAAGATACTTTCGGTTGAATCCACGTGCAGTGGCCCAGTCGTTATTGAGGGCTGCCCGGGTCATGTCCGCCATCTCGCGGGGAATCTCATTCGAAGCTACCGAGATGACGCCGACACCGCCAAAGGCGATCACCGGCAAAGTAGCGGCGTCATCGCCAGAGAGGACCGAAAACGATTCCGGCACCAGGCTGCAAATTTCAGCGATCTGTGCGATGTTGCCGCTGGCTTCCTTGACCCCAGCGATGTTTGGGACCTCTAGCAGCCTAGCCCACGGTTGCCGGCTTCCAGGTTTGTCCCAGTGCGGCCGGGTACGTTGTAGAGAATGATTGGCTTATCGACAGCCTCGGCAATAGCGCGGAAGTGGCGGTACTGGCCTTCCTGCGTCGGCTTGTTGTAGTAAGGGGACGCTGTGAGAATAGCGTCCACGCCTTGGTGTGCGGCAACTTCTTTCGCCTTTGCCACCGCATCATGGGTGGAATTCGAAGTTGCCCCTGCGACGATGGGTACACGTCCTGCAACTACTTCGATTGTTATGTCGATAACGTTCAACCACTCCTCGTGGCTCAGAGTCGGAGTTTCCCCTGTAGTTCCGCAGGGAACCAGAAAATCGATGCCAGAGTCGACCTGCCAGGCGACGAGGTTGCGCAGAGCGGGTTCGTCGATCGAACCGTCGGCACGAAAAGGGGTGACGAGCGCGGTACCACAACCTCGGAGTTGCATGCCATAAAGATAACGCCATCAGGCGACATTTGCATCACCTTCTACTCGGGAAGGCTCCTAAACGAATAGGGGTTGTACGAGGAGGGGCTAAACGTCACGCCAGATGTCGCGGAAATCGAACAGGCCTTGCTTGCCGGCGATCCACTCCGCACCTTTGACGGCTCCTGCAGCGAACCCGCGCCGCGACTTGGCGTCGTGGCAGAGGTAGATGGTGTCGTTGGGGGAATCGAAGATGACTTCGTGCATCCCCATCACATCACCTTCCCGGAAGGAGGTTATCTCCAGTTCGCTTCCCGATGCGTCCTTGATGATCCGTTGCAACATGGCGGCGGTGCCGGAAGGCGCGTCTTTCTTGTGCGTATGGTGACGCTCGAAGATGTGCCCCAAATACTGATGTTGTAAAGCCGTTGCTCCGCTTCGAACAACATCGAAGAGGAGATTTACGCCGACAGAAAAATTCGCTCCATAAAGAAGGCCGACGCTAGCGGCTTCCACCTCCCCCCGTATTTTGGGAATGAGCTCGTACCAGCCCGTAGTGCCGACCACCATGTTTTTCCTGGCGATCAAACACGCACCAATATTTTCCACCACAACTGCAGGAGTCGTGAAGTCGATGACGACGTCAACCCCTCCAAGCTTTTCAGGAGTCAATCCAGCCGCGTGCACATTGTCGTCGGCGCCGATCACGCGAACATCGTGCTTGCACTCGCGCGCGATCTCTGCCACGAGGGCTCCGGTCCTACCACGGCCAAGGATTAACAGGTTCATCTGGCAAACACTTCGGGGTCGAGTTCCGAGAAGAACGCCTTGTGCAAACGCTTGATGACACCGGGTACCGCGTCCTCTTCAATAACGAACGTCAGATTGATCTCGGAAGCGCCTTGGGAAATCATTCGAATCTTGACGTCGGTCAATTCAGCGAACACCCGTGCTGTGATACCGGGCGTCTCCCGAAGGTTTTCTCCCACCAGGCAGACAATTGCCTTGCGTCCTTCATATTTTACGTCGGCGAGCTTGGCCAGGTCAGCGGCCAACGCGGGAATCGACTCATTGGAATCGACCGTAAGGGAGACGCTTACTTCCGATGTCGAAACTACATCGACGGCAATGCGATGACGTTCGAAGGCGTCGAAGATGCTCTTCAAGAAGCCGTGTGCCAGCAACATGCGCGGTGCGGCAACATCAATAATGGTAATGCGTTTCTTTGCGGCAATGGCCTTGAAGAAATTCCTGCTGTGCGGAGCGCGCGCCGAAATTCGCGTACCCTCGCAGCCCGGGTTGCGCGAGTTCAAAATGTAGACCGGAATATTTTTCTGGATTGCCGGCAGCACGGTCGCCGGATGAAGCACTTTAGCGCCAAAATACGCCAGTTCGGCGGCCTCGTCGAAGCTAATGATCTTGATCCGCTTCGCGTCTGGGCAAATGTTCGGGTCGGTGGTCATCATGCCGTCGACATCAGTCCAGATTTCGATGCGCTCCGCGCCCAACGCTGCGCCGATAATCGCCGCCGAGAAATCGGAGCCGCCGCGACCAATCGTCGTCGTGATTCCAGTCTTGGTAGCTCCGATGAAGCCTCCCAGCACTGGAACGATTGCTTCGGCGATTAGTGGAGAGACCTTCGTCTGCAATCGCTGATTGGTCTCCTCCAAGAGAGGCGCCGCCCGGGTATGGGTGCTGTCGGTAACAATGCATTGCCGCGAATCGACCAGCACAGTGGCCAATCCCCGGGCAGCGAATGCCGCTGTCACCACGTTGGAAGAAAGTATCTCACCGTAGGCAGCGATCAGGTCGGTAGTGCGGGGCGTCAACTCTCCTACCGCAACAATTCCGCGCAACAACTCATCTAGCGATTCGAAGTGTGCCGCGAGGTCATTGTGGAAATTGGTGAAGAGGCCAGTACCCAGTAACTCTCCGGCGGTGTTGTAATGGCGCTCCTGCAATTGGCGACAGAGTTTTAGAGCGGTGTCGCGATCGCCTGCACCCGCAGCCCGCGCCATGTTCAGCAACTGGTCCGTGACCTTCGCCATGGCGCTGACTACGACCACGGGCCGTTGCGGCAGGCGTTCTTTGACGATTTGCGCGGCGCGGTCGATGGCTTCCGCGTCCTGCACGGAAGTGCCGCCGAATTTCATGACGATCATGGGCGATCATCCTGTGCGCTGGCACTCACCCAAGAAATCCTTGCATCTTGAGCAACTCGGCGTTCAGCAGGGCCGCCCCCGCCGCACCGCGGATGGTGTTATGGGAGAGAACAGTAAACTTCCAGTCAAACACGCCGCAGGGACGCAGGCGGCCCACGGTCGTAGTCATGCCCTTTCCCGAATCAATGTCGAGACGCGGCTGCGGACGGTCAGGAGCACTCACGTAGACCACCGGCTGGTCGGGGGCAAGCGGAAGCTTCATTTCCTGGGGAAGACTGCGGAAATCATTCCAGGCTGCGACTATTTCTTCCGCCTCCGCTTTCTTCCTTAGTTTGATGGAGACCGACTCGGTGTGCCCATCCTCTACCGCCACCCGGTTGCACTGGGCGCTCATGGCGAAGTTGCCGGGCACAATGCCCGCGCCATTCAGATGGCCAAGCAGCTTGCGGGTTTCTTCCTCCATCTTTTCTTCTTCTTTGGCGATGTAGGGAATCACGTTACCCAGAATATCGAGCGAAGCCACCCCCGGGTATCCCGCGCCACTGATGGCCTGCATGGTTGTGGCCATAACGGTCTCAAGTCCAAAAGCCTGATCGAGCGGCGCCAGCGCAAGTACGAGTCCTATGGCTGAACAGTTAGGATTGGTAACCACGAACCCGCCGGACTTCTTCCGCCAGCTTTGAGTTTCGAGCAGTTGGATGTGATCAGGGTTCACCTCCGGAATCACCAGTGGCACATCTTTCTGCATACGCAACGCACTGGAATTCGAAACCACCGCGCAGCCCGCTTCCGCGAAACGAGGTTCAAGCTCGGCGGCGATGGAGGCATCGAGCGCGGCGAAAATCACTTTAGGCGCACCATCGGGAACCGCAGGCGACACTCGCATTCCGGCAACGCGAGCGGGAAGGGTTGTCTTCAATCGCCAGCGCGCGGCCTCGCTGTAAATCTTGCCTTCCGAGCGGTCCGAAGCGGCCAGCCAAGCCACTTCGAACCAGGGATGGTTCTCCAGTATCTGTATGAAGCGCTGTCCAACGACACCGGTAGCACCAAGAATTCCAACAGGGATCTTTTGCATAGTGTATGGATTTGAATTTTACAACAGCGCACTGCGCGAGCGACGAAACCCTAGTGCTCGTTATCGACTGTACAAAGTAGAGTGTCTAGTCTTGGGTGCGACGTGAGGGCTTGATGAGGTATTCCTCTGCCAGTTCGCAGACGATAGCCGCCGAAGGAACTGCTACCAGCGCGCCGAGAAATCCTCCAAGATCGCCGCCAATTGCCAGTGCAATGATTACCGCTAAGCTGGGCAATCCCACGGTTGCTTTCATGATTCGCGGAGTCAGGACGGCATTTTCTAGTTGCTGGTAGGTAATATAAAAAATGAGTACGCCGAGGACTTTGGTCCAGGAATCGAATGCCGCTATGGTGACCGCCAGTGCAATGGAAACAATTGGGCCGATAATCGGAATGATGTTGGCCAATCCCGTAAACACCGCGAGCACTGTGAAATATCGGATGCCTAGCAGGCCGTAAACCACGAAGGTTAAAAAGCCAAGGATGAACATCAGCGACAGCTGGCCGGTCAACCAGCGCTGCAATCGGTCGCGGGCCCGGAGCATGGTCTCGTGCAAACGGTCTCCGGTGGCCGGCGACATCATGGAAATGAACCAGCGCTCAGCGCGTTCGCCGTCCAGAATAAAGTAAGCAATCATGATCAAAACACTGAAGAAAGCAACAATCAGTCCCGCTAGGTTTGGGACCGCCTTGGCCAGCGCTCCGGCTATGTCACCCGAGTGTTTTTGCCATGATTCGTGGCTAATCCGGTCGAGCCAGGGCATATTTTGAATCCGGTCTTGCAGGCGCGAGATTTTATCCGGAAGGTCGCTGGCAAGCTGGTGAATATCGCGGAAGATCGGCGGCAGCACGAACCATGCGAATAGGGCGGCCACCGTGGCTCCCATGGCCAGCAGCAGCACCAGGGCGATGCCCTTGCCAACGTGACGCTTTCCAAAATGCTTCTGCACGCGTTGTACAAAGGGAGTGGTTACCACAGCAAACAACGCGCTTACATAGATAAGCAGCAGAATTTCGCGCAGCCGAAAAATCAACGCCAGGCCAACCAGGATCGCAACGGTAAAAAGAATGTCCGACTTGTGGCGTGCGGCCATCTAGTGACTTTCTGGGTTTGAAGCAAACTTGTCAAATCAGACAACGCCAGGGTCCCCTAGCCGGATTATGCAGGACTGAGCCTCCGGCCTAACTTCGTGAGAGGGCTTGCGGCATCGCCGGGTCATTTGCCGGAATGGCTTCGAGGGTCCCTCGGCGACTTGGAATGGTTCGAACAGCGCCCAGTTTTCCAAAGCGCTGCACAAGCTTGAGGGAAGTGCTACCCCGGCAGTTTACGGCCTGCCGGCTCGCCGAAGATGTACTCATTGAGCGGACCGAAGCGCCGCTTCTCAGCATAAAGGCGCCAGCGGCGCCATACGATTCGCAGGCTTGCCATGACCGGGATCGACAGGTAGATGCCCAGCACGCCGCCAATTTCGGCCCCGGCGAGTACTCCGAAAATAGCCGCCAAGGGATGCAATTCCATGCTCTTTCCCATAATCCTAGGGGAGACGACGTAGTCCTGCACGATTCGCCAGACCCCGAGGAAAATCAGGAGAATGAACCAGTGACGGTATCCCTCGATCAGGGATACGCCCACAATCATGACTCCAGCAACCAGTGGACCGACCACAGGAATGAATTCCATCATTCCACCAGCGATACCCAGTACCAGGGAATTGGGCACGCGCATGGCCCCCATGAAGGAGCTGTAGGCCACCATCGAGAGTCCGGCGAGGGTCAATTGAGCGCGGATGAACTGGGCCAGCATCTGGTTCAGGTCCTGCAGGACGCCCTCAACGAATTCGCGCTGCGGGCGCGGTCCGGCGAAGGTCAGTACAACTTCGCCGAACTGGCGGCCATCGTTAAGAAAAAAAGCCGCTAAAATCGGGACCAGTATCAATAACCATGCCTGTTTGGCCACTTCGGCAACCTTGACCCCGGCGCTCTGGGCAAGCGCCGCCATGGTATCGCGGTGGCTGGCCAGGAACACCCTGACCTGATCACGGGTTTCATAGCTCCAGCCACGTTCGAATCCAATGTCATTCGCGATGTTGCCTGACCCAATATTTCTCAGCAAAGGAGGAATCGACGCGCCCAAGTGTTGTGCCTGGCGGCCGATCTGCGGTCCCATAAAGAAAAAAAATGTACCCAGCGTGACCACCAGAAGCAGGTAGATCACAGCCACGGCCCGAGCACGGCTGCGTACCAGCCGTTCGACTCGGGAAACCGCGGGATCCATCAGGTAGGCAAAGAAGATAGCGAACAGAAACGCCATCAACGTCTGTCGTGCAGCGTACAGAAAGCTGAGCGCCACGGCAAAAAGCAGAATAGTGACAATGACCCGGACACTTCGGAGATCGATGAAAGATATCATTCGCGGGTCATTCGGGGCTTAGTCGCGCACGATCTGAATGTTTTCTCCCACGCGGCCGACTCGCATCAGCTTGAAGTGATCCTGCGGGTCAAGCCAAAGATCCCAATCGGCATCTTCGACTTTCAAGCTCAGATGCACTAACTCCCGCTGGGTACCGTTCAGGGTGACTTTTTCTTGCGAGACCGGAGTTATGTTGATCCGGACCGAGTCTCTTTCCTGGGGAATGATGGCTCCGAATTGAGCCGGTCCGCACTTCATGCGCCCGTTCTCCAGCGGACAACTCGATGCCATATACTTCCACACCAGAATTTCCCGGTGAATGAAGAAATTATTGTCGAGTATTACCGAGGTATTCGGCATCAAGAATGGCTTTTCTTTCGCTTTATCACCCGGATTTTCCACCACGCGTTCAACCAGGAATTCGTTATTCGGAACGAGGACGATCTCGCTCTTTCCGGGGGACAGCTCGTGCCACTCATAGCGGATCAGGGCGCCCGATGTATTCATCTGCATCTCAGAACGCTGGGAAGGGTTGTTGCTACCTTCTTCCTTGAACTGTGAGACCGCGGTACTGTCGCCACCCTTCGATTGGTGGACAGAAAAAGTTTCAGTGGCAACCCGCTTGTCATTAAGGAAAATGCCGAACGAACCGGAGTCGACGAGGTCCCCCGCAGGCTGTTTGTCCTTCTCTTTGGCGGCTGCGCCAAGTGTCCATAACAGCGAGAACGCGACGAGTGCAATCAGCTTGCTAAGTCTCATGACCTGTCTCCTGCGCTATTGGGAGGGATCGGCGAAGTTCGCCAGCCACGGCCTCCACGTCCTTCGACGCTGTATCGATCCGCAATTTCGCTTTCAAATAGTGAGGCCGCCTCACTTGGTAGAGTTGCTGGAATTGTTCCAAATTCCCGCGCAGTGGCCGCTCAACCGGCTGCTTATGGCACCGCTTAAAGAGCTCTTCCACCGGACCATCGAGAAAGACCGAAGTCACGTCTGCACGCTCCAGGAATTCTGCGTTTTCCGGCTGAACGAATGCGCCTCCACCCAGGGCCACAATCTTTGGGGCGGGTCCCAACTCATCCAGGAGTTCCCGCAAGGCCGCAGTCTCTGCCCGCCGGAACGCCTGTTCCCCGGATTCGCGAAAAATCTGTTCCACCGTGCGTCCTTCGCGGCTCTCTAAACGGTCGTCGAGGTCTTCAAACGGCCAGCCCAAGTCTTGGGATAGTGCCTTTCCCACGCTGGTTTTTCCCGCCCCCATGAAGCCCACCAGGAAAACTGCCCGCACTGGAGAGGCTGACAGACGTGCAGGCGTTTTAAGGTCGGCGCGCGACCCCGAGTGGGATTTCATGCTTGCCGGGTAACCCGGGCGGCTTGTGCCGCCCGAAAGAGTCTTAGCGCTTCTTGAGGTGGATTTTACCACTGAAAGTAAACAACTTAACCGAAGATGCGGCCTTGCCCAGGGTACCTGCAAAGGCACTCCCTGCCTTGACCACGAAAGAGGTGTGTTCGGGTTCTAGAGGGAAATCGTTTTCGACACTTCCGTTCACCGATCGAGCGACCACGTCAATGGAAGCATAGGCGGGTGCCATAGCTTCGATGTCGCCGGAATGGCTGGAGAGCGAGTAGCGTCCGCCCGCGCCAAAGTCACCGTCGTAGCGGATCTTGCCACTCGTGGAACTGACTTCCACCAGGCTGCCGCTTACGGAACTCAAATTGATGTCGCCGCTGACAGAGGCAATTTCCACGTGTCCGTCCCGTATGTTGCCCAGGGTGACCGGACCGTTCATCGTTTTTACGTGGACATGCGCGTCATGAATGTCGTGCACCTCGATGGCGGCGCTGGCGCCTTCCAGAGTAACGTCACCGTGAAGCTTTTCCACCTTGATGGGGCCGGTGCTGGAGTGGAGCGTCAGGCTGGCATCAGCAGGTACCGAAATTTCGTATTCCACCCGTCCACTGTCGGCATCAGCTCCGGGGAGAAGGTGGGAGGTGATATCTAGGCGGCTTCCGTTCTGGCGTTGGTCGATTTCCGCTTTGTCGGAGTGCAGAACGGCTGTTACCAATACCTGATTGCCACCGCTAGGCTTTACAGAGATCGGACCATACTGATTGATGACCGATACACTTGCCCTCGGTCCTACGGTATAGCGAAATTCCTTGCGCGTCTCGCTTGAGGCCAGAGTCGCAGCTCCGATGATTGCTACCAGAGCCAATTTCGCAACGCGCTGACTGCTTTCCATTTGATTTCTCCCAACTTCTGCCACTTGGACGTTCATGACCATCGCTTACGGCTGAGAGCGGTCTAAGGCCATTTCATACACCATCGATTTTTGCTCATACGCGTTCATCAGGGACTGCTGTGCTTCCTCATCGGTAGGATTCTGCCTGGCAGAAGCTTCCGCATCCTCGATATAAGCATTCACGTCCTTGAGATTGGCTTCATAGGTGGCGCGAACTGCAGGGGTAGGGAAGTTCACTGCTTCCAAAAGACCATGATCTTCCTTGCCCTCGCCCCGTGGCCTTACCGGGCGGTTATTGTCGGCGCGCAAAGTAGCTGAAATCACTTCTCCGCTAGGGATGGCGGTCTGGAGGTGGCTTTGCCGCTGATAGAAGAGGCCTACTGCCAACAGAATTACCGCGACGGCCGGGGCCATTATCCACGCGGACGCCCAAGACCTCCGAAACGGGGGCACCAGCGCCGGCTTGGGCGCTCGAATGATGCCCTCTTGCCGCAGGGTCGCTTCAATGGAGTTCCAGACGCGCGGGCTGGGCTCGTACAAACCTTCTAGCTGGCGCGCTTCTCGAAAAATGAGCTCTAAATCTGCGACCAGATCCAGGCAGCTTGGGCAGGACTTTAAGATGGGATTCCTGGTCAATACTGCGTACGCCTTCGACAACATCGGGCAAGATCTTCTCAAAATCAGCACAGGTCATACTATCTCTCTCCCCAGCGCCCCCTCAGTCACTTTGCTCCCCACGGCTTTATGGCCTTTTCGGCTCTGCTCGTCTTCAGGAGCTCACGCAATTTCATGCGCGCTTTGTGCAATTGCGACTTGCTGTTGCCAATCGAACAACCAACCAGACTGGCAATTTCGTTGTGTTCGTACCCTTCTACATCGTGCAATACAAAAATCGAACGGTAACCTGGAGGCAACGCTTCAACCGCACGTTGTAACTCCATCCGATCCACCGAACCGGCCAGCACCGCGTCCGGCGCCCCCAGTTCCTTCTTCGGCCCTTCTTCTTCGGTTTCCACCGTGTCTTCCAGTGGAACCAGCGGCAGGCCCTTTTTGCGCAACCGCATGAGCACTACATTGACTGCCATGCGATGCAGCCAGGTTGAAAATGCCGACTCCCCGCGAAACGTTCCGATCTTGCGGAACAACTGCAAGAAAGCTTCCTGGGTCAGGTCCTCGGCTTCCGCCGTATTGGCCGTCATTCGCAAGCACAACGAATACACCCGGCGCCGGTGCAGGTCGTACAAGGTTTCAAACGCTTCCGCGTCTCCTTGCTTGGCCCGCTCAATGGCCTCGGCTTCGTTGAGGTCTTTGCTCTTTAGTTTTCTAGCGGTCGTCAACTGGCCTTTTCAGGCCGCACCTAGTCTGATGCGGGCCTAACATTATTTCGTTGTACAGATTTGCAGCGATTCGCGTCTGTAAAGTTCGCTGGACGAGGCTATCAGACCAGATTGGCACTACCCGCCAAACCCGGCCCGCCCCAATGGTAACTCTAAAATGTCGTCTGAGCCCAGAATTCCGATCTGATTCCGCATCCAAGCACTTCCCAATTACCCTATAACCCGACTTCGCCACAGCAGTTGTGTGGGCCGCGCAACCGCCGCTGACATTTCCTAAAACTGCCTCCTGCCGGCTGGGTAGATGATCCGATAAAGGGCTTAGATTCATAAATATCAAGAGAATCCTTGCGGTCAATCGCATCCCCTCAAATCATACCAACCATAGCCCTTGGGAGGGCATCCAACCGCCCGTTTGGGGTACTTATGAGTCACACGTCTTGCTGCCGGCGGCTGAACCGCAGGCACCAGGAAATTTTAAGGAGAAAAGCAATCGTATGAGACGCAGTCTTTTAATGGCTCTAATCGGCTTCTGCTTCGCCATGCCTTCCATGGTGATGGCACAGACTTATGACCACGGCGAGGTCGGGGTATTCGCGGACTATTTTCGGCTGGATCGCACTACACCTGATATCAACTTTGTCGGCATTGGCGGCCGTGCTTCTTTCAATGTCCACCCCAACGTGGCCCTGGAAGCTGAGATGGCCTATGATTTTAAGCGCAATTTCACCAGTACCTTCTCCAACGGCGTGACCACCCAGTTTGTGAATGTCGGCCTGCGTCCTCTGCATGCCCTCTTTGGACCGCGTTTCCAGGCAGGACGGTCTTCAGCATTCCGGGTGTTCGTGACCGGCAAAGTTGGTTTTGTTAACTTCAGCGTCTCTGATCAAAATGCCAGCAGCGGTTTTCAGGGCGCTCTGGGTGGGGTGACCAGCGGCGACACCAAGTTTGCACTTTATCCAGGCGCTGGTGTCGAAGGCTTCCTGGGCCCGGTCGGGCTGCGACTGGACGTAGGCGACGAGATTTACTTCGATGATGGTGCCCGGCACAATCTGCGCGTCACCTTCGGGCCCCATTTCCGGTTCTGACGGGAAATCGCTGGTTAGAAAGGCAGCCTGCTTACAGGCTGCCTTTCTTTTGATGATTCGCAGGGCCCGCAACAACAGTTCGGTTGGAGCTATGGGGCAAGATGCTGGCTCCCCTGCTGACAATGGTACCCTTCCATTCTTCTCCTAAATCGCAAACAATAGGGTTATGGCTTCGGCGCCCACCATCCGCACCGCGACGATTTCCGGCGGCATTCAGCGATACTTCGAGATATCTGTACATCTTCTGGTGGCGATTGGCTTTGGGACGCTAGCTTCCACGCAACAGTTGGACGTCGTTACAGTTTTGTTCGCTGGTAGTGCACTCTTGTTGCGGGGCTACGGATTGGCTACCAATCAGTCTTTGCTGATTCCCGAGTCGTGGACTACCTTTCTGACTCTGGGCTATGTCGCGTTCTATCTAGGTGATTTCTTCCTGATCTCCGGAAGTTTTGTGACTGCAACTGTCCACCTAGTGGTGTTTGTGATGGTGGTGCGCCTGTACTCGGCGCGGAAGGACCGCGACTACTACTTCCTTTCATTGATTGCGTTTCTGCTGGTGCTGGCGGCCGCCATCCTCACCGTAGACAGCATTTTCCTGGTTGCGTTTTCATTGTTTTTGCTGGTCGCGGTGAGCACGGTGATGTTAGTCGAGATGAAGCGCACTGCGTCCAGGGCCACGATCGAGCCAACCAATTCGGGCCAAGAGCCTGCACAAAAGCAAATGTTGGCCTCGCTCAGCAAGCTATCGCCAATCATCGTATTTGCGATTCTTTTGGTGGCCGCAGCGATTTTCTTCGTATTGCCCCGGATTTCGGGCAGCTACCTCGGAGCCTTTGCTCATAAGAGCACCATCGAAACTGGATTCAGCGACCAGGTCGAACTCGGAGGCATTGGCCAGATTCAGCAATCGCGTGCGGTAGTGATGCACATTCGCATCGAAGGGGACGATGGCGGAAGTCACGATTTGAAGTGGCGCGGAGTATCGCTAAGCAATTTCAATGGCAGAAGGTGGTCGAATCCGCAATCGCGCCACATCGCTCCTCACACCCCGGGCGGAGACTTCTCTGTGGCCCCGCCGGATCGCAGGCCGGCATTGCGGCGAGCCTCGGCAAGCGCCGGGCAATCGATTCACTACAGCGTGCTGATGGAGCCAATCGGTACGGATGTCTTTTTCCTCGCGCCCACAGCTTCCGTCTTGCGCGGTCACTACCGTGCGGTAGCCATTGACCGGGCCGGTGCTGTGTTCAACATCGATGGAGCGCATCCGGTCAGCCGCTATGAGGCCTGGTCCGACCTCGAACCCGCACCGCCCACGCAAACCGTGGATTATGACGTCCCGCAGGCGGAAGAGACGAACCTGAGTCTGCCACGGCTCGATCCTAGAGTTCTTGCCCTGGCTCGGCAAATCACAACCAGCTCGCGGACCGACTATGAACGGGCAATGGCGATCGAGCGCTATCTGCGAACCCAATTCGGCTATACCCTGGAATTACCGGGCACGTTAGCCAATGATCCCATTGCAGAGTTCTTGTTTGTTCGAAAGAAAGGGCATTGCGAATACTTTGCCTCGGCGATGGCCGTCATGCTGCGCGGGCTGGGAATACCATCCCGGATGGTCACAGGCTTCCATGGCGGGGAATTCAACGATCTGACTTCGCAATATGTAATTCGCGCCAGCGATGCCCACGCCTGGGTAGAGGGATACTTTCCGCAGTATGGCTGGGTTGGTTTTGATCCGACTCCGTCGGGAGCGCCGGTTGCTCCAACCTTGTGGAGGCGAGCCTTGCTATATCTGGACGCTGCCAAATCATTCTGGCGCGACTGGGTCGTGAGCTATGACTCCGGCCAGCAACAGATATTAGGACAGGAAGCTGTGGCTGGGGGCCGGCAATGGATCCGTCAGTCGCAGGAGTGGTACCGGGGACACTATCGACGATGGTTGAGTAAAGCACGCAAGCTTGCGACTTCCGTCGGAGCATTCCCGAGGCAATGGGGCATATTCGCTGCGACGGGAATTCTCTGTTTGATGTTGCTGGTGAACGTCAGCCGGCTTCGACGGTTCTGGGTGCGTCGCAGGCTTGTGGTCCACCCGGCGGATGCTCCGCGGCTAGCGGCCGCTCTATGGTACGAGCGGATGGCGATTTCGGTCGGGAGGCGCGGCTGGAGGAAGTCAGAGGCCCAGACGCCGCGCGAATTTTTGGCATCCATTGAAGACCCACCTTTACAGAAGAAGGTGGCGGTATTTACGGAACATTATGAGGGTGCGCGCTTCGGGGATTCGAAAGAGAGCGCCAAGCGGTTGCCGGAGTTGTATGAGGATGTGGTAGCGCGAAAGTGATTTTCTGCAGGCGTTATGCGGCCAGGGCCAGTCATGCCCCCGGGCAGTTGACAGAGACCTAGATGAGCTATCTCAACTGGGATTCTGTCTAGAAACTCAAGACCAGCCCAGCACCAGCAAAGTAGTTGTGCATGTAGCCCTGGGGCTTGATGTTGAAATCTGGCTCACCGGTGTAGAAGTCACGCAGTTCGCCACGCAGCTTCAGGTTGCCAATCAGGGAGATATCAAGGCCGACTCCTAGCTCGATGGCTCCCTTGGTGGTGCTCTTCGCACTACTGGCCCCGCCAGCCACGAGGGTGGAACTAGGGCTAAAGTGACCGAATCCCCCACCGCCGCTGATCCATGGAGAAACCGCGGAATGCGGAAAGGCATTGATTCGAATTGCCGGTGTAAGAAAGATGGCGCTGTAACTCTTGGGTACGATATTGGCGCCGAAATTCAAATCAATGGTAGGGTCGTGAACAAACGGAATTTCAACGCTTAGTGAAGCGAAACCTGCATCCAGCAATCGCCGTCCGTAGCTTAGCGAATAGCTGAACCCATCACCAAAATGAATATTGCTGTCGCTTAGAATGGTACCTTGCACACCTTGATCGCTGATAAAGGTGCGGCCTAAACCGGCTGAAACGTCATTCACCTGCGCAGACAGACCGGCGGCGATCAGAAACACTGCGCACATCGTAAGCAATGTGTTGCGGACCATCTTTCCTCCTGCAATCGCCCGATTTTGTTTTCCTAGAGTAGCACGGTTGCAAATGTTTGCATCCCTTCAAGATGCCTGTTTTGATGACCATGGCATCCCCCGCAGCCGCGAAAGTCCGTTCCTGAAGCGATGGTAAGATAGTAACCACGCATGCCCTTATCTCCTTCCACCGAACTACTGGAATCTGTCGTCGCCGAGAACGATTCTTCTGCCGCGAAGCCTGTGAAAGTGGGCTTTGTGAGTTTGGGCTGTCCCAAAAACCTGGTGGACAGCGAAGTGATGATGGGCATGCTTGAGCAGGCAGGGGCCGAACTTACTCCCAATTCTTCGGATGCAGACGTGATTGTGGTCAATACCTGCTCCTTTATAGCAAGCGCGCAGAAGGAGTCGGTCGACACCATCCTGGAGATGGTGCGGCATAAGACCAAGGGACGTGCCAGCAGAGTGGTGGTCGCAGGATGCCTGGTGGAACGCTACCGCGATGAAATTCGCAAGAACATTCCGGAAATCGATGCGATAGTCGGTACCGGTGAGCTGGACAAAATTATTGCCGCGGCCGGGATTGCCTCTCCATCAGAGCCGACTTCACCTTTCACCATCCTGCAAGGCCGGGCGGAGGGCAATCTTAGGGAATCGCAGGGTAGATTTTCGCGCGAGAGCTGGGACGGCGCGATCGCTGATCTTCCCAACTACCTTTACGACGAGACCACTCCACGCGTGCTTGCCACTCCCGGACATACTGCCTATATCAAGATTGCCGAGGGCTGCGACCATCCTTGCGGTTTCTGCATTATTCCGCAATTGCGCGGAAAATTCCGTTCGCGGCGTTTTGAATCTGTCGTGGCTGAGGCCGAGCGACTGGCGCGATCTGGCGTCCGGGAAATAACGCTGATTGGCCAGGACACGACCTGCTACGGGGAAGATTTCGGTCTGAAAGACGGGCTTGCGTTGCTGCTGGAAAAACTAGCGGCAATCGACGATCTGCGCTGGGTACGGTTCTTATACGCCTATCCCAATAAGATTACCGGCAAGTTGCTGGACACGATCGCGGTCCATGAAAAGATTTGTTCCTATATCGACGTTCCGCTGCAACATGCGTCGCCATCGGTCTTGAAACGCATGAAGCGTGGCGGCGGCTCTGATCTATTCATGAAATCAATCGAAAGGATGCGGCAGACGATACCGGAAGTTACCCTGCGGACGTCTTTCATCGTAGGTTTTCCGGGAGAGACCGAGCAGGAGTTTGAAGAACTCTGCCAGTTCGTAAAAGAGGCTCGGTTTGATTGGGCGGGAGCGTTCAGCTACTCCGACCAGGAAGGCGCAGCCGCGTACTCTCAGCATAACAAGGTTCCGGGCCGCGAAATTGAACGCCGCCGGAAGCACTTGATGCAGATCCAGCGCGGTATCAGCAAGCGGCGGAAACGATTTCTCATTGGCAAGGAATTCGATCTCCTGCTGGAAGGTATCTCCGAGGAAAGCGATTTACTACTGGAAGGACGCACCGTGATGCATGCGCCGGAAATCGACGGAAAAGTATTCGTGAACGATGTGCGGGAAGATGTGACGCCGGCCTTCGGCCAGTTCTATCGTTGCCAAATTACAGAATCGCACGATTACGATCTGGTGGCCAAGATAGTGTAGGAAACCATGGCAGGTAAACGCGCACTAAAGCTGAAGTGTCCGATCTGCAAGAAAACCGTCCAGGCGAAAGCCCCGGAGTTTCCTTTTTGCAGCGACCGGTGCCGGCTTATCGACCTCGGGAAATGGGCCAGCGGCGCCTACAGGATCGCTTCCCCAGGATCGGAAGTTGAGGACGAGGTCCGGAAAGAAGACGAACCGGAAAGCATTCACTGAGGCGCGGGCGCGCACCCCAGCCGGTGGAACTGCAGGGCTATCATGAATCAGGTTCTGCGGAATGACGGAGTGGCGCCACTTTGGGCTCGTCTCGTAGCTACTTTCTTCGGCATTGGTTGGCTCAAGCCGGGGCCCGGTACCTGGGGCTCGCTGGGGGCAGTGCTTCTGTGGTGGGGGGTGAGCCGTTTTATTGAGCCTCACTTCCAACCCGTCGCTGCGATCCTACTTGCACTGTTGGCGATTGGGATCGGCATTCCGGCTGCAACTCGAGTCGCAGTGGCTTATGGTAAGAAAGATCCCCAGTTTGTGGTGATCGATGAAGTGGCCGGGCAGCTGATTGCTGTAATTGCAGTCCCGCTAACATGGAAATCCCTGCTGCTGGGATTTATACTTTTTCGTGGGTACGATATCTTGAAGCCCCCACCGGTTCGGCAGTTGGAACGCCTTCCGCAAGGCACAGGCATAGTGCTCGATGATGTAGGAGCCGGCCTTTATGCGCTGGCTGTGATGCAGGTGGTTTTGCATTTCGGCTTGCTGTCCCGTTAGTCCCCGGCGCGTCTATCAGGAAATACGTCCATGGGAATTTCAGATCGTCTGCTCGGCAAGAAACCCGCCAATGGAAGCCCTCAGATTGAGGCAGTTTCGCCGCCTGCGGCCCTGCCGGGCGGCGAAGTGCGCATTCATGGCAAAGCCCTGCGCCCCGCGGAGCTTCGCCGTCCGCGAGTGCAATTTGGAAAGCTCGACGGAGCGGTTGTAATCAGCTCTGATGAGTTCATGGTGGCGAGGGTCCCGCCAGGGGCGTCATCCGGGCCCATTGTGATTTCGACCAATGGCCACTCCAGCAATCCGCATCAATTGAAGGTAGCCGTCACCATTGCCGAGAACTTGCATCCCGTAACCAACCCTGCGCTGGATGCCGAGGGCAACATTTATGTGACGTTCTCGGGATCGCGCGGACAAAAAGTTCCAGTAGCGATCTTCCGCATCGACACCAACTACGAATTGAAGCCCTTCGTGGGTGACATGATGAACCCCACCGCAATTGCTTTCGACCGTGCCGGACAGATGTACGTGTCGTCGCGCTTCGATGGAACGGTGTATCGGGTGGCGTCGAATGGAACCATGACATCGTATGCGGAAGGCATGGGCATTGCTACCGGCATGGCCTTTGACCGCGAAGAGAATCTCTATGTTGGTGATCGCAGTGGAACTATCTTCAAGATCGGTCGCGATCGTCAGATATTCGTATTCGCGACGCTTGAACCGAGTGTCTCGGCTTACCACTTGGCCTTTGATCCGCTGGGTAATTTGTTTGTGACCGGTCCCACCACGTCAAGTTTTGACACCGTCTACAAGATCGACCGGCACGGTGCGGTGTCAACCTTCTTCCGCGGGTTGGGGCGTCCTCAGGGTTTAGCGTTCGATAAAGACAGCAACTTGTACGTAGCGGCGTCCCTGGCCGGGAAACGCGGCATCGTGAAGATCGCCCCAGACAGAAAAGCAGCGCTGCAGGTAGCCGGTTCGAACCTAGTCGGGCTGGCATTTGCTCCGGGGCGATCAGTGGTGTTGGCGACGACCGGAGAAGTGCATCATTTATCGTGGGACATTCAAGGACTGCCGCTCATCCCGGATCTCGTGTCGTGATCGTCCCTTCTGCGTATTCATTTACACTCTAAGCGTGAACGCGGAAATCATTGCTATCGGATCGGAGATGCTCACTCCGTTCCGGCAGGACACTAATTCTCTCCATCTCACCGAAAAGCTTAACGACCTTGGTGTTGAAGTTGCTTTCAAAACTATTGTCGGGGACAGTCGCGAACACCTCACTTCGACCGCTCTGCTCGCGCTCAGCCGGTCAGATGTAATCATTTTTATAGGAGGACTGGGTCCGACCGAAGATGACCTCACTCGCGAGGCAGTGGCGGATGCATTGGGACTTCCGCTTCGGCGGGATCCCAAGATTCTTGCGTGGATTGAGGAAAGATTCGCCTCATATAAGTTCAAGATGTCGTCCAACAATTTTAAGCAAGCCGATGTCATTACTGGAGCTACCGTTCTACCTAATCCAAACGGCACCGCTCCCGGCCAGTGGATC
This sequence comes from uncultured Acidobacteriaceae bacterium, assembly GCA_963824805.1. Taxonomy (GTDB): domain Bacteria; phylum Acidobacteriota; class Terriglobia; order Terriglobales; family Acidobacteriaceae; genus DATBAT01. The sequence goes on along the minus strand of CAWGQZ010000047.1, from coordinate 22,162 downwards.
ACCGGCAAGTTTGAGGGCCGCGAGCGCATCATCATCCTGCTTCCGGGACCTCCGCATGAACTGAAGGCATTGGTTGAGGCACAGGTGGTGGCACGGCTTCGGGCGAAGCTTCCACAAGTATTCATTGCTACCCGGCTGCTGAAAATTGCGGGAATTGGTGAGTCGAATTGTGATGCTCGGGTGGCGCCGATCTATACGACCTTCCCGGACGTTCAAACCACAATTCTGGCTGGAGCTGGGGAAATTCAGTTACACCTGCGTACCAGTGGGACATCGATCGAAGCCGCGCAGGAGCGAGTGGATACGCTGGCGGAGAAGATTGAAATCGAACTAGGCAACTTGGTTTTTTCTGACAATGGGGATTCGCTGGAACAGATTGTGGGGTACTACCTTCAGATGCGGCATGCGACCCTCGCCGCGGCGGAGAGTTGCACCGGCGGCCTACTCGCGGAACGGATTACTTCGGTTGCGGGAAGCTCTCGATATTTTCTGGGCGGAGCGGTGGTGTATTCCAATGAATTGAAGACGAAGTTTGCGGATGTGCCGACTAAATTGATTGAGAAGCATGGGGCAGTGAGTTCAGAAGTGGCGATCGCGCTGGCAGAGGGAATCCGCAAACGCTGCGCCGCAACCATTGGAGTTGGTATCACTGGTGTGGCGGGCCCGGCGGGCGGTACTGAAGAGAAACCGGTGGGATTGGTATTTCATGCTGTAGCGAGCGAACAGGGAACTGAAGTGATAGAAAGGCGATTCCCTGGAGACCGGCAGAGAATCCGATGGTTTGCGTCGCAGGTGGCCTTGGATATGGTGAGAAAGAAATTGGTGGGGTAGGGTAGAGCGATGCGGATCTTTGTTGCTTTGGACATTGATGATGCGATCCGCAGCCGCATTCAGCGGTTCATGGAAGGAGTTCAGGAATTCGCTCCCGACGTGCGATGGGTTCGGCCGGAGTCGCTGCATGTGACTCTCAAGTTTATCGGGGAACAGCCCGAAGAATCGGTCGAGCAAGTGAAGCGGGTGCTATCCCAGGTCGCGTCTAAAACCTTCTATATCAGTTTTCGCGGTTTCGGTTTTTTCCCCACTGCAAAATCTCCACGAGTGTTCTGGATCGGAATCGAAACGGATCCCGAGCTTCAAAGGGTTGCTGCCAGCATCGACGCCGCCACGGCATCTCTAGGCATTGCGAAAGAAAGTCATGCCTTCAGCCCGCACCTCACTTTAGCGCGTATCGGCTCCGCGGCTCCCGGCAGGCAAAAGGGCGACCGGGTTAACCGGCGGTTCGCCAAACTGCAAGAGAAGCTTGGGAATCTTTCCTCTCCTGACTTTGGTACGATGAGCGCCCGCGAGTTCTTTTTGTATGAGAGCCGGACCTTGCGAGAGGGTGCGCGCTACACAAAAATCGCGTGCTACCCGTTGAACTCCTGAAATGCCGCTCACTCTGATTGCCGCGCTAAGCTACTTGCTAGGCTCGATTCCTTTTGGTTATTTGCTGGTACGCGGCTTGCGCGGTAAAGATGTGCGCCAGACCGGTAGCGGCAATATAGGCGCTACCAACGTTTCGCGGACGTCGCCAACCCTGGGCTTTGTCACATTGTTGTTGGACGGACTGAAGGGTGCTGGGGCAGTCTTGCTGGCGGCACACCTGTTCTCCGGCAACACAAAGTTGGAGGCAGTCGCTGCCCTGTTCGCCATCCTGGGTCACGTATTTCCCTTGTGGCTGAAATTTCGCGGTGGCAAAGGGGTTGCCACCGGGACCGGCGCTTTTCTCGTGCTCGTACCCAAAGCCGCGCTGGTGGCCATGGCTGTATTTGCCGCGATTTTCCTGCTCTTCCGCTATGTTTCATTAGCATCGATGGCAATGTTTGTGGCTTTACCGCTGGCCGCATGGTTCTTCGGCCTTGTCCCCTCGGTTCTGATTTTCGTAGTGGTGGCCTCTGCGCTCGTTGTTGCGAAGCATCATGAAAACATCCAGCGGCTGCTCAATGGCTGCGAAAGTCGATGGGGGAGCCGATGAAAATTGCAGTCATCGGAGCGGGAGCATGGGGCACCGGTCTCGCGATTGCTCTCGGAAGAAATAAATCGCATGCCGTACGACTATGGGCGTTGGAACCTGAAGTTCGCCAGTCAATTGCCCAGGCTCGGGAAAACCTGCAGTTTCTACCCGGTTGCCAGATTCCGGAAACAGTCTCCGTAACGGGGGATTTGGAGGAGGCGCTGACTGGCGCTGAGATCGTCATCAGCGCAATGCCGTCGCAGCACTGCCGTAAGTTGTTTCAGCAGATGCGCCCGCATGTGAGTGACAAAATGCTGTTCGTCAGCGCGACCAAGGGTCTGGAGGAGGATGGCCTGTTGCGGATGACGCAGGTGATTTCTGCCGAATTGTCGCACTTTCGAGCCAGGGTTGGCGCCCTGAGCGGCCCTACCTTTGCACGCGAGGTAGCTCGCGGGGATCCGACAGCGATCACGATCGCTTCTACTGACGCCGGGCTCGCTGAGGCGGTGCAGCGCGAATTCAGTGATCCCACCTTTCGGCTCTATACCAACGACGATGTAATTGGGGTCGAACTGGGTGGTGCGCTGAAGAATGTGATTGCCATTGCCGCCGGTGTCTGCGACGGGTTGGGGTTAGGGCACAACTCGATCGCCGCCTTGATTACCCGTGGGTTAGCGGAAATTACGCGACTAGCCGTCGCCTGTGGTGGCGAAGCCCGAACTCTAGCTGGGCTTGCCGGATTAGGCGATCTGGTTCTGACGTGCACAGGGGGACTGTCCCGAAACCGTAGCGTAGGCGCGGAGTTGGGGCGTGGCAGGAAGTTGCCGGAAATCATTGCAGGCATGCATGGTGCAGTTGCCGAGGGAGTCTTCACCACTACGGCTGCGGTTGGGTTGGCGAGGGCGAATTCGGTCGAAATGCCAATCACGCAGCAGATGCACGCAATTCTGCACGAAGGGAAGCCACCGCGAGACGCGATTCGCGAGCTAATGACACGCAGCGCGAAGAGTGAAATTTAGATTTGTTGTGGGCCTTTGCTAATAGAGCCGGAAACCCACTTCGACTCTGGTTCTGACCGGAACGGGCGGTCCGCGATTCACGGCTGGCTCGAATTTCCATTGATTCACAGCTTTTACGGATTGCTCGTCCAGGTCGTAACCGGAGAATTTAACGACCGTTATGTCGTGGACTTGCCCGTCCTCGCCAATGGTAACCTCGAGCCGAACGGTTCTCTCTATCTTCTTCCTCCTGGCCAATTCTGTGTATTCGGGATCAGGAGTATAAATACTCCTGGGCTGGGTCGCGCACTCCGGCGAAGGCCCAGACTGGCAAATCTTCATAGGCAAGGAATGAAGCAATTGCTGATTCGACTGAACTGGTAAACCAAGGTTCATCCACGTGTCCTTCGCCCACAAACGAGTAAAATAACCCAACAGGTAACTTGTGGCTTCTCCTTTTTTACTGTCGGCAGCTGAAGGGCGCCATTCTGCCGAGAAAATTTCACCGTGCGGTTGCATCACCTTGAGTATTTCCCAATCAAGCCGCTGTTCTGGTCCCACCTTGTTGTCCACCTTCTGAACAACAAATATCCCGCTTTGCTTTGCAAATTGCGCGAACTTGCGTTGCATCGCCTCTTCCTCTTGTTTGAGATTTGCCCTGTAGGCAACAACGGAACCTTCCCACTGATTCCCTCCGTCGATTTCAGCGGGCCAATCCTTGGTAACAGGGATTGCGGTTTTCTCTATCAGTTCCGCGACATGCCGAGTGTTGTTATTGCGGGCCGCTGCCAAGAGTGCAATGAGGAATTGCCTCAGGCCTTCGCCGCGTATCCGCCTGATGCCGGTGGTTTGTTCTGCCGACGGCGAGTGGATTGATTCCTGAGGCTTTGCTTCGGGCGCAACGATCAGCGCGACGGATGTGATCAGAGTGACAAATCTCGGCTTTGTCATACGGATTTACTCTCTGGCGACGCTGAATTGTTTCAGGTCGACTCCGGGCTGACACAGACCTCTCGCGGGCAAAAGTACCCGCGCTACATTTTTCTGGCTGGCACAAACCTGCCGATTTCTACCTCGCTCTCTGTCAAAGCCTCGCATTGCGCATCGATGGCATGGTATCCGGCGGAATTAGCGGTGCGAAAGTTGTCGTAGGCCTCCTGAGAAGCCCAGAAATCCAGGGTGATATAGACCTGTAGATCCGCCTGACTCCGGTTGAGCTCAGTTCCGAAATACGCCGGATCATTCCGAAAGAATTGGGCCCATTCACCTTTTGGCCCATAACTCCTTTCAAATGTGGCCTCCATTCCTGGCCGCACGCGGAACTGCCAAATCACCAGAAACCCGTAGTCCAAAAGGCACCTCCTGGAGGCAATTTTCGCTCGAAAATCAGCGGTACTTCGGTAACTCCGCAAGCCGCCAAGTTAGCGGGTTCCGCAGGATGTTCCAAGTAAAATTTAAGGGAGTATCCATGCCAGCCGCGGGGGCGGCTATAGGGCCAATTTGTCGCAAAACTTCAAACTTCCATCGCGTGTTCCCATCCTGTACGTGATCCTGAGCGTTTTGATCATCATCAGCGTGGTGCCCATGTATTTCTACACCGCAAAGGTGGAGGCCATCAATCGTGAGCGGCTCATCACCAATGAGCGCCTGTTACAGAACACGGTGACCCGGTCGCTGGCGGACGATTTCTCGCAGCATCAAGGATCGTTGAGGTTGATGCTGGGGAACCTTGCCTCTGCGGTTCAGGTAACCAGCGGTGGCGATATCACCGGGGGACAGGTGCAGGCGCCGGAGCTGCGGGCACTACTGGAAAACTTTGTGTCTTCTTCGCCCGACCTGGCATATGCCACCTTGCTTAACTCCGAGGGCAAGGGAGTCTCCGCCGGGCGAGTCACTCCGGATGCATTCTTACGGCGCGAAATGGAGCGCGCCTATGTCGCCTCCCACTCAGGCCAGGGATACAACGGCCGCGCCCTGGTCCTGGGCAGCGGGAAATCTGCAGTGACGGTGATGCTGGTTAGCACCCCTGTGACCTACGGTGGGCGCTTTCTGGGCATGGTCGCAACAGTCGTCGACCTGCAGTTCATGATCAACCGCCTGCAGGAAGCGACCAAAGGCGGCCTGACGCCCTATGTGGTCGATAGCGAAGGACGTTTGGTGGCGGCGGCGACCTCAGACTATGTAACCGGGCAAGACATGACCGGGCTGGAGATTGTCCGGAACTTCGTCGACCAGGGAAGTCAGGCACAGTTCGTTGCGCCTACCGTCGAGTTCGAACTTAAGCAGGGAAAGAAATCAACCAAGATGCTAGGCACCTATAGCCCGGCATTGAATCTGGATTGGGCGGTCATTGCCCAAAAGCCCCGGGATGAAGCCTACCGAGGCGTATACGAAATGGAAAGCGCAGCCCGCAAGCTGGCCATTATGGCGGTCATGGTCAGTCTGGCGGTTGGCTTCTTTGCCGCCCGTTGGGTGAGTCACCCTCTCGAAGTGCTCACTGCTTCAAGCCGCGCTATTGCTCGCGGAGACTTCTCGCAACGTGTGTATGTCAAAAGCCGCACTGAAATCGGTGAGCTTGCCGACACCTTCAACCATATGACCGAGGAGCTCGAGCATTTCGTGCTCGATTTGCGGCGAGCCGCGGCGGAGAACCGCGAGCTCTTCTTGAACTCCATTCAGATGCTGGCCGGAGCCGTTGACGAAAAGGATCCCTATACCCGAGGCCACTCCGATCGCGTAACCAAATATTCCGTGATGATCGCGACCGAGATGGGGCTCGCCGAAGAATCTATTGAAATTGTGCGGGTTGCGGCCCAGCTCCATGATGTGGGCAAAATCGGAATCGAAGATCGAATCCTCAAGAAGCCGGGCGCTCTCACCAACGAGGAGTTTGCGATCATGAAGATGCACACCACCAAGGGCGCCAACATCCTTCGGGAGGTGACGCAGCTGAAAGAAATGATTCCCGGCATAGAGTTGCACCATGAATCACTCGATGGACGAGGCTACCCTCACGGCTTGAAAGACGACCAGATCCCGTTGCTTCCACGAATCATTGCGGTGGCCGATACCTTTGACGCACTTACCACCAACCGTCCCTATCAGCAGGCGCACGACCCGCAGGAGGCGTTGAGAATCATTCGTTCGTTGTCCGGCAAGCGGCTCGATCCACATGCCGTGACTTCAATCTGCGCTATTTATGATCGAGGAGAAATTCGTGTGACCTCGGCAGTTGAGTCTGTTGCACCGTCGGTCGAGGCGCCTGAGGTTGCCGTGGCCCTTGCAGTCGCTAGCGAAGTCGCAGCGTCGTCGTAGTTGGCTCCCCCTCCTCATTTTTACCCTCCCAGCTCTGATTCAAACTGCCAGCTATAATCGATTTGTAGACAAAAACTCCGCATGATCCAGACACTTTTCGGCAGCCTCGAAGAAAAGCCAGGTTTTCTTGACCGGATGAAGGAAGCGGTGACTCGCACGCGCGAGAACCTCGCCGAGCGCATCGAGGAAGCCGTCGCCTTTTCTAAGGAAATCGATCGCAATACCCTGGATGAACTCGAAGGGACGCTGCTGGGCGCAGATCTTGGGACCACAACGACCCAGGAGGTTTTGCAAAAGCTTCGCGAAAAAGCAGACCGCAAACAAATCAAAGATGTCGACGAATTGAAACGTTTGTTGAAAGACGAGTTGCTCGCCATTCTCCTGTCGTCGAATGCCGCCCCTGTCCAAAAAGTAGATGGAGTTCCGGAAGTCATCATGGTGGTCGGGGTGAATGGAACGGGAAAGACCACGACTATTGGAAAGCTCGCGCAGGTCTTCCGTTCTGACGGCAAGGCCGTTTTGCTGTGTGCTGCGGATACCTTTCGCGCGGCTGCGATCGAGCAATTAGAAGTTTGGGGGCAACGCACCGGGACTGAGGTCATTCATACCAGGGCGGGCGGAGATCCGTCGGCCGTTCTCTTCGACGCCTTGCAGGCTGCGAGCGCGCGCCATACAGACTATGTAATTGTCGATACAGCCGGGCGGTTGCACACGAAGACCAATCTGATGCTGGAACTGGAGAAGATGAAGCGGACGGCGCAGCGTATTATTCCCGGCGCACCACACGAGACCCTTCTGGTGATGGACGCAACCACCGGACAAAATGGATTGCAACAGGCGCGTCAATTTACGCAAGCGGCGGGCGTGACCGGCATCGTTCTTACCAAACTGGACGGAACAGCGAAGGGCGGGGTAGTGGTGGCAATTTCGCGCGAGCTAGGATTGCCGGTTCGGTTTGTGGGAGTGGGCGAGAAGGTCGGGGACCTACTGCCGTTCAACCCGCGAGATTTTGTGGAGTCGTTGTTTTCGTAGCATAGGAATGTTCCGAGGCGCCATTCTCGTTGACGAGGAGGATGCCCAATTTCCCAATGGCTAACGTTGCCACTGATGAAACGTTTCTCCGAAAGGCCCTGGAACTGGCCCGCGCCGGAGTCGGGTTGGCTGCCCCCAATCCGTACGTAGGGGCGATTATTGTTGACGACGCTGGAAATGTTCTGGGTTCCGGCACGCACACCTATGATGGCGTGAAACACGCCGAAGTGCTGGCCATCGACAAGGCGGGAAGCAAGGCTAAGGGGGCGACTCTTTATCTAAACCTGGAGCCTTGTTCCCACCAGGGCCGTACCGGGCCATGCGCCGATGCGGTTATCGCCGCAGGGATTCGGCGGGTCGTCGCCTGTATGGAGGACCCCAATCCACAAGTCAGTGGCAAGGGTTTTGAGCGGCTTAGAAATGCCGGGGTCAGCGTTGCCAGCGGCATTCTTAAGCCGGAGGCACGGGAACTAAATGAGGCTTTTGCCAAGTTCATCCGTACCAGGGTTCCATTGGTCACCCTGAAGGCCGCGATGACATTGGACGGTAAGATCGCGCCGCCTCCCGATCACATCGGTGTGCCGGGATGGATTACCAGCGAACTCGCCCGCAGCCACGTACAACAACTTCGTCACGGGCACGACGCGATCATGGTTGGCGTGGGAACGGTGCTGGCCGACAATCCGCTGCTCACTGACCGCTCGGGAAAACCGCGCAGACGGCCGTTTCTTCGGGTAGTTCTGGATTCACGTTTGCGGCTTCCTCTTGAATCACGGGTGGCTCAAACCGCGCACGACGATCTCCTGGTACTGTGTTCCTTCGCGGAACAGAACCGCATGCGCGCGCTGCAGGAAAAAGGTATCAGGGTCGAACAGATTGCCGCCACGGGCGATGGTAGGCCCGACATGCAAGCGGTCATGCGGCGCCTCGGCGAAACCGCAATCACCAGCGTGCTGATTGAAGGCGGAACGCTGGTGAACTGGGCGGCCCTGGCCGCCGGAGTGGTAGACAAAGTATTTCTCTATTACGCGCCGAAGATATTGGCCGGGACCGAATCCGTTCCGTTTGCCATAGGCCCAGGCTTCCGGCGTATGAGCGATGCTCCCAGAGTCAGAGATATTCGCTTTCACCATTTCGACGACGAGTTTGCTGTCGAGGGATATTTGAGCAACCCTTACGGCGAAGGCAATTGACCGGCATCTTTCAGTGACTTAAGATTTCGTCCGGTCCAATATTTTTTCTGGAGAGCGGCCAGCCATGCGATCTCAACTTTCACGCCGTAAATTCCTGGCAGGTTTGGGTGTTGCTGCCGCAGGAGTGGCGAGTTCTTCCAAGGCGTTCCCGATGCCCGCACCATCTGATTTGTCAAAGTCGCCTTTCAAGATTGGCGTCATCAACGATGAAATCTCTCAGGACTTTGGCCGCGCCTGCGAGGTGGCGTCCAAACAGTTCGGGATGCAATGGATGGAACTGCGCGGAATGTGGAAAAAGAACATCGTCAATCTCGACGAGAAAGAGGTCGCCGAAGCGAAGCGGATTCTCAAAAAGTACGAGATCCGCGTGACCGACATTGCCAGCCCGTTGTTCAAGGTGGATTGGCCAGGAGCGCCGACGTCAAAGTTCAGTCCAAAGCGTGATCAATTCAACGCCGATTTTACTTTTGAGCAGCAGGGCGAAGTCCTCGACCGCAGTATTGCGATGGCGAAAGCTTTCGGCACCGACCGCGTGCGGTGCTTCGATTTCTGGAGACTGGAAGATCAGGCTCCTCACCGCAAGGCGATGAACGATACCTTGCAAAGAGCGGCGGAGAAATTGGGCAAGACCGGAATGATTTTAATCCTGGAAAATGAAATGGCGTGCAACACTGCAACCGGGGCTGAGGCCGCGAAGGTTTTGGCGGCCGTGCCATCGCGCTCATTCATGCTGAATTGGGACCCGGGCAATGCGGCCGCTCTGGGCGAAATTCCCTATCCTGATGGGTACAACCATCTCCCGAAAGACCGAATCGGCCATTGCCACTGCAAAGACACAGTGAGGAAGGGCGATGGCTATGACTGGGCCGCGATGGGCAAGGGAATGATTGACTGGGTGGGCCAATACAAGGCGCTCAAGCGGGACGGCTATCATCATGTGGTCAGCCTGGAGACGCATTGGCATGGCGGTGGAACACCCGAGGAGTCGACGATTCAGAGTTGGGCGGGAATGAAAGACGCATTGCAGAAGGCGGGAGCGCTTTAAGCCCAAACGGGAAGTTCTCACAGCAGAGCCGGTCATAGACCGGTCTCTGACACGAGTATGATCAGTTCATGTTTACTGGGATTATTGAGGAAGTCGGGCACGTTTCCTCTGTGGTTGATTCCGGCGGAAAACGCCGCATTACCGTCTCTTCCTCTCAACTGGTGCGCGAACTCAGGAAGGGCGACAGCATCGCCGTCAGCGGTGTCTGCCTTACCGCGGTCGCCCTCAAAGGCAAATTGTTTTCCGCCGACCTTGCTGCAGAGACCTGGAGACGCACATCTCTCTCCCGATTAAAGAATGGGGCACTGGTCAACCTTGAGCTGCCGATGAGAGCAGGCGGACGACTGGGCGGGCATATCGTCCAGGGGCATGTGGATGGCACAGGCAAGCTGCTTTCTTTCGAAAAAATTCCTGGTGCCGAAGATTACTGGTTGGAGATCGAAATCCCACCTGAGCTGACCCGATACGTTATTTTCAAGGGTTCGATCAGCATTGAGGGCATCAGCCTCACCGTGGCTAAGATCAGAGGCAGGCGAGTCACGGTGGCCATCATTCCCCACACTGCAGAAGCTACAAATCTGAGATCTCTGAAGCCGGGCGACCCCGTCAATATCGAAGTGGACATGCTGGCGAAATATGCAGAAAAAAGAAATGCGGAAATAATGTCCTCGAGTCCCATCACGCTCGAAAATCTGATCCGTCACGGATTCTGATCCAGAAAGGTAAAAGGGCACCCGCGAGGGCGCCCTTTCCTGTGGGGATCAGCGCTAGCTGTCAGTAGTAGCTGAAATTGAATTTATCCAGATAAATGGTGTACGGAGTCTGATGATTGTCACCGTCGATCTGGTAATTGAGGGTGATACCACGCCATCCCGGTTTGCCTCTTTGCGGTTCCAGATGGTTGATGTTCGCGACTTGGCCATTCAGTTCGATTGACTTGAATAGAACCTTGTCGTCGTTGGTGCGCTGGGCCCTGAGGACCAGGTGGTTCCACTTGCCGCTGACTGGATGGCAAGGAACCCCTGTCTTGATCCAGTGCTCGTTGGCGTTGTCCCAGATGTCCCACTCGTGGCCGCCTTTGATACGGCACTCGTGACCCCAGATAAAACCCTTGCCGTCAAAGAACTGGTTGAAGTCGAACTCCAGCGCTTCCGAGACCTCGAGGTTGTCCCCGTAAAACCATACGTCGTAGACAAAGTTGTGCAGAGAAGGAATCAGAGTACGGTCGTCGTCGTGCAGCCCGCGGGTGCTGAAATCACCGATCAGTTTGTTATTCCAGAAGGCGTCGGAGTAGATCTTTTTTCCGCCGATTGTGGTCTTCGTAGCGTTGCCACTCAAAGACGGCGACGAAATCCCAGATTTCCATGACCAGGTAGTTTCCGGTCCGCTCGAAGAACACCATGTGCATAGCGGGTAGTTCGGAGGCAACAATGCGTATCCCGTCCATCCGCTGGCAGCCTGCAGATTGCTGAAAGTCTTTGCATTCGAAGGCAGATCACTTCCGCCTCCGCTGGAAGAGGTCCCCACGCTGAGGTTGACGGGAGTCTTGGAGGTTCCACCGCAGTTGTCCCACTCTTGGACAATGACGCTGTGGTCGCCATTCCCCATGCTCACGTTGGTGTCGAGTTTCGCGCCGCTCACCTTGTAAGCGAGTTTCCCAGCCGCGGGATAAATGCCCATAGCCGAAACGCCCTTGGAGCAAGAGGTCGTCGCACTAGCCACAAAGTGGACCGGTGAGGTGGCCGACGAATTGTTCGCCGGAGCAGATACGTTCACGCCTGAGCTTGTGCTTGCGGCACGAACGGTGATGGTGACAGGAGTCTTCGCTGTACCGCCGCAATGGTCCCACGACTGCACGGTCGTGTTGTAGGTTCCCGGGGTTCAGCTTGAGAGTCGTGTTGAGCGACGAGCCGTTCTGCGTGTAGGCGAGCACGTTGTCCGCCGTGTAAATTCCGACCGCCGAAACGCCTTTCGAACATCCGGTTGTCGATGATGCGCTATAACGCACGGGAGAAGCCACCGTGCTGTTGTGCGCGGGTGAGTTCACGTTGACCCCGGCTTCATTGGTAACGTGGATAGTAACCTGCAAGCTGTCGGTACCACCGCAGTTGTCCCATTCCTGGACGGTGGTCTTGTACGTTCCAGGGCTTAAGTTCAGAGTTGCGTCGAGCTTAGCTCCGTTCGAGACATGGGCCAAGGCATTGTCAGCAGTGTAAATACCGATTGCGGAAACACCTTTAGAGCAACTGCTTGAAGCAGACGCGACGTAGTGTACAGAGGTTCCAACTGTCGCACCGTTGGTAGGATTGCTTACGCTTACACCGGCAAAAGATGACACATTTATGAGAATGACGAACAAGAACGCCACGGCATAGGGGAAGGCTTTTTTCCAGAATGACATGCTGCTTTTCTCCAAGCGGATGAAGGGTTTAGGGCATACTACGGGGGTGTATCTGTAGGAACAATCGGTGGAACAGCTTAGTTTCCGACTCGAAAGTACATTGTTCTCCCGTTTCCGAACACACAGTGTCCTATTCCCGAACGCGGTCTTTCGCGACGTGAGCATTTGCACAGCGCCTGTCCGGCGCTCTGCTTTATACTTCTCTGCCGAATCATCAATGGAGGAGGGCTTTTTTTTGATCCGCAAAGTTGGTTCATTTCTCGCCGTTGCGTCCTGCTTAAGTTTTCCCCGCCCGCTTCCCGCGGCAAATCCTGGCTGGATCGCCACAAGCAACAGCTATACCAACCAGTTGGTGGCAATCGTAATGAAACACCATCCGGAAGTGGGGTCGAACGAGGGATTTAGCGAATACGACACGAAGATCGCTCAGCCGACGCTCGCGGACGAAGACCAGGAACGGCATGAAACCGAAGGCATTCTCGCCAAGCTCAAGCAAGCAGTCAACCAGCCTCAACAGCCCGAAGTAGCCCAGGACTTGCAGATCATGATCCGCAAGGTGGAGCTGCAATTCCGAGAACAAGACTTCGAACGCGCTCACGATGTGCCGTTCTATAACGCCGAGCGGCGCGGTCTACCGAGGATTGCGGATCTTGCTGGACGAGCAGACCCCCAACGAACGGCGGGCTGCGGCAGTGCAGCGAATCCGTAAGTATGCAGGGTTGGAACCTGGGTACAAGCCCTTGTCGGAGATTTTGCGTCAGCGCGTCATGGAGCAGATGGCAAAACCGGGGGTGGTCTACCCGGCGCGAACCGAGCTTGAGACCGAATTGTCGCGCAATTCTAATTACGTCGACGGCATTGCAGCCTTGCTAACTAAATACAAAGTGGAAGGTTGGCAGGAGCCATACGAGAAACTGAAAGGGCAACTCGCGGAATACGATACGTGGGTAAAGAGCCAACGTGCTTCCCAAATCGCGGACCGATTTCCGTCTGCAACCTGCGGAGTATGCCCTTAACCTGGAAGACTACGGGATCGATATCCCACCCGCCCGACTGGCAGAGATGGCGCACCAGATGTTCAACGAGCTGCAAGCGGAGATGAAGCCGATTGCGGAAAAGATCGCAGCGGAGCGGCATCTGCCATCGAGCGACTATCGAGACGTGATTCGCGAACTCAAAAAGAAACAACTGGTTGGTGAGGCGATCTTGCCGTTCTACGAAGATCGACTGAAGCAGATCGAAAAAATAATCGTAGATAAGCAGTTGGTAACTTTGCCGGACCGCCCGGCACGAATTCGGATTGCGACTGCGGCTGAAACCGCGCAGCAGCCTGCTCCCCACATGTCACCGCCGCCATTCATGCACAACACTGGCCAAAAGGGCGAATTCATATTGCCGTTGAATCTTCCCGCCGCTCCGGGACAGGCCGCCTCAGAAAAATATGACGACTTTACCTTCGACGCTGCGGCTTGGACTCTTACCGCCCACGAAGCCCGGCCAGGACACGAACTGCAGTTCGATTCCATGTTGGAACACGGGGTCTCGCTGGCACGGGTCCGCTACGCCTTCAACAGCACCAACGTCGAAGGCTGGGGACTCTATTCCGAATACCTGGTCCGCCCATACATGCCGCTGGAAGGACAATTGGTCTCACTCGACTATCGCCTGTTGCGGGCAGCTCGGGCGTTTCTCGATCCGGAATTGCAATCAGGAAAGATTCAGCCGCAGGATGCGTACCGCGTGCTTGAGCAAGATGTTGTGCAATCCCACGCTTTTGCCCAGGAAGAAGTGGAACGCTACACCTATCGCGCGCCGGGTCAGGCGAACAGCTATTTTTATGGCTATACGAAGTTGATTGCTCTAAGAAAGGATGTAGAAGCTGCACTGGGCCCGAAGTTCGATCAGAAGAAGTATCACGACTTCTTGTTGGCTCAAGGGTTGCTCCCGCCTGATCTTATGCGCCAGGCCGTGATGGAAAATTTCGTGAAGACTCAACCATAGTGAAAGGCGGACAAGAGGGTCCGCGCTACATCAGTTTAGGAAAACCACCAGAATTCGCCCGTCGGAGTGGTAGCCGCCGCCGGTGGCGTTGCGGGCGTCCTGCACCGGGCTAGGCGGCAGGTAATAGGTCATGCTCTTGGCCTTCCCGGATTTGTGAAAGCTATCAGCGATGTTCTGCCGTTCGCCATCCACTGCGGGGTCGATTTTGTGAGTGACCTTGCCGTTACGCTGATCGCGTTCAAAGCCAATATCATGGGTGCCGGCCCCAACCCATACCGGCTGCCCGTTAAAAGTGAATGCAGCTTTCCATAGCCGGAAGTGGTGGCGGCTGGCGACCATGGCAATTGGTTCCGCCTGTTCATAGCCATAGTCCTGATAGCGGCCGAATAGCATCAACTTGCTCATCGGCATTTGCAGATAATCTTTTTTCGCGATGGTCTGCATTACCGCATTGACGGCGGCTTGATTGTTGTCCGTGTCAGCTACAAACCAGTTACCCGCGGCTAGCGCGGCTTGCACCTTTTCCTGCGTACCTACTACAACAAAATTCACCATGTCGCCGAGGTTGTTGAATTCGTCATTCACACGCCGAGGCAGGGTATCAATTTGCTTCCGGAGTTGATCGTCCAACGGAACTGACGGAACCGAGAACGAATCCGCGCTCTTGGTGCTAGGAGTGACGGAAATTGGCGCACCGCTGCCTTCGGAGATCGCCGGCGACGCATTTACACTAGCCGGAGCTGATGGATTTCCAAACTGCCCCTGCAACCAGATTTGTGCAGCCGTGCCGAGCTTGGATCTCAAATCCTTGGCCGGAGCGGCGACCGTAATCTCGCCCGGCGGAACGATGTGAACGTCGACCGCGAAGCTCCCGGCGCAATTCGTGCCGTTCACGCCCAGAGATAAGTGTCCAGGCTCCTCGATCTTGATCTCTTTGCTCGAGTCGACCTGGAGTGGTACCGCGCCTTGCGAGTGGAGCCGAGCGAGGAGAGCGCCCGCCGGGGCGGAAGGCAATGGCAGGGTGTTCGTTGCTGAAGAAGGAACAGTCTGAGCCGTGCAGGCCGTTCCGGTCGCTTTCATTTGCAAAACCTCGCCCGAGACCAGATCCAATCCAGTGTCCACCCAAGGCGATTTGGTGGATACGTCGAAGTGATGGTCCTGAGATGGGGCGGCCGTTTGCGCGGCATTCTGTCCCATTGCGACCATGACACTCAGAACCGATGCCAATCCCAAACCGGCGCAATTCCTAAAGGTGCTCTGCATAGTCGGGCCCCGCTCCAAGCTTGGCATCCATTATCCACCAATAATGGCCTCGCCAGAGGTTCCACCCCAGGGTTTATACTTCGGCGCGGCAAAATCTCAGATTTCCATGGGACAGAATGGTGAAATTCATGCGGTCGGTTTGGGGTTGGGGTCTTTTACTGGCAGCAGTCACCGCGGCATCTGGTCAGGATCCAACTGTTAAGTCCGACATCTTTCCAGAGCAGCCCAAGTGTGAATGGCAGGTCAACCCCGTTGGTATCGATGTTGCGAAGCCGCATTTCAGTTGGATACTGAAGCCAATTGGTCCGGCAGGCCGGGGACTGCGACAGACGGCCTACGAGGTAGTGGTGTCATCCTCGCGTGACGTTCTCAATCGTGACCAGGGTGAATGGAATAGCGGGAAAGTGCAATCGGGGGAGATATTTCAGATTGAATACACGGGGAAAGCGCTTTCCCCAGCGACGCGGTACTACTGGAAGGTTCGGACCTGGGATGGGCGTGACCGTGCCTCCCAATGGAGCGCAACCGCTGAATTCGTCACCGGGCAAATGCGTCCGGAAAACTGGCGAGCACGCTGGATCGCTGCAGAACCTGACGCGCCCCGACAACCGCAGGCGCGGGAGAACATCGGCGAGATTAAAAAGACAATGCCGCGCCTGCCCATCTTCCGGCGCGACATTTCCGTCCGGCACAAGGTGCGTCAGGCGCTAATTTTCGTCTCTGGATTGGGCCACTATGAACTTCACTTGAACGGCGAGAATGTGACTGATCGCTTGCTAACCCCAGGGTGGACGAATTATCGGAAGAGGGTCTTCTACAACACGTATGACGTTACCGAACGAATCAAGCAAGGGAAAAATGCTCTCGGCGTGATGCTTGGAAGCGGCATGTACGACGTGCCGGGAATCAAAGGACGTTACACGAAGTTCATTGGTTCGTTCGGCCAGCCGCAGCTGATTCTCGAATTGCATCTGCGTTTCGACGATGGATCTGAAACCGTGATCGCCACCAACAAAAGCTGGAAGTTTGTTCCCGGTCCGATTACGTTTTCTTCTGTTTATGGAGGCGAAGACTACGACGCCCGTCTCGAGCGGTCGGGATGGGACTCGCCGAGCTTTCACGCTCGTGGCTGGAAACACGTTGTCACTGTCGATGGCCCCGGCGGAACGCTGGTTGCGGAACAATCACCACCCGTTCGCGTCACGCAAAGCTTCGATCCGGTCAAAACAACTCATCCCAAACCCGGGGTGACGGTCTACGACCTGGGCCAGAATTTTTCCGGATGGCCCGAGATCACTGTGCATGGCAAGCGCGATGCCACGGTAAAACTGATTGCCGGGGAGTTGCTGGACGCCTCCGGCATGGTCACACAGCACAGTGCTAATGCCTCCCCAAAGGATGAGCAACGCTACACCTATACGGTTACGGGGATCGGGCGATGAGACCTGGCATCCGCGGTTCAGTTATTGGGGATTCCGCTACGTGCAAGTGGAAAGCACTGACGATGGCGAAGTCCCCGTCATAGTCTCCCTGCGAGGCCAATTCATGCACGACGATGTCGAGGCCACCGGGAAGTTTGAGACCTCAAGCCAGCTCTTCGGGCAGATCTATCAACTTATAGATCGAGCCGTCCTGAGCAATATGTTCAGCGTGCTGACGGATTGTCCGCATCGCGAAAAGCTCGGCTGGCTGGAGCAGACCTACCTGGCGGGTTCGTCGATCCTCCTGAATCACGACGGCATCAGTCTCTACCAGAAAATGGCGCAAGATATTCGCGACTCCCAATTACCAGATGGAATGGTGCCGGGTATAGCCCCCGAATACGTTGCGTTCGTAGATAAGAATGGAGTGAGCACGAACTTTCGTGATTCTCCGGAATGGGGAAGCGCGGCGATTCTCAGCCCTTGGACGGCGTATCAATTTTATGGAGATCGGGAACTGTTGGCGGCACAATATGAAAGCATGCGGGCTTACGCCAGGTATCTGGGCGGCAAGACGAGAGATCACATGCTGGCTTACGGACTGGGAGATTGGTACGACATTGGTCCTGGCGAACCGGGGGAATCGCAATTGACCAGCAAAGCGGTGACGGCAACTGCCATTTACTACGCCGACCTGATGGCCATGAGCGAAATCGCCGCTGTACTCGGCAAACCGCAGGAGTCGACCACCTATGTCACCGAAGCTCGCCAGGTGGCCGATGCGTTCAATCGCGAGCTATTTCATGCGGACACTGGCCAGTACGATCGCGGAAGTCAGACGGCGAACGCGATGCCTTTGGCCCTGGGCATGGTTCCGGAGCAATATCAAAAGGCGGTTCTAGACAATCTGGTTGACGACATTCGCCGTCACGGAAACCACGTAACAGCAGGCGATATCGGATTTCATTTTGTGGTGCGCGCGCTGACTGATCATGGGCGGTCCGATGTGCTCTACGACATGCTGTCCCGCACCGACTCACCGAGCTACGGATATCAACTTGCCCAGGGAGCCACGGCATTGACTGAAGCTTGGGACACAAATCCCAACAGTTCGCAGAATCATTTCATGTTAGGACACGCGCAGGAGTGGTTCTATCGCGGTCTCGCCGGTATCAGCGTTGAAGTGAACCACGAAGCGTCGGAACGAATCCGTATCCGTCCTAATCCTGTCGGCGACATGACCAGTGCATCGGCCACCTATCAATCGGTGCTAGGACCGATTCACAGCGAGTGGACGAGGCAGGAAAGTCATCTGACCCTGAAAGTGAATATCCCTGCCGGGTCGGTGGCGACGATTGAAATTCCGAGCGCCAATCCTGCCGGCGTCTTAGAGGGCGGGCGCAGTCTAGACGAGGTACCCGGCATGAAAAACCACCAGCGCGCTCCTCATAGCGTGGTTTGCGTTGTGGGCTCCGGCCAGTATGAGTTCGAATCAGAGCTGTGACCCGCAAGCTCTATGTGTCCTTTGCGGTTAAAGCTTTTGACAGCGTCGGGCATCCCTGCATTTCGCCGCCGGGATTACTTCAGGCTTACTCCCGCCTTGAGCGGCAAATTCTGCGAGGAACCACCCACCGTGAAGGTGTAGTCTCCGGCCACGCTCTGCCACCCTTTTTTCTCGACATTGAAAATCGAGAGGAACAGAGGCTCGACTTCCACGGTGACGTCTTTGCTCTCGCCCGGGCTGAGCTTTACTTTGGTCCAACCCACCAGGCGCTTGGGAGGCTCTCCCGCGCTCGTCGGCAACGAAGCATAGACCTCTGCTATCTCAGCGCCCGCTCGTTTACCGGTGTTTTTCACAGTGAAAATCACGCGTACGGTTTCTCCCGGAACGACCTTCAAGTTGGAGTAGGCGTAGGTGGTGTAGGAGAGGCCATAGCCAAAGGGAAACAACACAGGTTTCTTCTCCGCGTCGTACCACTTGTAGCCGACCTTCAATCCCTCATCGTAGGTCGTCTGGAAGGCGGTCAGACCTTCAAGTATCTTCGTCCACGAATCGCCTTCCGAGGGAGGGAGCGACTCCTTGGGTGGCTTCACAATCGTGGTGTGTGGCAAGTCGGATTCGTTCTTGGGAAATGTGAGGGGAAGTTTCCCACTGGGATTGACGTCGCCGAAGAGCACATTGGCCAGTGCTTCTGCTCCCCGCGTCCCTGCAAACCAGGCTTCAACAATGCCGCTGACCTGATCTACCCAAGGCATGCTGACCGGGTTACCGGTTTCGAGCACGACAATTGTGCGCGGATTAGCGGCGGCAACCTTGGCAACTAATGCATCCTGATTCTCCGGAAGCGCCAGACTTGGTGCGTCGTCGCCTTCTGTCTCCCAGCGGTAGACAAATACGATAGCGACATCGGAATTCTTAGCCAACGCGGCGGCGGAAGAAGGATTCGTGCCTGCGTCGAATTCGACTTTTGCGGCAGGAGCTTTGGCGCGGATAGTCTTCAAAGGCGAAGTAGGAAACCAAATCGGCCTCCCCCACACTGTCTCACGCTGTCCGTGTGGCATGATTGCGTTTCCGTCCGGAGGATCCACCTGGGCCGAGCCTCCACCGGAGATCATTCCGACGTCTGCGTGGGCGCCGATGATCGCGATTGACTTCACCCTGGCACCGTCGAGAGGAAGCTGATTCTTTTCATTCTTTAGCAGAACCATACTCTGCTCGGCGATGCGTTGAGCAGTTTCAAGCCCGGCAGCTGCGTCGACCACGCTCTTCTCGACCGGGTCATCGATCAGGCCGGTGTCGAACATGGCGCGCACGATGCGATGTACATGTTCATCAAGTTCGGCAGCTGAGACTTGGCCCGATTCCAAAGCCTTCTTCATGCGATCGCCATAAAAATATTCGCCCGGCTCTTCATGATCGAGGCCGGCAGCGGAAGCTTTCGCAGTGCTATGCGTTCCGCCCCAATCAGAGAGGGCGAAGCCTTTGAACTTCCAATCCTTCCTCAGGACGTCGGTCAGCAGGTATTTGTTTTCGCAGGCGTAGTCGCCATTGACGCGGTTGTAGGAGCACATTACCCCGGCCGGGTTGCCGTCACGAATGCCGATTTCGAAGGCTAGCAGGTCGGTCTCGCGCATGGAGCGTTCGTCGATGTTTACGTTGACCGCGTTACGTCCGCTTTCCTGATTGTTGAGCGCGTAGTGTTTGATGTCGCCAAGGACGTGCTGCGACTGCGTGCCGCGAATAAGCTGCGCCGACTAGCTTTCCGGCGAGAACGGGATCTTCTCCGAGGTATTCGAAGTTGCGCCCATTGCGCGGTTCGCGGGTAAGATTGACTCCTCCGCCCAGAGACATGTTGTAGCCCTGCGCCCTTAGTTCGCGGCCAATCAATTCGCCATAGGCGTAGGCGGCTTCGAGGTCCCAGCTAGCTGCGCTGGCGAGGTTATTCGGCAGCGCGGTTGAATAGCGCCCGTTCTGGCCGCTGCTACGTACACCATAGGCCGCGTCTGTCATCTGGATGCCAGGAATTCCCAGCCGTGGAATTCCGACGACATAGCCGGCCCCGCCATTGGAATCCACCGAAAGCGGACTCATCGGACCAAGCCCCAACAATCCAGTGCCATGGATGAGACCGATCTTTTCGTCGAGCGTCATCTCTTTGATCACCAGGTCGGCGCGCTGGTCGGCACTCAGACTGGTGTTCATCCAGGGACCCTGTACCGGCTTTTCTTTAGGCTTGAACTGGGCGAAGGCGAGGGAACACAACAACAGGCCCACGGACAGGAGACGTGCGACGAGCTTCATTTGGCAGGTCCTCAGGGTAGGTTGGATGCAAAAACGCTTAATAATAACGTTTTTCTAGAGGGGCGTCGATGAATTCCACCCCGAAGCAGAGGGGCACCTAAGGGAAGCTCACACTCCATCCCAAAAAAAATTCTTGACATGCCGAACATGTAACCGTACAGTTACGCATTATGCGTCACCAATCGGTTACATATTCCCCCGAAGCCGCATTTCAGGCGCTCGCCGATCCTACACGCAGGGCCGTGCTCGACTTGTTGCGAAAGGGAAGCCGGCCGGCCGGACAGATTGCCAGCGCTTTTCCGGTGTCGCGTCCGGCCATTTCCAAACATCTTCGGCTTTTACGCCGGGCCCATCTGGTGGATGAACGCCGGGAAGGAAGAAACCGGGTTTATCAACTGAATCCCGAGCCGCTCAAAGCGGTTGATTCATGGCTCGAGCAGTATCGAGTTTTTTGGCAGGCGAACCTCTCCAGTTTGAAGGCGTTTGTCGAAGCCGAATACGCCAAAGAAACAGGGCAACACCATGATGTCAAGAAATTAACCAAACTTCGAAAGGATGAACACAAATGAAAGCTTTCGCTATTTCGCTCCTATTGCTGTCAACGGTCGCGCTGGCGCAATCGCCGGCGCAAACCCAGTTCTCTCAACTCAAGTCGCTGGCTGGCTCGTGGGAAGGCAAAACATCGCAGGGCGCGCCGGTGAAGATCGACTATCAATTGACCTCCGGGGGCTCGGCGCTAATGAGCACGATTCATGAGAAAGGGGACATGATCAGCATGATCCACCTTGATGGCCCCGACAAGCTCTTGCTCACGCACTATTGCAGTATGGGGAACCAGCCCCGAATGCTGGCCACCGCATCGCCAGACGGAAAAACCATCACGTTCAAGTTCTTTGACGCCACTAATCTGCCGAGTTCGGACGCAGGCCACATGGATAACGTCGTGATCGCCATGGCGGGACCTGACCATCACACCGAGCAATGGAACTTCAGCGACCACGGCAGGGTGGTGACCGAGATGTTCGATCTGCAGCGGAAAAAATAAGAGGCATACCGATCGTGTAGAGACGTAGCTCGGCTGCGTCTCTAGAGCCTCTAAATCAAAGAACAAGGAGCTTATATGGCAACAGCAACCATCACACCCGATCAGGATCTAATTATGGCCGAAATCCATATCGCGGCGCCTCCGGAGAGGGTTTTTGCCAGCCATCTCTGACCCGTCGCAGGTTGGGCAGTGGTGGGGACAGGCCGGGATGTATCGCACCACAAAATGGGAAAGCGACCGTCGTGTCGGGGGTAAATGGCGCTCTGATGGAGTGGGTGCCGACGGCACGTCATTCCACGTAAGCGGCGAATACCTGGAGTATGACCCGCCAAGGTTGTTGGTGCATACCTGGGTTGCCTCTTACATGGGCGCGCTGAAAACGACGGTTCGGTGGGAGCTGAAAGCTGATAAAGACGGAACTCAGGTGACGCTTCGCCATAGCGGATTTGCCGGCAACATTGAGGCCGTCAAGAGCCACAGCCAAGGCTGGGTTCGCGTGCTGGGCTGGATGCAGAGGTTTGTGGAGAGGGGCGAGACCGTCGATTCGCGCGCCTGATTCCCATTTCGCAGTGCGTAGGGGCAGGTGTCCTCATCTGCCCATCTACGCGGAAATCTTACTTTATTTGAGTTTGCGATTGAAGAAGTCGGCCTCG
>CAWGQZ010000046.1:0-24424 GCA_963824805.1 uncultured Acidobacteriaceae bacterium | reverse complement strand
TGGTTATCATCTGCTCGACTCGTCGTCTTGCTAGCTGTCCCGGCGCAGGAATTTTATTTCCTTCCTGGGATCAGCGTCCTTCTGTTGTTGGCGGTAATCGTCTCGCAAACGTCCTTCGATTTGCCATTTCTGAATCCCGGTAGCAATCAGCAACTGGCATTCTTTGCCGCTCTTTTCGATCCTGATCTTCCTGCTGTTTGTTGCGCTCACGGTAGTTCTGGGCCGCAATCTCATCAAACTTTTTGCCGAACGCCGGCTGGGTGTTTTGGGCTCGAAATTTCGAACTCGCATAGTTGTAGCCGGGCTCCTGCTTTCCTTCCTGCCGGTCATATTCATGTTCTTTTTCGCGTACGGCTTGATGAACAGGACCATCGACAAATGGTTTTCCCGCCCAGTGGAAGAAGTTCGCCAGGACACTGCGGTGATGGCATCACTACTGGCGAACTACGCGTCCCAGAACGCGCATGCTGAGGCTCTTTCTATCGCCTCCGACCCTCAACACAGCACGCCTTCGCCGGCCACGGCTTTTCAGCCGTGGTAGGCGAGTTCCGCGAGCATGAAGCGACCCTGCAGGGCGGCTTCGCACTTGCATTGGTCGACGGCAATGCGGAAGCCAGTCTGGGCGCACCGGTTCCTTGGGCCACGTTGAAATCGTTGCCCGAGGATTGTTCTCCCCAAGGCCGGATCGGTCATCACCTGACGACCACACCGACTATGTTTTCGGTACCGCTCCGGTCGGAGATCGCGGCCTGGTATTGGTGGCTATGCCGCTGCCGAAAACCTTTTCCGAAACCGTCAAGCAGATCCAGGCCAGCCAGCAGCGCTACGGGAACTGGTGTCACAGCGGAAACTGGTCCGACGCACCTACATGGACATGCTGCTGCTGCTCGACTGTACCTAGTGCTGTCTCGCTACCACCTGGCTGGCTATGTATTTGTCCAAACTCATAGTCCGTCCGGTCGCTGCTCTGGCAGAAGATCCGCGGACATTCTCGCGGCTCGCTGGATTATCGTGTCGAAATCCACGCCGCCGATGAACTCGGTGACTTGTCCGCTCCTTCAATCGCATGGCAGAAGAGCTGGAAGGTAGCCGTCATCAGCTGGAGTCGTCCAGCCGTGAACTGGAAGAAGTAAACGTTGCCCTCGAACAGCGCCGTCAACACATGGAAACCATCCTCGAGAGTATTCCGACTGGCGTGCTCTCACTCGATGCTGGACGGCGAACCACTCACGTCAACCACGCTCTGATTCGGCTTTTCCGTCCAAAGGGCACCGAATCTGGCACTCCGGCGGTGCTGATCGGATCGATGCTTACGGACATTTTTCCCGCGGAAGTTATGGAGGACCTAGAGCCTCTCCTGCGCCGTGCCGACCGTATGGGCACAACCACCACACAGATGGAATTCGACCTCCAGCACGAGGCGCTGAACGTGGCGGTAACAGTTGCAACTCTTCACCACGAGGGCAAGAGTCTGGGCTATGTTCTGGTCTTCGAAGATTTATCCGATCTGCTTAAAGCACAAAGGCAGGCCGCATGGCGGGAAGTGGCGCGGCGCGTAGCCCATGAGATCAAGAATCCGCTTACTCCGATCGCACTTTCCGCGGAGCGCATTCGCCGCCATCTTGACCGCGGCACACCTCCAGACGCCAACTCCATTGCTGTGCTTCACAGCTGCGCCACAACGATCGTGAGTGCCGTCGAGACGTTGCGCACCCTGGTCGATGAGTTTTCGACGCTGGCGCGCTTCCCAACTGCGAAACCGCAACCGGCAAGCATCAACACGATTATCGAAGGCATGTTGGCCATGTTCAACGGACGGCTGGACAATATTCGTGTTCGCACCTCTCTTTCTCCAGACCTGCCACATGTCCTGGCTGATGGCGAGGCAATTAAACGCGCCCTGGCCAACCTGGTCGACAATGCAGCCGAAGCGATGCAGGGCTCCATGCTGCGCGAGATAGAGATCTCCACCTCCCTGGTCGCCAGTCACGACGCGGTCGAGATAACCGTAGCTGACACCGGTCATGGCGTCACCCAGGAATTGAAAGAACGCCTGTTCTTGCCTTATTTCTCCACGAAAAACCGTGGCACTGGACTTGGTCTCGCCATCGTTAGCCGCATCATGGAGGACCACCACGGCTCCATTCGGGTAGAAGAAAACAAACCCGTAGGCACGCGCTTTGTGCTTGAATTACCTGTCGCTCCGGAATTCGCCGCTGTTCCGGCCACTGCTTAGCATGCCCAACATCCTGATTGTGGACGACGAGGTTGGAATTCAGGAATCCCTCACCGGGGTACTGGAAGACGAAGGCTACACAACCTCGGTCGCAGGAAGTGGCGAGGCCTGCCTCGAATTGCTCGAGCAGCATGATTTTGACGCCGTCCTGCTCGACATCTGGCTGCCCGGAATCGACGGCCTGGAAACTTTGAAGCAAATTCGGGCACATTCCGATGCCCCGGAAGTAATCATGATCTCCGGGCACGGCACAATTGAAACTGCAGTCCGCGCTACCAAGCTCGGCGCTTATGACTTTCTCGAAAAGCCCCTCTCGATCGACAAGACGTTGATCTTGTTGAAGAACGCGATCGATGCCAAGCGGCTTTATCAGGAAAATCGTGATCTTCGCAAACAGTTAGTCCCGCGCAGCGTCATCGTCGGGGAAAGTGTGCCGATGAAGGCTCTGCGGCAGCAGATCAACCTCATGGCCCCAACCAATGGCCGGGTCTTGATCTTTGGCGAATCCGGTACCGGCAAAGAGCTGGCCGCGCATGCCATTCACGCGCACAGCCTCCGCAAAGAAGAAACCTTTGTGGAGGTGAATTGTGCCGCCATTCCGGAGGATCTGATTGAAAGTGAACTCTTCGGACATCTCAAAGGCTCCTTCCCCGCAGCCGTCGGCGACAAAGAAGGCAAATTTCAAAAGGCGCACGGCGGGACCTTATTCCTGGACGAAATCGGCGACATGAGTCTGAAGACCCAGGCAAAGGTACTTCGGACCCTCGACGAGCAGCGCTTTACTCCCGTCGGCAGCGACCACGCCATTACCGTCGATGCCCGAGTGATCGCCTCCACCAACAAGGATCTCGATGAAGAAATCTCCCGCGGCAATTTTCGCGAGGACCTCTTCTACCGCCTCAATGTCATTCCCTTTTACGTGCCACCGCTGAGGGAGCGCAAAGAAGACGTACCGTTACTGGCCCGCCATTTCCTGAAAGAATTTTCCGCTACCTACGGTCGCCGTCCCCGAGAAATCACCGACGACGCAATCGAGACCCTCATGCGTTACTCCTGGCCGGGAAATATTCGAGAGCTAAGGAACGTGATCGAACGGATCGTGATTATGAACCCCACCACCACGCGTTTTGATCGCAAACATCTTCCACCGCTGGTACATCGCGACGGCAGCCGCCGCAACGTTGGTGGTGAATTTTCAACTTTGCACCAGGCGCGAGCCGCCTATGAGCGCGATTACATCCTCAAGAAATTGGACGAGAGTCACGGCAACATAAGCCGCGCGGCGGAAGTCTTGGGGCTAGAACGCAGCCACCTTTACCGCAAGATGAAGACTCTGGGAATCGCGGTCAAGGAATAGGCAGTATGAACTTTGCGCACCGAAGCAAAACACGAGCCATGTGATCACCTGCGCAAACAAAAGGGCCCCCCGGAATGTTCGTCCCGGAGGGCCTTTACGACGAATGGCGCTAATTCTGATCGTCGCGGCGCTTGAGCGTCGGACGGTCATCATCCGAAGTTTTGTCCTCTTTCCCTGATTTCTCGGTCGTCGAAGCCCGGCGCAATGTCGGCTTCTTGCTGTCCTTGTCGTCGATCATCTTGCGGCGGTTCTCCAGCGATGCCAGCCGTGCCTTCACTTCATCGAATTCCGAACTGGTGACCAGGTACTGCACCCGCGCCGGCAGGATCTTCTGAATTTCTTCTTGCGACTTGGTAATTCGGTCCGGAGTCTGCGGATGGGTAGAGAACGCCTTCGCCAGTGTGCCCGGCTTCTTCTTTTCCTGTGCCTGAATCTTTTCGAAGAAGCTGACAAATGCCTGCGGGTCGTATCCAGTCTTGTACATGTACTGCAATCCCAGATAGTCCGCCTCCGCCTCAAATCCGCGCTGGAAGGTAAGGAATGTCATTGGCAATCCGATTCCGGCCGCGCCGCGAATCGCATAACCCAACCCTCCTCCCATGAAGATCAGAGGAATCGTTCCGATGTTGGCCCACTGCGAACGCGTCATCTGCCGTGTAGCATGGCGGGCGGCCACGTGCGCGATCTCGTGGGCCATTACGCCCGCGAGTTCCGCCTCGTCATCCGCTGCCAGAATCAAACCACTGTTCACGTAGAAGTAGCCGCCGGGCAATGCAAATGCGTTGATCTCGTCAGAGTCGATCACCTTGATGGTGAACGGAACCTGCGAATCGGAATTGCGGACCAGGTTCTGTCCCACGCGGTTCACATATTCGCTGATCACCGGATCGGTAATCATTTTCGAACTCGACTCGACTTGCTGAGCATACTGCTTGCCCATGCGAATCTCGCCTTCCACCGAATACCAGTTCCCCAGGCCGCGCTTTCCCATCTTGCGATTGCCGATGGCGTCCACGTCGTCCTTGCCGCCATCATGCTTTACCTTATCGGGGTCGGCCGCCTGAACCGGGGTCTCTTCCTTCTTGGTGTCATCGCTCGGAGCGCTCGTCGAAACCGTCTTATCTTGGTCGGTTGCTGGCGGAGTGGTGCCTGGATCCTGTGAGAAACCCTGAGGCGTCAGATAGCTGAAGGTGAGAAAAACTGTCGCTAGAACTAAGAGCCGGATCTTCATAGCTTTGAACTCCACGGATGAACTCCACGGGAACGGCCGTTGCAGACGATTATAGCCCTCGCGCTGCCATGCTTTCCGGGATTCCTAACTAGTTGGAAGCACAATTCCCCCATAAGGTTATCTCCCTATATCTAAGGACACTAACGCGCCTCCACCCGTTTTTCCATTGCAATCGACCGCTGATTCAGTAGATTCGTGTTATGAGCCAGTCCCCACCGGTCGTGCTGACCATCGCCGGGTTTGACCCCTCCTCAGGTGCCGGGGTGACTGCGGACATTAAGACCATCGCGGCCCACAGTTGCTATGGTTTGGCGTGTATTACTGCCCTGACGGTGCAGTCCACACAAGGAGTCTGCAGAGTGGAAGACATATCCCCTCGGCTCATAGCGGACAGTCTCGAGAACCTTGCCGCCGATTTCGAAATCGCCGCTGTCCACGTCGGTATGCTGGGGAACGCAGAGGCGGTTCAGGCAGTGGTCGAATTTCAAAAGAGGCTGAAGCTGCCCTTGGTACTTGATCCCGTTCTGCAGTCCTCATCTGAAACTAGCCTTCTCGATGACGCCGGTCGACGAGTCCTGATCGGTGAACTGATGCCGCTTGCTGTGGTCACGACTCCTAACGTAGACGAAGCCGCAGCCATGACAGGACTCCCCGTAACCAACCACATAGAAATGAAGGCGGCAGCCACCAGGCTTCATGAGATGGGTGCGACAGCGGTAGTGATCACCGGAGGCCACCTTCAGCCTGCGGTCGATCTGTTGAGCCATAGGTTGAATGGGAAGTTTGAGCAGGAGGAGTTCCGCGCTGACCATCAATCCTCGCGTTCCACGCATGGGACAGGATGTGCTTTCTCCAGTGCTCTTGCCTGCAATCTCGCACTCGGGAAGACCCTCGCTGAGGCCGTCATGCTGGCTAAGGCCTACGTAACCGTCGCAATCGCGCATGGACAAGCCCTGGGACGAGGCATCGGCCCCGTACATCACCTGTATCGGCTCGACGAGGGGAATCTCGAAAAAGCAAAGGGCCGCCCGAAAACTGCCTAATTCCCAAAAGACAAAGAGACGTTGCCAGGCAACGTCTCTTTGTGTATTTAACATGTACTTAACGGGGGTTTAGGAAAATCTAAGACTTGCCTTGGCACTTAAGCAGGATGCCGCCGACAAAGGCCGCGACGGCGCCCAGCAGCCACTGCACGCGCCAGAACTGCACCGCCTGAAAATCGCTGAAGTTTTGAATGTTGTAGATCACTCCAACCATGAGCGCGGCGAGCAGACAGGCGATGCCGACCAAAAACGCAACGAACGACGCGTTGGCCAGCCCGAGGTACGACTTGATGTTTTGCACATCCAGGTAGCGGCTCCAGCCGAGGTTAACCGCTGTCAAGGGGGTGCGCCGGTCGGTCCCGCACAGGTGACAAAAATAAGAACCGATCATGAACTCTGCGCCACAGCCCTTACACACTTCCGCCAGTCCAGTGGAAATTGGGATCGCACCGTTGACGACAGGGGGGCGCCAGAACTCGTGATGAGCGGTCGGAAGTACGTCTGACATTAATACACCTATGTAATTACCATCATCGCAAGCCAGTGACCAAATCGTTATCACACTAAGTTATTGATTCTCCAAGTTCACAACAATCCGAGCCGCGTCTCGTAAGTTTGTAAACAGGCAAGATTTACCGCAAAAAGGCAAATTCTGGCTGGTCAACAGGGGTAGAGCCCGTCCTCCGAAATGGAGCACCACCGGTTGCCGACGTTGATTCCCCCAGGGCAATGCTGGTTCTTCGGATACACTGGGAAAATCCAAAGCGCATGCGTTTTCAAGCCGCTTCCCGTCGCTCATTCTGCCTGCTCGTCCTATTGGGCGCAGGCCTGTTCCCTTGCGGGCTCGCGGCGCAAACCAAGCCTCCCGCACGGCTTCCTAAACCGGAAATCGCAGCCTACCGCCCCAACGACCCTCTGAACGGGATTGCCTTCGATCACTTTTACAATCTCGACTACGACCACTCAATCATCGAATTTACCCAGATCTTGCAACGTCATCCGGATGACCCTTTTGCCGTCAACCATCTGCTCGTGGCCATCCTCTTCCGCGAACTCGACCGCATCGGCGCCCTCAACTCCGGCGATTACACCAACGATCTTTTCGTTACCAGTGCCCGCCTGCCCGCCGATCCCGCGGCGAAAAAGCAGATCAAAGATTTGGTCGAGCGTGCTCTCGGCCTGGAAGAAAAACGTCTGGATGCGAATCCGAAGGATATCGACGCGCTCTATGCGCGCGGCGTCACTCGCGCTCAATCGTCCACCTATACGGCGCTGGTTGAGCGGGCCTGGTTTTCCGCTCTGCGCAACGCGGTTGGCGCCCGCCGCGATCACGAACGAGTTCTTGAACTGGATCCCAACTACGTGCAGGCGAAGCTCATCGTCGGAACTCACAACTACGTGATGGGAAGCCTCTCCTGGGCGGAAAAAGCCGCAGTCGCCATGGTGGGCCTGAGCGGCAGCAAAGAGAAAGGCCTCGAGTACCTCCGGCAGGCCGCCGACGGTCCCGGCGAAACCGCGGTTGACGCTAAAATCGTTCTGCTCCTTTTCCTGCGCCGGGAACGCCAGTTCGACGACGCCTTGAAGATTGATCGCACGCTGATCCCGGTGTATCCAAGAAATCTATTGATGGCGATCGAGGAAGGAAATCTGTTGCGTGCAGCCGGACGCGACTCCGAAGCTGCTGCTGTTTACCGCCGCATTTGGCAAGCTGGACGCGACGGCCACTATCCCAGCTTGCACTATGAACTAGCTGCTCTCAGCTTGGGCGACGTTCTCCGTAGTCAGAAGGACTACAGCGGCGCCGTGGCCGCCTATGAGCAGGTCGCCTCGGTCCCGAAGCCGGACGACGCCCTGCTGCAAAAGGCCAGTCTGGCTGCCGGAGAGGCTTACGACGCCCTGCAAAAGCGCGACCTCGCCATAAAGAAATATAATGCTGTCGTGGCCATGAACAGCGAGTCTCCCCTGGCCGAAACTGCCCGCAAATGTATGAAAGACCCTTGCCGGGGGGATTAGGCGGGAACTTTTCTTAGCCGCGAACGTATCTTCTATCGGAAGGAGCCATCACCATGTACTGCAACTATTGCGGGAAAGTTATTCAGGACGATGCCAATATCTGCGCCTACTGCGGAGTCCGCGTGGGCGGCGTAATTGCCCGCAAGCGCCTGGTTCGTCCGCGCGCTGGGGCGGGCCATCGCCGGCGTCTGCGCTGGCGTCGCCGAATACTTCGACATCGATGTCACCGTGGTGCGCCTGGTGTGGTTGCTGGTAGGAATCATGACCGGGATCGGCCTGCTCTCCTATCCGATTGCCTGGATAGTGATCCCCGAGGAACCCTTGATGCTCACCGCTCCGGCCGGGTATCCGGTAACGGGGCAGTAGCGGAGTTACCGTTGACGCCCATAAGGTAAACCGTCCGTCTATCACCCTGTTGCAGAATACGGCTTTTAGGAAGCTATCCTCCCGCGTGATCGCGATCAGCAACAGCGCCGCATAGAACAACGCCAGCAATGAATGCTCGCCAACAGGTCAAGATTGATTAAATGGACGAGCGATACTCATGCCGCAGTGAAGGCTTGAGCACCGCCAGAAAAGGCGCCAATATCCAGGAATAGGGTGGTCCCCAATAGCTATTGGCAGCCATGGCCCAATCGTGGCGAACATAGGCGCGTGCAACTTCGAGATAAGACCTTCGGTCAGCATTGATGGTATCGAGAGCAGCGATTGTCTGTGGAGTGCCGAAACCTAAAGCTAAGATGCGGAAGATCCGGCGAATCCGAGTTGGAGTCACGACCGAATTCGATGGCATATGCCTGCATCCCTGATTGGGTTCGATGCTACCCGGCCAGCATTGCCTAGCTTTGTGCTGCCGCCATCCGCTAGGCGGGTTTGACCAGAAATCTTCCCGAATAATCAATTTTTTGCAGCGAGCTCTTGATGTTTCGTTTCGCCATAAATTCATCGACTGCCTTGCGCGCGCCCTGCCAGTATCCATAGTCGTCGAATTGGATCAGGCCCCCGGGAGTAACGTGTTCGTACAACTGCTCCAGGCAAACCCGGACGCTGTCGTACCAATCCCCATCGATATGAAGCAGGGCAATCGGTCCAAAAGCAGTTTGAGAAAGCGTGTCCTGAAAGAGGCCCTTCACAAAATGGCTATTGTTTTCCAATCCAAGCCGCACAAACAGACTGCGCACGTCTTCGATCGTGCCAACGCAGCTACCGGTGAAGACTTCGGCAACCTCGAAGTCAGGATCGTCAGCGGTGGGAGCGGGTAATCCTTCGAATGTGTCGCATAACCATACGTCCCGCTCTTCTCCCCACTGTTTTAGCGTCAGAGCCATCAGTGCAGCGCTGCCTCCGCGGGCGCATCCGCACTCGACAAGTGCTCCTGGTATGTCATTTCGAACCACGCGTTTGGTACCGCCGTAAAGGGCACGCAGCCGGGCATTGCTGCACATGGTGAATGGACGAATCTTTCGGTAGAGCATGGAAAACTCTGAAGGCGACAGCAGGTCCCACGCTTCGGTGATCAGTCGTCGGCCGCTGTCCAGCACGAAGCCCGGATCAGAGAGTCTGTGAACAATTTCCTTTACGGGATGTTGAAGGACTTTGCCATGAACACTCGGCGATGCAGAAGTCCCAGATTGCTCGACTTGTTCACCAATCGCCATGGAGGTTACGAATTTGAGGGAAGCTGGGGAACATCATAGCGCGCAATAAAGTGCAGGCCGGCCCCGAAAATATATTCCGCGGGCCAGGGGTACAGATGGAGGCTGCGGTGTTCTGCCGTTTTTTGCAGGCCGAGTTGCTGCTCGGCGTCCTGCCATTGTTTCGATGTCCAATAATTAAACGGAAGGGCTACACCGTGGCGGGCATTGCCAACGTAATCCATAAATCGCAACCGGGTGCCGGCGCACCATCCTTGTAGAATATGGTCCTTTAAAACCACTGATTTGCTGGCCACCCTGACAGCTTCACGCAACAAGATCCGCGGATCCGTCGTGTGGTGAAGCACGTCGACGAACAGCACCGTGTCGAAACTTGCGTCGCGATAAGGCAGGTTCTGGCCGTCGAATTTCGTCACTGGAATTCTTGTCTTTGGTCGCACCTCTAAGTCGACCCCCCGCACATTGAGATCAGGGCGCCTTGCAACGAGCAGAGATGCAACCTCGCCATCACCACTGCCAACATCCAAAACCGTCGAATTTAGTGGAACGACATCGGAGAGGATTTCCGCCAGTCGATGAGCCCGACGATGCAACACTAGGTGGTCGTGCAGGCTATCCAAGACTTTCATTTCCGTCGCATTCCCAACACGCTGAGAAAGAAGCTGGAAAATATTCCCTGCACACCCAAGATGAGGAAAAGCGCTCCAGGGATAACCAGCCTAAAGGTGTGCGACATATCCAGAGGCCCGTAGTTTTGAGTTCCCCAGAAGTGAACAGCGTAAACGGAAATTAACAGGCCACCTACAGCCAACAGGGCCCCTGCCACTAATCCAACTTCGAGCGTGATGTATTGAAAGAGTCGATCCAGCAGAGCATCCGGCGGATGCAGGCCCTCGGAGATGGCAAACAGCTTAGTAAAAACCGCGAAGGCAATTGCCTGAAAGCCCAACAAAACCGCAATCGCAGCGTAAAGCAAAGTGTGGACGTCAAAAACCACTGTGCCTACCCGTCTCGGCTCGGGCAGCAACCAGGCTCCAGCCAGCACCCCGAGCAGCATCAATGCCGCGCCGGGATATAAAAACAGCCAGCGCGGACTGTAGAGCAAAAAGAAACGCAGGGTTCGCCAACCGTCGCGCCAGGTCCTCAAGTGCGGTGCGGCGGCTGCGGCCGTCCGGGGAAAGTGTAGTTGGGACTTCTGCAATCCTGAGCTTGAGGAGGGTGGACTTCACCACCATCTCGGGGGCAAATTCCATCCCCGTGGTGCGCAGGTCGAGTCGCTGGTAAGCGGCCTTGCTGAAGCCCCTCATCCCACAATAAAAGTCTCCACACGGACTGCCGAAGAACAATTTTCCCAACGCGGTCAACCCGGGATTGCCGAAATAGCGGTGAGACAGTGGCATGGCAGTCGGCTGGATGCCTCCCCGGAAGCGGTTGCCCATCACCAGATCGCTTCCCTTCCGCAACTCCTCTAGAAATCTGGGGATATCGCCGAAGTCATAACTGTCATCCGAGTCTCCCATGACCACGTAGCGGCCCTTGGCGGCAGCAATTCCGCCCATCAGTGCGTTTCCATATCCTTTCGCGCTTACGGCAACTACCCTGGCCCCGAGATCGGTGGCAATCGCCTGAGAACCATCATTGCTGCCGTTGTCGGCCACAATGACCTCGCCGGCAATGTCGGCCTGTTGGAAGGCGGCCTGGGCCTTACGGATACAGGTAGCCAAGGTCTCTGCCTCATTCAGGCATGGCATGACCACCGACAATTCAATCCCAGACATGACCGCAGCGTCTGAGGATTGAACGGCTTCGCCCAATGGAAGCGAATTCACAGATTTGGATTTTCCTCGCGAAGGATTGCCGGCAATTTTAACCGCACCCGCGGTGCACACATTGCAAAAGTTTTGGCCACGACTTGGTGAAGAAGATTCGCTTAAATTCCCCTGGAGGTTACTTCTGTAACCTGTCTGACCCAAGCATCACCTCAATAACCCATTTATTATCTGAACTATACAAACATAGAATCCACCCGGATATGCCCGCAAAAAATTACCACTAAGTCTTAGGTTAGGGTATTATAAGCAAGCACTTGGGGATTGTTTTTCGCTTCCCGGATCAGTTTGTGGGAATCGTCAACGTCTCCTCCTCCCCAAAAGCGCCAACGACATCGTTCCAGTACGTAATGCCTGTGCAGCCCTCCTCCTGTACTTCATTGGCAGGGGTCTTTTATATGGGTTTCAGGGAAGCGTTGTGGCAGGGGGAAGAAGGACAGGACGTCGCGGAATACGCAGTAATGCTCAGCATTATTGTGATGATTGCCATAGCAACGGTGCGTTTCATCGGATCCGGAGCCGACAATACATTCTCCGCTATCGCAAGCACCATCCGGTAGCGGTGCAACCTGTTGGGCTGTTACAGGCGGCAATCAAAATTGCTGCCTTAACGAAAGCCGAACAAGGTATCATGGTAGAAGCACGTGGTTCCCGGAAAGCATTGAATCAGTTGAAGAAATCAGGCTCGCGACTGGAAGATGGTGGCGAGAATCCCAGCTCTGTCGATGGGCGCACCTCATCGGCAGGATTTTGATTTGGAGGCAAGAATGAAGCACGTTCTCCGCAAATTGTGGCATGACGAAGAAGGACAGGACATCGCGGAATACGCGGTGATGTTGGCCGTGATCCTTGTGATCGTGGTCGGTACCATCCGGCTGATCGGATCAAACGCGAACAATGTTTTCTCCTCAGTCGCTAGTTCCATCAAGTAGTCGCAGTAACGAAGTCTGTTTGGTTATCCGGAAACTCGGAAATTGACGCAGCTCACGCCGACCTAAGATTAGTGTGTGAAACCGGGCGGACTTTTGCGCCTTTTTTTCGCGTCTTGCAGTCGTAGTTGTGCGGCATGACTCGTTTGTCATTGACCACAGATGTCTGTAAGGAGCTGTAATGAACCGCAATCGCCTCTTGTTGATCGGAGTAGTCGCCCTTGCCTTGGGTGCGTTGGTAAGTCTTGGTGTCTATCAAAATCTGAAATCCAAGACTTCCCGCGATACCCGGCCGGGCGTCGACGCGGTGGTTGCGGCGGGTGACATACAGGTTGGAGCCAAGCTGAGCGATGGTGACGTTCGCGTGGTTCACTATCCCGACGGTTCCATGCCTCCCAATATCTTTCACGCAAAATCGGAAGTCGTCGGGCGCGGCGTCATCCTTCCCATATCTCAAGGCGAGTTCATTCTTCCCTCCAAACTCGCAGGGGAAAATGCCGGCTACGGACTTCCGGGCTTGATACCACCGGGAATGCGCGCCATGTCGGTGCGTGTGAATGAAGTGGTTTCAGTTGCCGGTTTCGTATTACCGGGCACGCGTGTGGACGTGTTGTTAACCGGAACTCCGGGTGGAAGCGGTGACCAGCAGACGACGACCGTTTTGGAAAATGTTGCCGTAATTGCGACCGGACAAAAACTGGAGCGCAACTCTGCAGGTGAGCCGCAAAGCTCGCCCGTAATTACTTTGTTGGTTTCGCCCGACGATGCCCAGCGATTGACTTTGGCCAGCACCGAAGGCCGCATTCAACTGGTGTTGCGGAATCCGCTCGACACCCGGCAACAAGATTTGAACTCGGTCAGTACCGGTTCTCTGTACCGGCGGGGTGCGGCGCCGATTCCCGTGGCCGTGACCAAACCACGCCCGAAGCACACGACAGTCGAAGCGCCCCCGGCTCCGACGGTCTACAGCATTGAGGTAATTCGCGGTAACAAGAAAGACGAACAAAAGTTCTGACTGCAGCCTGGCGTAGCGATCTGAGGTCAATGGACATGCCGATTGGTTCCCCTGATTGCATGGGAAGAAAAGCGATTCGCTTCAAGCTGGTTCCAGCAGCTTTGATATTTGCTGCGCTTTGTTTCTCCACCACGCTGGCTGCCCAAGGACAAGATGCCGCGCAGCAAGCCCCTTCTGCCTCGCCCTCAGCCCAGAATCCAGATCAGACCCTGTTGCCCTCAGCGACGTCGCCAGGAAACGAGTCGCAAGGGTCGGCGCCGCTGCGCGTCATGGTTGGCAAGTCCCTGCTTATTAACACCACCGAGCGGCTTAAGCGGGTTTCGGTGACTGACCCCGCCGTCGCCGACGCGCTTGTAGTAACCCCTACCCAGATTCTGGTTCACGGACGTGCAGCAGGTGAGGTTTCATTGCTCATCTGGGATGAACTCGAGCGATCGCGCAGCTTCGATCTTCGCGTCGACGTCGACGTGACTACGGCCGCGGAAGAAGAAAAGCGCATCTTCCCTACCGAACAAATCAACGTCAGCCCATCGCGTTCCGCGATCGTTCTTTCCGGTCATGTAACTACCGAAGATATCGCAAAGCGTGCGGGATTGATCGCCCAGGCTTATTCGCCGACCGTGGTGAACGTCCTTACCTTCGGACCGGTCGGTGCCCAGGAAGTATTGCTGGAAGTAAAGTTCGCGGAAGTAGACCGCAGCGCGGTGCTGCAACTCGGGGTTAACCTTTTTGCCCCCGGCGTGGGTAACACGATTGCGCTCAGCCAGACAGGACAATTCGGCGCGGTAAGCGTCACCAATGGCACCCCGGCCACGACCACAACCAACGGCACAACGACGACCACAACGGCCGCGGTGCCCCCAACGGTGAACATCTCTGACTTTTTGAACTTGTTTGTGGCGCGAACCGATATCAACATCGGGGCCGTCATCCGCGCGCTGCAGCAAAAGAATCTGCTGCAGATTCTAGCCGAGCCCAACTTGATCGCGGTCAACGGCAAGGAAGCCAGCTTTCTGGCGGGTGGCGAGTTCCCTTTCCCAGTCGTGCAGCCGGGCAACGGGTTTACCGCGGTTTCTATCCAGTTCAAGGAATTTGGTGTCCGCTTGCGATTCACGCCGGAGATCATGCCGAGCGGAAATATTCATCTGAAAGTTATCCCTGAAGTGAGTAACTTGGATTTTGCCAACGGTCTGTCCATTCAAGGCTTCAATATTCCGGCTCTCAGCACGCGCCGGGCAGAAACAGAATTTGAGTTGCAGGATGGACAGAGCTTTGCGATTGCAGGCCTGATGGATAACCGGGTGACGAGCCTCAACAACAAGGTGCCATGGTTGGGGGACATCCCGATCATTGGGAATTTCTTCAAGAGCAAAAACGTTCAGAAGAGTAAGACCGAATTGGTGGTGCTCTGTACGGTAAAGAAGATTTCCCCGAGCACCACGCCGGCAGCGACCCCGAATTACCCGGTGCCATTTCTGGATAAAGAGAAATTTGACGACAAGAAACCGCCAGAAGGCAATAAATAACAAGTGGTTGGCCGCAAGATGACCGGCCCAGCACGTTCATAGTCAGATTCAGCAATTGGGTGGGAGCTGGGCAGCATGCCCGAACTTTCAGTCGTAATCGTGGCCGCGGACTCTGAACAGCGGGCCGTGTTGCAAGTGTTAGTGGACAGTACCAGTGTGGCCCGGGCAGGATTCAGCGCAACTTCCTATCCGGTTGCCGCTGCCGATCCCGTAATCCGCCGCGTTCAAAGCGCAAATCCCGATGTTGTGTTGGTGGACATTCCCAACGACAATCCCGCGCTGGCCTTGCGCACCATCGAGCTACTGGTTCAGGAAGTTCCTGGTGCGGCGATGTTCGCCGTGGGCAGCATGTCTCACCCGCAGGTGATCGTCAGTGCCATGCGCGTGGGCGCGAAGGAATTTATTGAAAAGCCCACCACCACCACCGACCTGCTGGAAGCTTTTGTGCGTGTCACAACCGACCCAGCGCAAGAGTCACAAAGAAGAAGTTCGCGGAAAGGTATTCACCGTGGTGAATGCCAAGGGAGGTAATGGAGCCACCACCATCGCGGTAAACCTGGCTCTGGCGCTGCAGGCGGCGCATGGCGACGTAGCGCTGGTGGATATCGCACCTCTGGGCCACACCGCGTTGCACATGAATTTGAAGCCGCTTTTTACCGTCAGTGACGCGGTCCGGAACCTGCACCGGCTGGACAGTTCGCTGCTGGAAAGCTTTATGACCCGGCACGAAGGCGGCCTGCAGTTGCTGGCTGGGCCCAGCACTCCCGAATTGGCGGAACCTTCGAGCGCGGAGTTTGCCAAGCTCTTCGACATGCTGGCGGGCCATTTCCGCTACATCGTGGTCGACACCTCGACTCGTATGGATACGACGACGCGGCTGGTGGGAAATTTGTCGGAGACAGTCTTGCTGGTTGCTCATACCGACGTGGCTTCGCTATGGAGTGCAGCCCGAATCCAGCAATATCTTCGAGAAGCCGGGGGACAGGAACGGGTCCGACTGGTGCTCAATCGTTTCCGCAAGATTCCCGGTTTCAGTGAAGCCGATGTGGAAGCGGCGGCGGGCATCAAGTTGCTGTGGAAGATTCCAAACCAATATTTCGCCATTTCGACGGCGATTGACCGGGGCGTTCCGCTCATGCAACAGAGCCACACGGAGATTGCGCGCTCTTTTATCGGTTTGGCGTCGCGTCTGACCGAAAATGATGTCGATGTGAAGCGAGCGGCTTGGTCGCTATTTAAGACGGTTTAAGTAACCAATGGCTAATTTACAGACTTTCGGCGAGCGCACGGATTACCAGCAGGTCAAAGCAGACCTGCATCGGCGGATACTCGACCGGCTGGATCTGGAAAAGCTGGGAAGAAGTACCGGCGACGCTGCGCGCGATGAAGTGTTGATGCTGATCCGCAACACCATCAACAGCGAGGCAGTCCCGCTCAGCTTTGCCGAACGCGAGCGACTGGCGCGAGAAATCCTGGATGAAATCTTTGGCCTCGGTCCATTAGAGCCGTTGCTCAAAGATCCGTCTATCTCTGACATCCTGGTCAACCGATTCGACCGGGTCTATGTGGAACGTGGCGGAAAATTGGAGCCCACCGGCCTCAGCTTCAAAGATGACGCACATCTGATGCAGATCATCGATCGTATCGTCTCCCGCGTGGGCCGGCGGGTCGATGAATCCTCGCCAATGGTCGACGCTCGTTTGGCGGATGGTTCCCGTGTGAACGCCATCATTCCACCTCTGGCCATTGATGGACCCTGCCTCTCGATACGGCGCTTCGCCAAGGATGCCATCACCGCCCGGCACATGGTCGAAAACAAGAGCCTGACCGAACCTATGCTGGAACTGCTTTCAGCCATGGTGAAAGGAAAGCTAAACCTCCTGATCTCTGGCGGAACCGGCGCTGGAAAGACGACTTTGCTGAATGTGCTCTCCGGATACATCCCCAACAACGAGCGCATCGTCACCATCGAAGACGCCGCCGAATTGCAGATGAAACAGGAGCACGTCGTCCGGCTTGAAACCCGGCCACCTAACATCGAAGGCAAGGGCGCGGTGCGGCAGCGGCAATTGGTCATCAACAGTTTGCGTATGCGCCCCGACCGCATCATCGTTGGCGAGGTCCGTGGCGAAGAAGCCTTCGATATGTTGCAGGCCATGAATACCGGTCACGAAGGCTCATTGACCACGGTTCACGCCAATACCCAACGCGACGCCCTGGGCCGCCTGGAAAGCATGTTCTCGATGGCGAATCTGAATATTCCCGAGCGTGCGGTCCGGCAGCAGATCACCTCCGCCATTCATGCAGTGGTCCAGATAGCGCGCATGACCGACGGCACCAGAAAAGTGGTGGCGATTTCCGAGGTCACCGGCACCGAAGGCGAAGTCATCACCATGCAGGATGTCTTTGTCTTCGAGAAGGTAGGCATCGACGAAGCGGGGCGGGTGCGTGGATTATTTAAGGCAACTGGCATTCGTCCCCACTTCGCCGAACGGTTGGCTACTGCCGGATGCCGCTTGCGTCCCGCGCTGTTCGACTCAAGGATGGAGGTCTAGCCCTCATGGAAATACTGGTCGCCGTCCTTGCGTTTGTTGTAGTAGCTGCCGCGGTCTTCGCGGCGTTTTCCCTGCTGGACCAGCGGAATGCGCGCGCCCGCCTGTTGCGCGATCGCCTGGCTGCGGTACAGAAATCCGCGGAAC
Organism: uncultured Acidobacteriaceae bacterium; assembly: GCA_963824805.1. Lineage (GTDB taxonomy): Bacteria > Acidobacteriota > Terriglobia > Terriglobales > Acidobacteriaceae > DATBAT01. The sequence goes on along the minus strand of CAWGQZ010000046.1, from coordinate 6,891 downwards.
GTGAGCCTGACGAAGAACTCGAACTTCTGCGTGACGAAGTTCTTAGCGATATTCCCGCGCTTGATAACCTGTTGCGTCGCTCGGAGCGCGTCTCCAATTTCCAAACCATGCTTGCCCAGGCGGACCTCAAGCTTCGCGCCGGGAACATGCTGTTCTTGTCATTAGGCACAGGGGTAGCCACTGGTTTCATTCTGCTGGTGGCCAGCGGATTCAAGACCCTGGCACTCGTTGGGGCGCTGGTTGGGGCTCTCATGCCCTACTCCTACGCGTCGTTCCGCAGAAGCCGGCGTTTCCAGAAGTTCGAAGAGCTATTTCCGCAAGCGATCGACACCTTGGCCCGAGCAGTTCGGGCGGGTCACGCCCTGACCACGGCGCTGGAATTGATCTCGAACGAAGTCGGTGAGCCGGTGGCATCGGAATTCCGCAAACTTTTCGAGGAGCAGAAATTCGGACTTCCGATGCGGGATGCACTCATCAATCTGACAGAGCGGATGCCGTTAGTGGACGTAAAGTTCTTTGTTACGGCGGTGATGTTGCAGCGCGAAACGGGCGGCAATCTGGCAGAAATTTTAGATAACCTATCCTATGTGATCCGGGAGCGCTTTAAGATTCAGCGCCAAGTGCGGGTTTTTACCGCTCAGGGCCGGCTGACCATGATGTTGCTGATGATGTTGCCGCCCATTATTGTGCTGACCATGCTCATCATGAATCCGTCGTTTATCAGGCCCTTGTTCACCGATCCACTGGGCCATGGATTGCTGGTAGGCGGTATCACGTTGCAGACAATCGGTTACTTTGTGATTCGCAGAATCATTCAGATTCAGGTTTAAAACATGCTGCTACTGGTCATCGTCATCTTTCTAACCATCACCCTGGTGATCTTCATCTTCGGGGCAGCCTTCTATGCTCCGTCCTCGGTGATCGGGACGCGGCTGCGCGCTCTGGGATGGCAGAAGGAGCAGCAGCCTGAAAAAACCCCGATCAAAGAACGTCTAGAGCAGGCGCTCGATCCCTTCAGCAAGGCGCTTCCGCTTTCGGCCGATGAGGTCTCGCGTGCCCGCGGCTGGCTGATCCAGGCCGGCTATCGTGAGCCTCAACACGTCACCATTTACGTAGGTAGCCGTATTCTCCTGGCGTTCCTGGGATTCGTGACCGTGGTCGCAATCTCCCAGTTTCGCAGCCTGCCGCTGCTGGTGAGTGTTACCGCACTTGGCTTCTTTATACCCCGGTTTGCGCTGAAGCGAATGATCAAGAAACGCCAGCGGCGCATTGAACTGGGGCTACCCGATGCGCTCGACTTGACTGTCATCTGCGTGGAAGCCGGCCTTTCGCTCGACCAGGCGTTGATGCGAGTGGGGAATGAACTGAGTTATGCACATCCGGAATTAAGCGCCGAATTGCACCTGGTAAATTTGGAAATGCGGGCCGGAAAACCGCGAACGGAAGCGCTGCACAATTTTCACGCGCGAACCGACGTCGACGATATTCGGGCTTTGGTCACGACACTGATCCAAACCGATCGCTTTGGGACCAGCGTCGCCCAGGCATTACGCGTGCATTCGGATTCTTTGCGGACGGAACGGCGGCAACGGGCTGAGGAAGCAGCCGCCAAAACTACGATCAAAATGGTCGTCCCCCTGGTTTTGTTTATTTTGCCTTCCCTGATCTTCGTCACCCTCGGACCGGCCGTAATCCAGTTAGTTCGTACGTTAATGCCAGACGCGGGACGTTAGGTTCCGCAGGAGTTTTGCAGGAGTTGTCATGCCGGTACCGGGTCCAGCAGGATATGCCTTCAATCGCACGCGGCGCTCTTACCTCGCAACCAATTTGCGGGTGGCGGGAACGCACTGGTCGCGGTTGCGGGGTCTTATGCTGACCGACCGTCACAGTTTCGGCGAGGGACAAGGTCTTTGGATTGTGCCTTCCCACGGTGTCCACACGTTCGCTATGCGATTTCCAATCGATGTCTTGTATCTGGATGCCGATAGCGTAGTGGTTTATATCAAGCAGAATCTTCAGCCGTGGCGCATTGCCGCGGTGCGGCACCAGGCTGCCTCGGTACTGGAATTGCCCAGCAGTACCCTGCAGCCGACGGGTACAAATGTGGGGGATGAAATCGAGATCGTGATTGCAAAAGCCGCCGAGGAGGTCGCGTCGTGAGCTTGGAAACCACGCTGCTTCCCGAGCCAACAGTGGAAATAAAAAACGACCAGGGCCCGAATCTACTCGTTGAGTGGCCGTCGCGTTGGGAGGAGTTTCGTTCGTCCATCGGTCCGGCAATCCAGCGCTCCCAGCCACGACTGGCGGGCGAGGCGCATGGTGGATTGTTTCCCTACCGCGGCATGCTGGCGTCGTGCGGCATTGAGGTCCTGTTCATCGTTCTGCTGGTGACTTTACCGTTGAAACTCGCCCAGATGCATCCCGAGGTTCGCATCGACCGGCCCAAGTATGACGTCATCTATTTTTCCGGAAACGAATTGCCGCAGACCGAAGACCTGGGCGGAGCCGAAACTGGCCGGAGCGGACGCGGCGGCGGTCAGGAAGCATTTCATCAGACACAGACGATCCGGGTGGCACGCGGCGCTTCGCTGAGTGAAAAAGTGGTGGATGCTCCAAGTCTCAAGCTGCCGCATTCCAATGACGCGGTCGCGAATCTGCTGGCATATGCCGCGACCCCGGGACCTCCGCCGACCGAGGGGTTAAAGCCCTCCTCCCATTCCATTCAGTTGCCGCAAGATATTGTGGCCCCCGCGCCCGATGCGGCACGCGATAAACTGCAGCTGCCGCCCTCCCTTGCCACGGGAATCGTCGCGCCTACTCAGACATCTCCGCAGCGCGATCCATTCAAAGCTGCGCCCTCACTTAGTGCCGGCGTAGTGGCGCCAACGCAGGTCTCGCCCGAGCGCGACCGTTTGCAGGCTCCGCCGTCTATCGATAGTCGGGTAGTTGCGCCAACGCCTGGAATTGCGCAACGCGATCTGACAGCTGTCCAGGTTCCGGGGTCGCATTCCACGCAGGTGGTTCCTCCGCCGGTTTCCGCGCCCGAGCAATTTTCCAATCAACGGTCGCGGCTAACTTTGCCGGCAGCGGCCGTAGTCGCGCCTGCCCCCCAGGTGCGTCGGGAGATCGCCACCGGGCCAGGATACGGACCAGGCCAGATCCAGCGCCAGGTGGTTCCTCCGCCCGTACAGATGTCAGGCGGGTCAACCCGCCGCGGTGCCGGCCAAGGCTTTGGCGGAGGGGTAGACGTGGTCCCGCCAGCGGTTCAGGTTTCGGGTCCGGCGAGTGAACGACAGGGCTTTGGAGGCGGGCTTAGCGGTGCGCTGGGAGTGGTTCCGCCGCCGGTGGACATTGGCGGTGGATCTCTGGGCCAGGGCCAGGGTCAGGGTGCAGCACAACGATCTCCAGCCGGGCTGGGTGGAAGTGCGGCCGTGGTTCCTCCCGCTCCGACGGTGGCAGAAGGCGTCTCCGGCGGATTGGGCAGCGGCAACCGAGGAAACGGGCGCGGAGGCATCGGGGACATCGGTGAAGTAGCTGCGCCACCCAGGGTCGGGGGCAGCGGCGATGGGAAGGGCGTCGTAGTTTCGAAGCAGCCCGGGTCGGCCGTTGGTATCTCCGGGGGCGGGCCGGCAGCGTTGGCGATGTCTCCTGCCGGCGGTTCAAATCCGGGATTTGGCGGCTCAGGTGGCGGCGAAGGCATCGGACGCGGTAATGGGCCGGGCGGCGGCTTCTCCGGCGAAGGTACAGGCGCCGGAAAAACAGGCATCGGCAAAGGATCCGAGCTGAACGCACATGGGGGAATTTCACCTTACCCAGGTCCGGGTGGCGCAGGAACAGCTGCCAGCGGGTCGCCAGCGGTACCGGGGGTTTCGGTTCGCGGCGGGAACAATATCGTTAAGCTGCCTAGCTTTTCCGATGGAGGCAGCGAGCCCACCGTCCCTGGGCGGGCGTCGAAAGGCAAAGAAAACAACGGCCCTGGAATCACGATTGTGGCCTCGGCCCGGTCTGGCGGTGCGTTCAACCTTTACGGCTCACTCAAGGGCGACAAGGTTTACACCATCTACATCGACACCACCCTCGGACCGGCGGTGTTGCAGTTCGCCGATCCCTCTTCGGCAGCGCACCCCTATGCGGCAGACCTTGCTTCGCCACAACCGATTCGTGCCGATTTGCCTACGGGCCTCTCGCGCACTCGCCTGGTGATTGCTTGTGTCCTCGATAAAACGGGAACAATTAAAGGCATGCAGGTGCTGGAGCCCGCTGATGCTGGGATGACCAGCAAAGTGCTGGCTGCTCTTCCCCGCTGGAAATTTCAGCCCGCGATGCGAGATGGCAAGGCGGTAGAGGTAAATGCCATCCTCGGCTTCAATATCGATACCAACGACCGCTTCTGATTACAGATCACTGTTTTCGGGCGGGAGTTCCCCAGGGACAGGCGCTTGCAGCACTTCATTTGCGGCCTCAAGATCTTCTTTCCGTACCTTCAGTTTGATTCCGCCAACCAGGTTCGAGATGAACCAATCCATGCGGACGATGTTGTCATCGGCAAGGAATGTTTCTATTCCAGCAGACTCCAACACACCTCTAGCTAATATTGCTTCCGGCAGATCGCGAAATTGCCGGATCGTCACCAGATCCTGAAATTCGAATTCGCGTGTGACTTTAGGAACTTCAGCTACTGGCTCCATGCCCCTTCGTTGAAATTCATTGGATAGAACGCTTCGAGCGACCTCGGTAAGAGTGGATGCCTCGGTTGCGATCTCCTGCAACTCTCCCTCGGCCATCTGGGAATACAACGCGCTCAGCCTTCGTCGTTCTTGTTCCGAATCAATCTCCGACATAGGAAGGGAATGATACGGGAAATTAGTGAGCCGGAGTAGAGTGTCCGGATTTAATGGCTGGCTCGTGCAGGCCCGTAATCTTGTAAACGGCGATTTGATCCGCTGACAATACTGCCAGCTGGGTTCCATCCTGCGACAAAGCCACAGTCTGCAAGGTAGGCAATGGCGGCGCCACGCTCAGGCTTAACATCGTTTTTCCATTTTCCGCCCTGTGGACGGTTACATATTCGCTCTTAAGATCGCTCGCATGGAAGACATCAGACGCCATCCTCGGCTTGCCAACCTTCGACACCGACACTGCAAATAACGGACTCGCAGCACTGGCGCTAGCGGTCTGTTCCATCTCGTCGGATGGAGACCGCCCCTTTAGCAAAGTCTTGCCATCGCTGCCCAACACTCGATACCAGCGTCCGTATTCCGCGACATTACAGCCCACGACAAACAATAAATTGGGTGGAAGGCTGTTTGTTTGCGGACGGCAGGTGGAGGTAACTCGCGCCACAACGCGCTTCTCCCGGTCCCACCCGGTTTCGACGAGGCGCCAGCGGGTTCCTCCAGCGTTTATCGTTTGCAATTCTCCGGTTTCCGACAACACCGGCGGTTGCGCGCGAGAGGATCGATTCGCATTGACGATTACATGAAAGGTCACATCGACAACCCGTACATTGACATCCTCTTCCGGGTCAAGATGTTCCGCTTCCTTCAACTGTTGATGAATCTCGTCCGAATGGCGCTCGTGAATGACGCCGATCGCGATGAACCCGCCTGTAGGCGAAGGCCGCACAAATGCCAGTGGCCCATCAAGAGTGAAAGAGTGCTCCAGCTTCAGGTCTGGCCCGTATAACTTAAGCTCGCGCCCGGCGTGAATCAGCACACCCCGGTTTCCGATCGGCCACAGGTACTGATCTGAATCAGGCACTCGCCAATCAGTCACCTTTTTTGCTTTCATGGTGGCCAGGTCGAGTAAGACGCCACGCACTATGCGCATGGTGCGGGCCGCTGGTTCCAGTCCCGGGCGGGCCACCAGGGTATGAGGATTGAAGGTGAGGAGTAACTGCTGCGGCCCAAGGTAGGCGATCGCTGCCTCCCGATCGAAACGAACCATTTCCGACGTCGGTGGAGCGGGATAGCCAAAACTTTTTACTGGAATCGTCAACTCCGCTCGCGATGAACTTTCCGTTTGATCGGAGGCAATCGCGATGCTGCAGGTAGGCGGTGCGCACACTTCGGTTTCGTCGATGGTAGCCTCAGCTTCCGGAGGCTTTGTCGGTGGCACTGATACCCCGGCATTCGCACCTTTCACTGTCGGGCTTGAGTTCGCTACCAGCACAATCTGCGTGGCCGCATCCAGGCTAACGTTATGCCGGCTGGAGGTAATGACCGAGCTGCCTTCCGGACCCGTGGCTACGGCAAGCTTTACGCCGCTGATTCCGACTACCTCTCCGGGCTTCACGGTCTGAGGCACATAACGATGGTGCGGTTCGGCAATTCTGGTGGCACGAATCTGGCCTGGCGTGACGTGGGACGCGCCGGGAGAGTTTCTATCCATCGCCCGGTTTTGAATTCCCCCGATAGAGGCGCCCAACGCCATCGGTTCGTATGCGTTGGGATCACTCGCAGGATCACCGGCCAACAGCGCAGCCAGCGTCATGGGCAGCGCTTTCATCTCACTTCCATTGCATTCGGCGCCGTCGAATAAAACCGCGATTTCCGACATCTGCGTCTTTGAGCGAGGGGCCTGACCGACCACGTGTCCTCGCACAATGGCGCCCTCGCGTAACGAGCATTCTGCTCCCTGCCACTTCACTTGTACTCTCGCGAGGACCGGATCCCCCACTTTGACGCGAGTCGCCTGCAAAGCGTGAACCAATTTCGCTTCAATCGGAACATGGTCCGGATCGACGGCCGCGATACCGAGCGCCTGCCAGAAGAGAAGAAGAAATGCTACCTGAAATAACTCGAGCGGCGCATACGACCTCATCGGGAGCGATGAGGACATTCAATATATACCAGAGCAAGACCAACCAAACGAAGAGACAGAACATTAAAA
>CAWGQZ010000045.1:0-40465 GCA_963824805.1 uncultured Acidobacteriaceae bacterium | reverse complement strand
ACACACACACACACACACACACACACACACACACACACACACACACACACACACACACACACACACACACACACACACACACACACACACACACACACACACACACACACACACACACACACACACACACACACACACACACACACACACACACACACACACACACACACACACACACACACACACACACACACACACACACACACACACACACACACACACACACACACACACACACACACACACACACACACACACACACACACACACACACACACACACACACACACACACACACACACACACACACACACACACACACACACACACACACACACACACACACACACACACACACACACACACACACACACACACACACACACACACACACACACACACACACACAAAAAAAAAAAAAAAAAAAAAAAAAAAAAAAAAAAAAAAAAAAAAAAAAAAAAAAAAAAAAAAAAAAAAAAAAAAAAAAAAAAAAAAAAAAAAAAAAAAAAAAAAAAAAAAAAAAAAAAAAAAAAAAAAACACACACACACACACACACACACACACACACACACACACATGGCCGCACCCACAACACCGAAATCAGCAGTGCTTCTAGGCTCATGCCGCCCTTAAGCAGTCGGATCAGGTCGTGGACTATCATCCCGCGAATGCGAACAGGAAAGTGTGACGACGATCACAAGTGACTGTGATGTCAGCAATATTGCCGCACATCGGAACAACACGTCAGGAACCAGCCGATTGGATTCGTGCCCAAAGACTTATGCTTGACGGCACACGTATACATGCTGTCAATCTCGACTAAGCGGAATCGTTTACCCGGCACTGACCTATGAACCGTGTGCTTGCTGTTCAGAACGAAAAACCTGCGGCCTTTCCGCGTAAGCCTCCAGTGCCTCTTGGGCCACCTTCATCCGGGTCTCTGGCAGCTTTGACTTCCTTCAGCGTTGGCATCCCTGTTTGGGCGCTCCTGACGTGTCAACAAAATCGGCGTTATCAGGCGCTTGCTTCTTATAACGCCAGTCTACATCCGGTTTTGCTCTGGTGATTTCTGGGGTTTTCGAATTCTTTGAGTGCTCCAGCTACTATTTCCTTTATTTGCCGTTTTTCTCCCCGCCTTAAGTTACCGGACATGCGGGTGCAGCGCTCGTGAGATACGTCGCAACTAGACGAAGGCTGGTTGGACCTCTACCGTGAGGCCGTCGCTGATTCGTGCAGCAACGCGGCGAACTTGTTGTCTTCGAAGGCGAGCGCGATGCCTAGTCCGTTTTTCCCTGAATACCAACGGACAGCTATTCATGCGCTCGCGTTCTTCTGAAGTCATGAGTTTTGTTGATAGATTTCGATTCGCTAACGATCGAACTCATCGCCCGGAAAGAACAACGACGATTTGAGCATCACCCGAAGCTTATATGGCAAAGGAATGCACCTTGGAAGACACTTCCGGCATTAGTCGACGAAAACTGTTAATCTGCCTTTGATGGCCAGCCAGCCGAAAGTTGAAATTTCAATAAGTCAAGCCGACGACCTGTTTCGAGAAATTCGAATTGAGAACAATTTCACCGATATTGATGGTAGGCCCGTAGCATTGACGAATGGCGCTCGCTTGGATGTAACCTTTGAGGCCGAAACAAAGAGGACGGGCTGATGCGTTTCAGCCGCCTACGATAGAACGCCAGTGATCCTCGATCCAGAGCTTGCCTATTTTGAAAAAAAGGAGCGAAGTCAGGGCCGGGCCCAAGCCTTCAAGGAAACGGCACGAAGGCGCACACAGTCGAAATCGGGGATTCGCAGTTGTTTCTGTTCACAAAAGACTGGCCAGAAAGGCCTGTGGCAGCACGGAAACAAGCGTGATATCTATTGGTACGGAAACTATGACGAAATGCCGTTCAACGCTAAATTCTTCGAGGTGCCGCAGGGAATCAAGGTCGAAAATGTTAAGCCATAGGTTCTAGTGAGTCTGCTTGCTCATTAAGAGCTCAACGCCTTCAGCATATTTGCTCGCAGGAATCAAAATATCTCCATTCTCCAGGCAAACTAATGGGACCAGGGCTTTGCCAACCCACACCTTGTTACGGCGAGTCTTCATCGCATCGATTCTCAACTGATCGGCAGTTGGTCGGCTCTTGTGACCAAATGGAATGAACTCTCCTTCATATTCCATGCTTCCATCAATGTCGTTGAGCTGGCAAAGGGTCTGTTCCTTTTCTTCCCAACAAGCGAGCCAATCTCCTCGCCGTGGTGCCGGTACGCCCAAGGGCAGGAGCCCATAGGAAAACTGCATTAGCACGAACCCCAGATGGTCGCCTCGGGACTCTGCTAGTCCACCAATAAGCGCACACCACTCCGGCTATTAGAACGGCGAGTAGCGTCGCAATCCCAAAGGCGACCTTTTCCAAAAGCGTCATTGACCTTAATACAATTCTCACCAGTCATCCGCAATGGTTATTTCCTTTGGCGTCCTTCCAACAGATCCTATGCGAGGAGTGCTCTTTAGGCGTTCTCCCTTGCCAAGTCCAGCTTTCTGTAGCCCGCCCCGCATGGGCTACGCCGGAGTCTTTCGGTGGCGGCGTACTGATAGCCATCCTGTTCCGTCGAGCGAAACCGCGAACGGCGACATGCGCGGTAGTTTATCGAATGAGTTCGGAGGCACGGGGGGAATCTATCCGAGAGATGGGTCCCAACTTATTTGTCACACCCCACTTCTCCTTTGACGACGATCACTTGGCGTTATAATCCTGCCCGGAGATATGAGGAGCTGTTTTCGAGGTCGTCAATGCTGCAAAGCAGTAGTGGACTTCGGCACAACTTTTCATGCTGCCTTGGTACGTGTTGGGAAAAACTCGGACTTTACAAGGCTCGCCGCTGGTGGACCGCAAACGGGTGCGGAATTGGCTGGCCAAGGCATTGGCAAAAATCAGTGAAAGGCAAATTCAGCTTTGAAAACTAGGAAGAAGTAACGGTTGCTAGGAGAAACCTCCATGAGCATAGTGCCGAGCTGCAGTCTTGCAGCCTGTGTAGGGTTTAGGAAATTTGTGGTCTGATAAAGGGGATTGGTCATGCAACCAAATGCGGTAAAAGTGCTGGTGGTAAGTTCCAAATGTAAGTTCTGGACTGAGGACGATGGCTGGAAGGGGACGTTTGCGGACTCGCTGCCTCGGTTCGCGGAGGAAACTTCGAAAAACAAACAAAAAATAATATGGAGCGGGCGTTGCAAACGCAATAGAAAGTGAGGTATGAAGATATGGAAAAATCGGGGAACCGTGGCCTTCTCGTCTCCAAGGGCTGGATTCAAGCAGTCGCCCTCGTCGTGGTCTTTGGCTTTTTTGTTCTGGGTCTTCTTGCCTACCGATCGTATACCGATCAGCCGCCGATTCCGGCACGAGTTGTGGGAGGGTCAGGGGAAATTCTCTTCACTCACGAGGACGTGGTGGACGGCCAGGGAGTGTTTCTCCGCAATGGTCTTATGGAGTACGGCTCGATCTACGGACACGGGGCCTATTTGGGGCCGGATTTTACTGCCGATTATCTCCACCGCGCGGCCCTCCTCGTAATCGATGAATACGGAGGCCCGTCATCGGACCAAGCAAAGGCCCGCACCATTACCGATTTCACATCGAATCGCTACGACCCTGAAACCGACACGCTGACTTTCAGCGTGGCGCAAGCGGAAGCCTTCGGAAACTCGCAAGTTACTACCACGAGTTGTTTGCCGACCCAACCTCAAAGTTTGGGCTGAGGCCGGAAGCCATCACTGATCCTCAACAAACGCGCCAGTTGACAGCTTTCTTTTGTTGGTCCGCATGGACGGCTTCCGCCCGGCGTCCCGGTCCTCGTTTACTCGTATACCAACAACTGGCCTCCAGAGCCGCTGGTTGACAATCATCCCACGGCGCACGGTGGTTTGGAGTGTGCTGTCATTGATCGCTCTGCTTGGCGGGATTGGAATTCTGCTTCGCCGCATTTGGCCGCTGGAATTTTCTGGGATGGCATGGCAGCGAACAACGGACCATCTCTTTTCGCCCGCCAGATAAGGTTGTGCTTACTCCATCCCAGCGAGCCTGTTCGTGGTTCTTTCTGGTCATGGCCCTGCTTTTCCTTTTGCAAGCACTACTAGGCGGCGCCACCCAGCACTATCGTGCAGACCTCTCGAGCTTCTTCGGGTCGATCTCGCTCGCGTGCTGCCCTTTAACATCGCCCGCACATGGCATCTTCAGCTGGCAATTTTCTGGGTCGCCACTTCGTTTCTGGCCGCGGGAATCTTCCTGACTCCGATGATTGTCGGCGGTGAACCTCGGCGGCAAAACTGGCTGGCGTATGGCTTACTCGGAGCGCTGGCGCTCGTCGTCTTTGGCAGCATGGCAGGGGAATATGCGGGAATTAAGAATTGGATTCAGCACGGGTGGGAGTGGTTTGGAGCATCAAGGCTTCGAGTATCTCGATCTGGGGCGATTCTGGCAGGTCCTGCTGATCGTGGGCCTCTTCTTCTGGACTGTCATTTTGTTCCGTGGATTGCGCGGACGACTGAGTTCGGAGCACATGGGAAACATGCCGTGGCTGTTCTTTTTTTCCGCGCTCTCGATCCCAGCTTTTTATGCGGTCGGGTTGCTTGCTCATCCGCTTCGCATTTCACTACCACCGATTTCTGGCGGTTCTGGGTGGTGCACCTGTGGGTCGAGGATTTCCTGGAGTTGTTCACTACCATCATGGTTGCCTATATCTTCGTGCTGCTCGGTGTCGTGAATGAGAGAGTGGCCCTGACGGTAATTTACCTCGACATCGTGCTCTACTCGGCGGGCGGGGTCATTGGCAGCATGCATCATGTGTATTTTTCTGGAGAACCTGCCGTTCATATGGCACTCGGTGCGTTCTTCTCGGCGGCCGAAGTAATTCCGCTCACGTTTCTCACGGTCGAAGCCTGGGGTTTTCTGCAGCTCGGCGCCACAGCGAAGGGCCTTCGCGCACGCCGTTTCCCCATTTCTGGGCGGTCATGTTCCTTGCCGCAGTCGGCTTCTGGAATTTCCTAGGCGCTGGTATTTTTGGGTTCCTGATCAATCTGCCCATTGTTTCGTACTACGAGATCGGGACAGCCTTGACGGCCAATCACGGACACGCCGCCATGATGGGCGTTTATGGCATGCTGGCCGTGGGGCTGGCCCTGTTCTGCCTGCGTTATATGGTCCCCGAGGACCGTTGGTCGGACCGAGCGGCTAAGATCAGTTTCTGGTCGCTCAATCTTGGCTTGGCGTGGATGGTATTCGCAACCTTGTTCCCGCTGGGTATCCTGCAACTCTATCACTCGGTCAATTCCGGTTATTTTGATGCACGCTCGCTAAAATTCCTGACCGCCAGGAGCAATACGTTGCTGGAATGGATACGATTCCCCGGCGATGCACTTTTTATAGTCGGAGGCATCCTGCCCGTCCTGTATTTGTGCTGGCTCGCTGTCCGCCGTATGGCCCCGCGAGTCAGTGATCAAGCGGATGAAATCCTCTTCACCGAAGTGGTTGAGCCTCAAGAGTCACGATGAACACCGTTCACATAGAAGTGTTGTTGGCCTCCGGATACGCAGTTTTCTTAGTTGCGGCAGCGACTTGCCTCGAAATGGTGGGGCGGCACACGCACCGGAGATCTCGTCAGTACCACACGGCGGGGTTCACGTACCACCCGCATCACAATATGTGGGAGTGCCCAGCCGGCCAGTATCTCAAGCTCTGGGCGTTCGACTCGCAGCGGCGCATCGGACAGTATCGCGCGGAGGCGAAGTCCTGCAATGCCTGCGCGCTGAAGAAGAACTGCACCGACTCCGACGACGGCCGGATACTAGAGCACCACCATGAGTCCTGGCTGCAATCGGAGGTCCGCCGTTTTCACCGCGGAATTTCTCTGGCTCTGCTTTTCCTGGCGGGACTGATTCTTGTGGTGGAGATGATCCTCAACACCACCTTGACCGATTTGGTTGTGCTTCTTAGTGCTATGGTGCCGGTCGCGATAGTGGCGAGGCGGGTAGTTTCAACATCTGCTGGCTAGTGACTTCAGCGGCTCGATGTGGAACACGTCAAATGGACAGAGAACGCGATTCGGTCGATGGAGACGGTTTAAGGCGGGCATCGAAATACTTCTCCCGATACAGAAAGAACTCGAACCACAGCCGTTCTTCCGCGTCGTAGACAGCGAACAGTGTGTCCAGTTCTTCACGCTCATATATTCCGGTTCCTCCTGCGACAAACCTTGGCCAGTCGTTCTTCGCAACGAGGCCGCGAGCACCTTGGGCTTTCAGGAACGTCATCACATCTCGAACTTGTTGTAGACGCGCGCGGTGACTGCTCCTTGACTCCCGGAGGAATGCTGAGAACTTGAGCATGTCCTTGCGCTCCACGTCTTCCAGATAGATCTTGTGGCAGGACTCCTGAAATAGTGCAGGGCCGTGGTGTAGGCTGCTGAGGTTTTCGGCTTTTTGCTGAGCTTAGTTTCCTCAAGGTACTCGGCTACGGCGGCTGCGAGTGACCGCTGCCGTTCGCTCCGTTCCACCACGGTCGACGCCATTGTTCACCGCGTTCAGTTCGGCTTCCTTGCGAGGCGTCTCGCGCTGGCATCGGCTGCATCTTTGCCCACCGACAGGCGCACGCGCTTGTTGCTCTCGCGCCATTCGAGGTAGTAAGCGCCTTCGGGGTGCCGCTCCTGCTGGCCGTCCACGATGACCACATCGGGCTTGACGCGGCCATTCGCAGCAGAGACCACAGGGCAGTAGCGCAGCCCTCTGCTGGTTTCAACTCGTTTGGTGAGATTGACTTTGCGGTTCATCGGTGATCCTCCTCGATTCAGTATCAGTGTAGGTATCACCCGCTTGCAACTGCTAGATTACTAAGGTAATGGCGGAGAGGGGGGATTCGAACCCCCGGTACAGCTTTTGACCGTACAACGGTTTAGCAAACCGCCGCCTTCAGCCACTCGGCCACCTCTCCGGGGTTGGTTTTCACAGTCTACCATGGTCAAGGAAATTCCAATTACTGCTTCAATCGCAATCATTTACAAACCACAGATCCTCAATGGACCCAACGGTATCGCCCACTGGCAGTTTTCCCAGTGGCATTAGTTGTCCTTTGTTCCCATGGTTGGCATACCAAACATTTTCAGCCTGCTTAAAGGAAGGGCTGGCCCGAGGAGGGGTTTCAACAGAGACCATGTCAGACCAGAGTCGATCCGCGTTGTTCTTATTGTCTGGACCTCTGATTCTCGGACTTCTCTTGGGAATATCCTGTGCGCCCGACTGCGCGGGCTATTCCGTCCTTACGCATGAGGCTATTATCGACGCCGCATGGAAGGACAGCATTCAGCCCCTGCTCTTGAGACGATTCCCTAACGCGACTCCGGAGGACCTGCTCCAGGCCCACGCCTATGCCTACGGCGGCGCGATTATCCAAGATTTGGGTTACTACCCGTTTGGCAGTCAATTCTTCAGTGACCTAACGCACTATGTACGAAGCGGTGATTTTGTATTTGCCTTGATCGAAGAGTCCAAGGATCTAAATGAATACGCGTTCGCCCTGGGTGCGCTGTCACACTACGCCGCTGACGGCTCGGGTCACAAACTCGCCACCAACCGGGCGGTTGCAATAATGTATCCCGGGCTGGCAAAGAAATATGGTCCGGTCGTTACTTATCAGGAAAAACCGTCCGCACACATGAAGGTCGAATACGGTTTCGATGTGGACCAGGTCGCCGAAGGAAACTACGCGCCCAAGGCCTATCATGACTTTATTGGCTTCGAGGTTTCAAAGCCAGTCCTCGAACGAGCGTTCGCAAGAACTTATTCGCTCGAGATGTCGGACGTTTTTTTCAGCCTGGATCTTTCCATCGGCAGCTATCGCCATGCTGTTTCAACTGTTATTCCACGAATGACAAAAGTGGCGTGGCATCTGAAGAGAGATGAGATTCGGAACAGCCAGCCCAGCGAGACCAAGAAGGAATTTGTCTATAACATCTCAAATTCGGGGTACCGTAAAGAATGGGGCCACATCTATGAAAAACCCGGCTTCGGCACCCGCCTGAAGGCGTTTTTCTTGCGCGTTGTGCCAAAAGTTGGCCCGTTCAGCGGCCTCGCGTTTCATCCACCCCCACCTGCGGTTGAACAGTTGTATATGGAGAGCTTCAACGAAACCTTGGACCACTATCGCGCGCTGGTCCTTGAGCAACAGGAAGACCGGCTCCAATTGCCCAATGACAACCTCGATACTGGAGCAGTCACCGGAGCAGCCACTTATGGGCTTGCTGACCAAACATACGCCAAGTTGCTCAACAAGACGAGCGGCAAACGAGTCTCGGACGCCCTGCGCCGGGACCTTCTCTCTTATTACGCCGATCTCGAAAAGCCTATTGCAACCAAACGGAACTCCAAGGCTTGGCATGAGCTCATCAAGGAATTGGATACCCTGAAGTCGACGCCTGTGGCGGTAAGTGCGCTTCCGGCAGCCCATAGTTTATGAGTGTCACGAGGGCCACGAAATGGCCACTTCTGGCCAGCATAAGTCAGGACGGTGAAGATGGGGTAGAACTAGTATTGGTGTACAACGTGCCTCGTGATAAGCAACTGCGCTTGCCGAGAAGCATCCAAGGACTATGCAAAACATCATTATTATTGCTGGGCGGGCCATTATTGCAGCCGGGTTATTGGCTGGCTGCGTGGGATGTACTCGGGACCAGAGCCCGCAGGAGATTCGGGAAAAGACTGCGAATGCAACCGCTGAGCTCAAGCAGAATGCGAAAGCCATGGCCCAAGGCGTGCGCGAAGGCTGGAGTCGCGACAAGCCTCTGGATTTGAACAAGGCTACCGAAGATCAGTTACAGGATTTGCCCGGCGTAAATCGGGCGAAGGCGGACCAAATCATTGCAGGACGGCCGTTCGATGATCCGCATCAACTCGTAACCCGGCGGATTTTATCGGAAGCTGAGTACGGTAAGATTAAGCGATAAAGTTGTGGTCAAGCGCTGAATCTCAGGCAATACTTCGCTTGGCGGTTCGCGCAGTTCGTGAGACGGGCGGGGCTTGCGGTTTCTACACGATTTCTTCCAGCTTGTTTGGCTCGATAGAGCGCTTTGTCGGCAACGCGCAACACTTGCTCCGGCTGTTGCGCTGGGGTTCGGGCTTCGGCGACGCCAATACTAACCGTGACCGAGAGTTCGCCGCCTCGGGCAGCCGCGGGGCGCGATCGAGAAGAGCTTTTCTTGGACGGCTTGCGGCGATCGTCTTTAGGGGGCAGCACCGCAACTGGAGCTGACCGGAGATGGAAAGTCGCGGTTTCGACCTCCTTTCTCAATGCTTCCAAGTGTGGCAAGGCCTGAGCCACCAATTTTCCGGAAAACAAAATACAAAATTCCTCTCCGCCGGTGCGGAATGCCTTCCCGCCGCCAGTCACCTCGCCCAGCTTGGTCGCGACCATGCGCAGGACCTGGTCTCCAGTGTCATGCCCATAGGTGTCGTTGAAATTCTTAAAGTGATCAATGTCGACAACGGCAAGGGAGTACGGCGCTGCCAGACGAAGCGTACTTTCATGGAAGGAACGCCGCGAAGGCAGGGTTGTCAGTTCATCGTGGTAGGCCAAGGCATAGGACGCTTCCACGATCGAGCTGGCAAGAATAACTCCGGCAGTCGCGATGTAGGCAATGGCAACTGGCGTGATCGCGACGTTCTGCATGGCAAGCCAAACTGCCGCTAACGACCAGAATAGTCCGCTCTCTGCGGGCTTGCGGTAGAGCAGGAAGCGGGTCCCGAGCAGAGCGAGCGCGAGGATGAAAAGCAGCACGGAAATCTGAGGGACCCGGCTCCAGGAAAACAATTCTGCTGGAAGTAATCCCGCACGAAACAAAGCCGGAGCCGTGCGTTCTCCAGCGCGGCAGATGACCGCGACAAAAACAGATTGCACAAACAGCAGGCCCAATCGGGAGGCAATGACCTCCAGGCCCAGGCCACGTTCGCGAACTAATGAGAGCGCGACAAAATTTAAAGGCAGCAGAAATGCGGCGGCTTCGAAAGCAATTCGCCCGGGCCCGGAGGCCATGATTCGTCCGGCAGAAAAAAACTCTACGGCATGATGACCCAGCAGCAGGAACAAAAGAGCGAACAATACCTTGCTGGAATGGAACCGCCACGCCAGTAACATGCCCGCGGCAAACGCCGCATAGTAATAGAAGTGCACCGCAGGCGGGGATACTGCCACTAACCCGGTGCCCAGGCCGATCCAAGCGATCAGGAAGATCGCTCCGCCGGGAATCAGCAACGACAGCAACGCTTTTTTGTTCCAGTACAAGCCTACGGGCCTTTCCTGCGTGACACCTAAATTATCTCCGCGTCACGGGCGAATGCGTGAGTGACGCTGAGGGTTCGTACTCGGTGATTAGGTGCTGGGCGCAGGGGGCTGAGTGCCGTGGCGGAGATAGAACGACGCAACTTTACCCCGGTTTGGCATCGTCTCCGATTTCGGGAAACGCATACTTTTGAGTTGTCTTCTCCTGGACCGCACCCGTCACTTTGCTGTCTACAATCAGGATGTTCATTGAAGCCAACCTATGCGAATTCTCATCGGCGAAGGTGATGCGGCACTGGCTGGTTGTGTCCGCAAGGGCCTGGAGTCTGAGCACTATGCGGTGGATGTTTCAGGCGATGGCGAGCAGTCACGGGGCCATGGGGAGAGTTTGACTACGACCTGGTTCTAGGGTTGAATTTGCCGCGCCTGGATGGAGTGGCCATTCTGCGTTATTTGGGGACCCGCAAACCGACCATTCCACTTGAGATGAAAAGGCGGGAATCGTTCCCGAAATCGTATCGTTATTCAACTCGAGTCAAGAGCGTTTGATCGGGATCAACTACGACCTTTCGTGTATTGGGGGGCGCATTAAAATGAAATGGGGCTTCCGCTTCATCGACAAATACACGGCCCAAGAGAAAATTCTTGCCCGCCACCGTAGCGTAGACAGGTACCGGCGTTACCAAACCTTTTGCAGCGTCTTTTTGCACGATCTTCCCCGCTACTGTCACCCCGCCTTCTTTCGGGGTGAGTTTCACTCCTTGAAGCTCGAATCTGGGGACGGCCGTTCCATTGATCCAGCCCTGGTAAAACCATTCCAGTGACCTCTTGCCTTCGTGCCACAGCGAGGGTGGAAGTTCACCTTCGAACGTCGCCAGCAATTGGGCGGCCGTGATCGGTTTGCCGGCGTATTGTTCCCTAACCTTGCGTAGCGCTCGAATGAACGGCTCCTCTTCCGCGCTGGCGGCGCTTAATCGGACTCGCTTGCCTTTGGCTCGAGCCTCGGTCACTTCTGCATCGCGCATCATATTTCGCAACATGTGAAACAACCAGGCTCCCCGCTCATAGCTGCTGGTTTCATAGCCATTCGGGAATTTCGACGAAGAGAGACGCACCCCGAGCGTAACCGGCCCGGCTTCCAATTGCTGCTGTCCATCCTTGTTCTTAGCCAGCAAGTCGTCTCGATAACGGTCGAGCACTGCGTGAAAGCGCCGGGGATTCTCAGTCTCCAGAAACATCAATGCGCTGTAGTCGGCTAAAGCCTCCACAATCCACTGGTCACGATAGCCGTTCCAAATGATGAGATCGCCCCACCATTGATGAGCGGTCTCATGGGCGATAACTCCTGAACTCAAGCGGATAGCGGACGCATTTAGCCGCAGCTGTGACTGCTCCGACTCGCTCAGAAACGAAAAACTCGAAAGGAATATGAGCCCGGGCCATCCTTGGTTCGCGGCGCCTGGCTGCTGGCTCAGAGACAGGGTGGCATAGGGAAAAGGCCCGTAGAGCCTACTAAAAAAGTTAATAGATTTAGCCGAAAGCTCAGCAACACTCTGAGCATTTCGTGCCGGCGACGGAGGCATCGGGGTTATCGACACGTCGCGCTCGCGCATTCGCAGTCCGGATGGCAAAGTCTGGGGTGGCGGCGGCACATCTGCCGAACTTACAGGGAAGACGTGCTCGACGCCAGAGGAAGCATAGGCTTCCACTACTGTGCTCCCTGCCCGCGCCGAAACACTCTTGTACTTTCCCAAATTGAATCCGGCCAGCGGAAAAGGACGTTCCGATACCCAACGAGAAACCTGTTCCCCATTTTCCTGCCCTGGAGTTTCTTGCATTCGCTTGCCGGTTGCGACCAGCGTCCACCCTGTCGGGTAACGAAATTCCAAATCGAAGTTGGACATCGCCAGCCGCCGGTTCGGGAACCAGGTGCCTCGCGCCCCTACATAAAGGAGACCGCCACCAGCTTCCGACAGCACATCCCCTTCATAAACAAAGTGCAACTCGATATGCTCGCCCGTATTTAATGGTCGAGGGAAGACTGCTGCGACTAGATCGTTGCCGCGCCGGGATAATTGCGTCCCCTCGATGGCCTGGTTGTGGATGAATTCAATCGGGTGTCCGTCTGCTTCCACAGTCTTCAGATTCAGGAACCGCGACAATTCAAACAGTACGGTTCTCTGTCCGCCCTGACGGACGTCCATCTGTAACCAGGCCTCCGCGCTAAGAGCCTTCGGCAGTCTGATTTGGCAGCGGATCTTGTAGTCAGGAATGCTAATCGCATCCATCTTGCCCGATTCGCTTGCCGGCGAATCTGCTCCAGGCTTCCCGGCGGCCGGAAGCGAAAACGATGTCCACATGTCGTAAAAGGTTTCGCCATCGACGATTTTGCTCTGCCCGGCCCACACTTGCTCAAAGCTATCGGAGTCAAAGTAGGCATCAAATGGTCCCAAGCGTTGCCCCTGAAGCCGGGCATGCCACATTTGTTCCTCATGAAGCGGGATCTCAGCCGGCGCGTTCGCTCCGGGCGAAGGAAGCTGCTTGCTGAAACTCATCAGAAGCCGGAGCGCATCTATACTCGCCAGATTCTGTGCGGTTTCATTCCACTCTGATACGAATACGTCAGAATCTTCCGCCGGCCGTAGCGCAGGCTTTAATTCGGTAAATGTGTCGTCATTGAAACGGAAGTAGCCGCTGAAAAAGCGCTCCTCAAGAATTGCCGCCCCGGTAAACAGCGCCATCGACGAACGTTCCAGCTGGTTCGGCGGCGCCAGCAGAATTTCGCCCTCGCCCTCAAAGAACGCTCCGGTCACCCGGCCGGCAACATCCTTGGTGAACGCCAGCGTTCCGTCTTCCAACGTGATGTGGATAGAAGCCCGGTCGATGGAAACATCGCGCGCGCGATACACCCTGGACGGATCAAGTCCTACGCTGCGCAGTTGAAGATACAGATCCTCCGCCGGCTTGGCGGAAGGTGCCTGACAAAAACCCGCTGCCGCCAGTAACAGGCATACCGCTACTGGCCACGCGCAACGAACTTTGCTGATTACCTTTGTCACTAGGTTGCCCTTTACCCTGTTGCTAGAATGCGCCCTAGTGCGCGCCTTTGTCACCTTCTTGTGTCTGTCGCTGTCAGGCGCGATTGCTGCGCCAGCCGAAATCATCCACCTCAAGAACGGGCGCACCATTTGGGCCGACCACGTGCAGGAAAATGGCAGCCGCATCGAATACGATCTCGGCGACGATTCGTATGCCATCCCGAAAGGTTCAGTAGATCACATCGAGGCTGGCGGCATTCGTCCTCAATTTGCCTCAACAAAGACGGACACCAGGGATGCGGCAGATGTTCCCGCATTTTCGCCTGCGGTTGAACTTGGTAGCGCAGCCGAATTGGAAGACCGAATAATTAAGGAAGGCCGCGTCGACTCTGACTCTTTGAGCGCAATCGAGCAGCAAGGCAACGCAAGCTTGTCGGCGGCCGCCTACTTCACAGCCGGCAAATTCGAGTTTGGCCACGGTAACTTTGCCAAATCCAGGAGCTATTTCGAAACTGCGCTTCGTATCGATCCGGCAAATCCGAGTCTTTTGAATTACTACGCTTCGCTCCTGGTCCGCACGGGCAACGCTAAAGAGGCGATTCCCTACGCCGAGCGTTCGGTCCGGATTGCCCCGGAATCTCCAGACTCTTTGGCGGTACTGGGATATGCCCAGTTTGGCGCCGACCGTACGCGGGACGCCGTCCGCTCCTGGAAGCGATCCCTTGCGATCCGTCCAGATGGTGCGCTACAAAAGTATCTGGAGAAGGCCGAGCGGGAGGCCTCCGCTGAAGCCGACTTTTCCGAACGGGAGAGCAGCCACTTTACCTTGCGCTATGAAGGTGCCCAGACTTCTGAATCATTGCGCCGCGATCTACTGGCGACGCTCGAAGGTTCATACGAAGACTTAGTCCGGCAACTCGGGGTTGCGCCCCGCAACAGCATTCCAGTGGTCCTTTATACGGGCCAGGCTTTCTTCGATGTCACCCAGGCCCCGTCGTGGAGTGGCGCCGTCAACGATGGCAAGTTGCGTATCCCGATCGAGGGTCTAAACTCCGTGACTCCCGAACTGGCGCGCGTCCTGAAGCACGAACTCGCTCACTCCTTTATCAACTATATTTCTGGAGGCCGCTGCCCGCAGTGGCTGCACGAGGGGATCGCCCAGTCGCTGGAGCCGAAGTCAGTCTCCTCTAACGGACACCGCCTGGCCCAGCTGTTTACCGCGCAGAGAGAGATTCCGTTTAACGCGCTTGAGGGAAGCTTCATGCGCTTCTCCGGCATGGAAGCCACTCTGGCCTATGACGAGTCTCTGGCCGCGGTGCAATACGTCAACGATACTTATGGAATGAGCGACATACGCCGGGTTTTAGAGCGCCTTGGACAGGGCAGCTCCACCGAGGCCGCGCTTCGGGCCACCATTCATACCGACTACGGGCAATTGGAAGCTGAGGTGGGCAAGTACCTGGCCAGCCGGTATGGAAATTAAGGACAGTTAGTGCGAACGGTTGAACTTCTGTGCTAGCCTTTTTCGCAACCAAAGCCGTGAGCTTCTTCTCTCATTCCGACAGATCGGCGCCCCTGCCAATCCCCGTGCAAGCGGAGGTCCCGGAGCTTCAGGATGCCGAGTTGGCCGCTCTTTATTACGGCCAGCGGATGGGCGGCGATTTCTACGACTTCGTGCGCGTCAGCCCGTGCCGTGTGGTCTTCGGACTGCTCGACGTCGCCGGACGCATCGATGACAGCCGCTCTATCATCACTGCAACTCAAAGTACATTCCGCACCGTTTCAACCGAGCTCTTCTCCCGCGAGGGAGTCAACGAAGCCGACGCCATGGTGGAGCTGGCCCTGCAACTGAATCGAACGATTCTTAAGGAGGCGGATGGCGTCCGCTCATGTCCAGCTTTTGCCGCATGCTACAACGAAGATCTGGGGATCCTCTGCTACGTAAATTCCGGCCACATTCCGGCCCTTCTCCGCGACCAGACCGGAATCGTTGAACTTCCCGCAACTGGCCTGCCGTTGGGTTTGTTTTCGCACGCCACTCCCGATGCGGCCATGGCCGCCTTACAACCCGGGGCCGCCATGCTGCTCGTTTCCCGCGGTGTGGTCGAGGGCAAATCACGGGGCGAAGAATTCGGAATGGACCGGGTCAAGCGCAGCATGCAGGACTCTCCTGCTGAGTCGGCCAAGGAGATCTGCATGAACGTAATCGATCAGGTCAAACAGTTCATGAAGACGCCGCCTACCCACAACGATGTGACCGCATTGTCTCTCTCCCGCGGGGTCGCTGGCCGGGCCGCCACCCTGGCCTGCTAAGTCTAGATAAGAAGACCATCCGGAGTTACAATCTGTTAAAGGCTGTTCCACTCAATCAGGGTCGACTAGTCTAAGGATTCGTAATGCGTAAATGGTTATGCTCCCTCGCTTTGCCATGCCTCATCGCCCTGCCGGTGTTTAGCGCTGACACTGTGATCGAGGAAATTGTTGCCCGCGTCAACGATCAGATCATTACCCGGACTGAATACAATCACAGTCGCGACCAGCTCAAGCAGGAGATCCAGCAGCAGGATGTGCCTAATCCTGACAAGACTTTTGCCGAGCGCGATAAGGACGTCCTTCGTGACCTGATTGACCGCCAGCTACTACTTGAGAAGGGCAAAGATCTGGGAATTACGGCTGAGACCGACCTCATCAAACGCCTGGACGAAATGCGTAAGCAGATGAAGCTGGGTAGCATGGAGGAGTTGGAAAAAGCAGCCGAGGCACAAGGCTTCAACTACGAAGACTTTAAGCAGAATATGAAGGAGCAGATCATCACCCAGCAGGTGATTGGCCGCGAAGTCGGGTCACACATGGCTCTTTCCAAGGACGACGAACGAAAGTTTTACGAAGAGCATAAGGAGGATCTACGGCAGCCTGAGCAAATCCGGCTAAGCGAGATTTTGGTTCCAGTGGCAAATCCAAACAACTCGACCACGGAAGATCCAGAAGCTGCGGCTGCGGCGAAAGTCAAGGCGGAAGGCCTGCTGGCCGAGATCCGCAAGGGGGCAAAATTCGAAGACGTCGCCAAGAAAAATTCCGCTGGTCCAACCGCGACGCAAGGTGGTGATCTTGGTTATTTCAAGCGTGGCACCCTGGCCAAGGTTCTTGAGGACCAGACATTTGCCATGAAGCCGGGCGAAGTCTCGGACGTAACTCCAACCAAGCAGGGATTTGTGATTCTGCAGGTGGTCGAGCACCAGGAGGCCGGCATCCCTCCCTTCAAGGATGTTGAAGCCAAAGTTCAGGACGCGATGTACATGCAAAAGTTACAGCCGGCATTGCGTGCTTATCTCGAAAAGCTACGCACCGAAGCCTACATCGACGTGAAGGAGGGGTACATCGATAGCGCCGCCAGCGCGAGCGAGACCAAGCCAGTAGAAACTTCCGCCAAAGTAGCCTCCGCAAAGCAGTTGAAGAAAAAGAAAAAGTTTCTGCTGTTTTAGCGGGCCTGCCTATGAAAGATTTTTTGATCTGCGACTGCGTGCAGCACGAGAACAAGACCATCGTTTCCAGCTTTGTGGTGGTTTCGAAGCAGGTCAAGCCCAAGAAGACCGGCGAGCCTTACCTGGCTTTGACACTTGGCGACCGTACCGGTCAACTCGAAGCCAAGATGTGGGACAACGTCGAGGACGCCCTCGACGCCTTTGAGCAGGAAGACTTCATCAAGATCAAAGGCCTGCTCAACAAATACAAAAACCGATTTCAGATCACCATCCACAAGCTGCGCCGCCTGGGCGACTCCGAAGTTGATTTCGCCGATTACCTTCCCAAGACCACCAAAGACATCGGCGAGCTCTGGCGGACACTCGGCGAGTTCGTCGCCAGCTTTCAGAATCCGTATCTAAAGACGCTGGTCGAATCCTTCATGGGCGATCCTGAAATTGCCGAGGCCTACCGCACCGCTCCCGCCGCCAAGAGCTTACACCACGCCTACATTGGCGGACTGCTCGACCATGTGGTGTCGTTGTGCCGCTCCTGTGATCTCATGTGTCGGAACTATCCCAATGTCAACCGCGATCTGCTTTTGACCGGAGCGTTCTTTCACGACATTGGAAAGATTCACGAGCTCAGCTACAACCGTTCTTTCTCCTATACCACCCGCGGCCAATTGCTTGGTCACATGATCATCGAGTTGGAGATGCTGCATGCGAAGATCACGCAGATTCCTGGCTTCCCCTACGAACTTAAGACTTTATTGGAACACCTGATCATCAGCCATCACGGCCAGTACGAATTCGGATCGCCCAAGCTCCCCATGTTCCCCGAGGCCCTAATGTTGCATTACCTAGACGATCTCGACTCGAAAATGGAGAGTATGAGGGCGCACTTCGAGCGTGAGTTGGGGTCGGAAGGACCCTGGTCGAGCTACAACCCCTCGCTGGGCAGGCCTTTGCTCAACACCAACAAATTTATAGAGAAAAAACCGGCAGCTGCGCCCGCGCCGCAATCGGCGGAAACCATGTCGCCGGAGTTTGAGGCTGCTCCAGTCGCAGTTTCCGCCGCCGACGATTCCGGGGAAGTCTAGACTGGTTACGGTTTAATGACGCCACACGCGATGCGATCCCCTGCGTTCCCGGCCGGATCGCTCTTCATGTCATCCTTGTTCGCATGGATCACAAGGGCGGTACCGCCATTAGTGAATAGCGAGTGACTGTCGTTGCCGAAGTTCACATCGGCATTGGTGACCGTGGCCTTCGCCTTCCCATTAACCCTGACCAGGAAGTTGTTCATGTCCCCGGCGTGGTGGCCCTCCGGATTTTCCAGGCCGTGGTGCTTCGTGTCGGGATTGAAATGCGGACCGGCCGATTTGAAATCCGGCCCTTCACATACTGCGTTTTGGTGAATATGGATGGCATGCTCCCCCGGCGTCAGGCTGTGCAGCTTGAGTTCGATCTTCACTCCGGTACCGGACGACTTGATGGTCGCGGTCCCCACGTCCTTGCCGTTATGTTCTTTCATGTCGACCTTGACGGTCTTGGCCAAACCCGCCACGGAAAATGCGCAACTCAAAATAGTGATTACTGCCAAATAACGTAGAAGAATTTTCATGCGTGGTTCCGTCCTTAGCGAAGGCTGTTAACGCGCTCTATTCTAGTTCAACCGTAAATGCATTGTTGCCATTTCGCAGGTCTTTGCCATAGATAAACACCGCGCCCATGCCAAACAGGCTTCCGCGAATCTTTAGACCAATGTCGTACAGCCAATCATGGGATCCGAGGGCAGGCGTCGGATCCGTGATCTTACCTATGTCTACAAAGGGCCCCGCTTTCGCGGTGAGTCCCCATTTGCTGAACAAGGTTTTATCGAAGTCGAAGTTGGAAACGAAATAGTTGCGTCCCAACGGACCGCTTCCCTTGCGGCCTTGGCGTGTAGTGACGTGGCCGCGCATCTCCAGCGTGTTGTCTCCCAACACCCCCAGGATAAACAACTCGTCGATGGGCTCATTTCCAAAAGTCTTTCCGACGAGGACCCTCTCTTGAATCTCGTAATCGTCTCCCTCCGCCCGAGGGAACCAATGGAAGCGGGCCATTCCCTGCGTCTTCAGAAAAGTCTGGCTGGGAGTCGACCAAAGCCGTCCCGCCTCGGAAGAGACGGCGGCGGCAAAATTCATCCGCCGCTCAGGGAAGCGCCATGCATCGACATCAAGCTTGGTAATTTCCTTGAGTTGGAAGCCTTCAGATAGCAACGCTGGAGTAATCGCAGGCCCTTGAACAATATTGCGGAAATCACGGTGCGAAACCTCAGCCCCGGCTGACCAACTCCAGCGGCTGCCGACCAGCGAAAGTAGGTTGGCTCCGATGGCTTCGCGACGCATGTTGAAGCTTCCTAGTTGATCGGCTGGCCCGTGGAAGCCCGTCCTCAAATCCCAGTTTTCGTTACGCAGGTCAAACCCCGACCAGTAGCGCCGGGCGGGATCGCCTCTGACTAGACCTGAAACGCTCCCCTCCACGCGGCGCTTTTGTTCGTCCCAGCGATAGAAGCCTTCGAAGTTGGTGGCGCGATGATGAAAATTGAAATACTCGGGATTGACTTCCTCGGCGGGCAGCCCGCGAAGCAGCATGATGAGAACTTCCAGCTTGCTGCTGCCGAAGCCGTTATGCTCCTGGTTGCGAAACAGAACGTCAAACTTGGTATCGTCACGCGGTATCAGGTTGAACTCGAACCCGGAGAACACGCCTAGGTTGTGTATCCTGGCTCGGCTAGCGTAAAGCTGATCCACTGTCATTAAGCTGGCAGGAGAAAACGCAAACGCGCGGTCCAGCAAAGCCGCGTCGGTTTTCGGCGGCGGCTCCGGTATCAAATTCGCAATCTGCGGCTTGCTCACCCGGTTCCAATATTTCAACGCCCCTTCGAGATTTCTCTGCAGAAAATAAACCGTGCCCAGAAGTTCATTGGCATACGCATCATCTGGAGAGATATCTAGAGCATGGCGCAATAGGGCTGCCGCATCTGAATAATGTTGCTGCTTAAATTCCACCCCTGCCAGCTCAACTGGAAATCGCGCGTCTTCGGGAGCCAGGGTGAGCCCGCGATGAAAGGCAGCGCTGGCATCGTCCCAGCGTGCCAGGCGCGCCAGCGCGGTTCCGTAGAGATATTCCATCTCCGCCGAGCGCGGTTTGGACGATTCGGCGAGGTCTACCAACTGTTGCCACTGCTGGTGGGCAAACAGGTCTTTGGCCTTTGAAAGAATTGCATTAGAGGTTTGCGCGAGGCAGGGACCGCAGGCAAGCAAGAAGACGACGAGGGCAATTCGAACTCGAACGGTCAGGATTGAGGCAGGGCCAGCAAAGTCCATTTTCCTGCGCCGCTCCATTCCCGCTCGAAACTGGATTGGTCCTGCTTAAGCAGTTTACGCTGGGCGGGATCATTCACTATGACTAGGGAATGCTCCCAGTCAAGCCCGGTCACCACCACATAGTGCAAAGCGGCGCCATTCGGTTTAAGCGCCACAATCAGCGGGCGCCCCTTCTCGAGATGCTGCTTCAAGTCCTGCAGCTCACCACGAAAAGCAAAAGTCCGAAAACTATTCTGCTGAAAATACGCTTCCAGGTCAGAAGCGTAAATTCCATGACCCTTTTTGGAATACAAAGTTTGTTGAATATGTGACGCGTCCGACGCTTCCGCCACCGGACGCCCCTGCTGCTGTTGCCAGAACTGCATCACCATGGCGATGCTTGCTGCTCCACATCCTTCTTTTTCCTGCTTAACGAAGGGAACGTCCAGCCATATTCCCGGCGCAGTGGCAGCAGCAAGCACAGCCGTCAAACATGCCATCGCCAACCCAAACTTGGCCATGGAGCGACTCATAAAACTCCTACCGCACCGCGACAATGATCAGAATCAACGCCACCATGGCCAGAATAATGAGGACCAGGTCACGAGTATCCAGAGTGCCGGCGGCAAACTCGGCCTGGGCCTTCTCCGCACGCGATGCCATCTGCGCCAGCTCGGCATCACTCAGGGATGCTACCGAAGTCTTGATCTGCTCCGGGCTGACGTGCGCCGTCTTCAGCGCCTTTGCGGCCTGTGCCGATGAAAAGAAGCTACGGACCGTATCCAGGTTGTGCTGCCGTGCTTGTGCCGTAACCAGCATTTGATTCTGCATCTCAGCCGGGCTTACCACGTGCGCCGTAGCCTGCGCCACTAGGCTCTGCGGCACCGCAAAAACTGTCGCCAGGGTACACGCCATAAATGCTCTTGCCGTTTGTTTGATATCGAAACGCATCTTTCTCGTCCTCCGAAGTATTTGGCCAAAGGATGGAACTACTATATCGAAGGCAGTTGGATGCCGCACCCACTCAAGTGGGTTTTACCCGCATTTGCAGTGACTGAAGTGATTACGTCCGGACACGACCGAATGGGGATAAAAACCTAAGAAAATTACAGTTGCTTTACAATTTCCTGCAACTGCGCCGCGATCCAAGCTGGATCACTGCCGTCAGGAAATCGGACAGGCTTGCCAATGTGCACGCGCACCTGTCCGGGACGCGCGACTCTTTTACGCGCTCGCTTCAGTTCAAATAGGCCATCGATCCTCATCGGCACGATCGGGATCTTCAAATTGTTGGATAGCAAACCAGTCCCCGCGCGAAAGGGGAACATCTTTCCATCGATGGTGTGCCTCCCCTCTGGAAATACCAACACGCTGTATCCCCGATCCACCGACTCCCCAGCGTAGGCAAAGCTCTCCCGAAAACCGGCCTGCCGTGGCAAGGGAAAAAGATTGAGCAACGAAACACCCAGAAACCACGCTACGCGATCGTAAACACGCAACAGAATATTTCGCGAAGCAGGCGGGGTCCGCAACGCCTGCAATGCCTCGCCGCCTGTGGCTGTAGCGAGCTTGTGGCGTAACCTCGCAGGCAAAGCGGTCAGAATGAAGCCTACATCCACATCATCAACGTGATTGCATGTCACCAGTACCGGCCCGCTGCACACCGTCCAAGTTCTGCCGCCCAATAATTGTTGGCCATCCCAGCACAAGCACCGCCGGCCGAAGCAGCACGTAATGAACCAAGGTGCGAATCCATGTCACCGGCCAGCGCTGCGCCCAGACCGGATAGTCATACCTCGCCCGCGCCGGCAATTCTCCCTGCAACATCTTCTCCAGGTCACCGACCGTTTTGACCGCGGAAAACTGCGCCTCGCTGAGGTCCACTTGATATCGATCTTCCAGTGCCCCCATCAGCTCCACACGGTCAAGCGAACTCAAATTAAGATCAGTCTCCAGCTCCGAAGCTTTTGAAAACGCGACCACCGGGCGACCTGTGCTGCGCGCAATTAAATCAGCTATGGAACTTGCACCGGCCTGTCCCCCCTGCGCCGCCAACACCCGTTGCAAAATCTCGTTCCGCCGCGGCTTCTGCGTCGATGTACGCGGAAAATCCTCATCCCGCCACACAAACCAATGCCGCATCTGCTGAAACTCTGCCAGCGTCGCATTCGCGCGTTTCACAATCCCTGCTGCGTCCCCATCACTGCGCAAGATCAAAACAGCGCAAGGTTCCGCATTCCCCTCCCGCGGCAGAGCAACGACCGCACAATCCTTAACCTCAGGCTGGCTGCGCAAGGCCGACTCCAGATCATCGGGATAAACATTCATCCCCGCTGGAGTAACGATCACCTCCTTCTTGCGCCCTTTGAAATATAGATTGCCCTCGGCGTCGAGCTCACCGACATCCCCTGTCGCATACCAGCCGTCGTGATTAGCGACCGGCTGACCGGGGCCCCAATATTTCGAAGCCACCCCGCCGCCTCGCACAAAAATCTCTCCGTCCTGGCCCAGCTTCACTTCGCGGCCAGCCATCACTTTGCCGATCGATCCCTTTCCCACACGAAAGGGATGATTCAAGCTGATCAGCGATGTAGTCTCCGTGAGCCCGTACCCCTGAATCACCGCGAACCCCAGCCGCGACCAGAATTCCTCGGTTACTTGGTCGAGCGCTGCTCCGCCTGAAATAAACGCCCAAAACTTCAGCCCAAACATCCGGTGCACGCGCCGAAAGATCCACGCCCGCCGCAAAAACTTCTTCCTTTCGGCATATTTGAACAGCCGCTCGAACTTCCCCCGCCATCGTTCAACATCGCGCTCAATCTTTTCTTTGAGAGATTGCAGAACCCGTGGCACTGCAACCACCACTGAAATCCTCTCTCGCCGCACCGTAGCCAAAATCTCCGCTGGTTTCAACGTATGCTCAAACACCACCGTCCCGCCCATCAACTGCGGCAGGAAAATCCCCAGGAACTGGCCAAACACATGACTCAAAGGCAACAGATTCAGAAACCGGACAGGATGAAACCACCGCTCATACTTGAGGTATTTCCCGATCTCCTCTTCCAGCGGTGCAACGTTCGACAGCACATTGCCATGTGAAATCACAACTCCCTTGGGCTCGGCTGTAGTTCCCGAAGTAAAAACAATTTCCAGCGTATCCTGCGGATCGATCTCAATCGGGGGCAAAGCAGATGAGGGATGCGAAGAATTCAAGAGATCATCCAAAACAACGGAAGGGACGTCAATACTTGCTGCATGCACTCGCGAGGTCACCTGCAACCGGGCTCCAACTTGCTTCCCTACCCGTGCAGCAAAATCCGGCGAGGCGGAGTCGTCCATCGGGACCACGATCACGCCCCGCGAGGCGCATCCAAGAAATGCCGCCACCCACTGGGCCGAATTAGGGCCCCAGAGCATGACGCGTTCACCTTTGTGAATTCCTCGCGTGTGAAGCTCACGGGCGAATTGGAAGGCAGCTTCCGCTACCTGCCGGTAGGTCCATCGCTCAGTGCGGTAGCCCGCAGGCTGCGCGTAGGCACATTCGTCGCCTCGGCGCAGAAAGTCATCGAGATATTCAGCCAGCGAGCGGCGATTCATGAAAAGCTACGACGCCGGCTTTAGCCGTCTTGCATATTTTGGACAGCACGCATGCAGCAGCGCCAAAAACTCCGTCATGTAGGGAGACACTAAAGGTTTGCGCAAGGTCACCGCGTACCACCGCCGCAGGTAGCCTTTGTTACCCAACTGGCGCACTGCCACCCGCTCCGACTCCACCTGCGGCGACATCGCCCATCGTGGCATGAAACCAACTCCCGTTCCGGCTCCCGCCAGTTCTACGATTGCCTCAGTCAGCGGAATTTCCAAAATGCGCCCCGGCTGAACTCCTGTGGGCCGTAGAACCCCTAGCAACGAGCTCTCCTCTTTCGGTGGATAAATCAAAACCGTCTCGCCCGCCAACTCCTTCACCGGCACATTTGAGAACTTGGTCAGGCGGTGATCAGGGGCCATCACCAGCACTAGTTCGTCCTCGAACATGGCAGTGATGCGAAGACTCTTGTTGCGCGGGGGGGTACTTACAACCGCAACATCCAGTTTGCCATCCAGAACGGCCTCCGCCGGATGACTGGTAAATGCGGCCTCAATGCTGATTTCCACCTCGGGATAACGGCTATGAAACTTCTTGAGCAATGGAGGCAGCCAGTGATAGCAGGTGTAACACTCAGTGCTCAACCGAATTACCCCGCGTGTTCCACCATTCAATCCCACAACCTTGGCTTCGGCATTTCTTAGCTCATCCAACACGCGGCGCGCCGAAGCTAACAGCGCCTCTCCCGCAGGAGTAAGCACCATCTTCTTTCCCAGCCGCAAAAACAGCGCCGCGCCCAGCATTCCTTCCGCGTCGCGCAACTGGTGGCTTAATGCAGATTGTGTCAGATGTAGATGCTTGCCCGCTTCAGTAACGCTTCCAGTGTCCGCAACCGCAGCCAGAAGTTTCAAATGCCGTACTTCCAATCGCACGTCCATATCCATGAGCATAGTTCATTCATGCGATGAAGACAAACAATAATCCTCATGGACGATCCGCCTCGTCCAATGGTCAATGGCGGGCAAAACAGTTCGACAACAAGAAGCGGATATCGCCGTAACCCAAAGCCCGGCAGACTAGGCAAAGTAGGCGTAGCCGCCCAACCGCCGCCCATTTTTGGAGGAACTATGAAACGCATCGCGAGCATCTTGACTGGACTATCACTCGCTGTCTTGTTATTCACCGCGCCGGTTCAGGCCCAGTATGACGGACAGAGAATCACGTCAACCGTTCCTTTTGAATTCATGATCGGGAACCGCTCCCTGCCTGCGGGTCGGTATTCGTTCGTGCGCACGGGTGCAAATGCTTTTCTGGTCCGTGATGCAGATGACCATGATCTGCTGACCATTATGACCGGATCGATTCAGGCTAATCGCCCTCCCGCAAAGACCAAGCTTACGTTTGCCAACGTAGATGGCCACCACGTGCTGGTTCAGATATGGAAAGAACAGGAGGCCATCGGTAGCGAACTTTACTACGGGCATTCTTATGTGGAATTGGCCAAGCATCCGGCTATTCACGGCCCCGTAGCCGGCCGGCGCTAATTCTGGAAGCGGAGGACAACAATGGGTTTTGACAATGTGTCACTCACGATCGATCCGCATGTGCATGCCGTAGTCCGGTCGGCGGAGCATGAAATTCGCGAACTGATTCGCCAGCGCGCTGATGTAATGAAACGCATTGGTACCATCAAGCAGACTCTGGCCGGGCTTGCGGATTTGTTTGGGGAAAGCATTCTGAACGACGATCTCCTCGATTTTCTTGATCGCAGTTCGGTCGTCCGCCAATCCGGATTCACCCGGGCATGCCGCGCGGTTCTGATGGAATCAAGGGTCCCTTTAACGGCCCGTCAGGTCCGGGACCAAGTTCAGAAAAAGATTCCGGGCCTGATCGAGCGCCACAAAGATCCTTTGGCGTCGGTTACTACAGTGCTCACGCGCCTGGTGGACTATTCGGAGGCGCGATGTACGGTGCTCGGTCCCGGACGCCGGGTGTGGGAATGGGCTGCCGAGATGCCGCTCCCAGTGAATAGTAGCCCGCAAGAACTGGCAGCTGCGGGATCGGACTAGCACGGTTAAACCTAGGTGAGGCGAAGCATGGCTGCTCTTATTTGATCTAACCCAGGGGCAAGTAGTCCAGCAGCGTGGTCGACAATGCTTTGGCAGCGGCCGCCAATGCTGCTTGATGTGCCGTGGTGGCCTTCGACAGGTCTACGGCTGCCTGGGTTGGATCGGCGCCTACCAAAGCGGTGTCTTGGGCTTGCAGGTTCAGTTTGGTTGATTTCAGAGCGCTGGTATCGTCGTCGAGTTGGTCCATGCCGTTACCGTAGAAGACACGCTGTCCATTCAGATAGTTCAATGCACTGCTGATGGCGGCGGTTGCGGTTTGAATGGTTGCGGTGTTACCGCTCTGGATGGCAGTTACTAGTTGTTGCACGGAACCCAGAACGTCACCACCGGATGCCTGGAAAAGCTGGTTACCGGGGACATTCGATTGCAGAGTTCTGCCGTCGGCTATGGCAACTTGATTTATGCCATTGTTGCCCTGGTAGGTGATGGCACCACCCGCCTGGGTAAAGGGCGGCTGCGACGTGTCAGTTCCGGCAAAAATATAGCTTCCGTGGAAGGTCGTATTCGCGAGCTGCACCAGTTGATCGAGAACGCCTTGCGCTTCCTGGCCGATGCTCTGCAGGTTTTGCGGAGAGAGTGAGCTGTTGCCGGCTTCGACGCCGAGCGTTACGGCTCGGTTCAAGGATGTCACCATCGAACTTAACGTGGAGTCGGCGGTCTGAAACTGCGAGCGTAAGCTGCTGACGCTCTGAAGATATTGATCGATGCGGTCTTCCTGGGCCTGGTTCTGTACTTCTGTCGCTGAGGCCGCAGGATCGTCCGAGGGGCGGTTCACGCGCTTGCCGGTGGAGAGTTGCTCCATCGCCGTCTGCGCCTGCGACTGGGTCTGCCAGATGGCGGAAAGAATGTCGGGTGTGGGATCAGGATTTACTCGCATAATTTTCTCCCTACTGGCTCAACATGTTCATCACGGTTTGAGTGAGTTCGTCGACCACGCTGATCACTCGCGCCGACGCCTGATAGGCATGTTGAAAGCGGATTAGGTTAGTCGTCTCCTCGTCGATGGAGACGCCGGAGATCGCTCCCCGCTGATCGTTCAACTGTTGCAGGCTGACATCGCTGGCATCCAGCCTTGCCTTAGCCTGGGCGGTTGCATTGCCCACGGTGAACACCAGCTGCGAATACAGATCCATGGGCTTTGGGCCGGTGGGCAAAGTTTGGTTCTGTACCGCCTGGAGTACAGTCAGATTGCCGTTGCTGCCTTCCGACCCATCTGAGCTGGCCGCGATCAGCGAGGGGTCAGTGATTTGCACGGAAAAGTTGGTTGCGGCACCCGCTCCGCTCACGTTGCTAAAGAAGTTTTGCCCCGCATTTCCCGCGAGATCAAATCCAGCCTGGTGAGCCGTATTGAAATTTGTGGCCAGTCCACCGGCCAAGTCGTCTAGGGAAGAGATGGCCTGTGGGATGACCTGATCGCGCACTGTGATGAGTCCGCCGATCTGTCCCCCTTGCATAGTCGCGGTGACGTCGCGTCCCTGCGCATAAATGTGCTGCATGCCGACTGAGTCGGGCGAGGTTTGCAGAGAATAGCTTTGCCCGGCGACCACCAGAGGGCTGCCATCGGAGGTAGTGATGGTATAACCCTGGTCCGACTGAATCACGGCGATATCCGTTAAGCCGGAAAGCTGCTTCATCAACTGGGTACGCTGATCTTCCAGCGTTCCCGCGTCCTGTCCCAGGCTCTGCAAAGAAGCAATCTGAGTGTTGAGGGTTGCAACTTGGGGATTGATCTGATTGATCTGGTTCACCGCCTGGCTGACGCTCAGGTTCAGGTTGTTGCGGATGTCTGTGAGCTGGGTCACTGTGCTGTGAAAATCGGTGGCAACATTGCTTGCCGCCGTCAACACGGCCTGGCGCTGGGGAATGCTGGTGGGATCAGTCGAGAGCTGGTTCAGGCTGTTGAAGAAGGCCGTGATGTCCGCGCCGATTCCCTTGCCAGGATCGCTAAATAGACTTTGCACCTGCTGCAATCCGCCGAGTTGTGCCTGAGCATCGCCCTGGCGTTGAGTCTCGTCGTTGATGCGCAGTTCGAGCAGGCGGTCACGGATGCTGGTTACCTGGTCGAGTTTCACGCCGGTGCCGTAGGAGATACCAGCCTCCTGCACGGGCGGGGCTTCGGAAAGGACCGCCACCTGGCGGGAGTAGCCGGGCGTGTTGGCGTTGGCGATGTTGTTGCTGGTTACACTCAATGCGCTTTCCTGCACCATCAGCGCATGCACGGCAATCAGCATCGATCCGGTTAGGCCTGAAGACATTCCTTACTAAACCTCACATGACCAGGTGTGGTCGGGCGGTAGCGATTTCCCTTGGCGCGAATATTCCTGGCGAAGCCCTTTTTGCAGTGCAATCAGAATATTGAATAGCTCCTGCCCGCGACCAACCACGTTCGCATAGACGCGGTTAAGATGCGAAAGTTCTTTTTGGATTTCGAGCAGACGTTCAGCCGGAGTGCCGGCGTCGTGAGTCTTGCGAACGCTGGCGGCGGCTTTCTTCAATTCGGTGGCTAGGATCTTCAGTTTTTCGGAGTTGAAGAGTCCAGAGCCGCGCAGTGAGTCACAGAGTTTCTCCTGAGCCGCGACGCGCGCCTCAAACTGTTCCAGATCATTTTTGCTGAGAGCTAGAAAGCCGGCATTGACTTCGGCGGAAAGTGAGCGCAGAGCGGCAATAGCCTCGGTCCAGGCTTCGGTGTCGTCCTTGAGGGGAATTTCGCTCATAACTGCCGTGGTCGGCCCTTTAAGAAAACTGTGCCATCAACCATTAAGAAGCGTCGCGCAGCATGGCATCGGCAATTTTCGCTGGATCAATCTCGTAGCTGCCGTTGCGAATGGCATCGCGTAGTGCCTGAACTTTGTCCTGACGTACTTCGGGGGTCGCCAGAGCCTGTGCCTGCAATGCGCCGAGGCTGACGGTGTCAGCGGAGAAGGCGTCGCGCTTTTGTCCAGTGGTGGCCGAGGCGCCGCCGCTTTTGGGGGAACCCTGCGCCTTGTCGGTCGTCAGGTCGGTTGCTGCTGGTCTGTTGGAATCAATTCTCATAGTGCACCTGCCATTTGAGCTGGAACCTTATCGGTCCTTTCGTGCCGGAACTTTAATTTCATTACGAGGTGGTAATACCCCATTGGTAACCTTTGTGGAATCAATTATTTGCGTCGCCACCGCGGAATCGGTCTTGGGCGCAAGCTGGCGGACAATCATTTTTGCGATGCCGACACCACCCGAGGCGGTCATCCTTTCGGCCAATTGTTGCATGGCCAAGCTTTTGAACTGATCGGCTCCGGGATCCTTGGTTCCATCGTCAGAGTCGTCGCCGGGGACTTTGGCGAAGGAGTGCTCGGCGTCTTCCAGCCACTTCTGCAGCAGGATGGATTCGAATTGCTTCGCGGCACTCTCCACGTTTGATTTGTCCTGTGTGCTTTGGGCGCGGTTAGCCAGCTGAATGGCCTGCTGGCTACGGGATTGCAGCAAAGTCTGGCCGGAATTTAGCGAGGCGAATTCGTTAATCTGGGGCATTTTTATAAAACCTCTAATTCAGCGCGGAGACCGCCGGCTGCCTTGATGGCTTGCAGTATTGCCACGACGTCACGAGCAGTCGCGCCTACCGAATGCAGGCCATTGACCAGGTCCTCGACGCTGGCGCCTTCCCCGAGTTGCAGCTTTCCGACTGAGCTTTCCTGTGCCTTGATGGTGGTTTCCGGAACGACCACGGTGTCGCCGTTCTTTGAAAACGCTTCGGGCTGGGAAACTGAGTACGTGGTGTTGACTTCGATATTCAAATTTCCGTGCAGCACGGAAACGGCGGATAGCTTTACGTCTCCACCCATCACGATGGTTCCGGTGCGTTCGTCGACCACGACTTTGGCGGGCGGATGGAAGGTGATAGCAAGATTCTGAATTCGCGAAATCAGTTCGGGGACCGAGGGAACTCCGGCCTGAGCGACGTTGATATCGATGCGCCGGCTGTCGAGTGAATTGGCGACTGGCTTGCCGAAACTCTGGTTGATGGCGCTGGCCACGTCGACGCTGGCGGTGAAGTCAGGATCGCGCAACATCAGGGAGACGGTGCCGAGGTGGCTGAGGTCGATTGCGGTGTCGCGTTCAATGGTTGCGCCTTCGGGTACGCGGCCGACCGTTGTGTGATTTACCTGCTTGCTGTTGCCAGCAGCGCCACCACCGACGGAATATCCACCAAGAGTGAGGGCTCCCTGAGCCGAGGCATAGACCTGGCCATCGGGGCCGCGCAGTGGCGTGAGTAACAGCACTCCGCCTTCGAGACTTTTCGCATCGCCGATCGAGGAAACTGTTATGTCGAGCTTCATGCCAGAACGTCCAAAGGCAGGAAGAGCAGCGGTAACGAAGACGGCAGCGATATTATTGACGCGGACCTGCGCGGGAGGAATCTGCACTCCCATGCGCTGCATGATGTTGGCCAGGGTCTGGGTTGTGAAAACAGTCTGGCGGCGATCACCGGTGCCGTTCAATCCAACCACGATACCGTATCCAACTAGCGGATTGTCGCGTACTCCAGCCAGAGTCGTGATGTCGCGAACCAAAACCCGGTTATCAACTTTCGGCTTATCGGGCGCAATAGGCGTATCGCTCGCGGCCAACGAAGGAATGAACAGCGAGCAGGCAAACAGAAGCCGGAAGAGGCCCCGGAAACTTTTCAGCGGCGATGGAGTTTCGATGAACATGAATGTCAGAAAGTCAGAATCCGGGTGAGGATTTTCATTACCAGGCTCGGAGGCCGCGTCGCGTCGCTGACCACGCCTTTGCCCTTGAGTTCAATTTCCAAATTGGAAAGCGAAGTCGAGAGCACGGTGTTGTTCGGAGCAATATCCCCAGGACGCACCACACCGCGCACGATTGCGGTTTCCTTCTGGTGATTGAGCAAGACTTGTCTCTGCGCTTCGACCACCAGATTTCCATTGGGCAGGACCGCGATTACCTGTCCGGAAAGACTGGTCTGCAGTTTGGAACTGCTGGAGGTGGCGCCTTGTCCCTTTTGCGCCGTGGAAGATTGCATGCCGAGAAGGGGATTGACTCCTCCAACATTCAATTTTCCCGGCAGCGCCGTTATTGCGGAATTCGCCGTCAGGTCGCGGCCGGTACTGGTATTTCCGGTAGCTTCGGAAATGGTTTGCTGCGCAATCTGGATAATGACGGTGTCGTTGAGCCTCGATGCTTTGTAGTCAGTGCTGAGGTCGGCCAGGGCACCACCGTTCACCCAAAGGCTGCCTGTATTCGCGACTTCAGTGGTTGCGGCCTGCTGTTGTTGCACGCGAGAGAGATAATCCTCTCGAGTTTGCAACTCATTCTTGGGCTTGATGCCTGCCTGTGCGACAGCGGCCCAGAGCATTACAGTGGCGAATTGGTGATATGGCTTCATACGGATCAGAAGCTGCCTCTTAATACGCCGCTGTCAACGACTTCGGCCAACGCGATTCGTTTGTGGTCCATGGTGGCAACGCGGACCTTCTGTCCCTGACTGCCGGTTTGCAGGCAGATGATTGGCGTCCGCGCGTTAAATTTGTTGTTGCTGGTAATCAAAGTCGCCTGCTGTCCAGCGCGAACCAAGGGTTCCTGTCTGACGCCGGAACGAACTGTGCGATTTGCCTTCGAGGCCAACAGCGCCCTTTCCCGTTCCGCGGAAGTCTGCCAATGCAGCGCGACATAAAACGGCAGACACTCGCCTTTGCTGCAGCGGAATTTCACCAGCGCGTCTTTGTCTTTCCAGCGCTCGATCCCCTCTACCTGCAACACCGCCGCCGGCGCTTTGGTAGTGACCGCCGACAAAATTTGCACTTGCGGTTTCTGTCCCGGCAGGTGAACGCTGCCCAAAGCGGCAAGCACTCGTTCTTCTGAGATTGGGGTTCGCTCCGTGACGGCATTGGCGCTGACCGGCGCCAAAACAGCCAGCACGATCGCCAAACGGGACACTCGCAGAAACATGCGGTCAGCCATCATTCCTAGTGTCCGAGATTGTTGAGCTGCTGCAGCATCTGGTCCGCAGCTTGCACCACACGGGAATTCGATTCGTAAGAACGCTGCGCCAGGATCATTTCGATGAATTCCTGCACTACGTTCACGTTGGAACCTTCCTGCATGCCCTGGGCGATCGTACCCAGACCCTCGGCCCCGCCGGGGGTTCCTACGATGGGGTCTCCGGAAGCAGTTGTTGCCAGGAACAAGTTCTTGCCAACGCTGTTCAAACCGCCGGGATTCGCGAACTGCGCCAACTGTATCGCTCCCACTTGCTGCGCGGCAGTCTGCCCGGGCTGCGTGACGGAAACAGTACCGTCAGCTCCAATCGTGACGCTGGTGGCATCGTTCGGAATGGTGATGGCCGGCTCCAGGGGATCGCCGTCGGAGGTGACCAGTGCACCCTGGCTATCGAGGTGGAAATTCCCCGAGCGGGTATAGCCTATTTCTCCGCTGGGAAGCGTGACCTGAAAAAAGCCTGAGCCCTTGATCGCCAAGTCGAGCGGGTTGTCGGTTTGCGTGAGGTCGCCTTGCATCTGGACAATTTCAGAAGCTCCCGCGCGAGTGCCGAGTCCAACTTGAAGTCCGGCAGCGACAGTAGTTTGCTGCGTGGCCGCCGAGCCCGGCATTACCATGTTCTGGTAGAGCAAGTCGGTGAACTGCAGCCGGCGGCGGCGGAATCCAGTGGTGCCGGAGTTCGAAAGGTTGTTGGCGATGTTGTCCAGATTAAGCTGCTGAGCGGTCATTCCGCTGGCAGCTGTATAAAGGGCACGAAACATTTGGGCTCTTCTCCTGACTAACTGATGCGAGGGAGATCTTCGGTTGCGATACGATTGAACTGTGCGTCGAACAGCGACAACGCGCGCTGCATGAGATCCGAATAGCGCTGGGTTGTGATCAGGTCGACGGCGCTGGCGATCGGATTGACGTTGGAAGATTCCAACATTCCTTCCCTGATCTCAGCCTTAGTTGCCGGAATTTCTGAATCTTTAGGGGCAGTGTAATAGTTCTTGCCGGCACTCTGAATGTCGGCGCCGGGCTTGAAGTCGACGACTTTGATTTGTCCCACTACCGCGCCGTTCACCGATACGGTTCCGTCCGTGCTGACAGATAGCTGGCCGGGAACAACTGGAATCACTCCGCTCTTGCCCATTACCGCGCTGCCATCCTCGGCTACCAATTGCGCGTTGGCTACGTGGAAGTTGCCGCTGCGGGTATAGAAGCGTCCGTTACCGTTCTGTACTACAAAGAATCCCGAGCCTTCAATGGCAAGATCGGTGTCGTTTCCGGTACGCTCGAGTCCACCCTGCGAAAGATCCATGCGGCTGCCGCCCAGGATGCCGTAGTTATTGGTGGCCTGGTTCAGGTTTGACATGGGGAAGTTCTGCACATTAGCCAGCACGGAGCGAAAAATGGCATGTTGGCCGCGGTATCCGGCGGTGCTGGTATTGGCGAGATTGTTGGCCACCACGTCCAGGGATTGGCTCTGGGCCATCAGCGCGGTACAGGCGGCGTAAAATCCGGTATCCATTCGAGTCTTTCTCCAGCCAACAGAAAGCACGCTTGCCGCCATCGGATGGAGGCGTAAGTTGTTGATGGTTAGGGGATGAATTAGAGACAGATGAGGACGGACCGTGCGCGGTTCAACCCTATCGAAGTGCGAGATTAAGCTTCTAACTTACCTCTAGTTTTAGTACGGCCTCGGTTGGAGTCAGCGGCACCTGGCTGACGACCGCCAGCAGCCAATCCACCCCAAGATCCACCAGGCAGTCTTCGATACGTACGAAATGCGACTCGGGATGACGGTCCAAATTGCCTAACTGCAATAGTTGCGAGGCGAAACTGGCGTCTTTTTTGACCACATCGGAGAGCACGTAAAGGTCGACGACCGGCACGTGAAGCAATAACTCCATTTGGGCCAACGTGGAAGGCAAAGCCGTCAGATGGGGCAAGCAGCGGGCATTCCACGAGGGCTCATCGAGGAAGGTCCGTTGACCTGTAAATTGCGATCTTTTGCCGGATGCGAACATGGCCAAGGCGTCTATCGGCCCGTTCGCGGGAATTCTTTAGAGCAGTATCGGACAACCACCAGAGAGACGAAGGAATTCCTTGATAGACCTTGGTGTCCTTCGTGATCATTCGGTTTGGTTAGATGGTTTCCATTCGGAAAAGCAGGTCCATCTGCTTTTCCGATGAGGCGATTCGCGTCCAGAGATATTCGCGGCAGAGGGCGAAGCGAAGTCCAGTGGCGGCGTTGTCAACTACGGCCTTGGAGACCAATTCAGACATTTCCAAAGTGGTGCAGACTCGGTCGTAGATGACCTGCTCGGAACTGCGCGCGATCAGGACGTTCAGTCCGGTATGGTAGTCAGTGATGGTAATGAAACAGGGTGCAGCCACGCAGCCCAAAACTTTTTCGACTCCCTGAATTACAGCGTGGTCGACGCGAGTGGCGAAGCCGATCAGCAGTTTGCGTGAATCCTCGAGCAACTGAATGGGAAGCATCTGATGCATCTGCATGAGGAGAGTTGGGATTTGTAGTGGCGCGCGCGGCAACGCTCCCTTCATCGGACAAACCGGGTATCCCCATTGGGCAGCGAGTGCGGCGGCGACTTGCTCTTCACTGACGAATCCATGTTGCAGCGCTACGTCACCGATACGGGCGCCGGACGCGCGGTGCTCTTCGAGCGCGGCTTTGAATTGTTCCGCATTCATCGATCCCCGTTGGAACAGCATCAGTCCGAGCGGAACCCGCGCGGGCCGTGGCGCTTCGACTGGCTTCACGTGGCGGATGACTTCCGCGAAACGAATTCGTAACGCCAGCTCCAGGCAATCGGCACCGCAGAACCAATCTTCGGCCAGTGCGATTCCGTCCCCGTTGAAGACAGACTTCAAGGGAGTAGTCGGACACGCGATGTGAGAACACTTGCGCGACCAGCGTTCCCAGACTGAAGCCCGCTTTGGAGCAGATGATGGCATTAGGCCATGCTTTCCTGCGCGGCCGCGAATACTTCGGTGACGCGCAATCCGTAGTGTCCCTCGACGATCACGACTTCGCCGCGAGCGATTATCTTGTCGCGCAGCAGCAATTCGACCGGCTCGTGTACGCGCTTATCGAGTTCGACGATGGAGCCGGGGTTCAGTTCCACCAGTTGACGTAGCGGGAGTTTTCTTTGTCCAAAGCGCAGCGTGACTTCGAGTTCGACACCCATGACCAGGTGCATGTTGCGCCGGTCCATGTGGACAGGAGCAGGGGCGGTCAAGCTTTGCTGAGACATGGTTGGCTGTGAGGTGTAGAGCAGACAGGTGCGCAAGGCCTCCGGGCCGGTACCCATGATCAACGCCACTGAAGTCTGCGGCTGCCAATTTAGACTGGTCGCTGCGCTGACCTGAATGCGGGTGGATCCAAACTGTTTCTGAAATTCGTTGAAGGCAAGAACTATAGTCTGGCGCACCAATTCTTGCACGGATTGAACTCCGTTTCCCGAGATACCTGCTGAGTTTGTGGGCAAGCAGCGAAGCGTTGCGCTCGTCGATGACAAATGCGGCTTGTCCGGAGAGCACGCCTTCGGCCTGAACCGAAATGCAAACAGCCATGCT
Organism: uncultured Acidobacteriaceae bacterium; assembly: GCA_963824805.1. Lineage (GTDB taxonomy): Bacteria > Acidobacteriota > Terriglobia > Terriglobales > Acidobacteriaceae > DATBAT01. The sequence continues at coordinate 4,999 of CAWGQZ010000045.1, read as the reverse complement.
TTGTGGCAGTGCGTTATCCGGCGAGGCATGTACTTCACAGGGGGTGCCGGCGACGCGTGAAAGCGCGTCACCCCAGGCTTTGCGGCAATTTTCGATGAGTCCTTCGATTGCGGTGGCAGTTGTGGTGGTCATAGAGTTTTATCCATTCTTCGCTATCCGGCACCGAGGCGCTTCTTGACCGGGTTGGCCAGTTTCGCCGCACGGAACGACCCGGCGCGAACCGGCGATGCTTCAAACCACTCAAACCCCTCCAGAGAAACTACCGCCGGTGCGCTAATCGGGATTCCGAGATCGAGTAGCTTTCCCGGCTGCAGCGAAAGCACATCCTGCACGGCGACCTTGATGCCGCGCACGCTGAGTTCCATGGTGCAGACGCAGTCCATCAGGCGTTCTTGAATCTTTTGCCCGGCAGTCGGTGCGCCCGCGCGCGACGGCGTGATGCTCATGGTAGAAAGCTTGCGCAGCATCGCGGCGGCAATTCCGATGGGAAAAAAGACGTTGAGTCCACCTTCGGATTGATGAAGCTTCAATTGGAATCGGAGCAGCAGGACGCGCTCATCAGCCGGCATCAGGCGCCGCAAATCCGACTGCCTCAGGTGGGCGCCTGAGGCCACCGAGATGTCGACAGGCTTCCAGGTGTCGTCGAGTTCGGAGACGATGACGCGCGAAACGTCTTCCATGAGCGAGGCCTCGATTTCGCTCAACCCGCGCTCAATGGGAAGGGGAGCGCCGGTGCCCCCGAGGATTAGATCCAATGCGGGGAATACCACGGGCAAATCCATCTGCAGGCCGCCAAAACTTTGCTGCTGCTCGAAGTCAAGCCGGCTAACGTACGTGTTCGGTGCCAGTTGGGTGCTAAGTTGCAAATAGGGTAGCTCTTCCATGCCCGAGAGTTTCACGTCGACGGTCGTTCCCAGCGAACTGCCAAGCGCATGATTCAGGCTGCGCATTAAGCCTTCGTGCAAAGCGGAGAGCGCCTGGACGTGGGCTTCGTTCAGCTTTCCCGCCTGCTGAAAATCGTACACGCTGACGCTGTCGCCGGCTTTTGCCGCGGTTGCGCTCGCGCTGTCTAGCGTAGTCACTCGGCTGTTCTCCTATAGTCCAAATTGTTAGCAATCGCTGGTGAAAGTCTTCATGCCGTGAACGCGGGCGGCTTCCAATGTCCCCCGTAACTTTTTCAAGGCGGCAGAGTGAAGCTGCGACACTCGTGACTCGCCTATGTCGAGCACGTCGGCTATTTCCTTCATGGTCAGCTCTTCGCGATAGTAGAGCGAAATAACCTGCTGCTCTTTGCCGGAAAGCGAACCGATGGCACCTGCCAGGCGGTCGCGCATTTCGGTTCGCAACAACTGCTGAAACGGATTGTCTTCCTCTTTCGCCGGGGCCGACTCGATCAGGTCGTGCTGCTCGTTGTCTTCCCCGTAGGCGACCTGTTGGCCAATCATGTTGAGTGAGTCCAATTTTCCTAAAAGCTGATGCAGTGCCGTCAACTCGATGCCAAGTTCGGCGGCCATCTCCTCTTCCGTGGGAGCGCGGCCAAACTTTGTTGTCAGTGCCGCGATCGTCTGGTCGACATGCTTTCGTTTGTCGCGGGTACGGCGAGACGCCCAGTCGAGTTCGCGCAAGCTGTCGAGGATCGCTCCCTTGATGCGGAATTGCGCGTACGACTTAAACTGAACATTCTTGCTAGAGTCAAAATTCCTCACCGCGTCAATCAGGCCCAGAACACCAGAGTGCACGAGATCTTCGAAAGATACGTGCTGCGGCAAGCGCTCGTGAATTCTGCGCGCGATGTAATAGACCTGGGGAATCTCGCCCATGACCATCTGGTCCTGGTCGGTGCCTGCCCCCCGCTGAATTTCCTTGTATGCCGCTTCCGCGAGTGTCATTGTTCCCTCACGCTTTCTTTCATCGCACCAACCCTACCGGATTGCACCGGGATGGTCGCCGGAATTTCAGTCGGCGCCAGCACTACGATCTTGGGTAAAAACGGTTCCAGCAGCCGCCGCAAATAGAAACGCCCCGGAGAAGAACACAGCAGCACGGGATTGGCCTGCACTGCCTGCTCGCCCAGCAATCCACGTAGACCTTCGAGTACGCGGCGGACCAAAGACGGTTGAAGCGCAGCGGAGACGACGCCCTGGCCATTCATGGCACGTGCGCATTCTTCTTCGATGGAATTGTCCAGTGTCACTACTTTTAGCTCGCCGCTCGGGTTGAGCAGCGGACGGACCAGTGCGCGTCCCAGCGAATGTCTGGCAGATTCGACTAGCAGCACGGGATTCTTGCTGATTGCGGCGCCCTCGACCATGCTTTCGAGAATCGTTCCCAAATCGCGAATGGAAACCTGTTCGCGCAATAGCTGTTGCAGAACCTTTTGCACTTCGCCCAGAGTCATCAACTTGGGGATCAGTTCTTCCGTTAACTTGGGATGCGAATCGGTGAGACGGTCGATCAGACGCTTGGTCTCGCCACGGGTCAGCAACTCGTTGGCGTTTTGACGGATGACCTCGCCGAGGTGCGTAGTAAGCGCGGTAACGTTGTCGACGACGGTGTATCCGGCGGCGAGCGCCTGCGGCTCCGCCTCGCGCGATATCCACTTAGCCGGCACATTGAACGCAGGCTCGCGAGTTTCTTGTCCGGGCAGAGCAGCGGCCGAGAGTTTGGAACTGATGGCGAGAAGCGAATCGCGACGCATCTCCCAACGCGCGATCTCGATGCCGCGCAGCGAAATGACATATTCGTACTCGCGCAATGAAAGGTTGTCGGTGATGTGAATGGGTGGAACCAGGAACCCGAGTTCGCGTGCGAGGTGCTTACGCAAGGCTCGGACCTTGTTGAGCAGCTGCCCCCCTTGCTTGGCGTCGGCTACGGGACCAGACCAAAGCCAACTTCTAAGGTCAGGTCGTCTAACTTCAGCGCGGCATCCATTGGGTCGATTGCGGGGGCCGCTTTCGAGCCATCCGCCTTTGCGGCTGCAGTACCGGGCGCGGCATCTTTGTCCCAGCGCGGCAAGTCTTTGGCGGCGCGCGCGAGCACCACCATAAGGCCGGCAATCAGAATGAAAGATATTTTCGGGAGACCGGGGATCAGGGCCAACGCCGCAACTGCGCCTGCGGCGAGCCACAGTGGCGCTTCTTGCCGAATAGCTGTTTGCCGACATCGTGCCCGCAATTTTCCGAAGACGCACGAGTGATTACGATGCCGCCAGCAACCGAAACCAGCAGCGACGGAATCATGGTGACCAGCCCATCGCCGACGGTGAGAATGGTGTAGGTTTTCAGCGCTTCCTGGAAGGGAATGCCCTGCTGGAAGACGCCGATGAGAAATCCTGCGACGATGTTGATGGCCGTAATCAGAATGGTGGCCAGCGAATCGCGCTGGTTGAAGCGGGCGCGCCGTCCATGGCTCCGTAGAATTCAGCCTCGCGAGCGATGTATTCGCGGCGGGTACGAGCCTGCTTTTCGTCGATCAGTCCAGCGTTAAGGTCGGCGTCGATAGCCATCTGCTTGCCGGGCATGGCGTCCAAAGTGAAGCGGGCAGTTACTTCGGCGGTCCGCACCGCACCGTGGCTGACCACCATGTATTGAATGGCGATGAGGGCGAGGAATAGTACGAATCCGACGACATAATTGCCGCCGACAACAAACTGACCGAAGGCTTCAATGACCTTTCCGGCAGCGACGGGCCCTGGCTGCCATTAAGAAGAATTCGGCGGCTACTGGAAATCCAACGAGAAGGGCCAGAGCGCCACCGGCGATAAACGGCATGGACGAACGGTCAACTCGACCGCATGGCGCTGGCCAATCAGCCAGATCATGATCAAGCGTTCCAGCGCCCAGGCCAGAACATACCGTGGAAGTCTCGTCCGCCGGAGAACAGCACCAGCGCGCTGTCGTCGTTCCCTCAATCCCATTTCGGCGACCACGACCAATTGACGCCCCGCGCCGCCCACCAGGCCAGGCTGGTGATCTCCTTCCATTTCCGCATTCAGAATGCGATCAAAATCAAACAATGAGAAATTTTCCTCCAGCCGTTTCATCATCTTGCTGGTGCGCGGGATCCACCACAATGCCTTGCTGCGTCAGCCAGCGCAGGCACACTTGCGCGGAGGTCTTGCCATGGGTCTTGCCGATGAGGTCATAAAGCAACTCGTCGCCCTTGGCGCGACCCCGCGTGCGATCGGACTATAGGCGACCACCGCCATGCCGGGCCTTGGGCAGGCTGCGATTACCTTGTCCTGGTCAAGCATACGGATGACATTCGACCTGTTTACAGACCAGCGGCATCGCGCGACATTTTGTTGGCTTCTGGAGCAACGCCACGGTAAAGTTCGACGCCGCCAGATCTCATGCATCCGTGAAGCCTTCGCTCTTCATTTGGACCATAGCGCCAAAGGTTTCCCCATACGGCACGTCTCGGATCTGCTGGACGTAACAACATCATTTCACATCCATCTACAGTTCCCGGCCAGGCTCTCCTTGACCGAGCGCTCCAGGTTTGGCGGCGACAGCAGCAGCAGCGTCGGCTGCACCTTGGTGGTGATTTTCCATCACATCGGCCGCCCGAGGCGCGCACGCCCTCACCCACTTCACGCTTTTTTCAGATATCTCGCGGCGCCCCACGTGCCGCATAACCGATGCGGATCGCCCTCTCGTCAGCCACACAACGGCCTGCACAACGACGAGGTGCCGAGACCGATGATAGGGATTTTGAAGCCTTTGGCTTCGACGAGTCATCATCGCCAAGCCCTTCATTTCTTTCGTGACGTCGTCGGCGAAGCCGCGCAGGAATAATGCTCATCGTCGTCAACAGTGCGCAATCATCCAGTTGCACATGGCCGTCGACGAAAGAGCCACAGCAACTGGAGCTTCATCGGCGACCATCATCATCATGCTCGATTTCGACGGTCGCCACCTCTTCCTCATCGAGCCGTCAATTGGCGGAAGCTTATGTTGAGGATGTTGTCGATATTGCCAGCAGTACAATCAGTCAAGGT
>CAWGQZ010000044.1:0-48474 GCA_963824805.1 uncultured Acidobacteriaceae bacterium | reverse complement strand
TTGTCAGACCCGAAACCCATTGGAAATGGGGATGCATGGCATCAGAAAATTCTCTTGTTAGAAATTGTCCACTGGACAGATCACCGGTTTTATATCGATCACTGGAGTTCCGTCGATGGCTTCGATGGGCCCGATCCGCAGGCGGTTCTTGACAATTCGGAGTATGGTAACGCGGTGCAGTCCCAACGGATTTGGCCGGTCTGGTGATCGCGTAGCGAAGACACCGGTGAGCGGACGATGCTTTTCCGAACGGGGGTGAACACTTCAACACTTCGCGGCGAGCCTTATGTAGCCAAGTCACCACGATGATGTCTTCTCCGGCCTTGAGTCCGTCGAGGCCCGGCGACACTAAGGGATCCACCTCCAGCCAAACATCCGGCGCGCCCTCGGAACCCTGTCGCGGTGCACCTTTACGATTCTTCAGTGTCGAGCGGATTACTCCAATTGTCTGCACCCTGCCCACGGACGCCTTCGTCGCCACTACGCCTCCTGTCTGTCGGCAGGCAGGCGAGGACACCTGCCCCTAAGAAATTCTCACTTCAGCCCGGTCACCACATACCCCTGCGACAGGACCTCAACATACATGTAGGCGTAGGCGCTGCCGTCGTTGGAGAAGCGCGGTGGAACGATCTGGGCCCCGGTCATGAGCCAGTTGGTCTCCAAAGGTCCTCCACAATTCCGATTTGCCGGTTGCCGGATCGACGCGGAAAACTTTGCGGGCATTGCCTCGATCTTGGGTGAGGGTCGTTAACAGGGATTTGCCATCGGGCGACCAACCGATTACCAGACTCGTCGAATCGAGCCCGGGAATTGGCCGCAGCCCTCCACCGGCGATCGGCCAAATACCCCAGTTCCCATCCGGGCCCAGCACCGGCACGGTCATCCCATCGGGCGAAAGTCGCCACCCGGCAACGCCTTCGGGGGTGACCGGCTTGGCCTCGCCACTGTTGATGTCAATGATGTAATTCCGCGGCCCGTGCCCGGTCTCAATGCCAGACGCCAAAACCCGCTTGCCGTCGGGAAACCAGCGCACGCCGTTATAAGTGATTTTGTCGTGGGTGAGCTGCCGGGCTTCTCCCGCGCCGGTGGGTATCAGCGTCAGCGCTTCGCCTTTAGCAGGTTTGGTGATGGCCCACTTACCATCTGGCGAAAGCGCCATGGCAACTCCTTCACCGATACGGGACGGGGGCGTGCCGTCGGTGTCTCGCAGAAACACCGTGTAATTCGGCCCCCCGCCGTCACTCTCTTCTTCGAACAAGATCTTATGACCGTCACGGCTAACGTCGCGCAGCTCCGACCAGCCAAACCAGCCCAGCTCTTTTTCTTCCTTGCCGCCCGGTGCAACGCCACGGATGCCAAGCCTGGAGTGCTGGGCCACCGCCAGCACCACGCCATTGTGAATGTCCTGGAACCAAACTCCACCGGGGACATTGGTGATGGTGCGAAGCTTGCCAGCAAGAGTCACGCCGCGAGGATTGTTGGCGCTGCCAGCGTCGCTCGCGGTAAACCAAATCTCGTCGCCTCGGGGCGACCAGAGAACGCCCTCGATCGAGGTCCATCCTCCCGACAAGATCTTTTCTTTATCTTTACCTTCGGCGTCGATCACAGCAATCGATCCCTGGTCGTCCCCGCCGGTATTCTGATGGTCGGAAAAGGCCACCCACTTGCCATCCGGGGAAATCTTGGGCTGGCTGATCCAGTTGATGCCATTAATCAGAACCTTGCCAATGGGATATTCCAACCGCCAATGGCTGTTTTCCGGAGAGTAACGGACCACCGCCATCTTTTCGCCGTCGGCGGCCCAGTCCACGTCCTGAACGTTGTCCAACACTTCGCGCGGCGTTCCGCCACTGAGTGGAACGCGAGCCAGCGTCCCGGCGGCGGCGTATCCCCCCAGATTGTGGGAGTTCAGCCTGATCGCCAGCTCGCCATTCTTGGAAATCGCCAACAACTCGGCGTGCTTCAGTCCCAGCTCGCGCGCTCCGGGATCGTCGCTGCGCGCGGTGTACATCTGTTTGTCACCGCCGTCCCAGTTGGCGCTGTAAACGATGCTGCCATCCGGGGTGAAGCGTGCGTTTCCAATGGAACCAGTGCGGAAGGTGATCTGCTTATATTCGGCGATGGAACCTGGGCGTTGACCCCGCCCAGCCACCAGCCAATCGCCAGCGTTGCCAGCGCGCTGATGCCCACGATGGCAGAGGTCAGCCAGGCCTTACTCTTCAAAGCACTCGATTGAACCGGAGCGACTTTGGCCGAGCTTCCCGAAAGCCCCGAGAGATGTTCAAGGTCAAAAGCAATGTCGCTGGCGGAATGAAAGCGCGACTCGGGATTTTTCTCCAGGCAATGCTGCACAATCCGTTCCAGCGCGGGCGAAATATTGCGGTTGGTCTCGCTCAGGTCGGGCGGATCTTCTTTCAGGATCGCGCTCATGGTGTCGGCAGCTGTTTCGCCGTGGAAGGCGCGTTTGCCGGAGAGCATTTCGTAGAGAATCGCGCCGAAAGCGAAGATGTCGGAGCGGGCGTCGACCGCCACGCCGCGCACCTGCTCCGGCGACATGTAGCCTGCGGTCCCCAGCACCACACCGGCTTCGGTGTGATGAGTTGCGGTTGCCATGCGCAGTGTGTTCGCTGGAGTCGGCCTGGGTCAGCTTGGCCAGACCGAAATCCAGAATCTTGAGGCGGCCGTCTTTGACTGACGAAGATATTGTCCGGCTTGAGATCGCGGTGGACGATACCTTTTTCATGCGCGGCCGCCAGACCGCGCGTAATCTGCAAACCATAGTCGAGCGCCTTGCGGACAGGCAGTGCCCCACTGCGCAGACGGTCGCGCAGGGTCTCGCCTTCAAGCAGTTCGGAGACGGCGTAGGGCGAGCCATTACTAACGCCGATGTCGAAGACTGCCAAAATGTTGGGATGGTTCAACGCCGCGGTAGCGAGGGCTTCCTGCTCGAAGCGGTGCAGCCGCTCAGGCTCGGCGGAGATAGCCTGAGGCAAAACCTTGACCGCTACCTCCCGTTTGAGGCGCGAGTCGCGGGCGCGATAGACCTCGCCCATTCCGCCCGCGCCCAGAAGGCCAATCACTTCATAAGGCCCAAGCTTGGATCCCGTGGTCAGCGCCATGAATGGGGGCAATTATATACGGCCACGTTAGAGACAGGACTCTGCCCCAACATCGCAAGTCTTGGAGCGTCACGCCAGTTTGCCGGTAGAGCTAGAGCAGACGTCTTTTGCGATGTCGAAGTTCGCAATCGAGCTAAACGGTTTCCCTAGGCAAAATCGCGAGGCTACGTTCCATGCGTTCCATGACGTACGCGAGAGCGTTCGTGAGCTGCTGGGATTCCCTCATGCGCCGGTAACTTTGAATTCAAGTGAGGCAGATTGAAAGAGGCAGGTAATCAAAGGTTTGGACCAACCGGCGTGTTATTCGCAACATCGATTTCAGCCGCACCTTAGATTTGCGGGGAAAGAATCGACTCTCGTACAAGGTAGGAAAGCGGCGTTTCCCGAGGCAGCCAGAGCGGCGTTCTTGTCGATTGGGGGGCGGTGCCGAGGAGGCATAGCGGGCAATCGGGAGACTTCTCTGTGCGCGGTTCCGGCTTCCTGGGCAGAGATGCCGCGATAGCGAATACGGAAACGGGGAGTGACGGCCGCGAAGCGGCTACCACTGCAGTAAGCTGGGGCAAAGCGTTACTAATCATGGTTCTGGCCATCCCGAAACCCATCCCCAGCCAATCCCCAGCTTTCCCTCAGGACATTTTGCCGCCATTTGTAGTTACCTCAAACTAGGATCACTATCCCCTCCAGGCTTCGTGTGTTCAAGTTTAGGTACCTTCTTCTCCTTTTGCCCACGCTCGCGGCGGCCCAACCCTCTCCCCTGTTCCATGCCATCCGCGTTGACCACGCCCCCCGTATCGACGGCACCCTCTCTGACCCGGCCTGGCAACAAGCCACTCCAATCTCCGGATTCCGCGAGCGCGAACCCCAGGATGGCATCCCCGCCACCGAGCGCACCGAAGTCCGGGTGCTTTATGACGCCCACCACGTCTATTTCGGGATCTCCTGCTTCGATTCCCATCCCCAGGGCATTATCGCCTCGCAACTCCGCCGCGACCTCGACATGAGCCTCGATGACAACTTTTCGATCATCGTCGACCCCTCGAACACCCGCCGCAACGGCTACATCTTTCAAATCAATCCCTTGGGGACGCAGCTTGATGGCTTGGTCATCGAGGAACAGGCACCTCGCGATCCCTACGATGTGGTCGAACCTAGCTGGGACGGCCTGTGGACCTCAGCTGCGACCATCAACGATCAGGGCTGGACCGCCACCGTCTCTATCCCCTTCAGCACGCTGAACTTCAAGTCCACCCGCAGCGATACCTGGGGCATAAACTTTCGCCGATTCATCCGGCGAAAGAATGAAGAAGACCTCTGGTCGGGATATCGCCGCCGGGGCGGCATCTGGCGGGTCTCGGAGTCCGGCAGTCTGCACGGGATGAAGGACATTGGCTCCGGCCGCCTGCTTATCGTCAAGCCATACATACTGGGTGGGTTCACTCAACTCAAAGGCCAGCCCAACACCTTCCAGCACACCGCCGGATTCGACGTGAAGTACGGCATCCGCAGCAATCTGATCGCGAACCTTACAGTGAATACAGACTTCGCCGACGCCGACGTCGACCAGCAGCAATTCAACTTGACGCCGTATCGTCTCTACTTTCCCGAGAAGCGCCGCTTTTTCCTGGAAAACTCCGACGTCTTCGAATTTCTCACCTGGAACACCGACCTGCTGTTCTTCAGCCGGCAAATCGGCATCGATGCCAACACCGGAGCCGAAGTCCCGATCGATGTGGGCGGGAAAGTCGCCGGACAAGTCGGCGGGTTCGATATCGGACTGATGGATGTCAAGACCCGCTCCTTCGACGGCATCTCTTCCGCCAGCTACACCGTCACGCGCGTAAAACGCCCGCTGTTCGGCAACTCATATATCGGAGCGATGTTCGTTGATAAAGAATCACAAAACCAGCTCGATCCCTACAACCGAGCCTTCGGCGTCGACGCCAAATTTGTCTTCTTCAAAGATCTGAATATTCGCGGCTTTTACGCGAAAACATGGTCCCCGTTGTTCCACGGAGACGACTACACGGCCGGAATCCGCGCTATCTACAACAGCCGCCTAATCCACATCTACGCCGGACAAGGCGCGATCCGCCCCAACTACAATCCCGAAGTCGGATTCGTGGCCCGCCCCGACGACAATCCCTTGATCGCCGAATTTACTTTCACTCCGCGCCCCAAAATCCGCGGTGTCAGGGAGTTGCAGTTCGATTCCTTCCTGGGCCGTGATCCCGACAGTCACTGGCAGCTTCAGTCCCGGGAAATTTTCGAAAACGTCCGCGTACTCTTCAACAATGGCGCACTTTCCGACAACTTTCTGTTCGACCACTTCTATCAGCGCCTCAACGCCCCGTTCAACATTTATAAGAACATCGATATTCCGGAAGGCGAGTACAACTTCACCCGCCATCAAGTTTCGTTCTCCTCGGCAGGGGATCGTCGGGTGATCCTCACCGGAACCGAGCGCTGGGGTGGCTACTACACCGGAACCCTCAATGAAACCATCTTCAACGCCCAATATCGCCCGGGCTCCCATCTGGCCATGGGTCTCACCAATACGCTGAATTCCTTCCGCCTTCCTCAGGGCGATTTCAACGTCCTGCTCGCTGGATTACAGGTCAGTTATGCGTTTAACCGTTTCGTAAACCTGACTACGTTTCTGCAGGGCAACACCGCGGACGATCAGGCCATGAGCGCCAACGTTCGCCTGCGCTACACCTTCCGACCAGACAGTGACCTGTTCGTTATCTACAATCTGGGCAGCCGCTTTCAAAGTCTGAACGGCCAGAACTTAGCATCATTGCGAGAGTCGCGCTTTGCGGTGAAGATGTCGTATTCCTGGTCCCGCTAAGTTCGCAGAGAACAGCGCTAGCCACAGAGGCGCACAGAGAGAAATCCATGGAACAATAATTCCCGGAATCCTCTGTGTCCTCTGTAGTTAAGCCATTTGCCGGGGTCAACACTACTCTCGCCCCTACCCCAACCCGCACTTTCTCCGTCCTATAATCAGGCAAGGCAACCGCATTGCAGGACACCTTCAAAGTCGGAGACCGCCTGGTATCGCCCCGGCTGAACACCATTAGCCGCAACGGCACCACCAATCGCGTGGAACCGAAAGCCATGCAGGTGCTGACCTGCCTTGCCGCCCAGCCGGGGAAAGTGGTCTCTAAAGAAGACTTGATCGAAACCGTATGGGCCGAAACCCACGTAACCGATGACGTTCTCACCGGCTGTATTTCGGCCCTGCGAAGAGCATTCGAAGACAATCCCCGGACCCCGGCCTTTATCCAGACGATCCCGAAGAGCGGTTATCGCCTGATTGCTCCCGTGTCGGCGGTGAAACGGGAACGGCCAACCGGCTGTTGCCGGAACGCAAGGCTTCCAAAAAGCCGGCCTGGCTTGCAGGTGCAGCACTAGTCGTGCTCGCGGCCTCCCTTGGCTTCTGGTTCTTACGCCCTGCCAGGGCCATCGATTCGGTAGCGATTCTCCCGTTCACCAACTCAGGCGCTGATCCCAACACCGAGTACCTGAGCGACGGCATCACCGAAAGCATCATTGACAGCATCTCTCAGCTGCCCAACCTGCGGGTGATGGCTTGGACGACCGTAGCAAGATACAAAAGCCAGACCAAAGACCCGCTGGCCATTGGCGGCGAACTCGGGGTCAAATCCGTTCTTACCGGCAAGATCGTTCAATCCGGAAATCAGCTTCAGATTCAGACCGAACTCGTTGACCTGGCTACCGGCAGCCGGCTTTGGGGCGAGCAATACACGCGCCAGCTCAGCGATGTGATCCCGCTACAAAAAGAAATTTCTTTGCGTATCTCCGAGAAACTTCGCTTAAAGCTGAGTGGCGCCGACGAACAGAAGTTGAAGAGAAACACAACCGCCGACCCCGAGGCCTACACGCTCTATCTGAAAGGCCGCTATTTCTGGAACAAGCGCAGCGAAGAGGGAATGCGGAAGGCGATCTCCTATTTTCAGCAAGCCATCGACCGTGACCCCGGCTACGCTTTGGCGTACGCGGGTTTGGCCGACGCCTACAACCTGGGAGACGACTGGGGAAGTACACCTCCGTCCGAGTCATTTCCTCGCGCCAAAGCTGCTGCATTAAGAGCTCTGGACTTGGATGACTCGCTCGCCGAAGCCCACACATCGCTTGCCTTCGTGAAGGCCAACTACGACTGGGACTTTCCGGGAGCGGAAAAAGAATTTCAACGGGCGATTGCCCTCAATCCAAACTACGCCACTGCCCACCAGTGGTATGCCATGTATTTGGTCCCGATGCGGCGCTTCGCCGAAGCCGAGCGCGAGATCAAGGTCGCGCAGGATCTCGACCCCTTGTCGCTGATCATCAGTCTTGGTGTAGGCGAGATTTTCGAGTGGGAGCGAAACTACGATGCAGCCTTTCGTCAGTATCAAAAGACGTTGGAGCTAGACCCAAGCTTCATCGGCACTTACGGCCACCTGAGCACGATCTATGAGCACAAAGGCATGTATCGCGAAGCGGTCGAAGCAGCGAAAAAAGTCGCAGTCCTGAAAGGAAACAATGACGAGGTTTCCGAGATGGAACGGGTTTTTCGGAAAAATGGATATCCCGGCCTTAATCAGATGAACCTCAGGCGCGACTTTGAGGCCCAGGCGCAAGGCAAATATGTGCGCTCCTCGGAGATTGCGGAAAATTATTTGAGGACGGGAAACAAGCCACAGGCGCTGCATTGGCTGGAAAAGGCGTTCGAGGAACGGGACAGCAGTCTGGTTTTTCTTCCCATCGACGCGGAATTTGACCCCCTGCGAAGTGATCCGCAATTTCAGGAGCTGTTAAAGAAGATCGGCTTCCGCTAATCCAGGGATTCCCCGATGCTCAAGCGCGCCCCGTGCAAGCTCGGCTTGGGCGGGGACGTTGACTACTCGTAAGCCAGCGCCTCAATGGGATCCTTCCGCGCGGCCTTCAATGCTGGATAAATCGCTCCCGCGAGAGCCCCAACGATTGCAATGACCACCGCACGTACGATCCACCCACCGCTAATTTCCACAGGCAGAGAGGGGAATACCCTTCTCAAAATCACCAGTCGCGCCAGTTCGCTGAATATTACCCCCACCACGATTCCGCAGACGGAAAGCAGTGTGCTCTCTCGCAAAATCACGTTGATGATATAGACCTTCGAGGCTCCAATCGATTTTAGGATGCCAATTTCGCGGGTTCGTTCCATTACCGAGGTATACATGGCCTGAAAAATCACCATGAAGCCGATGATCATGGAGATGCCAACCACCACCCGGATAAAGCTGGAAAGCCCGGGCGTATTTTCCGGCGTCATCACCGATAACCAGTCCTTCATCGAGCGGACTACGTAAGTCGACATCCCGGGCACGTTCTTAATTTCATCTACAACCGCAGAAGCATTGGCGACATTATCCAGCTTGGCGTAAAAATACGAGGCCTTCCCTTGCGATCCATTTAGTTCCTGCATGGTAGCGAGCGGGGCGAACTTGCGGGCACCCATTCCGTGCTCGACGACTCCTGCTACCCGGAATGAATGATTCAACAGTTCGATCTTGTCGCCAGCCTTTACGCGGTTGGATCGTGCATAGATGTCGTCGACCAGTACATCGTCCGGCCCCTGAAACGGCCCGCCTTCCAGATAGCGAAATCCCCCCGTGATCGAGTCGTAGGATTTGAGATCAATACCGTAAACCAATTCCACGTTGCCGGCGGTCGAAAGCTGCATCAGCACCGGGGCTACTGAAACCACGTGAGGCAGTTTGGCGATAATGTCTGCCACTTTAATCGGAGCGGGCGCGCCGGTGATTCCCACCATAGCCGACGAACCGGGAGGTGCGACGACGACGTCCGCTCCAATGCCCTCCTGGCGCTTCCGCGAGTCGTTGAGCATGCCCATCGACAGTCCGACAATCAGCAAAATCAGCGTAACTTCCAGTGCAATCGCCAATATGCTGATCAGAGACCGTAACGGGCGATGGGTTAGATTGGCGACAATCATTTTGTTCATCATGAATTCGTCCGTTACTACTGCTGCTGTGGGTTATTTTGACCGCTAGGCGGGCTGTTCAATTGGCTGTTTTCTTTGTCCAGCCGCACTACTTGCGCACCCGGCGGCTGTTCCAGAGCGAACTTATCGTCGGGCATCTGCTGGTTGAGTTCCAGCTTAATGATCGATAGCGTAATGTCGTACTCCTCTTGCGGGCGCTGAATCTCAATTTTGGCCGGGAATTTGATTTCGTTGTGGTCCTTGTAGTCCGCGTATTGCACCTTGGTCTGCAGAGTTCCGTTTTGATCGTAGATAAGCTGCTGGTGAGGCACCAGATCAGTACGTCCGAAAATGATCTTGCGCGCTAGATATGCGCCCTTTTCTCCATTCTTCACGACGATGATCTCGTAATCCGGCTGCATTACCGGACGCCGCTTCGCATCGAGCACTTGCTCGTAGTCGCTTTGCATCACTGCGATTTCGCCATTCTTGCTGTCGATCTCGGGAATGAGAATGGCCTCGTAAATCGCCTGTGGCCGCAGATTTTCGAGCGACGGCTGTTTATTGGGCGATACGTAGTCGTTGCGACCTTCGACAAACCGGTTCTTGGGAGGAATCCAGACTTTGAAGTTCTGGCCGTTGCTGACCATGTCGAATGCCTTGTTGCGCACGATCGGCATCAACCCGATCATGCGCAGCATCAGCGGCTTTCGCGCCAGAACATAGCCGCGTATCTGTTTGTAGTCGGTGACAGTGCCCTTTTGCTCGCCGCCGACGGAGGTGTCAATATCGACGGTGGCCTGCATGCTCTGGACCTTCTTGGCCTGCTCGTTGATGTAGTTGATCAGGTCAGCCTGCGTGGCGGTCCTGAGCGGCGCGGTACTCATCTTCCGTTCCACCTTGCGGGAATGGAAGAGGCAGCCGCTTAGGGGCGCCATGACAACCAATACAAACAAAAGACGATAACGAAAGAATAAGGACATTAATTTTTAGGCCAACAGTAAACCTTTAGTATATCGTTCCGTCCCCACCTGCGCCGACTGGCGGTATTCATTAACGCAACATGCCTCGGGAGCGTTTAACTCATAAAATCTATAACTTACGTACGGCAAGGCTTGGATGACGGATGCGGGGTAGAAGTAGTCTCGCCCGATTAGATTGCGCCCCGGAGGATTCGGTTCAGCCGCAGAGGCAAATTCGTCGCAGTTCTCATTTCTTTTTAATTCTCGAGTTCTGTCTTCCTGAGGAGGACATTTCGCGACGAAGGATCCCTATCGACAGCAGTACTTTTGCGGTAGGGATTCTTCGCTACGCACAGCATGACATGAATTAAAAACAGTCCCCGGGGGCGTGGGCAGCGGGGGCTCACTGGGAACGATTCAGTATCGGGATCTAGCTCGCGAACTTGCTCGCGGCTACGCTACCATAGCAACCGACAACGGCCACCGCAGCGAGGCCTACGACGTGAGCTGGGCGCTGGGGCGTCGCCAGCGCATCGTGGACTTCGGGTACCGAGCCGAACATATAGTCACGGAAGCGGCAGAGTGCTGACCAAGTCTTTCTATAAAACTCCACCCAAACACTCCTATTTCATCGGCTGCTCGCAAGGTGGGCACCACGCTCTCACCGAGGCCGAACGTTTCCCAGAGGACTACGACGGCATCGTAGCCGGGGCGCCGGTCTATAGATGGACTGGCGAGATGAGCGGTCAAGCCGTGGTCAAGCGACGTGAAGAATGCCGAAAATTTCGCCTGTTCGGAAAAATAGAACGCAGGCAGAGACTCTTTTCCGCAGACGCTAGTCAGTGGCAACCGACTTCCCTGCTGGCTCACGCTTAGCGAGCGACGGGAGTGTCCGCCCTCTTCAATGCCTCAGCATCATTTTGCGATAAGCCGCCACGTTTCGATTGTGCTCATCCAGATCGTGCGCAAATCGATGGTGCCCCGTCCCATCCGCCACAAAATAAAAATAATCCGTAGTGGCGGGATGCATTGCCGCCTGCAGCGAAGTCTTTCCCGGATTCGCAATCGGCCCCGGTGGCAACCCGGTGTGCTTGTAGGTGTTGTAGAGAGAGTCTGCCAGCAGGTCTTCGTGGTGCAGCGCGCCCCCGTAAGTTCCCTTTTCGAGTTCTCCGTAGATCACGCTGGGGTCGGCCTGCAACGCGATATTCTTGGCCAGCCGGTTGTAGTATACGCCGGCCACCGTTGGCCGTTCTTCCGGAACGGCGGTTTCTTTTTCCACGATCGAAGCCATCGTCACCGTCTTCTGAACATTCGCCGTGAGGCCAATCTCCTGCGCCACCTGGCGGAACTGCTTCACCATTGCCGCCGCCATTTCCGGCATGTTCTGGGTACGGGTGAACTGATAGGTATTGGGAAACAGGTATCCTTCCAGCGATTTCGCCTCCGGCACGAAATCGGCAATTAACGCCGTATGCGCCTGCGCCACTTTTAAGAATTCCTCTTTTGGCCCCAGTCCTGCATCCTGAATCGCCTGCGCCACGTCGAACATGTTGAAGCCTTCTGGAATCACCACCGTGTGCACGTAAATATCCCCGCGCGCCAACCGGTCATGCACGATGCGCGCATCAGCCGACTTGTCAAAAAGATATTCGCCGGCTTTGAGCGAACGCTGGTGATGCGCGTAATGCCACAGGACAAAAGCATTCGCACTGTGGATCACTCCTGCCGCTTTCAGCTGGGCGGCGATGTGGCGGGTGGAGAATCCCGGCCGCAGCATTACAAACTTCTGTCCATTGGGAGTTACTGGCAACAACAGGGCCCAGGCCAGCCAACCGCCGGCGGCAAGAACCAGCAGCAGAACGAGGGTGAAAAAGGCGCGCAAGGTTTTCGTAGTTTAGATGAAACACTCAGGTTGAGTCGTTAGCCACAGGTAGATGTCCTTTCGCCATACCGAAGTTCCAGTACGCTCTGCACGATTCAGTGAAGTAGCCCGATCAGGCAATTGCTCCCAACTCGACCCAGACTCATCCGTTTATCATCGGGAATGGCCGGCTTTCCCTAGGAGTGTGGCCAGCCTGTCCACCGCAAAGCCTGCAAAACGCCGGCCGCGAACGGGATTGATCCCGAAATGACACGTATCTTTAAGGTAAATTAATGTCCTGATTACGAAAGGCTCGAAAAGTAACGTAACCTTGGTATCGCACTGATATCACACCTCTTACCTATCATGGCTGCGGCCAGCTTACGCCTAAATTTTGCCTTGCCTTAGATCCCTAAAGCCCGTACCATCAATTCACTGCCAAGCTTAGTCAAGGGCATTCGTCCTTGGCCGGTTGCGTGCATATACCAGCTATAGTTCCGGGGAAATTGGGAAGTGACTGCAAGCAAGTTTTCAGGGATGCCTCGCCTCTTCGTCGGTTGTTTACTCCTGGTCATCCTGGCGGGCAGTGCCATTGCCGCCACGGTTTCGCCGCGCCCACTGACACCGAGAAAGTCCAGAGCACGCACGGTCCGCGAAACTCCACGCGCCCGCAAGCGCATGAAATCCCTGGCTCGTACGCATAGCACGGTCACCCGGACCACGCTCAGCAACGGCCGCGCGTGTACGCCGCCGCCACCGTTATTACGAGAGATTCTCTACCAGTTCCTACGCTATCGACACCGGCAACGGCGACGTGATCGCCGGGGAAGATCCGGTTGTGCGCCAAGCCGCCATCGACGCACTTGGGCAACATGAACGGAACCGTGGTCGCCATCGAGCCCACCAGTGGCCGCATTTTGGCGATGGTCAACCAGAAATTGGCGCTTTCGAGCGGCGCGCAGCCCTGCTCCACCATCAAGTTGTCGGTTGCTCTTGCTGCTCTTAGCGAAGGCGTGGTCACCAAGGAAACGCCGATTCCGCCTCGGCGGCCGCAGCCACATGACTTTGACCCAGGCACTGGCGCACTCGAACAATCGTACTTTGAAGCGCTCGGCCGCAAGCTCGGATTTGAAAAAGTCAGCTACTACGCGCACCAGTTATGGATTGGGTGAACTCGCCGGCTACAACATTGAAGGCGAACAGCCCGGCACTTATCCCGAAGACGGAAATTTCCTCCAAGCTCGGCGGTGTTGGCAAGATGTGCTCCTTTGGTGAAGGCATTTCGATGACTCCGCTGCAACTGGGCGCGCTGGTTTCCGCAATCGCCAATGGCGGCACGCTTTATTACCTCCAGCATCCGACGACACCCGACGAAGTTGCAGATTTCCAGCCGCGCGTGAAGCGGCATCTCGATATCGCTCCGCTGATTCCTGAAATTTCTGATGGTATGGCGGGCGCGGTGAACTACGGCACCGCCCGCAGCCTGCGCGTGAATTTCAGCGAAGAGGAAGATCCTTGGCAAGACCGGAACTTGTTCGCGCGCCGGAACCCGCTTCGGATGGTTTGCCTCCTACGCCAATACCGAAGTGGGCCGCATCGTGGTCGTTGTCTTCCTGCAAGGCGGACGCCCGACCTTCGGTCCCAAGGCCGCCGAAATTTCCGGACGCATCTACCGCAATCTCTTCGTACACAATTTCTTCGCCGGACGCCCTGCGGCTCCAGAGCCTGCCGACACGGCTACCGTCGTTAAAGCGGCAGGAACGACCCAGCAGTAGACCTAGCGGGCGGTCTTCCGGCGAAACCGCCCCATCCCTTTTTAACTCCCTGAAAATTAAGACGAAACGTTTCCCTCTCCGCGTTTAAAGAGACAGGTTCGGTATTTATGTTGCGATGCAAGGGCCCCGTCCGTCGACAAGCGACGAGGACGGGGCGCCCTGGGTTCCATTTAGACGGACTACTGCTGTGGAGGAGTCGTCTGAGGTGGTTGTTCCTGGGAAGGAGTGGTTTGCGGCTGTTGATCGTTAGGAGTGTTGGGTGCAACACCCGGATCTTGTGGCTGGGTGCCAGTTCCCTGTGAGGTCGTTCCAGTGTTGGAGCCATTGTTCATGTTGCCCGACTGGTCGGTCGTGCTGGTGTTCTCCTGGTTCTTCTTTTTCTTGTGCTTCTTTTTGGTCTGCCCGTTCTGAGTCGTATTTCCATTCGCCGACGGATCGGTCTGGCTGGCGGATGGTTGCCCCGCTGCACCCGGATCCGAGGTCTGATTCGTCCCCGTATTCTGCGCCATCACAAACGCTGACATGATGACCAGAGATAAAAACAGCTGCGAAATTCTCGACATGCATTTGCTCCTTACGACCTGGAAGGTCTTCAAAGTGATTGGACGCCGAATCTCTTCCCCATGCCATACATGAAAGCGGGTATCTTGTGGGCGCTATTGCCGGAGGGCGCTCTCGGAACAAAAATTTACAAACGTAACACTTTGTAATTATTGCGAACTGGAAAGCTTGGTTTTTTAATAAATCTTGAGGGTGGTTCGGAGTCCAGATTGGGCAGAGGCAGCTGTGGAAGGTGTGTTTGGGGACCCGGTTTTCTTCGTGCGCCACAACGTGGCGTACTTCTTGCGGTATTTGGGGTCTTCTTCCAGAGTTATAAGGCGCTCTGCGATCGAACGGGTTTCTTCGTCGTTCGCCAGATCGAACACGCGCCGAAGAACTACTAAGGTGTCATACCGAATCAGAGTGCAGTTCTTTTCCGCTGCGCATCCTTTGAAGCGAGCCGCCAAGGCCTTCAGCAGTACCTTGCGTTGTGGCTCACCCACTACGCCGACCTTCCACAAAGCTTGAAGACAATGCCGCGCGGTTACGAAGCGCGCATCCTTGGTAACTTTTAATAATGCAGGCAGGTCTTTGACTATGCGCTCCTGCGGATCACTTTTGGCTAAATTGCAAAGCACCTGCGCGGCAATCGAACGCTGCCGGTTGTCGCCGACCTCAAGCGTGCGCAGAAGGTCGTCCCACACTTCATAGGCCCAGTCCACAGGGCTGTTGGTGGCCTCAATCAGCGCCTGGAACGCGTGATTCTGGCGACTTGGATGGGGCGATCGCAGGTCTTCCAATAGTTTTTCGTAAGGAACAGATCGAGTTTGCAGAAAGAGTGTCCTCTAATTTTAGGCCGCCAACTGGATCAGATTTCCGCAAGTATCGTCCAGGACGCGGTGGTTACCGGTCCCATCTTGACTGGCGGCTGCGTAAATACCACCCCGGCCGCACGAAGTCGTTCGTATTCAGCCTGGACGTCGTCCACCCCGAACGAAGTGAAAGGAATACCATCCTGCACCAAGGCACTCTTGAACGCCCCCCCGGGATGGGCATCGGGTTCGAGCACTGGTTCGGCGCCCTCGCGATCATTTGGAGCAACTACGGAAAGCCATCGTGCAGATCCAAGGGGGATGTCGGTCTTGCTGACGAAGCCTAGTTTCGTTGTGTAGAAATCCAATGCCTTGTCTTGATCGTCGACAAAGATGCTGCTTACCACGACCCTCATTCCCGTGCTCCCATCTGATGAGGCATCAAATTCCCATGAGTTTATTCAACTCTGGGGTGGTTACGCTTAAATCGAGGAAACTGAACTCTCCTTTGGTTTTCATCTCGTTTACGGCGTCGAGAAAACCTGTCATGGCTGCGCGATAGAGTGAGGTTGCGAGGCTAATGCGCCCTACTCCGGCCGTCTCGAGATCAGCTACCGAAAATGATTTCCCTCTGATTCCGGCCATGAAATTGAATGGTTTTGATACTGCTGCGCAAACTGCGCTCACTGAAGCAAGGTCGGGCAGGCCGGGGGAGAAGAGCACATCGGCTCCAGCCTTTTCGTATGCCTGAAGACGACGGATGGTATCGTCAAGGCTCGGGTTTGGGTAGAGGAAATTGTGCGCACGCGCGGTCAGCATGAACGGAAACGGAAGTGATCGCGCCGCCTCCGCTGCTGCGGAGATCCGTTCGACTGCTAAATCAAAATCGTAAAGCGGACTGCCGTGGCCCGTCGAATCCTCGATCGTGCACCCAACCAGACCGACCTCTGCCGCGAATCGAACCGTTTCCGCAACCACTTCCGGGGCGTCGCCGAATCCCCTTTCCAGGTCCGCCGAGACCGGCAAATCGGTCGCTTCCACAATCAGGCGCGAGTGCGCCAGTGCTTCCCCGCGCGTCAGTCCACCATCTTTTCGGCCAAGAGCAGAAGCGGAAGCAGCGCTCGATGTTGCCAAAGCCCGGAAGCCAAGGCCGGCCAAGAGGCGGGCGGAGCCGATATCCCATGGATTCGGAATTATGAAAGCGCCAGGCCCGGCGTGGAGCGAACGGAAAACCAATCCTTTTTCATACTGAGACGCGCTCATAGATTCTTGCGGTTTCGAAATTCTTGCCCGGGCAACCGAGCACCCGCGCGCATTTTGGCCCTTAACGCCCTTCACTTTCTTATGCCTGATGTGATGACGCTAGCGTATAGACGTTGCCGTCATCACATTGTGTTCCCGCCGGAACACTTCGCCTGCCGGACTAGCCCTTGGCCCGCCGCTCGCGCTCCAGCACGACTTCGTCAAAAGCATGCAGCAAGGCCTCCCGTGCCGAGTATGGCCCCGGCTTATAAGCCCGCGAGCTGATCCCTGCCTGCGACAACTCCGAGACGCCCCAGTCTTCTTTATTAGTCAGGTCCCAGAAGTCGACGGCGTCGTTAGCCTG
Organism: uncultured Acidobacteriaceae bacterium; assembly: GCA_963824805.1. Lineage (GTDB taxonomy): Bacteria > Acidobacteriota > Terriglobia > Terriglobales > Acidobacteriaceae > DATBAT01. The sequence goes on along the minus strand of CAWGQZ010000044.1, from coordinate 31,810 downwards.
AAAATCAGGCTTCGCCATCTCACCAGGATGGAACGACCATTCACAAATCACCTCAGTGCGATCGACCGCGCGGGGCCAAAGCGTGTGGGTCATCATGTAGTCGGGATGCAGGCTCAGAAATAAATTTGGGAAGATGGCGTAGTAGCGGGTCTCTTTGCGCTGGGCCTCGGTCAATGATGGGAGGTAGTCGCGGCGGCGGCGGCCGTCGAGGCTCATGGTCTCGACTCCATCCTTGAATCCCATGGATCCGCCGACGTAGCTTGAATGCGGCGTCTCATTGTCCGCGCCCAGATAATTTGTCAGGCAGTTGAGCGTGGGATGCAGCACCGGGCAGTGCAGGCATTCGTTGTAATTCAGCACGATCAGCTTCCAGTTGGCCTTCACGTCGTAGACGATGCGCTTGTAAAGGCGCAGGTCCTCCATGTGCCAATTGGCGAATTTTTCCGGCAGGTCCAAGAGTTGCTCGGAGAGCGGCCGGGCGTTTAGATCGAGATTGATGAATATATGACCGTCCCAAACGTCGGCTTGAACGCGGTTGAGTGGATATTCTTCGCGGGGCAAATCCTCCATGTGAGGAGCGCCCATCAAACGCCCATCCAGAGCGTAGCTCCAGCCATGGTAAGGACATTGGATACGGCCCGAGAAACTTCCCGCCGACTCGGTGCACATACGAGTGCCGCGGTGTCGACAGACATTATAGAAAGCCCGCACCGCACCGGACGGGTCGCGGGTGACGATGATGCTTTCACCGGCAAGCTCTCGCAGAAAGTAGTCGCCGGTATTAGGAATATGATCGGCGCGGCCAACGCAGATCCAGTCGCGAAAATAGAAACGCTCGAACTCCTCGGCGAACAACTGGGGATCGGTGTAGTAGCGTCCGGGTAGAGTCTTTGCCGCTGTCTCGAGCGTGGCCATCGTAGGGGTCTCCCAAGTGCGAATCGGGCGTGCGGCGCGGCTGGCGCCGAGTCCAAGTATATGATACTGAACAGTCGCGGTTAAGAGTCTCGAAGTCCACAACCATCTTGAGCCCCGCTACCCGGAAATACGACGCAATCGTAATCGGCGCCGGTCACAACGGCTTGACTGCCGCCGCCTATCTCAGCGACGCAGGCCTCTCGACGCTGGTCCTTGAGCGCCGCGACGTGGTCGGCGGATGTTGTGTAACTGAGGAGATTGCGCCTGGCTGCCGCGCCTCTACCACTTCCTACATTGCCAGCATGCTGCTTCCCCGGGTCGTCCGCGACATGGATCTCGGTTCGCATGGGTTGCGCATGGTTCCCTGCGATCCGTTCCTTCAAGTCCCGTTGCAGAACGGAGGGATCATCCGCTGGTGGCCGGAAAGTGAACGGACCGCCGCGGAGATTGCAAAGTATTCCCCACGCGACGCGAAGGCATTTCTCCGGGTCGAACAACAACTTAAGAAGCTGGCGCGCTATCTGCAGCCATTCTTTTTGGAGCCTCCTCCGCAGATTGGAGGTAAGGGACTGGACGGGCTAGCGGAACTGCTGCGCGTCGCCAAACGGTTTCGTTCGATCACCACCGATGAGATTGGAGAACTAGTTTCATTTCTGACCGGCAGCCTGGGCGAATTTCTCGATCGCAATTATGAGTCCAATGAAGCGAAGACTCTATTTCTAGCCAATAATGTTTACGGGAAACATGGCGGCCCCTACCAGATGGGTACCGCGATCGGTCTCCTCTTCCACTTGCTCAGTGGCGGCGATCACGATGTGCAGGGATTCAACGGCCACGTGATTGGCGGCATGGGCGCGATTACGCAGGCCCTAGCTCAGGCCGGCCGCAAGCGGGGCGTGGAAATCAAGACGTCGGCAAGCGTGGCCGGGATCGCGGTGAAGAACGGGCGTGCGCACGGCATAGTGCTTGAAGACGGCACCGAGATTGCGGCCCGGGTGGTCCTCTCGAATGCCGATCCTAAGCGGACTTTTCTTGGCTTGGTCGAGCGCAACGATTTGCCGGAGGAGTTCCGGCAAAAAATCCGGGGGATCAAGATGGCCGGGCCTTGCGCCAAAGTGAATCTGGTCCTCGCGGAAGAGCCGCGGGTTACCAGTATGCCGGCGGATGCTTCTGCCGCACATCGTTCCCTCTTTACCTGCGTTTCGACGCTCGACTTCGCTGAGCGCTGTTACGACATCGCCAAATATGGGGACATCCCGGAGGACCTATGGGTGGATTGCGTGGTCGCCTCCAATGTGGATGAAACGCTCGCTCCCAAAGGCAAGCACGTCATGACCTGCTTTGTGCAATATGTGCCTTATCACCTGCGGCAAGGCAAATGGGATGATAACCGCGAACTATTGGGCGACCGGGTAATAAAGAAGATTGCTGAATACGCGCCGAATGTGCCCGGCTCTGTGGTGGCGCGACAGGTGGTGACGCCACTCGATCTGGAACGGACCTACGGTCTGACTGAGGGGAATATCTTTCATGGAGATTTGACTCTGGAGCAGCTATTCTTCATGCGTCCGGTTTCCGGATGGTCGCAGTACCGCACCCCGATCGCGGGGCTCTATTTGTGTGGAGCGGGCGCGCACCCCGGCGGCGGGGTCACAGGCGGACCCGGACATAACGCCGCGCACCAGGTATTGCGCGATCTGCGAAAGAAGCGAGCTTAAGTGAGCAGCGGAACCACCAACGCGGTGCTGGAGAAATCGCTACCCAGTTCGTACTACTACGCGCCGGAGATGTTCGCACGAGAGAAAGAGCACATCTTCGTTAGCGAGTGGTTTTGTGCCGGGCGCGAAGAAGATCTGCCTTTACCGGGAACGGTGCTCGTCCGTGAGGTCCTGGGTGAAAGCATCCTGATCGCGCGAACCAAAGAGGATGCGCTCAAGGCCCACTATAATGTTTGCCGCCATCGTGGGTCACGCTTGTGCGATTCATCAAGCGAAGCGCGGTGGGGAGTGAAGTTCCGCGAAAGCATTACTCCGTCCGCCACCATTCGCTGTCCCTATCATCAATGGACGTATGCTTTGGATGGCAGCTTATTGAGTGTGCCTTTTCTGCACGAATCGGAAGATTTCCAGAAAAAGGATTTTTCCTTATATCCGGTGGGGCTTGAATGCTGGGGCGGATTTTTCTTCGTAAATCTCTGTTCTCCACAAGACTCGCAATCCCTCGAGTCCCAATTAAAGAATGTGCCGGAACGGCTTAAGCGATATCCGCTCGCTGAACTGAGAACGGCAAGAACCATCCGGTACGAGGTTGCGGCGAACTGGAAAATCATTCTGGAGAACTACAACGAGTGTTACCACTGCGGGGGGGTGCATCCGGAACTCTGCGAGGTGGTGCCCGATTTCCGGCGCGGCGGCTCAGGCCTGGACTGGGAGAACGGCATTCCTCATCGCGACGGCGCAACCACCTTCACGTGGGACGGCACGACCACGCGCGCGTCATTCCCGGGGTTGAATGATTATGAAAGAGTCCGCCATCGAGGGGAACTGGTTTACCCCAACCTGATGCTGAGTCTCAGCTGCGACCATGTAGCGGCGTTTCTGATCTGGCCGCTGAGCCCGGAGCACACCACGATTGAATGCAGATTTCTTTTTCATCCTGACGAGATTGCCAAGGCAGACTTCGCACCCTCCGATGCGGTGGACTTCTGGGACCTCACCAACCGGCAGGATTGGTCGATTTGCGAGCGCGTGCAACAAGGGTTGAAAACCCGCGTCCACAAGTTCGGGCACTACGCGCCCATGGAGGATGACAGCGCCGACATCCGACGATATGTGATGAAGCACCTGGGGCCGGTCGAATAGTTCGAGCAGGAACCCAGTGCTGTGACACTTTGCCGGACTGTTGTTTTTGTCTACCGTTCGCGATCAGTACCAAAACTGATTCCATGGGTTCCACGCCAAACCCGGTTTCATCTCCTGATACAGCACCCAAATCTCCGCCCCGCGTAATGGGGTTCGCTGACCTGCTCATGTTCTATTTGGTGACCGGTATTAGCTTGCGGTGGATCGCCACCGCCGCCCACGCGGGCCCAAGCGCTATCGTGATCTGGATCGGCGCCTGGCTTTGTTTTTATGTTCCGCTGGCTCTTTCGGTGGTGGAACTGGCGTCGCGTTATCCGCAGGAGGGTGGGCTGTACGTTTGGAGCAAACAAGCCTTCGGCGACTTTGCCGGATACATTGCCGCCTGGAGCTACTGGACCAGCAATTTGCCATATTTTCCTGCGGTCCTCTATTTCGCAGCCAGCAATGTTCTGTACACGCGCGGGCAGAAGTGGATGTACCTCTCGGACCGGCCCGGTTACTACGTCTGGTTTTCACTGGGGGCGCTGGCCCTGATAACCCTGATGCACTATGTCGGGTTGAATATCGGCAAGTGGCTGCACAACGTAGGCGCCTTCGGCATGTGGGTTCCTGCGGTAATTGTCATTGTGATGGGTTTCATCGGCTGGCACCGCTTTGGCTCCGCCAACCAGTTCACGGCTTCGACATTGATTCCAAGTGGTCATCTCAAGGACATGATTTTCTGGGCCTCGCTGGCATTTGCTTTTGGCGGGTGCGAGACGGCATCGTTCATGGGAGAAGAGGTGAAGAACCCGCGGCGCAACATACCGCGCGCCCTGCTTCTCGCCGGACTGATTATCGCTTTCTGCTACGTTCTCGGCACCGTCGCTGTGCTGCTGGCACTGCCAAGCCACGAGATCAGCGATCTGCAAGGTTTGATCGAAGCGATTCGAAGCACCGCGGATCGTCTCGGGTGGTTTGGGGTGGTTCCGATTTCGGCGGCCTTGATCGCCGTGAGTAATCTGGGGGCGGCGGGGGCTTTTCTCGCGGCAACCGCACGCCTGCCTTTTGTCGTCGGCATCGACCGCTATCTGCCCGCCGCCTTCGGAAGACTTCATCCGCGCTGGGGTACGCCTTATGTGGCCTTGCTGGCGCAGTCGCTATGTGGTGTTGTCTTTGTTTTGCTGGGGCAGGCAGGCACCAGTGTTCGAGGGGCCTACGATGTATTGGTGAGCATGGGTATCATCACCTACTTCATCCCCTACCTGTTTGTTTTCGCGGCGATGTTTCGATTGCAGTGGCAGCATGCTGGTAAAGACGCAATCCGCGTGCCCGGACGCAAGCCGGCCGCACTCTTTCTTTCAGGTGTAGGATTTGCCACCACGCTGCTTACCATCGTGCTCTCGCTTGTGCCGTCGCCCGAGGAAAGCAACAAGGTTCTTGCCACAGGCAAAGTGGTTGGGCTGACCGCAGGCCTGCTAGGCACTGGAGCGCTGCTCTACTACAGCGCAAAAAGAAGAAGCAAACAGTTGGAGGATCAGGAAATTCAGCCTATTTGATTCGCCGCTTCACCAAGTGCTCCATGCTGCGACCGGGACGATGGAGTAAATCACCGGCCCAACCAGCCACCATCCACGGTCAGTATATGACCGTGCACATAGTTGCTGGCAGCAGAGCAAAGGAACACTGCGGCACCGGCGAGGTCTTCGGGCTGGCCCCAGCGTCCTGCCGGAATGCGTTCAAGAATTCTGGCGTTGCGGCTGGCGTCCTCGCGTATCTGGGTGGTGTTGTCGGTGACCATGTATCCGGGAGCGATGGCATTCACATTGATTCGCTCTTTCGCCCACTCATTGGCCATCGCTTTGGTCAACTGAGCGACGCCTCCTTTTGCCGCCGCATAGGCGGGAACAAGAATTCCCCCCTGAAAGGAGAGCACCGACGCAAGATGAACGATTTTGCCGCCCTGTTTTTTTGCAACCATTTCGCGGGCCGCGAGCTGGGAGAGTCGAAAGACGGATGTAAGGTTCACCGCGATTACTTGGTCCCAAGATTCCATAGAAAATTCAAGCGCCGGTTCTCGCCAGATCACGCCCGCGTTATTGACGAGAATGTCGATGGAACCGAATTCGGACACTGTGGTGGCGATGAGCTGGCTGCAAGCAGCGCCATCGCTCAGGTCGCCGGCAACATAAAAGGACTTTCTCCCAATGGCGCGAATGGCTTCGGGAACGCCAGCAGAATCTGCGCTTTTGCCATGGCAACCCACATTGGCGCCCGCTTGGGCGAGGGCCAGAGCAATGGCTGCGCCCAGTCCCTTGCGAGAACCGGTGACCAAGGCGTTCTTACCTGCGAGCTGGAACGATTCGATAACTACGTTCTGCGGCTTCATCCTCACCTTCCGGGTCGGGGAAAACCGTCATGCACAAGCCGCCGCCTGGTAGAGCTACCCGTGGAGCACTACCAGGTGCATTCACCAACGTGGTTTTTAGCGGTCGTGCCTCAGCACCTACGCCGCAGGCGAATGATCGAGAATCTGTTCCGTCTTCGAATCGAAATAAAGTTTCTTGCCCGTCCAATACGCGCGCGCCGCCATGATGCAGGCGACGGAATGGGAGAAGCCGTTCTGCACCGTAGCATTGGGCTGCTTGCGGCTGCGCAGGCACTCCAGCCAGTTGGTCATGTGCGAGAGGTCTTCGTCGCCAATTCCGGTCGGCGGCAGATCGGTGTCGCCAGGCAACTGGATGTACCGGCTCTTTCGCTTCTTGTCGACGTCTTCGTCCTGCTCGTGATTGCCGACCTCCTCCACAATCTGCCAACGCGGACTACCTTCTCCGCCGGTGTTGTACAGGGTGGCTTTCTTGCCCATGATGCGGCTGTAGCCGATGGCGTCGTTTCCGAAACTGGTGGAGTAGCTCACCAGAAATCCCTTGGGATAGGTCAGCAGGGCCTGGAACGTGTCGGGATTTTCGCGGCCATCGTGCCAGGCGAACACTCCGCCATGGGCCACGACCGATTGCGGATAGGTCTCGTCCAAGAAATAATGCGCCAAGTCGATTCCGTGGCTCATCCACTGATCTGGAATGCCGCTGGAAAAATCCCTGTACAGCCGGAATTCGAAATAAAGCTGGGGATCGAATGGCCGGCGTGGCTTGTTCATGAGCCAGGCATTCCAGTCGGTATCCTGCTCTCGAATCTGTTTCACTTCCGGGCGTCCGCGCCAGCGTGGGCCGTGATAATTCCACGCTATTTCGTATTTGCTGACGTCCCCGAGGGCACCTCCGCGGATCAGGTCACGCACAGCGATTTGGTAAGCTTCGCTGCGGTGTTGGGTTCCGATCTGCACGATCAAGTTCTTCGCATGCACAGCATCGCGAGCCGCCTTCACTTCTTCAAGAACATTTCCCATCGGCTTTTCGCAGTAGGCATCTCTTCCCGCGTCTGCCACCTGTTTGAGCAACAATGAATGGGAGTGTTCCGGGGTGGAAATAATGATGGCATCAAGATCCTTCGCAGCAATCAGCTCTTCCGGATGCTGGAAGGCCCGCGGAGCTTTGCCGTAATACGTCTGATTGGTTGCGACCGCCTGCTCACGATTGTGGCTCCACAGGTCGCAGACCGCCGTCATCTCAACGTTCTTCTTCTCCTTCAGAGCGGCAACCATGCCGTCGAGCTCGCTGCCGCGCGAGCCGATACCGATATGGCCAAGCGATATGCGATCGTTGGCGCCCAGAATGCGGTCATAAGAAAGCGCGTTAGTGCTCAATGCCGCTGTCCCGGCGGCGACCACAGCAGTGTTTTGAATAAATGTTCGGCGGTTCATCTTGGTTTTCCCTTTCATTCGTTTTCGACAATTTAGACGTTGCCGCTTCGGAACTGATCTACGAGATGATCGGCGGCCCGGTAGGCCAGCGTCATGATGGTGAGCGTCGGCGCCTTCTCTGGATGAGAGGTGAAGCACGCCGCATCGGTGACCAGCAGATTTTTGATGTCATGGCAGCGGTTCCACGCGTCGAGCACGGACGTCTTTGGATCCTCACCCATGCGTGCGCCGCCAGCCTCATGGGTGACACTACCCATAGGATAAGGAGCCTTTTTGTCATACGGCAATATTTCCGCCCCCGAAGCTCGCAGAACTTCTTCCATTTGTCCGTACATCTCATCTCGAATGGCAAACGCGTGATCGTACTCCGCGTTGGTGTGAAAGCGGACTTGAGGAATACCGTAGCGGTCTTTGAGCCCGTCAGGATCGATCTCTACGAAATTCGTAGGAAATGCCAGTCCTTCACCATAGCCGCCCATCCTTACGATGGCCGGATAAAGCTCTTTGATTTTCTTCTTGTAAGCAATGCCAAAACCGGGCATGTCGGCGCCTGGCCCGGGACTGGTATCACATCCGCTTGCGACATGCAGTTGGTAGCCTCGCAAGAATTTCTGACTCTTCTTTCCGTAGTTGTAACGCGGAAAATAGATGGGGCTGGCGCCGGGCCCGTCGTCGTTGGTAGTAGGCCGGCCTTTGAGCTGCGGCAAAATGGCGGCGATGCTGTTGAAGGCGACGTGTTCGGTGAGATACCGGCCTAGAGTACCACTGGAATTGGCCAGCCCTTGCGGGTTCTCGCGCGTCCGCGAATTGAAAAGAATGCGGATCGACTCCACCATTGACGCACCCAGCACCACAGCTTTGCCGTAGGCCTCGTATTCCTGGCCATTGGTGGTATCGATATAAGACACGCCTTTCGCCTTGCCGGTGTTTGCGTCTGTCAATACTTTATGCACGGCAGCGTGCGTGCGAAGCTTGAAGTTGCTCATCTTCCGCAGCTTTGGGAATAACACTTCGAGCGTGCTGAAACGCGACGCGGTGTCGCAACCAAAGTTGCAGGCCCCACAATAATGGCAGGGATAACGGCCGTCGTAGCGTTTGCTGAGGACCGCGAGGGGCACGGAAGCGGCCTTGATGCCGAGCTTGGCGGCGCCTTTGCGGATCAGCGCCTCGCCACAGCGGGCGTTGAATCCCGGCATGGAATTCTTATTCGGGGGCGAGTTATAAAAACCTACCGGGCCGCCGGAGATTCCAACCATGGCTTCGGTCTTGTCGTAATAAGGCTCAATGTCCTTGTAGGAGATAGGCCAGTCTTCGCCGAAGCCATCCTGCAAACTCTTTGGTTTGAAATCTAACGGGCCGAAGCGGACCGATTCCCTTCCCCAAACTAGTGTCCGGCCGCCGACCGCTCGCAGGCGAGTCCAGGTGAACTTTGCTCCGGGCGCCAGCGCATAGGGATCATTTTTCGGGATAGTGAAAAGTTTGTCGGTCCACTCATTAATCTTCCACTCCATCCCCTGAGGCAGGATGCCATATTCGCCGGGCTTTCCATTACCTCGATACGGCCATTCATAGGGGAATTGATGATTGTGAAAGTCCTTGTCGGGGTCGACCATGCGCCCCGCTTCGAGACACAAGACTCTCAACCCTTTGCTCGCGAGCACAAACGCAGCCACGCCGCCTGAAGCGCCCGAGCCCACCACAATCACGTCGTATACGATTTTCGGTGCCATAGCCATTTAACTAAACCCAATTCTACGCAGGCAGACCCAAGAATTGGGACATGGTCCCGCCTAAAATCATCTTGCGCGTAGGCTCGGGAACGTCGCAGGCGTCAAACATGCTGCGATACTGGGTGACCACGGTCTCAATTCGCTGCAGATCGGTATCAGAACCGAATACCAGTTTGATGAACGCGCTCCGATCGTTGTTCGGAGTGCTGGTATCCTGTCCAACTCCCGACCACCAGAAGATCTCCTGAAAGTGGTGAAGACGGGAGCGCATTTTAAGCAAGGTCGAGCCGCTAAGATCGAAAAAGACATTCGGGTTCCAGCGCGAAACTTCTGCCGCCCATTCATATTCCGGATTGCCACAGTGCGCTCCCAGAACTGTGAGTTTTGGAAAACGCCTTGCAATCTCTTCTAGATGAAATGGGCGCATCCGGCTCGAACTAATGTCTTCCGGTAACTTGAACTCCCGGCGCAGCACGATGCCGGTATGAAACATCAAGATCCACCCATACTGGCTTGCGCGTTCATAAATTGGGTCGTACGAACGATCACTAAAGTTCTTTTTGGGAAATTCCAGCTCTCCCAGGCCGCGATATCCCAGGGCATGGAATTCTTCGACCTGATGGGTCACATCAGGAGCATCTACGTCGACAAAACCGAAGGGGATGATTTGCGTGGGATGCTTTTTCGCCGCATCCGCCACCACCTTGCGGTGTTCGAACGGAGTCAGTATGCAAGCCGTAAGATTCAGATGGTCGGAAACTTTCAGGAAGTCATCGATAAAATTGGGGTTCTTGGCGTCGAAATGACAATGGATATCGACGATGCGGTCGGCGGCCCCGATGGTCGCGGCGGGCGGAGTTGCTGAAGACGAAGCCGGATTCGAAACCTGCGCCTGCATCCTACTTAGAGGAACTGCGGCTGCGGCTGCGGCAATAAAATTTCTGCGGGATAGCGGCTTCGGCATTACCCCCCCTACGTCGTCAGTCGCTCTTGCGAATAAGACAGCGCTAGCTCTGATGCTCGGGATGGTTACATCCCGGAAAAGATGATAAATACGTCAGACCTTTGTATTCGAGCGCATCCATCAGGCCCACGCGCGATGTATAGAAGCCTTCTACTGTCGCCTCTTTCGCCAGGCGGAAGAACTCAAAGCCTTCGTGCTTGGCATTGGGATCGCTCTCAGGAAGGCTCATTGCCGTAAGCAGGCTAATGCGCTGCTCGCCCGATATTTTCGCGAAGGCGTCACCAAATTCTTTCTGGCTCAGCCGTTCCAGCAAAGCAAGGCCGTCCTTCCATTCGGTTTGCATGGCTGGTTCAAATTCCGCCGATGAGAAAACCAGGAAGTCGATATAGTCCGCAACCCGGGCATCTGTTGCGCCGGGCTTGTCGTCGCGGGGAATGATCATTTCCGAGAGGATTTCTACGTTGTCAAATTCCTGGGAGTTGAAAAATTGCGGCACGTAAGGGGGGGCTGGTGTTGTATCGTCGGTTTCCGGCATGGCTCGCATATGCGCAGGCTTGGCGGCAAAAAGCTTCCCGGATGGAAGCCAGCCCGCCAGGAACTCCTGGCCCGTCACACTTGCCATCAGTACACCCAGATGTTTTAGAGCTGTTCGTCTGGAATATGGCTCCCGGCCCATAACTCTCCTTCGAATGATCGCGAAATCATCCTCTTCCATTGTTTCTCGTTTCGTCAAATATTTTCCCAGCTTTCTGGGATGTGTCTCTTTGCGCCACGAACTGAACGCTCCGCGAAACGACCTTCAGGTGTCACAGGCAATTACCAGGAAAGAGTAGTAAGCGGAATTCCAGGGCTAGAAAGCAAATCCATCCGGTTGACTCACCGGACCCGAGTTCTCGTCGTGGGCGACTACATCGCGTCCAGCGGCAAGTGCCCGTACATCAATCTCCAGTAGAGCGCGATTCTTCACTTTGGTTTTAAGGAGCTTCACAGCAGTCGAGGAATCGAGACAGCGGGTCTCCTCCAGCAAGGCGCCGATCATAGCGACATTGGCGGCTTTGGCGGAGCCAAGCTTATCAGCTATCTGGGAGGCCGGGATGCAATGCAATCGTGCCTGTGGCACAGAGAATCCGGATGGCAGGCTCGTGCCGTTGAAGAGCACGAGTCCGCCCGTAGGAACCTGGGAGGCGAATTTTCGCAACGACAATTCGTTCATCGCAATCAGCACATCTGGGTGATCCGTCAGCGGACTTTGGCTGGCAAGCGGATGGCAATATCGACAACATTAGCCCCAGCGGGGCTGTTCATCCAGGCTGATGCCCAAGGCCGTTTTCGCCACGACTTCATGGGTGAGGAACGAATTCGCGGGATGGATCCGGCCTAGGCGCGCATCGCGGATCAGCCGCTCGTATCCCGCGGAGCAAAAGATCCCGGCGCCGCCGGTCACATCGAGTCCCCGGTCGACGACGCGCCACGAGCCTTCCACCGCATGGTATTTGGCAGCAAAGATTTTTGAGGGCCAGGTGGCGCCGTGATCGACACCATTCGACCAGTCCTCGGCGATCGCATCCAGATGCGGCCCAATGGAATCAAGTTCGATAACCATTTCGGCGATGGCGTGCTGTATCTCCGGGTGATAGGCCATGGAACGAGTGAGTGCCAGCGAGCCTTTGCTCTGAACGGCAGCAATACTCTGATCGAGCGCGCGTTTGGCTAATCCGTAATAGACGTTGCCAAACCCATCAGTGCCCAGGCAAAAATCCCAAGAATAAAGGAGTCAATTCCCGCCCCGCCAGCAGATAAGACACGTGCGACGTAACGGTCGGGAATAAATACATTGTTCAACAGCGTGTCATCGCTGCGGGTGGCGCGCATGCCAAGGACATCCCAGGTTTGCTTGATGGTGTGGCCCGCGGTATCGCGCGGCATGAAGGCGTGAATGATTTTTGGTTGTGCCGGATCGCTGGTGTCCATTCCATGCAAGCCAAACCGGGTCCACACGGGCGTGAGACTGCCAAAGTGCTTCCGGCCAGTGAACCTGTAACCGCCGTCGACCCTTTCTGCTTTGGTGGTCGAGAGCAGTACCGGAATATCGTTGCCGCTTTCCGCATGGCCGGCGGCGAAGATCTCCCCAGCGGCCGCCTCTCGCAGTAGCCATTCCAGCGAGGCATCTCCGCTGCGCCAAAGGTCGGCAGCGACGCCGATCCAATAAAGATGCATATTGACGGCAAGCGCAGTGGCGGGGGCGTGATACGCCAACCGGCGTTGCTCGCGGCATACTTCGGCAAGGGTCATGCCCGCGCCGCCGAATTCCGCCGGCAAGGGCAACAGCAGATACTTCGACGACCGGAGTTCCGCGAAATCTTCGTCAAAGAAGCGGTTTTCCCGGTCGTAGGAGGCAGCGCGCGATGCAAAACGCGCCAGCATTTCGTCGGTCAGTACGGCCTTGGCAGACGACCGGAGCATCTGAGGTGCCATTGCCGCTGGCACGCTCTTTCAGAACAGTTGCGTTAGTAGCTGGGTTCATGGGGCACTTCCTGCGGAGTCTAATTTTCCGAATATTCTACGGCGCTGGAGTGTCGCGTTGGAGCTAATCCCTGCAGTGAGAACACATCGTTGCAAGCGTGACGGCTGGATTCCTTTCTCGTGACCGCCACGCTTGCGAATAACGGCCTGAACTAGGGCCGAGCTTCGTAAACGATGTTGAACGGTGTTTCCGTCGCCCGCCGGAAGCGGTTGAACCCGGCCGAAGTCACGACCTCCCGAATGCGCGCCTCACCGGCCTGCGCACCCAGGCACAGCCCGACTTCCTGGGATCGCGAGCAAGGCGTACACAGCAGCGTTGAAAACGAGTAGTAAACCCGGCCCACGGGATTCAGATTGTCCTTCAACTGGTCATTTGCAAAGGGCTCAACGATCATCCAGGTGCCGTCCTTGGCCAGGGACTGCCGGACGTGCGCAGCCGCTCCGATCGGATCGCCCATGTCATGCAGGCAATCGAAGACGGCTACGAAGTCATAGTCTCTGCCGGGAAATTCTTTCGCTTTTGCCACTTCGAAGGTGACGCGGTCAGCGACTCCGGCGCGCTTGGCCGACTCGCGGGCCGCCTCAATCGACTTGTCGTGATAGTCGAATCCGAAGAATTCGAGACTTGGGGAATGCTTTTGCCATCAATAGGGTGGAAGCCCCTTTCCCGCAGCCGACGTCGGCCACTCGCGCTCCAGCCTCCAGCTTGGCTTTGACATCGCCCAGGCCGGAATCCAGGAGCTCACAAGATTGGCGGCATAGCCGGGGCGAAAGAACTTCTCACAGCCGTGGAAGACGCCGTCGATATGTTCATTCCAACCCATTCCGTGCGCCGGTGCGGAACGATTCCGCGATCCGGGGAACCGCCGGAGCGAGCCCAAAGCCAATTCGAATGCTCCGGGCAGATATGCGGGACTGTCTTCGTTCGCCAGGGTGAAGGCCTGTTCTTCACTCAGGCTGAATTTGCCAGTTTTGTGGTCGTAGGTGACATAGCCGCCTGCCGCCTGTGACGCCAGCCACTCGCGCACATAGCGTTCGTCGGTCTTCGTTTTAGCGGCGAGTTGGGCAGAGGTCATCGGATCAGCGGCGAGGGCTTTGTAGAGGCCCAACCGCTCTCCGATGACTACCATGCCGGTATGAACTGCAGCGCCGAGATCGGTTACGAACTGTCCGATGAAAGCGTTCAGTTTGTTCATGTCGATAGCAGGAACTTGTGCTGTGCTCATTCTGATCTCCTTAATTTTTGGATGGTTCGATCTTTTTGCTGCTGTAGCGCGAGGTTTCTTCGTCCGCCAACCCTGGATCCAGGAAGCCTTCATTCATGCGGGCGGCAGGGTATGCGAGTGGCCGTCTCGCGCCGGGGTGGGCAGCGGATAAAGGCTCATCGGGATGCGAGTAATGAAGCAATATTGAAATCGCGTCACGAATGGTCCGATTCTCGTGCCAGACGTAAAAATCTGGGCTGTAGTCACTGTATTGTCTGCGTTTTGTAAATTCGGTGTTCATCTCTCACCTCGGTCGTCGTTGACGGCTTCCGGGCTCCGCATTTTTGCTAAAATCCGCTCTGCAGAGCTCCTCATCGTGGGTTTCTGCTGGAAGGACCGGCCGGAACCGGTTGCCGACTCTTCCCAGCAAGTGCAAAGTAACAAGCGCCACGATTGGAAGTAACGAAACAACGCCGAAGAAAAGCCAAAATCAGGACCGCCAAGCTGCCTTGGCGTTGCGGAAACGGGAGCGCCCTTGGAGACGAAGTCCCCTAAACTACGAATTCGGCGAGTTCACGCTGGACGTCGCCAGGGGATGTGTGCTTAAGGCGGGCGAGGAAATCAAGCTTCGCCCTAAGGTATATGAAACCCTTAAATACCTGGTGGAACACCCGGGCGGCTGATCGGCAAGCAGGAATTGATGCAGGCGGTCTGGCCCGACGCCTTTGTTACTGACGATTCGCTGGTGCAGTGCACGCTCGAATTGCGCCGCGCCCTGGATGATCGCAGCCAGCAGTTGCTTAAGACCGTGCCCCGGCGCGGTACCTGTTTACCGCTGAAGTGATCCAACGCCCGGCGAACCCGGATCACTCTTCCAGCAACCGATCCCTTTGACTTATCGGACGATCGTGAGCCGCCGTCGGCAAAGCTCCCAGGAAGCGCCACGATCTGCCAAGTCCCGCGTACTTCGCTCATCGGACGAGAACAGCAACTGGCAGAAGCCACCGAGTTGCTGCTCCGACCGGATGTTCGGCTTCTGAGCCTGACTGGTCCCGGCGGCGCAGGAAAAACACGGCTGGCGCTCGCCGTAGCCAGCCGCGATTGCGGACCAGTTCACGGCGGGGTTCAATTTGTCGGTTTGGCTTCGATCACGCATCCAGACCTGGTGGCAACCGCTCTCGCGGACGCGCTCGAAATCCAGCAGATTCGCCAACCGCACCGTCCCGCAACTCATCGGCGATCAGCTGCAGAACTCGGGACCGTTTCTGCTGGTGCTGGACAACTTCGAACAGGTTCTCCCGGCTGCGACCGTGGTGGCCGAAACATTGGAAGCCTGCCCATCTCTCAAGATCCTGGTCACCAGCCGGTCCTGCTTGCGGATTTATGGTGAACAGGAATTCCCTGTAACGCCGCTGGCGCAGAATTCCGCCGTCGAATTGTTTGCGCAGCGCGCGGCAGCCGTCTGGCCCGATTTTGCAATTACCTCAGAGAACGCACCCGCGGTCCAGGAAATCTGTTTGCGGCTGGATGGGCTGCCGTTGGCCATCGAACTGGCGGCCGCCCGGACCAAGGTTCTGTCGCCGAGCGGCCATTCTGGATCGGCTGCAAAGCCGCCTGCAATTGCTGACCGGTGGCGCGCTTGACCTGCCGGAACGGCAACAAACGCTGCGCAACACCATTGATTGGAGTCACGGTCTTTTGAATGAGGCCGAGGCGAAACTGTTTCGCCGGTTTTCCGTATTTGTCGGCGGATGCACGTTGGAGGCGGCGGAAGCGGTCTGCAACACCAGCCACGATCTCGGCATCGATCTCTTTGAAGGACTGTCATCCCTGGTGGATAAGAATCTGATTCAGCGTGTGGACCGGGCCGAGGCCGAGCCGCGTTTCGCGATGTTGGAAACAATTCGCGAATATGCCCTCGAGCGCCTCACCGATAGCGGTGAGCAATCCGCGACGCGGCGGGCGCATGCGGCGTATTGTCTGGTCCTGGCGGAAGAAGGCAATCCGGAGCTGAGCCCCACCGATCGGGCTCGCTGGCTGACGCAATGCGACGTTGAGATCGATAACCTCCGTTCCGCTCTCGACTGGCTGTTTCAGACGCTGGATCTGGATTGGGGTTTGCGCCTCTGCGTGGCTCTGTTTCGATTCTGGGACATGCGGGAACACCTGACCGAAGGCCGTACCCGGCTGGAAACTGTTCTGCGCCTGGCGGGCGACTGAGCGCTCAAAGGAACGGGCCAGGGTGTCACATTTTCTCGGCGCCTTAGCCACGGCACAGGGTGATTATCCGGCTGCGCGAACATTTCCTGGAACAGGGCCTCTCTCTTTATGAAGAACTGGGCGACGAGCCGGGCATCGCCGCGTCCTTGAATGCTTTGGCGGTATCGGCGCGGGATCGCGGCGACTACTCCGCGGCACAGAGCAATTTCGAGCGAAGCCTCGCCTGTTGGCGGATGCTGCCGGACCGGTTGGCACTCGCGCGTTGTCTTCACAATCTCGCCAATGTGGTCAAAGTCCGCGGCGACTATCCACGCGCTCGATGGGCTCTGCGTGAGGCGACGGAGATTTTCGAGGAACTTGGTGATCGCACCGGCGCCGCCTGGTCCATCAACCAGCAGGGCGACATAGCGCGCGCCCAGGGCGACATGGCTGCCGCGCGAGAATTGTATCAACGTGCGCTTTCCGCATTTCGGGAAGCCGGAGACCCGTGGGGTTCCGCTCGCTCCCTGACCGATTTGGGCTACATCGACTGTGAGCAGGGGAACCATTCGGCTGCACACGCCGCCTACCGCGAAGCCATGGAAATCTTTCGCGGCTTGCGGCCACCGGCGTGGCATCGCGCGGGCACTGGAAGGTTGCGCCTGTCTGGCTCTGGCTCAAGGAGCACGCCGAACGTGCACTGACGCTGGCCGCGGCAGCAGCCCATTTACGCCAGCTCGATCAGCGCTCCTCTGCCTCAAGCAGAACAGTTCAAGCTCGATCAGATGCTGCTCCCCGCCTGGAAATCGCTCAGCGAACCAGAGGGCAAACGCGCGTGGGCAGAAGGTTCTGCGATGAGCCTGGAAAAGGCTATCCAATATTCGCTTGGAGGAGCCGGGAGCCCCGCTATCTCAGATTGGCAGGATCAATCAGACGGCGCACCGCGGAAACACGATCGGCTGGAATGCCTACCCTGCGGGCGTGCTCCCGGACGGTGTCCTCGTCGGGCGCAAGGTAAACACAGTAGACCTTGTCTTCCGTGACATAACTGTGGAGCCACTGAATCTGGGGGCCCATTTCCTTCAAGGTCTGCAGTGAACGCAGCGACATGTCCCGGATCTGAACCTCCGACAGTGTTCCGGCGCCAGGGATTTCGCGTTCAATTACGAATTGCGGCACAATCTCAAGAGTCTAACATTAACTGGTCACTGGGTCACACGCGCCGTCCAGTTCACCATAGAGTGAGCGGACCCTCCATGTCGCTCAATGTATTCACCACAAATTTCTTCCCGTCGCGCGTCACATCGTAGGGTTCAAAGATCACCATCTCGATTCCCGCTTGTAGGACTGCTTCCGGCGTGCGCACCTGAATGCCGCTGTCTTTGTATTCAATTTGCGCCGCCATGATCTGCCCCCTCGGCGACAGCCAATAAATTTCCTTGCCGTCGCCTCTCCACCTTGGACAACGACCACCACGCGTCGAGATCTGCCATTTGCTGCCAGCGTCCGATGCATGTGAATTCTTCAGGGAGCTATCGAACGGAATGACGTACACCTCGTCCGTGCCGGACTCGCGCGAGGTGAATGCAATCCACTTGCCGTCGGGAGAAAACTGGCCACCCTCGGCGCTAGACGGGGCATTTGGAACGAGGCGGGGGTGGGGTTTGCCGGCTAACGGCAGAATCCACAACCCAGATGGCTGGGGAATCGTGCCATGGGAAAAAAGCAAGAATTTTCCATCGGGAGACCAGCTGGTGGGTAACAGTCCACCGTCGGTCTTTTGTGCGCCGAGCAACAATTCTTCGGAGCCCACGCCGTTGGAACGCTTCTCATAAATTCCCGACGGCGCTTTCCCAGACAATGCCGAATACGCGATGCGGCTTCCGTCCGGAGACCAAACCATGATTCCGTGGTCGGTAGCAGGATCGATGGTCAAGCGCATCTGCACCGGGTGCGCTAGCTCCTGCACCCAAATGTCGCTGAAAGGTGAACCTGTATTGACTGCCAACCGCTGTTCATCTGGAGATAGCCTTACGTCAAAATAATCTCCCGCTTCTCCAATGACATCAAGATTGCGCCCACTACGGTCAAACCAGGTTAGTTGCCGGTCTCTCACCCGCCCGCCGGCCTGATACAACAGACGGTTTTGAGATACCGTAAATAGCGCCCCGCCCGGACCGACCAGAACATGGTCAACCAGGGGCCGCGGGTCTCCCTTTAAATCTCCTGACGCGGCGTCGATGGCTTGCGCCATCAGAACGTCGCCGCGAACGTACAACAAAAATCCGGAGGCGTAGTCGGCAGCCACGCCTCTTACCAGCAACCTCCCTTGTCCTCCGTCCAGAGACGACAGCCAGGTCCCTGTCATCTCAGGATTGTCACTGCCAATGAAGTAAATGAAATGGCGTCCGTCGGGTAAAAAATGCGGTCGCGCACACACCCGAATCTTCGAGCCATCCGCTTCAATGACTAGGACCGGGCTTCCCCCTCCGGCCGTCACCTTGTAGAGCCCATTGACGTAATCACCGAACAGTATGGTGCCGATCTTGTCTCCAGCTCCCGCCCAGATCGTAGGGAGCGTCCCCAAGAACGACGGTTGGCCCGCCTGTAGCATTGATGGTTTTCAATTTACCGTCAGCAAAGAATCCGAGGGTCCGGCTGTCGGGCGACCAGAAGAGATTTCCCGCGCCCTCAGTTCCTAGCAGTGGATGAGCTTCTGCCGCATCCAGCGGCCGAACCCAAAGCATGATCTTTCCGCGGTCATCCAAACCGCCGAACGCCACGGCGTGGCCATCCGGAGCAAGAGCCAATGACTGGAAATCCAAACCGCCTGAAAACCTGAACTGAACATTGCGGGGTGGCGGAATCTCTGCAACCAGCACAGGAGCCGTGGTCCGGAATGAGGGCCAGTAGAAGATCCCACCTGCGATCGCTGCGATAAGAAAGATGAACGCCAAGGCTCCATAAAGACGCTGGCGACGACCCGGTTTTCCCACCGAGGCTTCGGCCGCGCCTGTTCCGCCTTCCGCAATCCATTGCAACTCGGCCGCGAGATCGCTGGCATTCTGCCAGCGCTCGTCTGGATCTTTAGCCAGGCACTTCTTGACCGTCCGTTCCAAGGCTGGTGGAGTCACTGGCTGAAGCGCTGCCATTGGCGGGGGATCAGCAGTGAGGATGGACGCGATCAGGCTGGCCCGGCTTTTGCCGCTGAAGGCCGGAGTGCCCGTAGCCATTTCGTAGATCACCTCTCCCAGGGAAAAGATGTCGGAGCGCGCATCGGCTTGGCTTCCTTCTAATTGCTCCGGGGCCATGTAGTGGAGTGTGCCGAAAATGGTTCCTTCGCCGGTCAGCTTGGATTCTTGTGGATGAAGTTTGGCGGCTGGAGCATGCTTGGCCACACCGAAATCCATCAACTTGGCGCCCGTTTTCGTCAGCATGATGTTGGCGGGTTTTAGATCGCGATGAATGAAACCAGTCTTGTGCGCCTTGGCCAGTCCTTGGGCAATCTGTACCCCATAACGAAGCACCTGCTCGGTTAGAAGTGGCCCTTTTTTAAGACGCTGCTCCAGGGTTTCACCTTCCACCAGTTCCATGGCGATAAATGAATGGGTACCGTGGGTTCCGATTTCGTAGATGGTGCAGATGTTGGGATGATTGAGGGCGGAGGCGGCGCGGGCTTCGCGGCGAAGGCGCTCCAGGGATTGCGGATCGCGAGCCGTGTCTGAGGTTAGAAACTTCAGAGCGACAGGGCGCCCGAGGGCAATGTCCTCGGCGCGGTAGACAACGCCCATTCCTCCCCGGCCGATCTTCTCAACTACCCGAAAGTGGGAAATCACCGTACCCAAAGGCACGGGATCAGGCTCTACCAGAACAGGTACATCCTCCTCCTGCGCCATCAGCCGGGCCGCCATCTCGAATGCCGAGGTTTCAATAAACTCCCCAGAGCGATCCTCCTGCGCCAGCAGAGACTCCACCTCGCGCTGAAGTTCTTCGTCCGCTCCACAATTGTCTTTCAGAAAGGCGCTACGCTGGTCGGGGGTCACCTCTAGCGAGGCGTGATACATATCCTCAACCCGGCGCCAGAGTTCAGCATCCATCGTGTGAGTTTTGAGTAAGATCGCGCAGTAGCCAGACTTTGGCAAGCTTCCAGTCCCGCATGACCGTCTCGTTCGACACTTTCAGAACTTCCGCCGTTTCTTTAACGTCTAGTCCACCGAAGAAGCGCAATTCGACCACCCTACCCTTTCGCTCATCGACGAGAGCGAGACGCTTGAGGGCATCATCCAGTGCCACCAGATCGCCGTCAGGCTGAGGAGAGATTATCAGCGCCTCATTCAAGGGGAGATGCTGGGCGCCTCCACCGCGCTTCTGGTAGCCCCGAGAGCGAGCGAAGTCGGTGAGGATCCTGCGCATGATTTGGGCGGAAACAGCGAAGAAATGAGCGCGGTTCTGCCAGTCTACTTGCCGGGCGTCGATCAGCCGCAAGTAGACTTCGTTGATCAATGCGGTGGCCTGGAGGGTGTGGCCGGCCGCTCCTTTGACATATACCGTCGCGCTGCCCGGTGTAGTTCCTGATGAACCAGGGGGGCAAGCCTGTGTAGCGCCTCATTGTCGCCTGCGCTCCATGCCCGGAGCAGTCCGGTGACTTCACTTCCTTCAGGCACCTCCATATAAACCTCTTAGATTCCGACAGTTACCCAGCGGCAGAGGGTATCACAGGTTGGCTGCTTTTGCCACTTGGCTTTAGGAACGGGCCGTATTGTGATAACGGTTTGAAGCGACGATATAATCGCCTCCGCCACAGGCGGTGAGTAAGATTTCACCGGCGGATATATCATGAAACGGCACATGCCGATCTACGGGTTAATCGGTGGTCTTCTGATCCCGGACTGAATGGACTGAATACCACTTCCTGGTCATCGAACATTCTCGAAATCTACGGTGGGCTGATCGCGGCTAACTTCGCTGTGCTTGGTATCGGGCTCGGCGATAAAGCTAACCTCCCGCCACGGCGTGGTGGTCAAAGAGGTCCTTCTCCCGGCCAGACAAACTACTGCGGCAGTCCGTTGCCGGCCACGCTCACGCGCAACGTTACCGAACCGATGCTTTGCCCACCGTTATCCGCGTCCCAAACCAGCTTCTGCCACGAATCCTTCTGAGCTGTCGTCGAAGCGGTGATCACCAACTGTACCGCGTACGAATCATGCGCTCCCACCGAGTAGAGCGTAGCGTCCGGCTTTACAGTCCATCCGGATGGCAGGGTTCCTTTCAGGCTAACTTCCTTCGATGAGTCGGTGCCGTTGCGGATGATTAACGGAACCCAAAGCTTCTCGCCGGGGACAACCTGCGCCTCTGGGGCATAAAGCTTTGCCAGATGTTCAATACCATGGGCTTGCCAGAAAGCCTTGTAGAACGTCCACGGCCCGCCCAGTTCCAAAGCTAGCGACCGCGGCGGTGGCTCATAGCCTCTCGACTTGGAATATGCAATCGGACTCGATGTAATACCTTCGAACACGTCTCCGCTTACAGATCCCCCAACCAACGACTTGCCGAATATCAACCGTATCGGCATCTCCGTAAACTCTTTAAGCTGCGCCTCGGTGAAATCATTTTGCGTTTTGTAGAATCCCCAGGCTTCCGCCGCGACCCGGGCGTAAGAAATTTTCCGGGCCGGCGAAATGTCGCTGGTCGGATATTCCGGACCATTGCCACGAAAGAAATCGAAGTGGGTAGCATCAGAAAAGTAGTAAATCTTTTTCGGCTGCCAGGGACGAAGCCCTTCCCCGTAATTGTTGATGGTGCTGTGATCGCGCGCGGCCTCGACCTGCTCAGGGAACGCGAGAGGGTTACCCGCTAAATCAAAAGCCTCATTGGCAAGCACGCTGGCGGCCTGATGATCGTCGTGGTTTTCTCCGACCACGTAGTTCGGCATCCAGGTGAAAATTACATCAGGACGGGTGATGCGGAACAAGCGTACGGTTTCTTCTAATGCCTGCCCGTGCCCCCAGGCCTCAAGAGAATGCAACACATCTCCGCCGGGCGTATCCGGTCCGTGCATAAACCAGGCCTCAGTAATGCCATAGGAAGCCAGCGAGCGGCGCGCCTCCATCTCGCGAATGTCGGCCAGGGCTTTTGCCTGCTCTGGGCCTGCGGCATTGCCCCCAGAATTTCCGCGCGTACCATACAGCACCCCGACACGCTTATGTTGCTGCTCGATCAATTTGGCGACATACGATGTCACCGAAATATCGTCGTCAGGATGGCCAACAACGATCAGGATGTCGAGCTTGTAGCGTGCATCCGGCGGAGGATTCGCTGGCGCCTGTTGCCCTTGCGCAGACGAAAATTGCCAGAGAACCAAAAACGTCAGGAGAAGAAGACGATTCCATTTCATAGTCAAAAAGATTCCTCGTGAAGGAAAATCAGAGTCTCTTACCTCTTTCCCTGGGGCAATGCAAGAGCAACGTAGATGCCGCCGGATCCCGACTTAGGATCCTTCCCCCCACCCGCAGCAATCACAACATATTGCCGTCCGTCGGCCATGTAGGTGATGGGCGTAGCGTTCCCTGCGAAGGGCAACGTGGTCTCCCACAATAATTCGCCGGTCGCCTTATCGAAGGCCCGGAATTTTTTATCGAAATTGGTGGCGCCAATAAACAGGAGTCCACCCGCAGTCACGACTGGACCGCCATAGTTTTCCGAACCGGTGTTCTTCATGCCCTTGGCGGCCAATTCGGGATATTCTCCCAGATTGATTTTCCATTTGTATTGGCCAGTATTTAAATCGATCGCGTTCAGCGTACCCCATGGCGGAGCAATCGCTGGATAGCCATCCGGATCGAGAAAGCGGCGATAACCGGTTAAACGATATTTCATCCCCGCAGAACGAGGTTCCGAACTCGCTTCGTCGGTGTTCTCCCCCGTCAGCAGGAAATTCACCAGCCCGGTCAATTGATCTTCATGGAGGTTGGGGAATCCGGGCATCCGGCCCTTGCCAGTGCGAATGGTGGTTGTTATATCTGCGGGACTCAAGCGGTTGCCGATCCCGGTCAACGGCGGAATGGCAGGCGGCGATCCCGCCATCTTGTCTCCGTGGCAAACGCTGCATTGGCTTAGGTAAGTTCCCTGCGCTCCGTGCGAACCCTTGTCCTCGAAGAGCGCGGCTGTCCAGGCCATCTCATTGGAGTTCACATAGATTGTCTTGGTCTCGGGATCCAGTGCAGGCCCACCCCACTCCGCCGCTCCATCAAAGCCGGGCAAAACCAGCGTTTCCTTCTTGATCTGAAAGGGAACAAATTGTCCCTCGTTCCGCATCTTCCGAAATTGGCCCATAGCCCACTGGTGAGCTTCGGGCGTCCGGTTCGTCAATTCATCTTCGGTGATCTTCTGCCGTGCATAGGGGGCCGGCCAGATCGGTAATCCTTGCTGCGCTGAAGTCACTTCTCCAGGAATCGCGCCGGACGGATAGTTTCGATACTCGATGGGAACAAGCGGTTTCCCGGTCACCCGATCAAAGATGTAGAGGAAGCCTTGCTTGCTGGTCTGTACCACCGCGTCGACTGCTTTTCCGTCACGCTGCAAAGTCGTCAACACCGGCGGCGAAGGGAAATCGCGATCCCACACGTCGTGCTTCACCGCCTGGAAGTGCCAGATTCTTCGCCCGGTTTCGGCGTTCAACGCCAAAAGACAATTAGCAAAGAGGTCGTCGCCAATCCTATCGCCACCGTAAAAGTCGAAAGCAGCCGACCCGGTTGGAACAAAAACAATTCCACGCTCGCGATCGAGCGCCATCCCCGCCCAATTGTTAGCAGCACCACTTTGCTTCCACGCGTCCTTGGGCCACGTTTCGTAGCCGAACTCGCCGGGATGAGGGATGGTGTGAAATGACCATCGCAGTTGTCCGCTGCGCACGTCGTAAGCGCGGATATCTCCCGGTGGCGCCGGAAGGGTTTCGGGATTTCGTCCGCCCAGAATGATAAGGTCCTTATAAACAATGCCCGGAGAAGTTAGCGCAATGGACTGCCAGCGAGCTTCTCGTCCGAGATTTTCCTGAAGATCGATGCGGCCATCCTTGCCAAAAGTAGGAATCGGCTTGCCGGTCGAAGCGTCCAAAGCGTAAACGAAGTTCATCACTCCGACGAAGATGCGCCGGTCGCTGTCGCTCGACCAGTAGGCAAGCCCCCGATCGGGTTGCAGGCCTTTCGTTCCCGCATCGAACCTCCACAGTTCCTTGCCAGTGGCCGCGTTGAGCGCAAAAACTTTCTGGGTGGGGCTGATCCCGTAGAAAACATCCCCCACCATGAGCGGACTGGTCTGAAGTCCACCTTGTTCGCCGGTATCGTAACTCCACGCCACTTGCAGATTCTTTACATTCGATCGATTGATCTGTGTCAGCGCCGAATAATGGTTGTTCTCTGCAGTACCGCCGTATACCGGCCAGTCACGGATTGCTACGGAATTTTTGTCTTTACACGCGGTGAGCAGAACCAGGGCCAAAAACGGTAAGCAGCTAGAGATTCGCTTCAAGAACTTTCGCATGACTTAGTTTTTCCGCACGTGGAGAGTTGTGATAACAAGGCTCAGATCTTCAAAAAGATCTTCCGACGGTACATCCAAAACAAGACGAACCACATGACCAGCATTACCGCGAAGCCGTGGATCATTGGCTGCAAAGTCGGCCCTGATATCGAGGTCAAAGCATTCCCGATGTGTCGATCGATGGCGTCACCGAAGAACTCCGCCATCGTCCAGCTCATCACGTAAATGGCAATCGAGTTCATGCCAACCACGATCAGAGGAAACGCCCACCGCCGCCATCCTTTTAGTTCGATCAAGGCGTAGAAACCGGCGAGAAGTAGAACCACCAAGCCTCCGCTGTACAGTGTGTAAGACGATGTCCAAACCCTTTTCACGATGGGACAAATGCCAGCCCACTGACAGATCAATCCGAGCAGTACCAGGGCTGCTCCCGTGATCATAAGCCCTCGCAGCTTTCGCTCTTTAGATCGGTTACCCTTAAGCCATTCTCCTGCGAGCAGCCCCATGATCATGGTGCCCAGGGTCGGAATGAAACTCAGCGTGGACCAGCCGCCCTCGTTGAAGACGAATGGATGCTCTCGCGGGAAAAGATTCAAGAACCAAACATCGAATGCCCACGAAAGATTGGAATTCTTGTTCCAATGCGACAGAAACCCGGTGTAGTTGTGCTCCCAATTCTGCGGAACCCCGACCCGCGTGTAGTCGAACTGCGGACCTGGCGTCGCGTAAATCGCGAATGCCGCCCAAAAGCAGATCAAGATCAGCACCAGAACCGCGACCTGCGTTCGCACCCGCGTGAATCCCAGAAGAAACAGAAAAACGTACCCCAATCCGATCTGGGTGAGGGTGTCCTCAAACGTGAAGTAGGTCTGAGGCGAGCGCAACGAGCGCAGGAAAATTCCTAGCACGATCAGCAGAACGGCGCGCCAGATGGTGTGTCCCAACATCTGTGGGAAAGTTTGTCCCTTTCTCTTTCGGCTCGCGATGGAAAATGGGAGCGCCGTTCCCACCAGAAAAGAAAAAGCAGGCTGGATAAGGTCATGCAGAGAACACCCTTGCCACTCCACATGCTGGGTGTTATAGGCAATTACACTCCATATCGGGTTGGTCGGGAACGAACGCGCCACCTCAGGCAGGCGCATCTGTTCCGCAAGCATGAGAGTCATGACCATTCCCCGGAAGGCGTCCATCGACACCAGGCGGGCAGGTTCTTCAGATTGGCGTTGAGGTGCCGTGGCTGGTTTTAGTCCGGGACTCTCAATCTGCTCGGTTTTGATCATGGCGGTACCTGGGTTAGCTCAGAAATCACGGGGTTTGTACTGGGCTTAAGCTCGTAAGTGGGCATTGTATCCGCTTTCCTCTGTGCCCTCTGATGGTAAAGGATTTTTTGACTCACACTTGAGTAGCGAACCCACCCGGCCCGGACCGCGCATTCCACTTCCCACGCGTGAAATCGGGGAATTTTTGAGGAGCTCCATTCTGCTTCACAGATGCTTCGCTCAATGGAGTGGGGGAACTCCAGGCGGCGGCATCGTAGACATCGATGTCCGGTGGCAAGCCTCGCTTGAGGCAATCCATAAGCCGGAAATTCATGATGAAGTCCATTCCCCCGTGACCACCGGTCTTGCGGGCCATTTCGCCATTGTTTTTCCATAGCGAATGTTGGTACTTGTCGCGGAATACATCCAGCTTCTGCCACTCTTCATCCGGCTGTCCATCCAAAAAGACCCGCGACGGATAATCCGCAAAAATCCCCTTTGGCCCCTCAATCAGGTTCAGACGACTGTAAGGTCGAGGGTTGACGACATCATGCTGCAGAAGAATGGTGCGGCCATTTACGGTCTTAATGATGCTCGTGTTCATGTCCCCACAAATGTATTTCTCCACCCGCTTCGGGTCGCCGTCCGGGAACTTCGCCTTTACATACGCGCTCAGGGAAGCCTCGCGCGAGCTCACCGAAACCATGTAATCGAATCTGTCGCCGCGATGAATATCCATGTAATGCGCGACTGGACCAAGACCATGCGTGGGGTATGGGTTCCCATTGCGCTCGATATGCGACAATCGCCGCCACAATCCCTCTCCTTCACTCGAAGTCAGAATGCTGCGCAAGTCGTGAAGGTACGCCGCCTCACCGTGTGTGATTTCGCCGAACAGTCCATCCTGCATCATGCCCAGGACCATCATCTCGCTTTCGCCGTAGCAGCAGTTTTCCAAAATGACACAGTGTTTGCGGGTAGCCTCGGAGGTATCAACCACCTCCCAGCATTCCTGCAAGGTTGTACAGGCCGGCACTTCGACGGCCGCATGCTTGCCGTTTTTCATTGCGCTGATTGCCATGGGGACGTGCCAGTTCCATGGCGTCGCTATATAGACGATGTCGAGGTCAAGTTGCGTTAGGTGCCTGAAATCTTCTTCGCCCTTGCTGAAACCGGTGGGTTGCGGCTGGCCGGCGTCCGTCACTGCCTTCTGCGCTTTCGCAACTTTCTCCGGAACCAGATCGCAGATCGCTTTCACTTCAACGTTTTCGACCGCGAGCAGATCCCTCAACAAGCTGGAGCCACGCCCGCCGACACCAATAATCCCTAGACGCACCCGCTCCCGAGCCTCGAACGGGACACCCATCATGGTCGCCCCCATACTCTTCGGGGTGCTGGCAAGCAGCTCAGAATTCAACAGGTCGGTAGCAACGACAAGTCCCGCACCGCCCATGGCCGTGCGCTTCAGGAAATTGCGGCGTGAGATTTCTTTGGATTCTTTTTCGTCTGCCATTTGCGGCCCCCTGGTAGTTACGATCCGAACAGATGGATATTTAGTTCTACAACAAAGTTCGCGGATCGTCACGTTGGGGCTCTGAACGGTGCCTCCCCGGCGAACAACCCTCAGACGGCCATCACGCCCGGGCGAATACCACAAAGCCGTTGGCGGGAATGACTATCTTCGCGGATACTGAAAAACCATGCAGTGGCGGCCCAGAGGCCGCGATCGCTCCACCATTTCCCGCGACCATGGGATTGACCCAATTGTCGTAGACGTCACTGTTAAATACCTCCCGCCACGTCCCCGCAAACGGAAACCCGATGGCATAGTCCCACCAGGTATTTTCGGAGAGTGTCGCGGCCACGATCACATCTTGTCCGCTCTCCAGCCAGCGGTGAAAAGCAATCACACGATCATGGTTGTCGCAATAGTAAGGATTGACGTTGTCGCCCCGCAATGCCGGATAACTCCACCTCAACCGGATCAGATCTTGCGTAAAGCGCAAATGGTTGACCATGGCAGGATCGGCGCCACTATCCACCCCGTCCCAAAAAATTAAATTCGCCGCCTTAGGGTCACTGCTCCACGGTTTGTCTTCAAGAATTTCCTGTCCCATAAAAACCTGCGGAATTCCGGGGGCGGTCAGCAATATTCCCGTGGCGAACCGCGAACGGCTGCGCGCGTACCATGAACGATGGTCGGCGCCGTCGGCAAGCGCCGGTAGGCGAGGCTCTGCACCTGCTTTTACAATGTCGTGGTTCTCCACGCAGGGTACGGATTGCCAGCCGTGACCAAGTCCTGGAGGATAAAGGTTGGCGGCAATGGCTCGCATGTCGACGCTCGAGTTCCCCCGTAGGATGCTGCCCGTATCGCGCCGCGAACTGCACCGCGCAATCCATCGTGCTGGACGACATCGAAGCCTGCGCCGCCGTCGGTGCTCGAGGTCACAATCGATGCCAAAGATTTGGGATAATTTCCGAATTCCCACGGCCAGAACTCTGCATTTTGCAATAGCCGCGGTTTCACGTAGCGAAGGGTATCAGTCAGGCTCCGGCAAAAAGACCATCCTGAATCGCAGTTCATCGAAAGCAACCCGCTGATTTCGTCGTACCGAAAGCCATCCGCATGAAATTCCTCAATGTAATAGAGGGCGTTATTGATGAGAAATTGGCAGACATCACTCTTCCAAAGGGCGAAAGAGAGTCCTCCAGTCCCGCGGTCCTGATCGGTGAAATACAAGCTGTCGTTATTGTTTCCGGCGTTCTTGGCGCGGTCCCAGTAGTAGATGCAGTTATCGTCCAGTTGGCCTTTTACCGTGAATCCGCCGGCGTGGTTATAAACCACATCGAGCGCGACGGCGATACCGTAAACATGACACAAATCGATGAGAGCTTTCAGCTGAGCTGGCCCAGACGCAATGTCTGACAGGCTGATGGGTCCAAAGCCTTTGGCAGCCAGCAACCCATTAATAGTCCCCAGGTGCACTTTCAATCTTCCCGAATCAGTTACCACGTAAGGGAAGTCTGGAGAAAACAAATCCGCTCCGTCATACCCCATGGATGGGTCGGTCTCTACCTCGTCGACCGGCAACGGTTGCAGCACATTGATCCCAAGCGCAACCAGATAAGGTATCTTCGCCAACACATCGAGGAATGTTGACGCCGCGCCCGAAACACCTGGATTGAAAGTTCCGATGTGAAGTTGGTAAATGATCATGTTGCTGAAGTCAGGGGTCACGAAAGCGGAATCGTGCCAGGGATAGCCCCCTGCTGAACGTATCAGGCAATTGCAGTCTGGAAAGGCGGAGGCAGGCGCTAGTTCCCGGGCATACGGGTCGCGTTTGTACCCGCTTCCTCCCGGCCCGTTTACCCAGAAGTGATAGGGATCGCCTTCCTTTGCCTCAGCCACAAAGCCGGTCCAATACCCATCCCGGTCTTTTTCAAACAGTAGCTTGTCAGCTTGTCCGCTAGTCGTCGTTCCGTTAAAGACACCGTTGATATAGACGGAGGAAGCCAGTGGCGCCCACACGCGAAATGTGACGCCACCGCCAGTAACCAGATTCGCTCCCATCGGGGTACTCGGCGAGATATTTGCTTGAGAGATCATGTTGACTCCTTGCTAAGGGCAGTTATTCGTTAGGTAAGGAATACAGTTCGGAGGAGTCAACTCATCACAAACTGCGAGGCTACTCAGACACACCGGAGGGAAGTATCAAAGAATACTGCAAATCGACGCCTTGCGGCGTGAAATTAAAATCCGCTTCCGCCCTGAAGAAGCAGGTACCTCAACGGGCGAATCGGCCTAATCCTCAGGAGCAGTACCAAGGCGAGAGGCGCCTTGCGCTCGGAGGCGTTCTGCCTCATTCATCTCGCGGCTGGCCGCCGCGTCTTCGCCTAACTGAGCGTAGGCGTCGGAAAGAAAACGGTGGGCGTCAATTGCATCCGGACGCAGCTTCACCGCTTTGCGCAGGTAAGGCAGCGCAACCGCTGCTTTCTGTTGCCTCGCAAGCATTCGCCCCATGAACAGGTTGGCTGGAAAGTGATTCGGATCAAGCTTCAGTGCATCCTGAAAAGCTGTCATGGCCTCATCGTTTCGCGAAGTCCGGTCATACACCAGGGCCAAATAGAAGTGCATCATCACCGAAGTCTTCATCCGCGAGATGGCGGCCTCAAATTGTGGCGCTGCCTCGTCCCAACGGCCCGTCTTGACCAAAGCACAGCCCAGTTCGTAACGCGCGAAAGCCTCCTCCGGCTTTTTTTCAACCAGGGTCTGCAAAGGAGATATCGCTTTCTGAAAATCCTTCAAAGCGATATAGGAGCGGCCGAGTTGCAGGTAGGCAGTGGGAGTATTCGGTTCCACCTTTATTACTTGTTCCAGCAGGGGGACGGCTTCCGCGAATCGCTCATTTTCGAAATCCGCCATGCCTTCATATAGAAGATTGGCAACGGCAATTTTCTGCTTGGGGTCTGGTCCATCTTCAGTTTCCTGGTCGCTGGCCATCCCCGAATCCGAGCTCATGTAGCCCAGAGCATGGAGGCTCTCGCTTTGCTCTGGGTTCAAGTTTCTCTTGGCTGTAGCTTGGCTTTTTGTGGAACTGTAGAATCCCGCGACTTGGGCAGAGATGGTATCGGCGATAGCTTTTGATTCAGCCGCAATATTGTGCGCCGCCATTGGGTCGGCCGATAGGTCGAATAACTCCCGTTCCGGCGCGTCAACGTAGAGATACTTCCCTGTCCTCCACGCCTTCAGCGTGCTCCATCCAAAAGAAAGCTGACCGTAGCGGCTCTCCGCATAGACCGGGCGTTGCGAATCCGCATCGTTCTGCTTTTGCGAAGCCGTTTGGATGCCGGATGCCATGTATTTCATCAGGGATTTGCCCTGAACCACGGCGGGAACCGGCAAATGAACCGCCTGAAGAATAGAGGGAGTTACGTCCACCAACCCAACCGGAGCGTCCACTGTCGCCGCGGTATGCCGGCCAGGCAACTTGAATAGCATCGGGACGTGAATGGTTTCGTCATAAAGAAAGATGCCGTGATGGTTTTCGCCGTGTTCTCCGAATGCCTCGCCGTGGTCGGCCATCACGGCAATCACGGAGTTATCGAAGGCTCCACGCGTTTTTAACCCGGAAAAGAGCTTTCCCGCTACCGCGTCCGTGTAGGCAATCTCTCCGTCGTAAGGAGCGTTGGCAAAGCGCGACTTGTAAGGTTCGGGCGCGTCGTAGGGATCATGGGGATCGTAAAGATGAACCCAAAGAAAAAAAGGCCCCGGCGGACGCTTGTTCAGCCAGGCCACGGCCCGCTTCACCACCTCTTCCCCGCGCCGTTCCACACTTTGATAGTGGTCCTCGCCAGGACGCCTCCGATGATAGCCGGCATCGTAGACATCAAAGCCGCGTTCAAATCCCGGGGCCAGCTTTCGCGGATCGAGCACCAGCGCCCCCACAAAGGCCGCGGTGCGGTATCCATTCTTGTGCAGAATATCCGGCAAGAACGGCAACGACTTGTCCAGCGGGTCCCCCATGTAGTTGACGTGGCTGAACTGGGGATAAGTTCCGGTAAGCATGGTGGCGTGCGAGGGGCTGGTCAACGGGACATGAGCGTAAGCCCGTGAAAAGACCGTACCCTGGCGCGCGAGGGCATCCAGATTTGGGGTAAGCTCCTGCTTTGAACCTAGGAAACCCATGCGGTCGGCGCGGGTCGTGTCAACAGTAATCAGGACAATATTGGGACGCGCCAAGCCCGTACCCGCCGGGGCGGCAGCCGCCATGGCGGCGACTGCTGCGGCCATCAAAATAGCCCAAATCAAGACTGTTC
>CAWGQZ010000043.1:0-16977 GCA_963824805.1 uncultured Acidobacteriaceae bacterium | reverse complement strand
GCAGATTCTGGATCTCTTATCGGGGTTCGAATCCCTAGGGGGCAACCAACTCTTCTCCAACACCCACTTCTCGCAGTACTCTATCCTGTAGGAACGCTGACAAATGACTGCTCTCACCCGCAGGTCCTTCCTGGAAATGGCCTTCGCCCTCGGCGCATCCGCCGCATGGGCAGCGCCTTTGCCTTGCCCTCGAGTTTGAAATGGAATGAGCGCCGAGACTTTTATCCTGAAGGTGTTGCATCCGGCGACCCCGACAGCAGCAGCGTACTCCTTTGGACGCGCCATGCCCCCAATGCAAGAAATCTGACCGTCGAGGTCGCCGAGGACAAATCCTTCCGCCGCGTCATCGCCACTGCACCGGCACCGATTTCGGCGGCATCGGACTGGACCTGCCGCGTTTTGGTGGGCGGCCTCAAGCCCGCCAGTGTTTATTGGTATCGCTTCACCGACGCTGATGGCTTCGGAAGCCGCATTGGCCGCACCATCACCGCACCGTCCGACGACGATCCGCGCCCGGTGCAATTTGCCTTCGTCAGTTGTCAGAACGTCAATCAAGGGGCGCAAAACGCCTATCGCCGCATGATCTTTGAAGACGAGCGTGCTTCCGAGAAAGATCGACTCGGCTTCGTGCTCCATCTCGGTGACTTCATCTACGAAATTGTCTGGTATCCCGAAGACCGTCCCCAGGGAATGTACGATCGCCGCATTCGCGATATTGTTCGCTATGAGCACGGCGAAAAAATAGAAGACTTCCATATCCCAACTACTCTCGACGACTATCGCGCCGTCTACCGCGCCTACCTGCACGATCCTGACCTGCAGGATGCACGCGCCCGTTGGCCCTTCGTCAACATGTGGGACAACCACGAATTCAGCTGGCAAGGCTGGCAGAGCATGCAGAAGTTCGACGGCAAGTCGCGGCCCGCACAAACCCGAAAAGTTGCTGCCAATCAGACCTTTTTCGAATACCGGCCTTCGCGAATGGCGAAGCCGAGTGGGCCATCGTTTGATCTGTTCGATCCGCCCAAAGTTGTCGATACACCGATCACACAATTCGATGACCACGGTTTGGGTCAAGAGCCTAACAATCTAACCGCAATCCGAAGCCTGAAGGGATACCGTGCGATGCGCTGGGGACGGAATGTCGAGCTTATCGTAACCGATCAGCGCAGCTACCGATCTGAAGATCCTACCGAACGTGACGAAGCGAAAGTCTTTTCCAGCAAGGATTTCCCTGAATTTGTCCCGCAGGAAGCGCAGGAGATCCTTGACGCCGGGCGTGTCCACAACGGCGGTCATCCGCCTGCCACGATCCGCTACGGAGATTCCCAGGTTCCAAACTTCCGCAAAGACGAGCCACCGCAAACCATTCTGGGCGCCGAACAGAAAGCGTGGTTCCTTGAAAAACTGCGGGACTCAAAAGCGACCTGGAAAATCTGGGGCAACACCACCGGTACGCTTGACCTTCGTGCCGATCCTCAGAATCTCCCACAGGGCCTGACGAAACCCTGGCCGGGGGCGGGTTATGCCGGCTTTGGCGGAGGCGACCACAGCAGTTCTTATGTTGAGCGCGGCGAAATTTATGACTTTGTCCGCGATCAGGGGATCACTGGTTTCGCTACCATCGCCGGAGACCGGCACAGTTTCTGGGCTGGCGTCGCCGCCAAGGCACTTCCTCCCGCGGCCTTCGAACCGGTAGGAGTTGCCTTCATCACAGGATCGATCTCCGCTCCGGGATTGGTCGAAGCTTTTGAACATCGCTTTCCCAAAGATCATCCAATGCGGCCCCTATTTCTCGCCCAAGGTCCTAATGACGCCAAGCCCCAACCCACAGTCAATATGCTGCTCCGTCGCGGCGTGCGCTCGTGCCTCGAATACGCCAAGAGCGGCGACATTTCCAGGGCACGAGCTCTCACCAATCCCGACCTGGCGCCGCATCTGAGCTTCGTCGACATGGGCGGACACGGTTACGCTATTGTCGGCGCCACTCATGAGAGTTTCGAAACCGAGTTCGTCTGCATCCCGCGTCCACTGGAGCGCAGCGAGCATGCCGATGGTGGCCCGCTAAATTACCGGGTCAAATATCGAACCCGGCTTTGGGCTAAAGGCGAAGTACCCAAGCTTGAAGGAGAGATCGTTGAAGGCGACCCGCGCTTCTCGATCTGACGGATATATCATTTAGGAAACAGGCCTCAACCACTTTCGGAGTAACTGTAATGCCGACGATCCAGCTATCCATTAACGGCCGTTCTCATAACGTTGACGCCGATCCTCAGACCAGCCTTCTGACAGTTCTGCGCGAACACCTCGATATGACCGGAAGCAAGTACGGCTGTGGAGAAGGCCAGTGCGGGGCTTGTACTGTCCTGGTCGATGGACGCGCCCAGCGCTCTTGCCTCACTCGCGTTTCGACCTTAGGTCAAAAGCACATCACAACCATCGAGGGGTTAGCCAGTGGTGACCGGTTGCACCGGGTGCAGCAGGCGTTTCTCGACGAAGGGGCCATGCAATGTGCCTACTGTACATCCGGCATGATCATGTCAGCCGTCTCCCTACTGAATCGCAATCCCCATCCCAGTCAAAACGAGATCGTCGACTTCATGAATGGCAACATCTGCCGCTGCGGCGTCTATTCGCTCGTTATCAGGGCCATTCAAAAGGCAGCAGACGCGCCACTTGACTCGAGCACTGTGAAGAAGGCAGCCCAATGAGCTCGCCGGTCAAAGTTTCCTTGGAGCCCGAGCGCTATGAACTCAAAGCCGGACCGCTGTACCGATTCGATTTAGATCGGCGCGAGTTCTTCAAATTTCTTGGGGCTGGGATCCTGGTCGTCTCGATCTTGCGACAGTCCTCCTGGTCGCAGGAATCAGGGGGAGCGAGGCGAGCAGGGGATTCACTTCCCAAAGAGATCGATGCTTGGCTGCATATTGGAGAAAGCGGCAACGTTACGGTCTATACCGGAAAGGTTGAAGTTGGACAGAACATTCGCACCTCCCTGAGTCAGGCTGTGGCCGAAGAACTGCGTGTTCCCGTTGCTAGAGTTGAAATGGTTATGGGCGACACTCAACTAACGCCCTTTGACATGGGTACGTTCGGAAGCCGCACCACGCCAACGATGAACCTGCAACTTCGTAAGGTGGCCTCTGCCGCGCGTGATCTGCTCATAGATCTCGCTGCCAAGGAATGGAAGGCCGACAGTCAGGAGTTGAGCGCAGGCGATGGCAAGGTGACCGACGGCAAAACCAAGCGCTCGATTGAATACGCTGCCCTGGTCAAAGGCCAGCAGTTGAGCCAAACCATTCCCCCGGAAGACCCGCTGATGCCGGCGGCAAATTGGGAGGTATTAGGTAAGGCGCAACCCAAAGTGGGCGGTCGTGATTTTGTGACCGGAAAGCACCGCTATCCCTCCGACCAGACACTGCCTGGCATGTGGTACGGCAAGGTCCTTCGCCCACCTGCGTTCGGAGCGACCCTGGTTTCTATTGACACCACCAAAGCTGAACAGCTAGGAGCAGTTGTCGTCCGCGACGCCAACTTTGTCGGCGTAGCGGCTCCAAGTTCAGCGGCTGTGTCGTCCGCGCTCGCTGCGCTTCACGCCGAATGGAAGTCCGAGCCTCAGCCTTCGGGCAAAGATCTTTTTACTTATCTCAAGCAGAGCCCGAAGGAAGGCAAGGACCCGAGCTGGGGACGGTGATCGTCAGGAAAGCGGGAATGTGGAGCAGGCACTGGCGACTGCAGACGATGCGCCTGCAGCAGAGCTATACCGTCTCCTATATTGCGCACGTTCCGCTCGAACCCCGTGCTGCACTGGCGAAGTGGGAGGGCGAGAGCTTGACGGTTTGGACCGGAACCCAACGTCCGTTTGGCGTTCGCGGGGAACTTGCCGAAGCCTTCCACATTCCCGAAGACAAAGTCCGGGTGCTGATGCCCGACACCGGTTCTGCCTACGGGGGCAAACATACGGGGGAGGCCGCGATCGAAGCCGCCCGTATGGCGAAGGCTGCCAAGCGTCCGGTGAAGGTGACCTGGAGCCGCGAAGAGGAATTCACCTGGGCCTACTTTCGTCCCGCGGGCGTAATTGAAGTCACCAGTGGCGTCCAGAAAGACGGCACCATCACTGCCTGGGAGTTCCACAACTACAACTCCGGCTCTGCCGGAATCAAGCCGTACTATGAAATTTCCAACCAGCGGATCGTCTTCCACGAATCGAATTCTCCGTTGCGGCAGGGGTCGTATCGCGCCCTCGCCTCTACCGCCAACCATTTCGCCCGCGAGTCGCACATGGACGAACTGGCTAACGGATTGAACATGGACCCGCTGCAGTTCCGGCTCAAGAACCTCAAGAACGAACGATTGCGTGACGTATTCCAGGCTGCGGCGGAGAAATTTGGCTGGGGGAATCGAAAGGCCGTGGCTGGCCAAGGCTTCGGCATGGGCGGCGGCTATGAAAAGCTGGGAAACATCGCCACTTTCGTTGAGGTAAACGTCGACAGTAAGACCGGCGTCGTGAAAGTAGTTCGCGTAATATCGGCATTCGAATGCGGCGCCATCGTCAATCCCGACAACCTTCGTAGCCAGGTCGAAGGTGCGAACGTGCAAGGGCTCGGGGGAGCACTATTTGAGGTGATCCAGTTCGAGAATGGAAAAATCCTTAATCCCAGACTGTCCCAGTACCGCGTCCCGCGGTTTAAAGACCTCCCCGTTGACCGAGACTATATTGCTGGATCGCAAAGACTTGCCGTCCGCCGGAGCAGGGGAATGCCCGATGATCGGCCTCGCCCCGGCCATCGCCAATGCAATCTTCGACGCCACAAAGGTTCGCCTGCGATCCCTGCCGTTGGTACCGCAGGGCTTGAAGATGTTCGCCTAATAGCCGCTGTCTCAACCAGTTACGGGATGTTCGCGATATCGAGGACGATACTTGAATCATTATCGTTATGACGATCATCTGTATAACAGGAGGTTACATCCGATGAGCACCAGCACAGCACCGGTCCAAGAGAGAACGGCTACGACGACCTGGAAAACAGACCCTATCCATTCCAGCGCGCAGTTCAAAGTCAAACACATGATGATTTCAAACGTGAAAGGCGAATTCGGTGCCATCACCGGATCATTACAATTTGACAGCAATGACCCGACCAAGTCGAAGGTTGAGGCCTCGATCGACGCGGCAACTATCACCACCGGAGATACGCAACGCGACGCTCACTTAAAGAGTCCCGACTTTTTCGACGCGGAGAAGTTTCCCACCTTTAGCCTTCCAGTCGACCCGTGTCTCGAAGGAACGGCAAAGATGAACTTACCGTGGCCGGAGATTTGACCATCCACGGTGTCACCCGTCCAGTCGTATTCGTCGTGGAAGGTCCGAGCGAGCCAGCGAAAGATCCTTGGGGGAATACCCGGATAGGACTGGCCGCTACCACTCGAATAAATCGCAAGGATTTCGGTTTGACTTGGAACGCAGCCTTGGAGACCGGGGGCATTTTGGTCGGGGAAGAGGTTACTATTAATCTGGAGGTCCAGTTCATCAAGGCGTAAGCCCTTCCAATAACCTTTCATCTCGTGCGAAGTGGCTGCTTCGCAAGGCGAAGCAGCCATGAAGTCGAGAGAACCTTGCCTCTTCCTGGGCAGCCTTACAAACAAGCGTGGCCAGTCGCCGGAGCCACATGCTCCACCACGGGCCGAAGTTCAATCCGATCATTCGGCTGTCCTGCCAGCGGCGTTGCCACCGACAGCAGAAGCTTGGCCACCAGCATTCCCCACACTCTTGGCCGAATCCATCGTGTCAGATTATTCTTGGTCATGGCTGCCGCTCTTTCCAGTTGCAGATTTGCTCTCACCTGGTAACGCGCAAACACGACCAGAATTGGCTCACGCGGCAGCTTGGTTACCGAACGGACCGCCTGAAGCGGTCCAAACCGACAGGGAGATTTTCCGACGATGATGAAGCCCGTTGCCTGGACTGCTCGCAACTTCTCATTCGATCGGCCAGTCGGTACGTTTTCTGAGGTGCTGAAGCGGCTGCGGGGAACGCCTACCAGGGCGAGCAGAGCTGGTCCACGGATACTCCGATGAAACACTAGGTCGGCGACCGAAAGCGAAATCGTCGGCCAAAGAGCATCTGGGCCACCTTACCGATCTCGCGGCACTGGATGAGCAGCGGCGGAAAGAGTTTCTTTCCGGCATCGCGGTACTTTCAGCCGCGGACATGAGCAACCGCGCCACCGAAACCGCCGGCCATCATCAGACGCCTATTACCACCATCCTGACGAATTTGCGCAGCCGTCGCTCGGCATGGGTAAGCAAGCTTGACTCTGTGACGGAAGCCGACGTTGCCCGTATCGCCCTGCATCCCCGGCTCCAACAAACGATGCGCTTGGTGGACTGGGCCTATTTCGTCGCTGAACACGACGATCATCACCTGGCGGCGATTCGTTCTGTTCTGGTCAACTCGGTGGAGAGGAAGTGAGCATGCAGAGAAGCGTCGGGATCGACTTCGGGACTACCAATAGCACGATCGCAGTGACCGGGCAGAACCGCAATATCATCACGGCAAAGTTTCAGTTCGGCGATGAGCTGACGGAAACCTTTCGCTCCGTGCTGTATTTCGAGCAAATTCGCACCGGCGACCGAAAACATCTTTCTGCATTGGCAGGTCCGAAAGCGATCCTGCAGTATCTGCGATCCGAGCAAAAGGGCCGTTTGATCCAGTCGCTGAAATCCTATCTGGCAAGTAGGCTGCTGACTTCAACCACTGTTCTGGGACGACCTTACCTGCTGGAAGACTTAATCGCATTTCTGATCCGGTCCCTGCGCGAGGAAGCCGAGGCTACTCTCGGCAGGCTTGGTGGGACCGCAGTGGTTGGCCGTCCGGTGCGCTTTCTAAGCGCGGAATCCAAAGAAGACGATGACTGGGCAGTCACCCGGCTGCGCAAAGCCTTGCTGACCGCAGGCTTCGACAATGTTGTCTTCGAATACGAACCGGTAGGGGCGGCTTATTACTATGAGATACGACTCGATCACGACGAACTGGTTCTGGTCGCCGACTTCGGCGGCGGCACTAGTGATTTCTCGTTGCTGCGAGTCGGGCCAACCTATCGCAAAAGCAAAAACCAAAGAAAGATTCTCGGAACCGAAGGCGTTGCCCTCGCGGGAGACGCCTTCGATGCCCGTTTCATCCGCCACGTGGTGTCGCCGCTTCTGGGACGCGAGTCCTATTACGAATCGATGGAGAACCTTTACCAGCCACCGGCCTGGATCTATGCCAAACTGGAGCGCTGGCATCACCTGTCGTTCTTGAAGTCCAAAGAAACGATGGACATTCTCCGCTCCATCCGCGCCCAATCGCTTGACGCAGGAAAGATCGACTCGCTCATACAGCTGATACAGGAAGATCTCGGCTTCTATCTGCACAGCGCGGTGCAACGCACCAAGCTGGAACTTTCCTCACGTGAGACCACGATCTTTTCATTTCAAGTGCCGGGTATCTCGATCTCGCAATTGGTTACCCGCCGCCAATTCGAGAATTGGATCGAAGAAGAATTGCATTCGATCGCTAACTGTGTAGACCGCCTGCTGACACGGGTAGGCGTTACCTCCGCCGAGGTAGACAAGGTATTCCTCACCGGAGGCTCTTCGTTTGTCCCTGCAGTGAGGAAGATTTTTGAAGCTCGTTTCGGCGCCGGCCGTCTGGTGGTTGGCGGGGAGTTTACCTCCGTAGCCATGGGGCTCGCCCTGCGGTCCTTGGACCTAACCGCGCCGCGCCGAAAGCGCGAGGCTACTCCAGTGTAGAAACATTGCTTTGCATCGGGTAGCCCACATTTCAGGGCCACTGCGCCCAACATGCAAAGATTCAACTGCGACTCCAAAATCGGCTCAACACCAGGCCTCTCCCACCACCCGAAACCGACCGTTCAACTCGGCAGTTCCCTCAACCCGTCCCCCAGCGGCAACTTAAAACCGTCTAAGCACATCTAGTCGTCGGTCTCAGAGAACTGGCTTTAGAGGTGCTTCCGAAAAACCATGAGATATTTCCGCCTGTTCGTCGCTTTGTTGGGCCTTTCCGTGTTGCTATTCATCGTTTCCTGTGGCGGTGATTCCTCAACGTCGACTCCTCCTCCGCCACCGCCGGATTCGGTCACGATTGATGTAGCTCCCGCCACCTCGTCCGTGATCATTACCCAGACCCAACAGTTCACGGCCACAGTAGCAAATACAAGCAACACGGCGGTGACGTGGAAGGTGAATGGAACCGCTGGCGGCGACGCTACGGTGGGAACGATCTCTGCTACAGGCCTGTACACCGCGCCAGCAAAGTTACCAAACCCGGCACAGATCACCATTACCGCGACCAGCGCCGCTGATACGACCAAGTCTGCCAGCGGAGCTATCACCGTCAATCCTTACACCGGGATTTTCACGTTCCATGCTGATAACGGCCGCACCGGGCAGAATCTAAACGAGACCACGCTCACGACCGCTAACGTGAACTCGACGAAATTCGGAAAGATTTTCAGCGCGACCGTGGACGGCCAAGTCTACGCCCAGCCCTTGTATCTGTCGCACGCCTCTATTGGTGGCCAGTTTCACAACGTAGCCTATGTCGCCACCGAACATGACACGGTTTATGCGTTTGATGCCGATGGATCGAGCCCAACGCCGCTGTGGACTAAGAGTCTTCTTGTTAATGGCGGTATTCCGATCCCGGCCACGGATTACGTGGCCGAGGGTTCTCCGGTCTCCCCTGAAATCGGCATTACCAGCACGCCGGTGATCGATGGCACCACGGGGACAATTTACGTAGTTGCGGCGACGAAAGCAGGGTACAAATTATTTTCATCGTCTACATGCCCTGGATGTGGCCACCGGCGCCGAGAAGTTCGGTGGGCCAGTGGTTATTCAAGCCACGGTCCCGGGAACGGGATCAGGGGCCAGCGGTGGCCAGATTGCGTTCCAATCCTTTCTGCAATTGCAGCGGCCGGCATTGCTTCTCTCCAATGGCTCCGTTTTCATAGCGTTTGCGTCCTACAACGACTGGGGGCTCTACCACGGTTGGGTGATGGCATATGACGCTGCTACTCTGCACCAGACGGGGGTCTGGAACGCCACGCCCAACGGCGCCGCTGGCGGAATCTGGCTGGCGGATTGCGGCCTCTCAGCCGATGCGGACGGAAACATTTACGTTCTGACCGGCAACGGAACCTTCGACGCCGACACCGTCGGCGGGTTGGATTACGGCGATTCGTTCGTGAAGCTGAATCTCACCAGCGGTGGACTGGTGGTCGTCGACTCCTTCACTCCCTTCAATCAGGACGCACTCAATACCGGAGATATCGATCTGGGCTCGACCGGATTGGTGTTGCTGCCTGATATGAACGGTCCGGTTACCCACGTAGGAATAACTGCCGGCAAGGAAGGCAAAATTTATGTGGTCAACCTCGATGACCTGGGCAAATATCATACCGGTGACGACAGTCAGATAGTGCAGTCGATCCCAAATGCCCTGGGGACTACCGCCAATGGACGCAATTTGAATACGGCCGTCTACTGGCAAGGGAATGTCTACTACACCGGCCATAACGACGTGATGAAGCAATACAAGGTCGCCAACGGCTTGCTCACCTTCAACACCCAGACTGCACACACGTTCGGTTACAGCGCGGCGAGTTCTCTTTCGGCGAATGGCGCGAGCGAGGGCATTATCTGGACACTGGAGTCGGGCGCGGACGTGCTGCACGCC
Organism: uncultured Acidobacteriaceae bacterium; assembly: GCA_963824805.1. Lineage (GTDB taxonomy): Bacteria > Acidobacteriota > Terriglobia > Terriglobales > Acidobacteriaceae > DATBAT01. The sequence goes on along the minus strand of CAWGQZ010000043.1, from coordinate 7,235 downwards.
TTTGACGCCAACAATGTCACTCTCGAGCTTTGGAGTACGACTCTCAATACCGCGGGAGGCTTTGGCCGCGTGGTGCGCTTCAATCCCCCTACCATTGCAAATGGCAAAGTCTACATCGCGGGGCAAGTTAGCACCCCAGGGCAGTCTAACTTCGCGATCTTTGGCTTGTTACCGTAATCTTATTTATTCAAGCCCAAAAAGCTATGGCCGTCGAAAGGGGTAACGCCCGAACGCGATGGCCATAGCTTTTGTGAACCTCTAAAGAGCCAAACTAGTTGGTGCAGTTGCCTCCGCTTTGGGTGGTGCAGGGCGTGAAGTTCTGCCAGTAAGTAAGGTTTTCGATGTCCTGCAGCATGGGGGTCCCGGGCGGCAAATTCGACGGCGTGAGAAAGTCCACGTCGAACGAATATTTACGGTTGGGCGGACTGTAGACCAGGGTGCAACACTTGAAGACACCGGTCGCGTATTGGGAATAGTACAAGCTCACCAAAGAGCCCCGATAGTAGAGGGTAGCCGGTCCCCAGTCTTCGATATAACGAAGGAAGTTGTGCACCCCGCCATCCGTGCCAAAATCGTTTCCACCCCCTGCTGGCCGAGGGAAGTTGATGTTCTTGCCCGCGGCAATTGCCATGCGGTAGTAAGTGGTGCCGGCGTTACGCGAGTTACGATCGTTTGGTAAAGCGACACTACTTAGATCGGTCCAATTTCCCGAAAGTAGAGTAACTGCATCGGCAATAACCGCAGCGGCAGAATGGCCCCGCGCATCATCGGGGAAGGGTGATGTCCACACGGTGTCCGCTGCATCGCTATTGTAATTTCCCTGCACGTAGACTGGATTTTCGGCGGCGACCGTGAAGCCGGGCGTGGGTAGGTTGCCCAGCGTCCCGTCCACAAGCTTCAATGCATGACGTGCACCAGTCACCCGATTCTTCCGGCCCTGCGCGAAACAGTCGAGTGCCTTATAGGGATTGTGGTCGGTCGTGTTAAGCGGCGGAAAGCCATCGCCAACGTTGTCGGCCCCCGTATTGTCGAGGAGCCCGTCCTGATCGACGTCCTCGGGGGATGGCGCAACCGACGCATCGAGTGCCCCGTCTGGCATACCGTTGGCGTTGCCTGAGTTGATTATGTCCTCGAATCCATATTTGCCGGTCTTGGGCAGGATATTTTGTTGGCCGCGGCGGTCAGAAAAATAGACCAAATAACCGTTCTGAGGGCTTGGGTCAACCAGCGTACCGCTTGCCCCGATGTTTCCCTTCAGCCATTGGTTCAAGTTGCCGACATCAAGTTCCACACCTTCCATGACGCCGTTTGCATAGCACATGGTTCCGGCGGTCGGTGCCGAGTCGCGAGGGAACCCTTCACGTGGGTCATAAAAATTAATCGGATACCAGCTGTACGCGCTAGCCCATCCCGCGCCGAAAACTGCCGTGGGCGCATCCAAAGGATCGATGCCGGGTGGAACGCCATTGCCGTTGCGGTCTGCAAGTTCCTGCAGGATCAAGATTGCATCAGGGTGTACCGGATTGCCAGTAATGGCGGTCAAGGGAGGGTTTAGGCCGCGGGCGAAGCCAAGCCTGAGCCATTCGTTGGTGATGCCATGCCATGCGCCCGCGTCATCGAGATATTCCACCCGCAGATAGCCCTTAATTAAAGGCCATCCGTTGGCGGTCGCGGCCTCGAGGCGAGGTGGGGCGGTCCATCCTGTCTCATTGGCGGATAGTCCTGTCTTCGCCCAGGCCACGGTGGTGGTGCCGATTGCCGCGCCCGCGGAAGTGACTGGAATCGAAAGTCCGGCGCCTCCACCGGTCAAGTCCACATCGTCAACGTCCTGCGCCGATCCATCGGGGTGCAACGCCACCGGGTTATCTGCAAGCAAAATGCGGATGTTAGCTTTGTTGAATTCCCGTGATGCGCCCAATGGGGAAGTTTTCAGTTCCGCAACGGTTGCAGGCTCGCGGACGATCTCAATCTGTTGGGCCGAGTTGCTGAGGTTGCTGCCCTGGACGAAAGGTAGCAACAAAGGCTTCACATGATTGGTAATAAACCCATTGAATCGATCTTCGATTTTCGGGGTGTTCACGTCCCATTGCAAATTCGCGAAGCCCGCAGGGGGGACTCCACCGGTCCAGCTTCCCTCGGTTGTCGCTAAATTCAAACAGGTGCTGTTTGCGGCGCCCGCAGCTGAGGCACAGCCTCCGGTTGCATTCGGCAGCAACACATTACCCTGATAATTAGCGCCGTTGCTGAAGCCATTGGCCAGGCGGTCGCGAATGACTTCTTTGACGGCGGTTACGTTCGAGTCCATCTGCAGCGGCCCAGAATCCGCCGCCAGATAGAGATTGCCGTTGGTGTGTACCCGGCCTCTAAAGTCGAAGTAGGGGCCCGGGAAATAGCTAAGATCACTGTCGGAAAACACTCCGAATTGGAATACCGGAATCAGCGCCACTTGCACACCGCGTGTCATGTTCACAGCAGCGCCCGAAGGGCGAATGGCGCTCACCTGCAGGGTGATGGGGATCATTTCGGCTGTAAGGCCGGCGTACGGCCCATTGCCGATCACGCTTGTGCTAACTACCGGTAGCCCGCCCGGGCCGGGGTTTGTCCAGAACGCACTTTCCTTGTACGCCATGTTGCCGACCTGCGCGCTGGAAGGAACCGAGGTAGTAGCCAGGTTATTCAGGTCAGTTTGAGTCGGAGACAATTTTTGCTGGTACAGGCTGAGCAGGTCGGTGGTGAGCTTTTCCATCCCCGACTCGGCACCGTAGTAGGCCACGTTGGATTCCAGGTCATTGTTGCCGGCGTGACCGGCGCCGTTCGCCAGGAACATCAGTCCAATGGCAATGCTGGACAACAATACCAGCATTAGCATGCTAGCGATGAGGGTGAACCCTCGCATTTTGGATGTGGCGTTACTCATAGACACAAGCTCCTGAAATGTCTCCTCTGCTCATTTAGTACTGACTCTTAAAGTTCAAACTGCGGGTGCTGACTGAACTCACCAGCGCCATGCTGCGAGATTTGTTTCCCTGAGTGAGTACGCCTTGCCCGATGACCTGGATATTCGCCTTGTGAATTGCGCTGGGGGCAAACCCGCTGGCAATCGGATCGGCGAGGGCCGCGCAGGTCGGGCCGCCAGTGATGCCGTCGCAAGTGTCATAGGTCAGATTCAGTCCAATAATGTTGTCGGCCACAGGCTGGGGCGCTAAGCCACTTACCTGCCGCATCAGTCGCGGTGTTTGCTGGGTGCCGGCCGCCGGAACCTCAACGTAGTATGAAATTGCCCACAGCCGGTTGCCGATCGTAGGTGGCGGCGGCGCGGCGGTGCCTGCGCCGACTGCCAGGAATGCGATGTTTGCGCTGGCGGCACCCGACTGGTTGACATTCAAGGGGTCACCATCGGAAAACGTTATTCTGACGACGCCGCCACCAACCGCAGCGATATCGGTCACCTCACCCACAGCGTAGCCACGCGTGTTGCTCAGCAGAATCAGATCGCCAACATTGATACCGGTGGGGCTGATGATTGCAGGGAAGCCGAGCGGTGGGGTTGCGGGCGGCGTAAGGTTGATTGATGTACCCAGAGCATTGTTGAAAGTGATGCTGTATTGATTCAACGGAAAACTGTAGTCCACGTAAACCGAAGTGACCCGATCCGGAGTGGCACCGGTTGCCGGGATGGTCGCGGTCCAACTGCCGGCCTTCATTCCAGTCGTGGAACCAGGAATCAGCCCATACATGTAATTCGAGACAGCGACCCCTCCGACGGTCCCGGTGGGGTAGGTATTCGCTGCCAAATAACAAGTGGAAGTCTGGTCGCACCCATATTTGGAGAGCGAGGATCCCGTTCCGTAGGGCAATGCCAAACCACCGGGAGGCAAGCCCGAACCCGCCATGCTCACGTCTCTGGCGACCATGTTCAAAGCTGTGCGGACGTTCTGTTGCATGTCGGCTTGCTGAGTCACCAGCGCTGTCGCGTCAATGCCGCTCTTAAAGAGTTCAGCGGCGGCGCCGATTACAACGATGCCCACCGCCATGGCAGCGATCAGTTCGAGGAGAGTAAAGCCATGGATTTTGCTGGACGGTTGATTCATGTTGGTTGTCATTTGTAGGCCGAGATCAAGGCCTGCACGGTATAGCTCCGGGCTACGCCCTGACCTCCCGGATACTGAATCGTGATGGTGACCTGCCGAAGGTTGGTGTTTATGCTGCCGTCGGGGTTGGTCACATTCAAAATAGTGATCTGTCGCTGAAAACTGCTTAGAGAAATCTGCTGACTGGAAGCATTCGCTCCAGTTTGTGTTCCCGTATAGCCAGGAACAGTAATTGGGGCGGCCGTAACATCGTCGAGGGTCCCGTCGAGGCCGTCTGGTCCGGGATCAGTCAGCGGGTTCATGCCTGCGACGAAGATTCCCGGGCCGCCCGCGCTGACGTTTTGAATCTTGTCGAATGTGATCTGGGCTGTCTGGCGCGCGGTATAAATGCTTTCCAGGGCCTCGGTCGCCTTCTGGCGGGCGAGAGTATCCGACTGGACGGTGCTAGTGGAGCCGAGAGCCGCGGCAAAAGAGGCCAGCACGCCGATCAGGCCGATGGTGACCACCGCCATCGCAATGACGGCTTCGAGCAATGTAAATCCGCGTTGGCATTGTGGTTTTTTCATTGTTGAATCCATGGAGCAGGGCCACTCAGATTTCCCAGGCGCCAGCCGCGAATTCTGCCGCTGGCTCCCCACACGGTAATCGCCCGGGTGCTGTCGAGAGTTGTTCCGGCGACGTATACGACTCCGCTGCTCAGGTTTCCCGCGGTGTCGCGAGCTGAACCGTCGGGCAGGAAGACGACTTGGTCCCTGATTGCAGTGGCAACATTTTGGTCGAAATCAATGGCGACAGTGCCGGACCCAAACCCGTCAGGGGCGGTCGTCGGCAGCCCAGTGATCGTCTGAAATTGAACATCGCTTGGCAGGTCAACTTTGCTGACCTGGATCGACGAAGAAAGTGCCGTACCAGCCGGCCATTGAAAGATCTGAACACTTTGCGCTGTGGGCAATCCTAGCGGCGTCGCCGCCCCTGCGGGCGTTGTGTTCCCCAGGCAAACAATGTATTGCTGGCGTGTCTCGACCGCACGAGAACGGGCCGTACGGAATTGCGTCAGCACGCTGTCATAAGCATTGGTAGCATGGGCCTCCTTCAATGCCGGCTGCAGGCTGATGAACGTGACCCCAAGCATGATCATGATGATGGCCAACACCACAGCCATTTCGACCATCGAAAATCCGCAAGCCGACCGGCGTGCGCGTGGATCTACGCAAGTGCTGCGGGAATTCATTATTTTCATAAAGCTGCTACCGTTAAAATTCCTACAATCAGTGCTGTCGTCACAGCCAGGAGGGAGTGTTTTGCTCGAGAGTAAGCCGGCCTCGAGCTAGTCTGTAAGGAGATGTTAAGTAGGGAAAGAACTGGGGTCAAAACACCAAAGTCACCAAGACGTTGATCTTGTGTAATCGGCGTTACTTGGTTACGAGGGTAGGCGGATAAACGGGGTTTCGCTAGACCGATAGCCTTGGCCCTGTTCAACAGTGCCAAGGCTAATCTGTAGGGGCTTTAGTTGGTTCTGGCGGTAAACGTCTGCCGGTAACTTAAGTTTTCCACGTCGCGGAAAGACGGGGTTCCCGGGGGCAGGCCGTCGGGTTTCGCGAACAACGGATCGAAAACATAGTTACGATCTGGCGGCTGGTAAACCGAGTAGGCGCAGCACTTGAAGGTGCCAGTGGCATAGGTGGAGTAGTACAAGCTCACCAGCGATCCTTTGTAGTAGAGGGCATCGTTGTTCCAGCTTTCCAGGAAGCGCAGGAAGTTATGCAACCCGCCGTCGGTCCCATAGCCGTAAAGCACTCCGCCCGACCAATTTGGGTTCGGGAAGTTGATAGTCTTCCCGGCTGCGATCGCCAAACGATAACGAGTCGTTACCGCAGGGCGTGCGCCGCCACTATTGGCGTTACTTGGCTGGTCGAGACTAGTGGCTTCCGTCCAGGCATTCGACAATAAAGTGACCGCGTCAGCAATCACAGCCGCGGAAGCGTGTATTGGTTCCACCGCGGTGGGATTTGCCCAGGTTGGATCCGTTGAGTTGCTATTGTAGTCTCCCTGAATATAAACCGGATTTTCAGAAGCGACGGTGAAACCGCCCTTGTCTTTACCGTTCGCGTCAACCGCCGCAGGCAGCCTTCCCATGTCTCCATCCACCAGCTTCAACACATGACGGGCCCCACTCACCCAGTTCTTCCGAGCGAGCGTTGGACAATCAATGCGAGGGTGGTAAGGGTCTGTAGTGACCGCTACATTGAATCCCAGGCCCAGGTTTTTGGCGCCATATTTGTCGAGAATCCCGTTTGCGTTGACGTCTTCCGGAGACAGAGTTTTAGCGGGTGGCAATGGCTCAAGCGCGCCGTCGGGGGCGGCCCCAACTCCGCCACCTGCCGCTGCATTAATTACGTCTTCGAACCCGTATTCGCCTTGCTTCAGGTTCCCATTGTTTGGATTCGGCAACATGCCGCGCCGGTCAGAGAAGTAGATAATGTAGCCATTTTGGCTAACATTCTCGACGGTCTGCCCGGTGGCGCTATTGCGCAGCCAATCGCGAAGATTGGCAACATCGACCTCAACCGCGTTCATCACCCCGTTTACCGAACAGCTGGTATTGTTCTGTACAACGTCGCGCATTTCACCTTCACGTGCGTCGTAGAAGTTAATCGGGTACCAGTTGGTGCGCGTCAGATGCTTGGTACCGTCGGTAACAGGAGTGTTGTCTGTGCTGTCGCCGTAGTACAGGCTGTTAGATGCTGTATCAAGTTGAAGTTCCGCAGGCTTGTTGGCCGCGCCGGCATCCAGAGCCCCGTTTTCGTTGCGATCCGCCACCTTTTGCAGAATCAAAATAGCTTTCGGATTGATCGGATTGGTCCCCACGCCGTTCGGAGGCACAAGACCACGGGCAAATCCAAGCTGCAGCCACTCCTGTGTTACGGGCACGTAGCTGCCGTCGGCTTTGCGGATCTCAACGCGGATGTAACCGTCAATCAGATTCCATCGCGCGATATTGGCGGGAGTTGTGTAGTAGGGCGCTGCGCCGGTCAGTGTAGGATCAGTCTGCCCTCCAGGGTTAGCAAAAATCGGATTCGGCAGTTTGACACCAGCGTAGGTAGGGAAGTGGGTACCGTCAAAACACGGAAGTGGCGATCCCAG
>CAWGQZ010000042.1:0-35823 GCA_963824805.1 uncultured Acidobacteriaceae bacterium | reverse complement strand
AAAACAATTCCTGCAGGTAAAAGGCGCCACTCTCACCATCAAAAACAAGGCGGCGCTGGAGCAATTCCTAGGATCCTGATTGTTTACGGTCCCACCCCACCCGTGTGGCAATCGCTGCAAGTCACCTGGGTTAAATCTCCCAACTCCACCGGATGTTGAAAGTTTAGTTTCGTGGCCGCCATACTTACTCCGCCTTCTTCTTGCCCCATGACGGTGTGGCAGATGTTGCAATCCTTGCTTACAACCTTGCCTTCCGGACTTACATGCTGGCCATCATGGCAGCGAAAGCATCCGTTGAAATAGAAATGTCCCAGGTTGTTGGGGTGCGTCTGCCAGTTCAAATGCATTTCGGGGAATGTTGTCCTGCGGAATATCTGTTGTACTTCATCGATGGCTGCGCGGATTTCAAGCTGTTTCGCTTTAGCAGCTGCGGATACTTGCTTTCGTAGAAGCCTTGTAGATCCTGGGCGATTGCTTGCGTCGCAGCGTCGGTGGTCTCGTACTTCCCGGTTAAGGCGGCAACTGCCTGCTGTTTAAGGAAGGGAAGTGATATGTCCATCCGGTGCGCCAGGAGCGATTGATCCACTGCCAGGTCAGGAGGAACGTAGATATGCGCCGGACGGTTGTGGCAGTCCACACAATCCATGCGGTGCGGCTCTGCTTTTGCGATCTGCTCCTTGGTCAGCTTGGAGTCCTGCGCGAAGTACTCGGTTACGCGGCCTTGCATGTCTTTAACATGGATGTAAGAAATAACCTGTCGCTTGTCGTCCGCGGCCACGTAGTCGATCTGGTTGGCGATGTTCATGTGCCAGTGAATACCTTCGGGCGCGCCGGTCGCGGGGTCGCCGCCGCCGGTCTTGATCAGGAGGCGAATTTGGCGACGGAGTGTTGGCCTCATCGCTGGAATAGTGGGTGAAAACTTTAAGCTGGCCTCCATAGAACTTCTTCGGCCAATGGCACTGCTCGCAAGTGTCTTGCGCCGGGCGCAGGTTGTGGATCGGCGTCGGAATAGGGCGAGGAAAAGTATTGAATGCGGCGGCAAAAACCTGGCGAGTTCCCGATACTTTGGACTTGACGTACCACGATGCACCCGAACCAACGTGACACTCCACACACGAAACCCGGGCATGAGCGGAAAGTTGGTGAGCGGTAAATTGCGGGTGCATGACGGTATGACAGGTTTGTCCGCAGAACTGCACCGAATCCGTGAATTCGTAAGCCTTATAGCTGCCCACCGCGCTCAGCATCATGAAAACCACCAGGAATGTTGCGAAAGAAAACAGTGCGCCACGCTGCCTGGGATCGTTGAGATCGATGCGGGGATACGCGGGAAGCTCTCCTGCGGTCTCTGATACTTTCTTGTGGCGCTCGCGCCAGGCTCCAGCGGCGATCAGCGAGAACCCGCAAATCAGGAATCCCGGCGCAACCATATACGCCAAAATTCCAATATACGGACTGGGTCTGTCCGCGATCAGGTCAATCAGGAAAAACAGGAAGATATTGGCTGAACTCACAATGGCAAGGGCCACGCCAGCCATGCTGATGGGGTTGCGCAGCTGCCGCTGCAGACGCACGGTCAGCCTTTCTTTCTTAGGCGTGGGGTCATCAACTGCCATCATTTTTCTCCTGTTCCTGGGTTTTCCTACTGTCGGTTTCAGGCGACGATTGCTTGGGAATCTCGGCGGGCGCCCTCGTCTCCCGTACGGCTTCCAAATCCAAGGGATGCTCCGCCTGGTAATGGGCGAGAGGCACTTGCCCATCCCACCACGCCCAATTCATTGGATAGGCGTCAGGATCGAAGAACACCTGGTAAAAGTGCCACACCAGGATCGCCAGCGTCGCCAGTACAGCCTCATAGAAATGGACAGCCGTGGCTACGTCCAACCACCAGCGCGGCAGATGATTTCCTACCAGCACCTTGGCCCAAAGCATGATGCCGGTTACTGCCATTAGAATCGTGCCCCAGATCAACGCCCAATACTCGACCTTCTCCGCATAGGTGAATCGCCTGAATGTGGGCTGGGTGGCTTGCAGGCCGAGATGGTAGCGCACATTGCCACCAAAATCAGAAGCATCGCTCCATCGCAACCAAATCTGGCGTAGCATGCTTCGTCCCTCGCGCGTGAAAACAGCGTAGCCGGCATGGTAAAAACCAACCACAATGAGCACGACTCCGGAAATCCGGTGAACGATACCGCGTGTGCTCTCGCTGATACCCAGCAACAGATAAGACCACCAGGAATCGGGATACTTCAACCCAAAGCCGGTGATGACCAGCACGGTGAAGCTGACGAACAGGACATTGTGCTGTATCCGCTGGCTACGAGTCATGCGAACAACCGTCCTGCCCCCCTGCTGCCGCCGCCGTGCCAGAGCTTTGTATCGCCAAACAATACCGTTGTGCGCCAGCATGCTGGCGATTACGAAGATGATCAGTCCAATGTAGATACGTTGTACCCAGCGTACGGCGCTGCTGCCCTTATCTGTCGATAGCGGAGCATTCACGTGGACGCGTGCGGCCACGAAGCCTTGGGTCGCACCTACATGGCATTGTCCGCAAGTCTTAACCAGGTTTGCTGTGCTGACGGTGGAATGCGGATCGCTCGACGGCAGGATGTTGTGCACTCCGTGACAGCTGGCACAGTTGGCCACCACGGTCGAGCCGCGTTGTGAGGCGAGGCCATGATAGCTGGCCATGTAAGTGCTGACCCGGCCAGCTTCAAAACCAAACTCCCTGGACAATCGAACGCCTTCATGGCATCGCGCGCAGGTGCCTTCTGCTAGATTCTGGGCCGATACTGGAGAGGTCGGATCTTTGTGTGACTGAATGGAATGAATACCATGGCAATCGGTACACACCGGGGCTTGCCACTGTCCGCGTACGATCGCCTGTCCATGGGTGCTCTGGTTGAACTCTCTCTCTACCGAACTATGGCAGGTACCGCAGGTCTTGGGAACATTGAACTTGAAGATCGATGATTTGGCGTCGGCGGCGCCCAGGATTTCATGGCTTCCATGGCAGTCAGTACACACCGCGGCCTTCTCCACTCCCTTGGCAACCGCCTGTCCATGGACGCTTCCTTGGTATGAAACATACGCCTGGGTACCATTGCCGCCCGCCTTCATGATGAATGGCTGGTTGTGGCAGCGGCCGCAAGTAGCGGGAATGTTGGCGTGGTTAGTACGTGAACTGGGATCGCTACCGGACAGCAATTCGTGCGGGCCGCCATGACAGTTAACGCAAGTGGCGGCTCCTTTGTCTCCATTATTTATTGCTTTGGCATGCAGGCTCCGGTCATAGGCCGCCTGCTGGTCAGCATGGCAGGTGGCGCAGGAAAGTTTGGCAGGAGTTCTTTCGTGCGGGGAAGTCTTCACGTCGGTGTGACAATCGACGCATGTGAACATGCTGCCATGCATCGAGGCTTTAAACTTCTGTGGGTCGACGTACAAACCCACAGGCTTGCCGTCGACGTCTCTGGTGAGGCTGGCGTCTCCGTGGCAAGCCAGGCAATCCTCGCTGGTTGGTTTTTGCGCGCAGGCGATCCCTGTCCAGAATAAAAGGACAAGGATTGAGGATGCGATGGCAGCCGCTGCGCGCTTCATCGCAGCCCTAGCTCACTTGCCTTTGGCGAGCTGGCGAACGTAGGTAACCAGTTCTTTGATGTCCGCGTCTTTCAGGCTCTTCTCGTACCCGGGCATTTTGCTCTTGCCCTTGGCGACAACTGTGACAAGCTCAGCATCGGAGAGGTTTTGAACCTCGGGTGACGCGAAATCATGTGCGCCCATCTTTTTGCCCGCAGCCGTATCGCCTTTGCCGTCCGCGCCGTGACACATGGCACATTTCCCTTTGTAGGTGGCAGCTGCGTCGGCCGCTGCCGGAAGGCTCCAAAGTGCTGCCCCGATTGCTATTACGGCCAGCATTGCTCCACGAACCAGATTCAGTTTCAAACTTCCCATTCTTTCCTCCTTACGTAGATCACGAAAAATTGAGCTCGTTGCATTCTGCGTTCTACCCTTGATTTTCAAAAGTGATATTCCAGCGTTGCGGCTAGATAGTGCGCCCGGTAGGATGGCTGGTCGGCACCCAGAAAGAGGTAACGGGCAGCGCTGGTGTCTCCGACCACGAAAAACGGATAGTACGGGCTGGGCGTGCCTATCAGTGGATTGGTGCATCCCGGAACTGGCGCCGATGGAGGCAATCCGCTCACACATCCCATGTACGGAGTCATGGCTGATGTTTGGTAGTCGGCGGAGTCGAACTGCTGGTAGCGGTATTCGATCTTTGGTAGCAGGTTACTGGTCAGCTTGTATTTAAGCGTGGCCACAACTTCATGGGTCCTGCTGGTGGTTTCGGGATAGGGCACCGCGGCGTTAGTTCCCGTCAGCAGGAATTTGTCAGGACCAGTAGTGATGGTGGGGTCGCCGAATGGACTGCTGTCAACATGACCCTTGGCCGCGGACAAGGAATAATAAGTGTCGAGAGTCAATTTCTTGCCAAAGTAGATATCCCAACCGACGGTATAAATGTGGACATAGTCGCGGGCATTGCTTCCCCAGTCATTGTTGGCGCTGTCGCAGCCTTTTCCCGAAGTACCGCAACCCAGCGGCAACGGGACTGCCCCACCCGGCACCCGATAACGGGAGGCCATGGATTTGTAGTAACGCTCATAAGAGTATTCCGCGAATAGTGAGACGGAATTGCTCAGCGCGAAATCCCCGTCGAAGCCGGCGTTGTAAGAAAGATCTTTCAGCACGCCGTACAGGTAATAGGGATTGGTTGTGCCGGCCATGAAGTTCAGCGGGGAAGCGCTGTTTACCCCGCCGCGCCGATTGTAGTCGTTCTGGTCAGTGCCCCCAAATCCGGAAAAGCTCAACCGGTCAGTCGGGCTGTAGATCACTTCCGCATCGCCGCGATTCCGGATTCTGGCAGCCTCGTCAAAGCGCCGGCTGAATGCAGAATCTGCGGTAATACCGCCTGAGATCTCCAATGATTGATCATCCAGGTAATGCTCCGGATTACGGCTCGAATAGTGGTAAGAGGCGCGGAAAGAAAGATCCTTGCGCGGAGCGGTGTCGATGGAGGTGACAAACCCATTCTCCGTGGCATGCTCGACATCCCGGTTCGAGCGGTCCATGATCTCGCCTTCGTAACCGATCTTCGCGGTGCTCTTTTTAGCGAAATACCAGTTACCGGTCACTTCTATATTTTTCTTGTTGTATCCGAAGGGGGTGTTTTCCTCGGGTTCGTCGACATTAGCAGCCGCAATGTCTCCTTGCACAGGAGTAAAACTGAGCACCCGCGTGTTGTTGTTGTAGTCGTATTGCCGGTAGGCGGCTTTGATATCAAATTTCTTGCCCAAGGCCTTAATCAGCTTGTAGTTCATAGCCAGGGTTTGCTTCTCGCCCTGCAGGCTCGTGGCCGGCAGCGGACCGGTGTCCGCCAACAATATGGAATTAGTCGTGTAGGGGACGAATGGGTCATTCTGCCGCAACCATCCTGCATTGATACTGGCCAGCAAGCGCAGCTTTATTGGCAGGGCAAACGACCCCGCGAAGGTCGCGTAGTCTGCATGGTTGTCGGGATAGAGATCGACCCGTCCGGTCGCAGGACCTTGGGTTGCGGTCGTGCATCCGTCCGGTGCTACGCAGTCGGTGGTGCGGAAGGGATTGTCTAAGAGTAAGGTGCCCGTGTCGTTTTGAAAGTACGACCCGAAGTATCCGATTTGTATGGCCCACTTCTCAGCGGCCCGCTCGGCCATCACCTTCACTGTATCGATGAAGTAGTCGATCGGCTCTGGCACCTCGGCCCCGTAACCGCCCGTCACGGAGGCGCTTGGGCTGCTGTTGAAAATCACTCCCAGCGGCCGGGAGCCGCTCTCGTGTTCACGCGAATACAAAGCATGCAGGCTCCAGTCGGGTGTAAGTTCGTACTCAAATGACGCGGTGCCGGCCCGCCGCTCAATGCCTGGCGTAATGAAGTTCATTCCCGGCACCAATTGGCCCTGAATGGTGGTTGGCAACATGGTAGGCGCCGTCGCCGCAAGGTTTTGCAGGGTGCTCCGGGTCAGCGCCGGGATAGTGACAACCCCCCGGGCGGTCTGAGTGTAGAGGGTACGGGTAGTGTTGGAATAGAGGTGAGGGATCTCGTTGTAGCGGAACTGCACTTTGAAATGGTTCCACTCCCCAAAGGTGGCGAGATAGCTTTGGTCGCGATAGATTGATTTGTCGGTCTGAAGATCCACGAAGTACTTGGTGCCAAATAAGTCGTCCCGGTTCAAGCGAAACCGGCGGATAAAGAACCCATCCCGCAAGTCACGGTACTCGTTGTATTTCGATGTCCTCAGGAGCGGATCGAAGGGAAGATCAGGACGGCCATAGACTTCACCCCAAATGGCGCGAGTACCGGCCTCGATCATTCCCTGCTCGGGCCGCTTGTCCTGGCCGAACCCCGCAACCGGCGCCAAAAGCAGGGCGAGCAGGATTAATGCCGTGTTTGATCTTCCAGGTCTCATTGCTTTCTCCTCGCTAACGCATGAAGAAGTTCCCTGAGGGATGGTTCGATCCGTGAATCAAAGAGTGGCAGTTGGTGCAGCCACGATTGAAATTCTTGATCGAACTGAGCGGCTGCGGCTGGGTGGGGTGGCGGCTGGCCACGTGGCAAGAGTCGCAAACCCGGGGCATCCGTACCTTGAGCAACTGCGGGTTGCTGCTACCATGTGGCTCGTGGCAGTTTGCGCAGTTTTCCATGACCGGCGGATGCTCCCACAGAAACGGCCCGCGGCGTTCCGCGTGGCAGCTGTAGCAATTCTCATTGACCGTGCTCTGAATAAGCTGGCTTGGGTTCGGGCTGCCGTGCGGATTATGGCAACTGGTGCAGGTAACCTTGCCCTCTCGGTACGGCATGTGCGAGGAGCGCTGCAACTGGGCCCGCCGCATCTGGTGACAGCTCAGGCAGAGTTCGGGTTGCGGCTTCTTGGTGCCTACGTGCTCGGTGAGCGGCGCTCCATAGCGGGTTTCCGCGCCCAGAGCCGAATAGCGCTCGGCCGGGCTGCCATAGTGAACCGTGTGACAGTCGACGCAGGCCATGGCGCGAGACTCGTGCGGACTGCCTCTCCAGAAGATCTGGTTTCCCTTGGAATGGCATGACAGGCAAGCCCGGTTGCGTTCTTCGACCGGGTTGTTGGAATCCTTGGTGAAACGGACGGGAATAGTGTCTTTTCCGCCGCCTGCCTCCACGTGGGCCCGGCCTGGTCCGTGACAGGATTCGCAGCCCTTTGCATCAGCATCGGTCTTGGGGTGCGCCATGGCATTTCCCATGATGGTATGCACGAAACTCTTTTGTTGTTCTGCGTGGCAGGTCACGCACACGTCGGTACCAACGTAGTCGCCGTCCGGTTTCGCGGACGATTGAGCTGCGAGTGAGCGGTCGGCAGTGGCCGGGGGCTTGTTTTCCTCAGCGCCGCTTGCGGCCTGGGCCAAAGCCAAGCCCGAAATTCCGAGTACCACGACAAGTAGAATCAGCGTAAACAGCAGTTTGCGCGTCATCGGTCTCCCTTCGCAGATACCGCTCATCAACTAGAGTGGATCTCTTTGGCCCGTTACGGCTTCTCTTCTTCAAATAACAAGGAAACCCCGAACGACGTTGCGTACCATCGCCCGTTCACCTTGGGGGGTTCTAGCCTGCAATTAATTCACAAATGTCGCATTGAAAATCAAGTCCCATAAAACTATGGCGATCCCTATGCCGCGTCTGTACAAAATTGCTCACTCCTGACGCTCGACTACCTCAACTCCGTCCTGACCCTTGAAGCCGTTGGCATTTGTTTCATCAGCTAAATATGTACTTGAGTCTTGTCACAACCTAGTTAATTTCTCCGAAATTCGGCGTCTCAGATTCGGTAACGGCACCAGCCCAATATGGACGAGTGCTTCCAAGCCCGAGGCTATTTGCGGTTTCTTGAGCCGATTATTCATAACTGCCTGCAAAAACCGTGTGACGCTTGTCACATCTGCAATCCATTCGATCACCTTGGTCGTGGTTAGCCGGCCAGCATTTGTTCCAGCGCTGCCCGGTTGGTGATGCGAAGGCCGGCCGAACCGATCTCCACCAGGTGCTCCCGCTTGAAACGGGCAAACATTCGTGTAACGGTCTCGCGGGAGGATCCAATCATCCCGGCAATCTCCCTGTGCGTCAGTGGAACCTGCGGAGTGCTTTCCGTTCCCTCCGGCGGTAGATCAAGAAGGAAACGAGCCAGCTTTTCTGCCGTAGAAGTCGAAAGCCCCAGACAGCGAACCTGGTGCAGGATTGACTGGTAGATCGCGGTAAGAATCTCAGCCATTTGCACCGCAGCATCTCCATGCTCCCGAAGGAACTGCAGAAATTCCTCGCGCGGAATGAAGTTGCACGACACCTCGTCCACCGCCTCAGCCGTGACTTCGTTAAGCTTTCCAGAGACCGTTCCAGGAAGCCCGACCATTTCTCCGGCTTCGGCCCTGCGGACCAAAAGACAGCGTCCACCGGAGGAACTTGCCCAGAGCTTGACGCGCCCACGGTTCACGATAAAAACTCCGCTTGGCTTCTCACCTTCAAAGAACAAGACCGACCCTCTGGAATACGTCGCGGGCAAGGCGATCGCTTGCAACCCGGTACGAATATGGGGAGGGAGATTACTGAATGACTGCTCTTCGTCTAGTGGAGAGTCCATCCATACTTCATTGATTCTGGCGGCGTGACAGGATGTTCTCGTTCCGCTACTTCGCCGCTTCTTTCTGGCGACGGGTTGAAGCTGGTATGCCATATGTGCCTTCGCAACACCTCAGCTAACAGAAGTTCATTAAGTGGCTGCAGTTAGCATTCGTACTTTCGCAGCAACCTGAACTTTGGAGCTATGGCAAACGTCACGTAAGAATGTGATCGGGATCACATTTGTAGACTCTGGAGTTTGGAGCACTTCAGGTGGCCAACATCGCAGGTTAGATATCTATCAAAGGGCAACTACTTGAATGGATGTGTCGGTCCAGCCGATTTCCGTTCCAGATCGGCGATCGTGGCGCGCAGCCATTGCTTTAGGGCGTCTTCCAAGCCAACCTGTGTTCCATTGCGGTAAAAATCATCGATGGTCTCGCCCTTCCCGGTGAGAGGTATATGGCGGCAGGGAATACTCCGCTGGCACTGGTCCTTGGGGACGAATTGCATCAGAAAGCAATCTCCGCAGGGATGGGGACGCGTTGCATCATCAAAGTTCAAGCAGGTGGGCGAATCTTCGAAGATCAGCGAGGGCGCGTGGGAGTGTGTGGCGACCGGCCATAGCCTCCATCCTCCAGGAATTGCAACTCGAAGCGCAGGAGTTCAAGAACTTCCTCAGTTTTTGCCATAACACGGCCTCCGATGCCAGCTTCGCAGAGGCCGCTACTAAGTCATAGGACAGAAGTCACCTGAGGACGTGATCGAAATCACGTCCCCGGGAAGCGCCTAAAAAGAAAGCTATCTAATGCGCCAGGACTGAAAGCTTGGATAGGGCACCTTTCAACGCCTCGGGGTCGAAGCCAAAGGGACCGGGCTTAGTCTTAAGAGCGATCCTCCCGCCCTTGTCTATCAGGTAGATACGGTCAGGCCAGCCGGTGTAGTCGCGTTCGGTGGAGTTGCCGAACTCATCGAGTACGGCGGGAATTTTGATTCCGAGCTTGCGGACGCATGCTCCCGCAATGAAGATTCGCTCTTCTTCATTCTTGGGGCTGGCGAAGACCACCTTGTCTTTTATATTGCTCTGCATCTGCCAGACATCGCTGGGATGAGCCTCGGTTATATAGACCACCAGGAAGGCCACGCGGTCTTTGTATTCATCGTAGATCTTGTTGAGGGCGGGAACCTCCCGCCGGAAGGGCGGTCAAGTGTAACTGCCAAAGACAAGCACCACCGGTTGCTGCTTGGTTAGGTCGGAGAGCTGGATGCGCGCGGTCTTGTCCAACTTCATGAGGGAGAAATCCGGCGCTATGTCGCCGGGATGCAAGCTACCCGCCCGGGCTCGAAGCCAGGCTGTCTCAAAAGGAAACAGCAGAAACGGCACGGGGCCGGGCATTTTCGCCATGACCTGGCCAAAAGTCTCTGGTGGCTGATGCATCGCCCATACCACCAGAATGGCGAAGCCGGCGTAGACGAGGACTAGAACGGCAGCTACTCTTAGCAGCACTTTGCGGAGGCGCGGACTTGGTTTCCAATTGAACTTAGGCATATTGTGTTTGCAGCTTCGGTTGGGGAATCGAGTCCACGTATCCCTCTTCCGCCAACCGCTTGCCGTTCTCCCGATAGACGTTGGGGTCGTCTGGGGCCCATGTCGCCAGCCCGTCGACATAACGGTTAGACATGCAGAAGGCTGGCGGCGATCAGTACGGTGTCGTGAATTTCTTTGTCAGTTGCACCCTGCTGGCGGGTGCGGGCCACATCTCCTGGGGTGACGCACTTGCCGCTTTTCTGCACTTTGCCTGCGATGGCTGGAAGGGCCTTCCACTTGGCGGAAATTGGCGTCGCCTCGAAGTTCAGCTTCATGTCTTTGACCAATTGCTCATCGCCGTCCAGATGATGGGCGGTTACCGCGCCGTGGATCGTCTGACAGAAATAGCAGTCGTTCTCCGAGGAGACGTAGGTCGCGGTCATTTCGCGGTCCGCGCGGGACAGAGAGTTCGGGCCGCGCAACAGTACCTGGGCGAGCTCATTCCACGGCTTCGCGGTCTGTTTGCTGAACACCATGGGCCCCCCTCTCCCCGGGATGCCTTCGGGCAATTGAATGTGCGCCATTTGATTGTCTCTCCCTAAAACAGAAACTTCAGTGCGAACTGGACTAAGCGTGGCGGTTCTGCCGCCAAAATCTGGTTGAAAGTTGGCGAACTGATGTCGCTATTGGGCAGATGAAAATTGGTGTGATTCAAAATATTGAATAACTCAGCACGAAACTGAAGACCTTTCGATTCCGTCAAGCGGAAATTCTTGGAGGCGGCAAAATCCCAATTGGTGTAGCGCGGTCCCAATGCGATGTTGCGCCCCGCCGTGCCGAATTGTTGCACGGGCGAATTCGGGTCCGGCGTAATTCGTGCGAAGGCATCGGCATTGAGCCAGCCATCGACGGCACGCGCCCCGGAGTTGGGATCTTGCCCCGAAACCAAGTTAGGCCGGTTCGCTGAAAACCCTGTAATCTCCGGCGCCCCGCCTTGATCGGATACATCGTTCGAATCAAAGACAGTGAACGGCGTTCCGCTCATTGCAGTTACGATTCCGTTGAGCTGCCACCCCCCCAGCACATGCTGATACCACTCCTGCTGATGTTGCCAGAAGGGGAGGCTCCACTGATAGCTGAACACCAACCGGTGGCGAGCGTCGAAAAGCGATGGACCACGCTCTGCAGCCAGGTTGTTCGGATTCTGCGCCAGGTCATTCTCGCCAGCCACCTGGATTGAACCGGATCCCGAAATATTGAAGGAAGAGACATCATCGATCGCCTTGGAGTAGGTATACGAAGCCAGGAAGGAAAGGCCATGGCTAAAGCGCTTTCTCAAACTGGTTTCGAGCGCGTGATAGGAAGAGGCGGCTATACCCGAGATCAAGCCTGTCGAGGAAAACTCGCAGGGAGTGCCGGGGGGATCGGTCAGGGTGCAGCCCGAGTGAATGCGCCGCTGGTCGGCGTTGTCAGGACTGGACTGTCCCGGAATGTACACGGTCGGATTCCCCTCGATGAATCGGGAAGCCTGGTTCCTTTGGTTCCCACATAGCCGATTTCAAACAGGAGGTCGTTGCCAAACGATCTTTGTACGTTCAGGTCCCAATCCTGTGTATAGGGTAAGGACAAATTTGCATCCAGCGTGAGGTTGGTCAGCGGCGTTGCAAATGTGCCGGGCGCCGGGGGATTGCCACGGTACGGATCCTGGAAGTTGAGCGGCGGCGTCGGAGGTGGCTGAAGTGCGATCTGCTCGGTCTGCAAATAAGGAGGCGCACTGATCGGAGACTGCAGCGGCCCCCCCTGGCCGGTGTAGTACGGCTCGTAGAAGATTCCGTACGCGGAAGTCACCAACCATTTCGCGCTTCCAGTGGGATCCCAGGCGATGCCGACGCGTGGAGCAAACGCCTTCTTGTAGGTTTGAATCAGTCCCGCGGGGACGCCCTCATCGCCGGGATAGAGAAGTCCAGGAGGAGCGTCGGGGATAACCGTGGACTGCCGCCCCGGAATCCACAGAGTCTGGCGATTCTTGATTTCGGTATAGGGGAATGGCAGGTCATAGCGCAAACCCAGGTTCAGAGTCAGCCGCGAAGTCGCTTTGAAGGTGTCCTGTGCATAGCCGTTAAGCGACTGGCCGTTGATTCCGCGGGCAAAATCGCCCCGGCCCTGGAGAAAGAAAACCGGTTGGCCGATCATAAAGCTGGCGAAGGCGTCGGACAGGGGAAATGGGGCAAAGACAAAGAATCCATTGGTGGCGATGCCCTGCAGGGCGTTAACATGCAGGTGCTGGTAACCACCCCCGAATTTAAGTTCGTGCCTTCCCCGCACCCAGCTTAGCGACCCGTTGTAATCGTAGGCATTCTCATAACTGTTTCGTGGCCCGGTGATGGGGTCACCCACCGTGGTGTATCCATTGACCTGCATGAAGGGAGGTCCAATGGCCACGTCCAGGCTGGGATCGTAGTCCAAAGTTAAGATCTGCAGGAGAAGTATGGTTTGTGCGCTCACCAAAGAGGAATTTGTTGCGCAAGAATGAGAAGCGCAAGACACCGATCAGAGAGGGCGAGAAAGTGTGAGTCTCCTGGACGGCGAAATTCTGTGCCCGATGACTTTCGCCAATCGGAAAGCCCGGCACACTGGCCCCGGCCGGAGAAAGCGGATCGAAGCGGGTGCCATCACTTATCATGTAGCGGAAGTTCAAGTTGTCCTTGGCTGTCAGGTAGTGGTCGAGCCGGAGTCCGCCCTGATTCGAGTCATCGCGCTTCACTTCTGTTGAGGTGAAGGTATTGAGTCCGGTGTTCGGTTCTGGAAATAGGCTCAAAAGGCCTTGGGCAAATGAACTAATAAAAGGTGGGGGCAATTGATTGAAGGGGAGCGGGGTCGGCGCCGGGCTGGTGACCAGCAGGAGAAGCTGATGGCTCGGGTTACTGCAAAAACCGGCCCCATCAAACGATTCGCCTTTGGTCGGATCGCAAAGTTCGGAAAAATCCCCGGTCCGCTGTTTCAAAGAAGGCACGGTAGAACCCGCGGTTTCACCTTGCCGGTTGCGAAAGCCTTCGTAATAGGCAAAGAAGAACGTCTTGTCTTTACGGATGGGACCGCCAAAGGTCACGCCGAATTGGTTCTGCTTCAAAGGCTCGGTTGTATCTGCAAAGTAGTTGGTAGCGTCAAAGGCATCGTTGCGCAAGAATTCCCAGGCGGCGCCATGAAAGCGGTTGGTGCCGCTTCGAGTAATAATGTTGGTGGTCGAGCCCAGGCTATTTCCGAATTCGGCGGTGGCGTTATGGGTAAGAATCCTGAATTCGCTGATTGAGTCGACCGGCGGCTTGAGAACAAAGCCTCCGTCGACGCCATTGAAATTGTTGGCTCCGTCAATCAGGAAGTTGTTCGACTCGGGACGCTGGCCATTCACCGCGTAACCCTGGCCTTCGCGCAACGATGATCCTGCCTGTTTTAAACCCGGCGTCAGTGGCACGACACCCGGCTGCAAAGTGCCCAACTGGGTGAAATTGCGGCCATCCAGCGGAAGATCCAGAATCTCACGTTCCATAACCACCTTTCCTAGCGTGGAGACGGTAGGCTGAATGATCTCGGCGTCGGATTCGACTTGTACCACCTGGTCCTCCGCACCCACCGTGAGGTGAACCGGGACGGTCGCCGTCTCATTAACGTTCAGAGTGATGCCTTGCTGGATGTATTTGTGGAAGCCCTTGCCCTCCACTTGCAATTGATAGTGACCGACGGGTAGCTCCAGCAGGAGATAGGTTCCGCTTTGATCGGTGGTCGTCGATCGCGTCAGGCCGGTTTCGGTCTGCTTCGCGGTTACGGTTGCAGCGTCGACCACGGCGTTGCTGGGATCGGTCACCGTTCCGCGGATGCTTCCGGTTATTTGCTGGGCGAACAGATTCGAGCTTACCAAAACAAACACGGCTACGCCCAGCTTCTTTAGGGTGCCCATAAATTGCCTTTCGATTCCTGGTGGGTTTAAGTAGGAGACAAATTAGTGAGCACAATTGGGGTTGGCAATCGTACAAAAATACTAGAGCCTAGTTTGGGGGAGATGTGTACCATTTGCAGAACTTGTCAGAGAACAGCAATCGCCTCGCGTGCGATCTCGTGGTAAATGCCTTTTGAGAATCTTCAGAACATGCCTACAACAGAAGAAGCCATAGCTGTTGCCGCGCCTAAGGACCTGCGGCGGGAACTCGGGCTGGCCTCGGCCACGGCCGTAGTCGCGGGTGAATGCATCGCGGTAGGAATCTTTCTTACTCCGGCTGGCATGGCGAAGGCGTTGGGCTCTCCCATGTGGCTGCTGCTGGTCTGGCTGGGAGTAGGGGCAATGACGCTCAGTGGCGCGCTCTCCTACGGCGAGTTGGCTGGACGATTCCCCCAAGCTGGCGGCGGCTATGTCTATCTGAAGGAAGCTTTCGGGCGCCGTACGGCGTTTCTCTATGGGTGGATGTGTCTGTTGGTCATGGATCCGGGATTAACCGCATCGCTCGCGACTGGCAGTGCGGCGTATGCCGCTTATATTTTCCACTGGAATCCGGTGGCGACGAAGCTTGCTGCCATTGCCGGAATTTGGGTGCTGTGCCTGGTGAACATCCTGAGCATCCGCCTGAGTGCGGGCTTCATGCGCTGGATCACGTGGCTGAAACTGGGCGTGCTCGGGCTGATCACAGTGTGGGCGATTTTGTTCCACTTGGGTTCGTGGTCGAATTTCATTCCGTTCCTGGCGCAGCGGCCCGGTTCCATGCCTTTGGGCGCCGCCCTCGCGGTTGCGATGGTGGGAGCTTTCTATTCATTTGGCGGGTGGTGGGAAGTCACCAAGATTGCCGGCGAAGTGCGCGATCCGGGTCGCACCATGCAACGGGCGCTGGTTCTGGGCGTAGTGCTGGTGACAACGATTTATGTTCTTATCAGCGGTATTTTTCTCTACCTGCTACCGCTGCAGAATGTCACCTCTGACGAAACCTTTGTGGCGGAGGTAGGAGCCGTGCTTTTCGGCCCGGCGGGCGGAATCGTCTTTGCCGCTATCGTAGTGGTTTGCGTGTTTGGAAGCCTGGCAGGATTCACCATGTCGGCGCCGCGCGTGTATTACGCGATGGCGAAAGATGGACTGTTCCTGCCGGCAGTGGCGCGAGTTCATCGTCGATTCGGTACGCCTGCAGCGGCAATTGCGATTCAGGGTGCAATCGGGACGTTACTGGTTTGGGTGAGCAGCTTTCAGCAGATCATCGCATACTTTATTTTTATTGCAGTCGGATTTGTTGGCCTGACGGTGGCTGGCCTGTTCGTGTTTCGCAGACGCAACCAGGGCGACCAGGGAGCAATCCTTGCTGCGGGATATCCGTTCACCCCGTTGGCATTCCTCGCGCTGGTGGTAATGCTAATGCTTGCGGTCATGGCTCACAGTCCGCGCGAAACGTTGCTGGGAATTGCAGTGGTGCTCGCTGGAATTCCGGTGTACGAACTGTTTCGGTGGCGCACGGCTGCAGATTAGAATTCGAGGTTAGAGAGAGTCATGGCCGACGAGAACAAGCCGATACTTTCCGAAGCGAAACACGCTACCAAAATCAGGATAATCGAAGATGCCGAAGCCACCGGCGAAACGGCGGCTGCCTACGACGTCTGGAGAGCCCACTCCGGGCGCACCCAGATGCCCGGCATTCTGAAATGTTTCGGCCAGAGGCCGGACTTTCTGCTACAGGTGATGGCGTTTTCAAATACCGTTCACTTTTCAGAAGGCCATCTGATCCGCCGCCACAAGGAGATGATCGCCAGCTACGTCTCCTACCTGAACCGGTGCCCGTATTGACTGGACAGTCACGCTTACTTCCTGCGGGTTCAGGGAGCCAATGATCAATGCGTGAGCGCGATATTTGAGGGCAAGCTAGACCATGCCGGCCTGACCGCTGCGGAGCGCGCTTTGATGGACTATGTAAAGATCATCACCGAAGCAGCGCTATCGTTCCACAACGGAGGACGTACAGAAGCTGCGTGACGTGGGATGGAATGAGAACCAGATTGCAGAAGCGGTGTACATTACCGCAATGTTCGCTTTTTTCAATCGAGTGGCAGATGCCTTCGGCGTTCCATCACAAGATTATCTGACTACCGGCAAGCTTACTCCCTGACTTCCTGGTTATTTCCAACGGAAATGCAACTTTATACTGAGCACTTTCGTGTAGGCGTTCCTACCCCTTCTTGAGCTGGAAAGAGAGGTAGCGCGCGGTTTGGAAGACTACAATTCCGAAATAAGGCTTGCGCAGTCTATGAGAACGTCCCTACATTCCGTACAAATCGGGGTAGCGCTCTCAATTGGGTTGATGTTATGTCAGAGTGCAATCGCCGAGTCACCAGAAAAGCCTCCATCCAAGACCAGGGCCCAGTTGAGTTCGGAGGAAGTTGTAGCCAATCTCGTAAGGAAAAATCTGGAACGAGCATCCGCATTACACGCTTACCAGGGAACCCGGGTTTACCATCTCGACTATCGCGGGTTTCCCGGATCGCGCAGCGCGGAAATCACTGTGGACGTCAAATATCAGGCGCCAGACACGAAGCAATTCAGCATCCGCTCTCAGGCCGGTTCCCACCTGCTGATTGATCGCGTTTTCGAGAAGTTGATGCAAAGCGAAAGAGAAGCTCTCACCCCGGAGAACCAAAGCCGCGTGGCCCTGAACACCCAAAACTACCGCTTCGCACTAGTTGGCTTTGAAAGCACCGCGGATAGTTCGGCCTATGTCCTTTCGGTCGAGCCAGTCACTAACAATAAGCTGCTCTATCGGGGGCGGATTTGGGTCGATGCGACGGATTTTGCGGTCACGCGCATCGATGCCGTTCCGGCCAAAAATCCGTCTTTCTGGACAAAAGAAACCCGGATCGAACAGGTGTACAAAAAAATAGGAGACTTCTGGCTGCCCGTCTCCAACCGCAGTACCAGCACCATTCGTCTGGGAGGCCATGCCAACTTGACCATCGACTATATTGACTACCAGATCACCGCCGCGACTCCTCCAAAACACCAGGACCTGATCGGCGGACACCAACCGTAGGGGGATACAACGGCTCCCGGAAGTTCAGCAAGCAATCCTAAAGTCGTGCTTTCCTGAATTGGGAAAGAACATGGTAAAACCGTCCATCGTCTCCTCAATTAGAGAAGGAAGAGTGCGTCTTCTCAAATTCACATTAAGGGCGGTCAAAATCGACCGCAGTCGTATTGGCGCCGCAGAGCACGACACCCATTCGCTCACCCCGAGCAGGCCGGTATTGGTGGGATAGCAGCGCGGCAAATGCAGCTGCTCCACCGGGTTCGGCGACGACTCTTAAGGTTTGCCACAGGATTTGCTGGGCAGATCGAATGGCACTGTCCGGAACCAACAAGACCCGGCTGATGTATCTCTGAGCGATGGGGAACATGAGGTTCCCGACGCGCAGCGGTGCTAGAGAATCGGCAGCGATCCCACCGGACTCCGCATCAGCCGGGCAACCGGCATCCATCGCGCGCGTGAGCGTTGGGCAGGCTTCGGGCTCGACGCCGATCACGTTAACCCGGCCGGCGAACCAGGCCGCGATCCCTCCAATGAGTCCCCCGCCGCCGACGGCGACCAACAGCGTGTCCAGTTGGGGGATTTGCTGCTCGAGTTCGAGTCCGACGGAGCCTTGTCCCAAAAGAGTCTCGATTTGATCGTAGGCGTGAATTTGAAGCGCGCCTGATTTCTCGGCCCAGGCTTCGCTGGCAGCGAGCGCGTCGGCGTAGCGCTCTCCGGTGATGACCAGTTCGGCTCCGTAGCCTCTGATACGGTCGATTTTGGAGCGTGACGCGACGGTGGGGACGAAGATATGCGCAGGCGTGCTCATTCGCTGGGCAGCGAAGGCCACGGCAGCCCCGTGGTTTCCCCCTGAGGCGGCGACCACTCCGGCGGCTGGGATTTCACGACGCAGCAGATTGGTGAACGCGCCGCGGGCTTTGAAGGAGCCGGAGTGCTGCAGGAATTCCAGCTTGAGAGAGATTTGGTTAGGTTCCAGGCCGAAGTCTTCGGCCTGGACTTCGAGGACCGGAGTGCGGCGGATGTGGGAGCGGAGCAGTTCGTAGTTGGCGGAGATGTCTTCGCGTGTGATTGGGTCGCCAGGCACGTCGAGATTATAAGGGCGGGCCGGGAGATACTTTCGCTGAGGGGAGCCAAGTTTTCACATCTGGAGGGTTTTTTTCCTTAGAGACGCAAAATTCTGATTGCGGGTTGGCTCGGCAGGTGAGGACAACTGCCTCTACAGCGTCTCTACACGCTTGATGCTCGGGCGATTCGGCGATACTATTAGCCGCTTGTAGATTCTGGACGGGAGATACGATGCCGCAGAACTACGTTCCTATTTTCATATTTATCGCAGTGGTGGCGGTCATGATTCCGCTGCCGCTGATTCTGGCGAAACTGGTTCGGCCGGACAATCCTGGGAAAGAGAAATTGATGCCGTATGAGTGCGGCATCGACCCGGTCGATCTTTCTCGCGGGCGGTATACCGTTCGTTATTATATTGTGGCCATCCTATTTGTGGTCTTCGATGTGGAGACCATCTTCTTATTTCCCTGGGCGGTTCGGTTCAAGGCGTTGGGAGTTTTCGGGCTGGTCGAAATGCTGGTATTCCTGGCGATCCTGGTGGTGGGATACATCTGGATCTGGAAAAAGGGCGCTTTGGAGTGGGTGTAAGTCGCTTCCGCTCCACGCTATTCGTCGCAAAGCCATTATGAATGCGAATCCTGCAGTGAATTTGGAAGGTGGGGAGAGCTTCGCCGCCAGCCGATGGACAAAGGGCAATTTATTTTTCCCCACTGAAATTGTGGTCACGCCGCAGAGAGTGTCTCGGGTGAGACGGGGCTTGTTCCGGCGGAACGAGGAGAGTATCGGAATACGCCAAGTCGCGTCCGTGCATATCTCTACCGGGATGATCTGGTCGGATATCCGGATTGAGTCGAGCGGAGGCACCGATCCGATCCTTAGTCATGGTCACCGCAAAGGCGATGCTTTGCGCATTCGTGACTTGATCGAGGGCTATCAAGCTGGGGCGCACTGAGCAGCCACGACTTCGTTGACAGGGCCATACCAAGCTGTTAGAAGTTATCGTTCTTTTCTGATTGTTTTTATAGTCTTGGGCGTCGGAGGCTGGTACCTTCGCAGCAATGTCAGACGAAACCAAATCGCCTGCTCCACCCGCTACCGGCGAGTCTAAATCGCCCCAGGGTAGTCCTACCCCTCCCAGCGTCGAACCGGTTCCTGCGCAAAAGCCGGGGGATCCTGGAGCGCGGCCCAATCCCACCCCGGGGGAGCCTCCCAAAGCTGCGCACCCAGCGGGGCCAAAGCCGTCGGGCCCAATAGGTAATCCCTGGGAATCGGAGATGGTGACCCGGTTGAAAGGCCGCCACGGATCGGGCATTAGAGAGGCAACGAGCTATTTAGGACAGAACTATCTCGTGGTGGAATCGACCTTGATTCCGGATTTCTTACGCATGTTAAGGGACGAGGAGAAGTTCGACTACCTGGTTGACGTCACTGCCGTTCACTACCCCGAGCGCGAAAAACAGTTCGAAGTGGTCTGGATTCTCTATTCCTTCGAGCGCAATGAGCGCATCCGGGTAAAGACCCTTGTCGCCGAGAGCGTGCCCAGCGTTTTTTCCATCTGGCCGACGGCGAACTGGCTGGAGCGGGAAGTCTTTGACATGTTCGGTATTAGTTTTGAGGGGCATCCGGATTTGAAGCGTATTTTATTGCCGGATGGCTGGAAGGGGTACCCGCTGCGTAAGGACTACGGCATTATTCAGCAGGACAATGAGTGGGTACAGATCAACCTGGGGATCGAGAGCGGGCAATGAGTCAAGGGACCTCCCACCTGGAACTTCAAGATCACGAGAAAACATTTCTCGATTCGAACGAGCTCATTATCAATATGGGCCCGCAGCACCCGGCGACGCACGGCGTATTGCGAGTGATTCTAAAACTCGATGGCGAGAAGGTCCTCGGAACGGAGTGCGTAATCGGGTATTTGCACCGTGGAGTGGAGAAGATTGCCGAGCATCGTACCTACACGATGTTTAATCCCTACGTCGATCGTATGGATTATGTGGCGGCGGTCTCGAACGGTCTGGGATATTGCGAATCGGTTGAGAAGCTGCTGAATATTCAGGCGCCGCCAAGGGCAAATTACATCCGGGTGATTTTGACGGAGTTGAACCGCTTGGCCAGCCACATGTTGTGGTTGGGGACGCATGCCCTGGACATCGGCGCAATTACGCCGCTCTTTTATACCTTCCGCGATCGGGAGGAGATTCTCAAGATTTTCGAGAAGTATTGCGGGGCGCGCCTGACTACCCATGCCTTTCGCATTGGAGGGTGCCTATACGAGACCTACGACGGATTTGAGTCTGACGTTACGAGATTCTTGAAGTTCGTTGCGCCGAAGATCGATGAATACGAGGAACTGCTCACTACCAATCGTATTTGGGTGGAGCGCACCAAGAACGTTGGCTTTATCTCAGCCGCGGATTGCGTGGCGCTCGGCGTAACCGGTCCGGTGCTGCGGGCCAGCGGTGTCAAGTGGGACCTGCGCAAGGCGCAGCCTTACGCTGCCTATTCCGAATTCGATTTTGAGATTCCCATCGGAACCACCGGCGATACCTACGACCGGTACCTGGTGCGCATGCAGGAGATGCGGCAGTCGCTGCGGATTATCGAGCAGGCGGTGGGAAGAATTCCTTCGGGGCCGATCATGGCGAAGGTGCCGAAGGTCATTAAGCCTCCGGCCGGCGAGATTTACCACTCGATTGAAGCGCCGAAAGGTGAGCTGGGATACTTCATTGTCAGTGATGGGTCCACGCAGCCTTATCGCATTCGAGTGCGGCCGCCCTCATTCGTGAACTTGCAGGCTTTGGACCAGATGGTCCGTGGTGCACTCGTTGCGGATGTGATCGCGGTGATCGGTACGCTCGACATTGTGCTGGGTGAGGTGGACCGATAATGCTCGACTACGTCACCTCCTACCTCAAGAGCAGCACGACACCCGGTCAAGCGGGGGATGTTCTGTGGTCGTTGATTTATATTCTCGCGATTTTTGCCGGACTCTCAGTGGCCGTGATCGCGATGAACTGGCTGGAACGCAAGATCCTGGCCCACATGCAGGTGCGGTTGGGACCGATGCGCGTCGGACCGCACGGCCTTTTGCAACCCATAGCCGATGCGATAAAGCTTTTGATTAAAGAAGATATCGCGCCAACCGAGGCCGACAAGTGGGTCTTCTGGATGGCTCCGCTTCTGGTAGTTATTACGGCGTTCACTGTGTTTATCGTGGTGCCTTTTGGGCCGACGCATGCCGTGACCGACATGAACATCGGCGTGCTCTTCATGCTGGGAGTTTCGTCCCTCAGCGTGCTGGGCGTCGTGATGGCGGGATGGGCGTCGAACTCCCACTACCCACTCATGGGTGCGCTGCGGTCCAGCGCCCAGATGGTTTCCTACGAAATCGCCATGGGCCTGGCGGTGATTTCTGCGGTGTTGATGACTAGTTTGGGTAGCGAAGACAGTGGCACGCTAAGCATGATCGGGATCGTGCAGGCACAGGCATCGCAAGAGACTTGGTTTGTCTTCAAGTTTTTTCCCCTCGGGTTGATTGCTTTCTTTATTTTTGCGGTGGCCATGGTGGCGGAAACAAATCGCGCGCCCTTCGATTTGCCGGAAGCGGAATCGGAATTGACCGCCGGATTTCACACCGAGTACAGCGGTTTCCGCTGGTCTTTATTCTTTCTGGCGGAATATTCGGCGATGATTGCGGTTTCCTCGATTGCGGTGACCCTGTGGCTGGGCGGGTGGCTGCGTCCGTTCTCGCACTGGCTGAGCGGCGATCCCTGGGAAACAGTATTTTCTTTATTTCCGGGCCTGAGTTTTCTGGTCTTGGCGGCGATTGCGGTTTTCAGCACCATCGTATGCCGAAGCATCCCTATTTCAAGATTCAGAAAATCGGGCTGGGCGTGTTTGCGTCCGTACTGTTGCTGATAGGCGTGGTATTGTTCCTGCCGCCGGTGCGCGACCGCGTGCAGGATATTTTCTGGTTTGTCGCCAAGGTAGCGGCATTCATGTACCTGTACATCTGGTATCGGGGAACATTTCCACGGTACAGGTTTGATCAGTTGATGAAGGTGGGATGGAAGATCTTGCTGCCGATGGGGATTGGGGTGTTGATTCTGACGGCAGTATCGGGAATTTATTTTTAGCTGCGGGAGTGAAACCCAAGGTCCCTCGGCTTCGCTCGGGATGACAGGGGTTGGAAGACACAAATGCAACCGGTTGCTACAACGTTTTTCTTTTATTTTTTGTCCGGGCTCGCGTTGCTCGGCGGCGTGCTGGTAATCACGCGCCGCAATCCGGTGCATTCTGCGCTGTCACTGATCTTGACGCTGCTGGCGCTGGCTGGTCTTTACCTAATGCTTTATGCGCCGTTCGTTGCCGGTGTGCAGATCATTCTTTACGCTGGCGGGATTATGGTGCTGTTTTTGTTCGTCATCATGCTGGTGAATATCGAAAAGGCGGGCAAAGAAGAGCAGTTCAATAAGATCTGGGCGGTGGGACTACTAGCGGCGGTCATGCTCGGTGGACTTCTGGTGACCGTATTCGTGAAGGGAAATGCGTTGTTCCCCGATTGCGGGATGATGTTGCCGCCGGAAGAATCGAATACCCAGGCCATCGGTACGCATGCTTTATGGGAATTACGTTTTCGCGTTTGAGATTGCATCTTTGCTGCTGCTGGTTGCGATTATCGGCGCCGTGGTGATGGCCAAGAAACGGATTTGAGATGCAATTCAGTGCTTAGGTTTCAGCATTCAGTGTGAAAGCAGCGACTATAAATGGTTCCTATCACAACATTGCATTATCTGGTGGTGGCCGCCGCTCTCTTTGTTTTGGGCGTGATTGGAGTGTTGACCCGCCGCAACGTGGTGATTGTGTTGATGTCCATAGAGCTGATCCTGAATGCAGTGAATTTGAATCTGGTGGCGTTCTCGCGAATGTGGGGATTGCATGGCCAGGTTTTTTCAATTTTTGTGATTACTGACGCGGCGGCGGAAGCAGCCGTGGGATTAGGCATCCTCATTGCGTTCTTCCGCAATAAAGAGACGGTAACGTGGATGATGTGGATTTGATGAAGTGGTGAAAAATCAACTAGCGCATGTTTTTCTCTAAAGATACATTTGGCTGTATTCCGCTTGCTCCCAGCCGTGGGCGGCGCTCATGCTGTTCTTTGGGCGAAAGCTGCGGAAGGTCACCGTGAACGCGGTCTGCGTCGGCGCGGTGGTGCTGGCGTTTGTCTGCGCGTGCGGAACGGTTTGGCAGTATGTCCACTGGGCTGCCGCGAATGGACATCAGCCCTTTGAGACATCGGTGTTTACCTGGCTGGGCACCGATACTGGGCATCTCAATTTCGTCAAGTATGACGGTACTCCCGCACAGTTCAAGATTGATGCCGGGTTCCTGTTTGATCCGCTTTCCAGTTTGTGGCTGCTCTTCGTCACCGGTGTGGGAATGCTGATTCACATTTACTCCACCGGATACATGGCGCATGAGGGTGGGTATTACCGGTTCTTCGGATATCTCAATCTGTTTATGTTCTCCATGCTTACGCTGATTCTGGCGAACAACTATGCCGCTCATGTTTGTCGGCTGGGAAGGCGTTGGTCTCTGTTCGTATCTGCTGATTGGATTTTACTTCCATCGCAAGTCGGCAAGTAACGCCGCCAACAAGGCATTCATCGTCAACCGCATTGGCGACGCCGGGTTCATCCTGGGCATGTTCTTCATCGCCTGGCATTTCGGGTCAGTGAATTACTCCACGGTGAATGGGTTGGCACGTAGCGGACATTTCAGCATCGGGGATCCCATCATCACCGCCGCGACGTTGCTTCTGTTTGTCGGCGCATGCGGCAAGTCGGCACAGTTTCCTCTGTACGTCTGGCTGCCCGATGCGATGGAAGGTCCTACGCCGGTTTCGGCGCTGATTCATGCCGCGACCATGGTCACTGCTGGCGTGTATATGGTGGCGCGTTCGAATGCGCTGTTCGTGCTGGCCCCGACCTCGATGAAGACGGTAGCCATCATCGGCGGCGCTTACCGCGATCTTCGCGGCGTCGATCGGACTGGTCCAGAACGACATCAAGCGAGTGCTGGCCTACTCGACGGTCTCGCAGCTGGGATACATGTTCCTGGCGCTCGGCGTTGGAGCGTTTTCAGCGGGCGTGTTCCATGTATTCACCCATGCTTTCTTTAAAGCGCTGTTGTTCCTGGGCGCAGGCTCTGTGATCCACGCCATGAGCGGTGAGCAGGACATGCGCAACATGGGCGATCTGGGCGGAAGATTCAAGATCACCTATCGGACCATGTTTGTCGCGACCCTGGCCATTGCGGGCATTCCGCCGTTCGCGGGATTCTTCTCGAAAGACGAAATTCTCTGGCAGGCTGGTCGGCGGAGCATGGCGCGTACCGGTGGCTCTGGTTTATTGGCTTCGCGACCGCGTTGATGACGGCGTTCTACATGTTCCGGCTGATGTATCTGACTTTCTATGGGAAGCCGCGCATGAGTCATGAAGTGGAGCATCATGTTCACGAGTCGCCCGAAATCGATGACGGTGCCGCTGGTGATTCTGGCGTTCTTCTCTTTGTTCGCGGGTTTTCTGGGATGGCCGCACAGCCTGGGCGGATCGAACCGCATCGAGAAATTTTTGGAGCCGGTATTTGCCGATGAAGCGCCAGTGCTCTGAGGGCCGAAGGCGAAGGCGGGCAAGTCGCTGCAGGCGAAGAAGGAAGTGGAGCACACCAGTCGTAACGGAATATTTTCTGATGTTTTTCGTCCGTGGCCGCCGCGGCGCCGGTTGGTGGCTGGCGCGGCGCGCTACCGCAATGCGG
This sequence comes from uncultured Acidobacteriaceae bacterium, assembly GCA_963824805.1. Classification (GTDB taxonomy): domain Bacteria; phylum Acidobacteriota; class Terriglobia; order Terriglobales; family Acidobacteriaceae; genus DATBAT01. The sequence goes on along the minus strand of CAWGQZ010000042.1, from coordinate 10,679 downwards.
ATAAGGGTTATAGCGAGCCAATCGCCAGGCGCACCGCCCGCGTACAACCTGCTGCTGAATAAGTATTACGTCGACGAAGGCTACGACTACGTATTCACCGGCCGCAAAGAGATTGGAGACCTGCGCCTCGGGGCCATGGGATTGGGTGAAGCTGCCTCCCTGTTCGATTCACGGATCATCGATGGTGCCGTGAATAACGTCGGTCGCTTTACTCGATTGACCGGACATTTCCTCTTGGTGGGACAAGTGGATCATTGACGGCGTCGGCGTTAACGGTCCCGCGATTCTGGCGCGAGGGATGTCGTATCCGGCGCGGCTTTTGCAGTGGGGATTTGTGCAATGGTATGCGCTGTTGATGGTGGCCGGGCTGGCAGGATTTGGTTTCTATTTTTACTGGGTTGCTAAGTGATGCAAGACCGCCGGCCCGGCCCTTGCGTTGAACGGGGCACGCGCGGCGCTTCGAGTCTCGAGAACTGCTTTTATGCAAAGCCACATTCTCTCGATCATTCTGTTCACGCCGCTTGTGGGCGCGCTCTGATCCTCCTGTTTGTTCCGAAGGAGAACAAGAACGCCATCCGCTGGGTCGCGAATATTTTCGCGCTGGGCGGCTTCGCTGATTTCCGCTGCCGCTGGTGCCGTGGTTCTGGGCACTAGCGCATGGAGCCCGGCTTCAAGTTCATGGAGGGCACCGCCAACAACTGGATCCCTTCGATCGGCGCAGGCTACAACCTCGGCATCGACGGCATTTCGTTCCTGCTGATCATGCTGACCACGCTGCTGGGATGGATTTCCATCCTGTCGTCGTGGACGGCGATCGAGAACCGGATCAAAGAATATTACGCTGGTTTCTGGTATTGCAGACCGGCATGTTGGGCGTCTTCATGGCGCTGGATTTCTTCCTGTTCTTCGTTTTCTGGGAAGCCATGCTGGTGCCGATGTACCTGCTGATCGGAATCTGGGGCGGTCCGCATAAGCTTTACGCGGCCATCAAGTTCTTCCTGTATACGCTGGCAGGTTCGGTGCTGATGCTGCTGGGCATCCTGTTTCTGTACTTCAACCACCACACCATCACCGGCATTTACACCTTCAGCATTCCGGCGCTCTACACAGACTGCGCCGCATATCCCATTCCAATACGCGATCTGGTTGTTCCTCGCATTCTTCTTGGGCTTTGCCATCAAGGTGCCGATGTTTCCGTTCCACACCTGGCTGCCGGACGCGCACGTGGAAGCGCCAACCGCGGGTTCGGTCATCCTGGCAGGTGTTTTGCTGAAGATGGGAACGTACGGATTCATCCGCTTCACGCTGCCGTTCTTCCCAGAAGTTGTGATGAACGGACGGGTGCGCGGCTGGATGATCACGCTGTCAATCATTGGAATCATCTATGGCGCCCTGGTTTCCCTGATGCAGAAGGACATGAAGAAACTGGTGGCGTATTCGTCGGTCAGCCACCTGGGTTTCTGCACACTAGGTATCTTTGCGGTCACGCCGCTAGGTCTGAGCGGCTCGGTGCTGCAACAGATCAATCACGGGATCTCGACCGGCGCGCTGTTCTTGATCGTCGGCATTTTGTACGAGCGGCGGCACACCCGCGAAATTTCCGAGTATGGCGGTATCTCGAATGTCATGCCGGTTTACGCCACCATCGCGATGATCATGTTCCTGTCGTCGATGGGTCTGCCGCTGCTGAATGGGTTCGTCGGAGAATTCACCATCCTGCAAGGCACGTTTACCGAGAATTGGCGTTGGGCGGCCTGGGCAGTGCCTGGCGTCGTGCTGGCAGCAGCTTATTTGTTGTGGCTGTATCAGCGGGTATTCTTTGGCCCGGTCACCAATCCCAAGAATGAAAAGCTGCACGACCTTACGCCGCGCGAGTTGTTGACCTTCGCACCGCTCCTGATATTGGCGTTCTGGATAGGGCTGTATCCTAAGCCTTTCTTGCAGATCCTGGAACAACCGGTGAACCAGCTGGTACTTTCTGTGAGGCCAACTCTACCCCGGGCTTCAGCCTGCCGTGAACGCTTCGAAGCGCCAGTTCAGGCTGAAAATGCGAAGGGCATGAAATAGGCATGTCCCAGTTTTTCACCAACACCGACTACGTCATGTGCCTGCCGATCCTGCTGCTGACGCTGTTTGCCTGCGGCATCTTGTTGATCGACCTGACGGTGCCTCCAGAGTGGAAATGGTCGAACGCATTACTGGCGCTTGCAGGTCTAGTGTTTGCGGCGTTGGGAATTTCGGGTTTGCCCAAGATAGGGATATTCCGTGGGGTGCTGGGAATTTCTGGGACGCTGGAAGCCGCCCACGTGCTCTACATGCCGGCCATCTCAGGCGCGATGCTGATCGACCATTTCACCATCTATTTCTTCTATCTTTTTCTGGCAGGAGCGGCGGTCGCGATTCTGATCTCAGTGCGGTATCTGGAGATTGAGCAGGAACATCACGGCGAGTACTACGCCCTCATGCTTTTTGCGGTGGTGGGCATGATGTGCATGGCCGCCGGCTACGACATTGTGCTGATCTTTATCGGCCTGGAGCTGATGGCGATTTCAACCTACGTGCTGGTGGGATTTCTGCGGCGCGACAAGCGGTCGAATGAAGCGGCGCTCAAATACCTGCTACTGGGCGCATTTTCTTCGGGAATCTTCGCTTACGGGCTTTCTCTTTTCTACGGACTGACAGGCAGTACCAGCCTGCAGGTTATCAGCGCGCACTTGGGACGCGAAATGCAGGGAGCGCACCCGCATATGAGTCCGATCACGATAGTGGCGCTGCTGACGACCTCCGTGGGACTGTTCTTCAAGATCGCAGCATTCCCGTTCCATCAATGGCTGCCCGATGCTTATGAAGGCGCGCCCACCAGCATTACTGCGTTTATGTCTGTTGCGGTGAAGGCAGCGGCTTGGGCCATGCTCCTGCGTATTTTCCTGTGGGGACTGTATCCGCTGCGAACGGTTTGGGTGCCGTTGGTAATCTTTGTCGCCATCGCCACCATGACCGGTGCCAATTTGGCGGCCCTGACACAGAGTAATTTGAAACGGCTGCTGGCGTACTCTTCCATCGCCCATGTCGGCTACATGCTGTTGGGCCTGGTGGCTTTAGGGTCCGTTATTTTCCCTGCGCCCGCCTTCTTTGATGGGTTCAAGGGCATTTTGCTCTACCTGATGGTTTACACCTTCATGAACCTGGGAGCGTTTGCGGTGGTGACTTCGCTGCGGCAACGCGAGGTGATCGGCGATGAAATCGACGATATTGCGGGACTTTATTTCCGGGCGCCCACGGAAGCGATCCTGATGCTGATCTTTCTGCTTTCACTCGCCGGGATTCCGCCACTGGCCGGGTTCTATGGGAAGTATTTCATCTTCCTCAGCCTGATTGAGAGCGGACACTACGTCCTTGCTGCGCTGGGAGTGGCGTACTCGGTCTTTGGTCTCTACTACTACTTGCGGGTCGCCAATGCCATGTTCATGCGCGAAGCGCTTAACAAAGAGCGGCTCCCGATCAGCTTGGGGATGAAGATCGCATTGGGCGTCACTGCTTTGGCCACCGTAGTAATCGGCATATTCCCGGAGCGCTTCATTCAGGCGGTAAACTGGTCGCTGAGACTAGGTTAGGGCCTCGAGGTTTCCTTGCCGGACACTGATCCTCCCAAAAAAAGTTTCTGGTTACAGGCCGGGCAAATCAGTCAGGTCGCGTTCGTGTTACCCGCGGCTACGGTAGTGGGATGGCTTTTGGGGGCGGCCCTGGACAGATGGCTGCATACTAGCCGGCTTTGGATCGCCGGGCTCCTTCTCGGGATCGTGGCCGGCTTCGTGGATTTGATCCGGACGGTGCTTGCTAGTTCGAAATAGTCTGCCTCGGGAAAAACCTTTCACCACAGACAACACAGATTACACAGCCGAATGCATTTGGCCATCACTTCTGAATCCCCCTGGGCCGTCGGTTTGTGGTTAGGAACTGCAGGCCTCGGCCGTAGTATCCTCAGCCGGTGGCTCGTCTAGATCTCAATTCACTATCAGCCGCTAACCTCCGGCGCGAACTCGGTTTTCGCAATAAGCAGTATGCCGCCAGGCTGGGCTTGGATTGCCGTGAAAGTTATGGCAATCCTGCGGTGATCTGCTATTTGCCCTGCGAAGAAGAACTGACACACGGCAATTTCCTGCCAACGGCATATCGAGCCATCCTAAAGAATGAAGTCGTGGAGAAAGCGTCTCGGGAAGGTTCACACCACGGCGCGCAGTTCGCTCCCTCGCGAAGACCGCCGCTGGCGGGAGCTTGATTCATGCAACAGTTCCGACGCGCTGCTGATGAACATTTTTTGCTACCCCGGTACTTTTAGAGGCGGCGCCGTCCTTGATCTGCTGGGAGTCGAAGCCGGAAGCGTGCCCGAGTTTGGTGTCAGGGTGAAAGTTCCGCGTGGTGGTGATAGTTTCGATCGCACTGAGGTCGATATGCGGCTGGGGAATCTGCTGGTAGAGGCCAAGCTTACTGAAACCGACTTTCAGACGGCGGACGGAACTCTGGTGAAGAGCTATCGCGACTTTGCCGAAGTATTTGAATGTAGCCGGCTTCCAAAATCCAACGGGCGGTTTCTCTGCTACCAACTGCTCCGCAATGTCATGGCGGCGCACCACTACTTGGGATCGTTCTGCATTTTGCTGGACGCCCGACGCCCCGATCTCATGGAGTTGTGGTTTGCGGTGATGGGCTGCATACGGTCGGTTGACTTGCGCCTGAGGTGCAAGGTTCTCACCTGGCAGGAACTGGCCGCGGTGTTGCCACCCAAGCTGCAGTCTTTTCTCGAAGAGAAATACGGTATTTTCGCGGAGGGTCGCGCTGCTACTTGCAGCGAGGGAGAATGCCTTGCCAGCCTCTGAGGCGGCCAGCGAGGCGTTCTACTCGGGGGCTCTCCCGCGCATCCGCCGCATCATGCTGGTTTTGGGTCTAGTAACTTTCCTGGGCGGATGGCTCCGCTATGGGTGGCGTATTGCTGTGGGAGTAGCCTGCGGCTGCGCCATCGCCTATGTGAATTTCATCTGGCTGGAACGCGTAATAACCGCCTTTGCCGATCGCATCGCGAATACCAAAATCCAGCAATCGGGCGGTGGGATTGTGGCGAGATTTCTGTTCCGCTACCTTTTGATGGCTGCCGCTGCCTATGCTATATTCACTGTTTCCCGCGCCAGCCTCTACGGGCTCCTTGCAGGCCTGTTTCTCCCCGTAGCTGCCATAGCGTGCGAAGCCGCTTATGAGGTTTATGCCGCGTTACGGCGCGGCGTTTGAGCGAAATCGCCAGGAGCTAGAGCTGGAAGCCGCATATGCCTGAACAACTTTGGTTTACAGAAATCCTGAACCACCTCCTCGCCGGGCCGGTTACCGCACTGATGCGGGCGGTACAGGTTGAGCCGCAGTATCCGCAGGCTCCGATCAGCAATCCGGTGGCGATGGAGATTCTGGTAGTAATCTTTCTGCTGTTGTTGTTCATGCTGGTGCGCACCCGCCTTTCGGTAGAGGAGCCTAAGGCCTTGCAGCACGTTTTCGAAGGCGTGCACGGGTTTATTGAGGGGCAGAGCGAAGAAATCATTGGCGGCCATCACAGCGACCGCTTTACGCCATTTCTAGTGGCGCTCGCCTTCTTCATCCTGCTTTGCAATCTGATCGGGCTGATTCCGGGATTTGAATCGCCGACGTCAGTACCTGTGGTGCCCCTGGGCTGCGCCATCTGCGCGTTTATCTACTACCAGGCGGCGGGATTCCGGCACCACGGCATCGCCTATTTGAAGCACTTTATGGGCCCCATGTGGTGGCTTGCCGTCATCATGATTCCCATTGAAATCGTCAGCCATCTGGCTCGCATGCTCTCGCTGACGGTCCGGCTTTACGCCAATATGTTTGCCGGTGATATGGTCACCATGGTGTTTTTCTCCCTGATTGCCTATTGGCGTCCCGGTGATTTTCATGGGACTGCATCTTGGGGTCTCTTTCCTGCAGACATACATTTTTATCCTGCTGACCACGGTGTATCTGGCAGGAGCGGTCGCGGAAGAGCACTGACCGCCGGTTTTTCGCGGATTTAAGTTCGCCGTCCAGTGTGAGGGCGTCTGTACGAGGATGACGTCAACCACCTCCTGCGGCAAATTCAGGTAAGGAGAAGAAAATAATGAAACTGCTTAGCAAGGTATTTATGGCGTTGTCATTTCTAGCCTTCGCCGTTCCGGTGTTCGCCCAAGGTGGGGCGCCGGCTGGCGCAACCAATTGGGTCGCAATCACCGCTGGATTCTCCATGGCGATTGCATCTGCGGTTTGTGGACTAGCACAGGCCAAAGCAACTGCTGCGGCTGCGGAAGGTTTAGCCCGAAATCCGGCGGCCCGCCCGGGAATTCAGCTGGCGCTGATTCTGGGTCTGGCACTGATTGAATCGCTGGCGCTCTATACGCTGGTCATCATTTTCGTGAAGGTCGTCTAACCAATCTTTCGAAAAAACAAAAGGCCTCTGTCGCCATGGCAGAGGCCTTTTTGCGTCGAAGTTCTTACTGCTTACGCTGCGCTTCCCAGTCTTCCTCGGTCTCGTTGCGGGAGTGCTCTGCGGCTTCAATCAACATCCGGCGCAGGCGATAGCGGCTCTCAAGATCCGTCTTAACGATTTCGAATCCGACTTCGTTGACTCGGGCGCGGCGCAGCAAAACCTGTGCTCGAATGCGGCGTACGCCAACCGAGATATCCAGATTGGCATCTGCGCCAACTCGGAGATTATCTTCCTTAATGCCCATTCCTCCACCCAAGCTAAGTTCGCGGACTTGTATGCTCGATTTGCCCCACGAACTGCTTAGGACTGCAGAAAACGGTTTTACCAGAGATACCCGGTCGTAGCGGCGCTGGCGGACCCATGGGCACGCCGGAGCGGCATCAAGCGGAGCAATCGTAAGCTCATTGGGCTCCAGGCCGCTGGTTGCCAGAATTTCTGTGCCGAAACGCGGATCAATCTTGGTCAATGATTGAGCTGCCGCGATCCGGAGCTCACGGTGATTGATCCACTTCCACATCTTCTTAGTTTCGAGAATGCCGCGAAGAACAGGGACGGAATCCGGATCTCGCAAGCGGCCAAGCGATTCCACCGCTTTCAGCTGCAGGAGTGGTGGCCGGCCCTGGGCCTCGCCGGATTCAGCGATGACCATCAGTGATGCTGCCGCTGAGTTGTCGCCGCTCATGCCGATTTCGTCCAATGCCTGGGGCAGCACTGCGGCATCAAGAATTTCCAACAGTTCCAGCAAAGTGCGGCCGCGGTCCGGGGCAGCGCCGTAGGCGATCTGACGCACCACGACGTCGTGGTAGAAACGGTTCCACTCCGGCAAACGCACCGGAAGGAGTTCCAGCAAAGTCGGGACATCCAGCCGGCTTAAAAGCCCAACGACGGCGGCGGCGTTGCGTGGCTGACCGGTTCGCAGCGTCTCCCGCAAGTGATGCATGGCAGGGGCGCCGAGTTCCTGAACGATTTCCACCATGCGGTCGCAGTCTTCGCGACGCATACAGCGGAAGAAGCGGTCGGCGAGTTGTTCGGCTGAAGCCTGGGCCGTCTGCCGCAGAACATCAAAGAGCTCAGGCGGAATGTCAGTCAGGGTCAACGCCTCTTCGATGAACTCGGGAAGGCGATTTTCCACACCGATACGAGGCCGCAATTCGTCGGCAAAAACGGGGCGTTCTTTGGCAATGCGGTCGAGCGATCCGCAGACTTCAGAGACTGCGCCGTACATGCGGCGGCTACTGGCCTCCGCGCTGATGCGTACAAAGGCGGCGCTTAACAGGCTTTGCATTTCCGGGTCTTGTTCTTTGGAGAGAACATCTCCCAAACGCGAAACCGTGGTTGCGAGTAGTTCAGACCCTGATAGCGCGAACAAATCGGCCAGCTGGCCAATGCCCGTTGCAACTTTGCGGCGCGGCTCGATGTCTTTGGCATTCAGGCAATTAACATAATTGTTCAAGATAGCGCTGGAAGTCTCTTTGTCGCCCCGCTCCAGCAGTAATTCTAGGAACTGGCGCATGTTGCGAGCGGGCACGCAGGGAGCTTCAGTAGAGAGCAGCACGCTCTTTTTACCGGCTTCGGGAACTTCCGCCCAGAACAAGCGATCGAGAATGTCGGCATGAGATTCCACCAGAATCCCAGCCTTGCCCATCTTGTCTTCCTGGATGCGTAGAATCTGGCGTAGCGTGTCCATCTGCCGGCTCATGTGCTCCAGCATCTGATGGACTGCGTTGACCTTTACTTCGCCTTTTTGAAAACGCTCGAGGGCGAAGCGAATTGCCATGTGCTCAGCTGCCTTCATCAGCAGCGGAGTATCATTTTCTTCGGTGCTGACGTTGGCGGCGAGGCTTCCCAGCAGTTGCTGCAGATTGAGCTTGGTGTTGGGATCAACCTGATTGAGTTCCTGCTGCAACATCTCCTGCGTACCGTTGGGATTTGTTCCAACTTCGCCAAATTTGGTCAGCAGACGAATGGCCTGGATCACTTCTTCTTCCTGCAGCGGAACCGTGCCGCCTTCCCATGTTCCGGTGCCATTGCCGCTGCCAGTCCCGGTTCCGCCACCCGCAGACGTTGGGAACGGTCCCGACCGGAGCGTCCGGCCCGCTGCCGCCACTCTGCGCGCCTTCGGCTGCGGCGATTAATTGCAGGAGTTTCTGAGGTTCACTCAACCATTGCTTGAACTCTGGACCCAGTGTCTGGGCAGCGATCTGCGCGGCGATGCTGATCTCGCCGGTGGTTGGATCGGCGGCCACGAACCGGACTTCATTGATCTTAATCGACCCCCCGGAACCGTCCCCCAGGGCTTCCTTCACTTGTTGCGCGACATCCTGGGCTTTGGATCCACCCGAGGTGAAGGCTTTTACCAACCGGGTAAAGTCGTTCTTGGTGACGTTTTGCGAAAAATGAATGCTCGCCAAGCCTGCAGTCGTCAGCAGCTGAGCGAAGCTCTTTTCCGCCTGTCCGGCTTCGAGCGGCGTTCCATCCAGCAATAGCTTGTTGTCCGAACATCCCAGTAGAAAACCACTGTCACCGGTAGCAGGCAACCCCTGCTGCAGTTCATTCCAGGTGATATCAAACTGACCTTCGGTGCGCTTGTGATCAAAGCCGTAAAGACGGGTATATTTGACCAGAATATTCAGGCTGTGCACGAAAGCACGGGCAGAGGCTACCCTGCTGGACTTAGCGGTTGTGGCTGCCGTTTGGATATTCTGCTCCTAGATGTTTTCCGGGGGTACGCGTAAGCGTAATGCGAAACCGCCAATTGGCGCACATTACGGAGGTAATTGAACCTTTGCCAGCCCGCGGCAGCGTTTGTGGGGGCTCCGTGGGGACGCGTCTTCTCCGGGGAAACTGGTCAGTTACTCCCCTTGGCGGGGCGGGTTGGGTAGAAGCGTAGTGTGACTCATTCTCAATTAGTGCAGAAAGCGGTGGAGTGGCTCCGACATTACCGCTGTGGCGTGGTTTTGTCGGAGCAGGCATGCGTCAGCGGCGAGATGCCAGATGCAATCGGCTGGAAGCGGAAATGCCATTCCGTGGTGGTGGAATGCAAGGTTTCCCGAGCGGATTTTCTGGCGGACCGGGCCAAGCCCTGGCGGACCAAGCCAGAGGGAGCGCTGGGGTGCGAACGCTTCTATCTAACCCCTGCGGCGTTGGTGAAGCCTGACGCCCTGCCACCCGGGTGGGGGCTGCTCGAGTGTCGTGGCCGCGCGGTGGAGATGGTGCGCGTCGTCAGCGAGGGGGTCCCTGATCAGCTTCAACGAGATGCTTCGGCAGCCTCCGATGAAAAGAAGGATCAAAATGAAAAAGGGCCGTCTAATGCCTTTAAACGCAGCCCTAAAGGATGCGATGCTGGCCGCAGTTCCGAGTCTGCGCGCGTTCGCGATCTCGCTCTCCGGCAATATCGACCGCGCCGACGATCTGGTGCAGGAGACGCTGCTGCGCGCGATCGCCAACATCGACTGGTTCCAGCCCGGGACCAACATGTCGGCGTGGATGTTCACGATCCTGCGCAACCTGTTCCGCTCCGAATACCGCAAGCGCCGCCGCGAGGTGGAGGACACCGACGGCAGCTATGCGGAAAGCCTGAAGTCGCAGCCCGAGCAGAACAGCCGGCTCGAATTCCAGGAATTCCGCGCCGCGCTCGCCAAGCTTCCGCCCGATCAGCGCGAGGCGCTGATCCTCGTCGGCGCCTCCGGCTTCTCCTACGAGGAGGCGGCCGCGATCTGCGATTGCGCGGTCGGCACCATCAAGAGCCGCGTCAATCGCGCGCGCACCCGCCTTGCCGATCTGCTCTCGATCGAGGGCGCGGAAGACTTCGGCCCCGGCCATCACGACCGCGCGATCCTTCGCGGCCGGCGGCGGCCGCGGCTCACGTCCATGCCCGACTTGGTCTGATCGGAGCGACCGCGGCGGACGAACAGCCTGGAACTTCGAGAGTGTGTCGCGGCGGGCGCCGATTTCCGACAATCCATGTTCGCGCCTACGGCGCTCAGCGCCCGTCCTCGCGATCTCACCAAGAAAAATCCGCCCGGCGCGCGGCGGGGCGGACTCTTCTTTCTTGAACGAGGTCGTTGTGCCGTTACGGGACGGTCGGCGACCGCCGCGCATGATCCCGACGATAGCCGAGATCAGGAACGGCGCAGAGCTGCGACGAAGAAGA
>CAWGQZ010000041.1:0-39163 GCA_963824805.1 uncultured Acidobacteriaceae bacterium | reverse complement strand
AAAGAAGGACTGCTCGAAATCTGTGAGGAGTTGGGAATCGGCTTCGTGCCCTGGGGTCCACTGGGCATGGGCTATCTCACCCAGGATCTTGATCCGCAGACAAGGTTTGATCCGAAATCGGACCTTCGTTCTGGATTCGACCGTTTCCAGCCGGAGAGCATTGCTGCCAACAAGCCGTTGGTCGATCGCATCACGGAGCTCGCGAAAAGGAAGGACGCTACGCACAGCGCAGCTGTCACTCGCATGGCTGTTGGCGCAGAAGCCGTTCATTGTCCCGATCCCCGGAACGGGCAAGGTCAACCACCTTCAGGAGAACATCGAAGCCACGAAACTTGTGATGACCGTGGAAGACCTGAAAGAGATCGCCGTGTGCTGTCCGAGTTCAAGGTGCATGGCGGTCGTATGAGCAAAGAACAAATGAAGGTTGTCGAAACGTAGAGATCTTCCCGTCTAATACCCGGAACCAATGCGGTTCGTCAACAGAAAAGCGATCTACCGCACGACTCGCAATCCCCGCTGTTTCCCTTCGGTTTCGGGTTGCGCGCACTATTGAAGGTCAAAGTGACCCACTGTTTCGTTATGGATGGTCGTTCAGTGCACACGTCTCGCTAGCCGAAGAGCACCGCTGTGATCTGCTGCCCGCACCTTCGGATGACTTCCAGGTCGGCCGTTCTTAGCCCACACCGCACCGGATCATCGGGCTTCGCGCGCTGTAAGGCTGCATATCTGCCTACTCGTATCGCAGCGCCACCATTGGGTCGACTTTCGCTGCGCGGCGCGACGGGAGAAAAGATGCCGCCAGGGCCACACTCATAAGCAGGGTGGCGACCCCCAAATATGTGAGGCTATCTGTTCGGGAGACGCCATAGAGAAAGATCCCGACCCGCTCCAGCCGATGCCTTCGGTGGGAAGAAGACGTGTCGCCGCAATGGCGCCCAGCGTACCCGCACCCAGCCCCACAAACCCCACCATCAGACTTTCGCGCAACACCAGCCCTGCGATTTCTCCGCGGGCTGCCCCGAGCGCCATTCGAATCCCTATCTCTCGTGTCCTTTCGGCAACGGAATACGCCGTTACGCCGAATACCCCGACGACCACTAACACCATCGCCAAGGTGCCGAAAGTAGCCAGAAGCGCGATCATTGGGCGGCGCAGCGTCAGCGACTCGGAATCATGAATCTTTATCTGTTAGCTGCAGGCTGCCTAATTCCCAATAGAGTCGCGGAATGTCACTGGACGAATCCAATCTCCTATGCGGACGGCTAGACTTCCTACATCACTCGCTGCCCGAATTCGGACTGCCATGCTCCATCCCGCGGGCACGGTTTGAGCTACAGGAAGGTAAACCATGGGCCGCAGGTCTTCCTCGGGGTTTCGTTGTCGAAAATTCGAAACAACCCTACGATTTCTCGCCACGTTTCCGGCGAACCCGCGTAGGCGACACGATAGCCCACCGCGCTCGCGCCGGGAAAATACCGCTTCGCAAAAGTCTGGTTAACAATTGCAACCATACTGGCCTCTGGACCGTCGGTCTCCTGGAAGGAACGCCCGGACAGGATCGGAACCTTCAACGTCGCAAAATATTCAGGACTGACAGAGACAAAGAAAATTTCATCAACATGGGTTGATGTTGGCTGTCACTATTTTTTAAGCTGGCGCTCTCCGCACCCTGCATGGGAAGCGAATCTGCAATGCCTACCAGACTCGACACCCGGCATCGATCGCATTCTTTCCATTGCGCGTTGCATGAGCCGCGCCCGGTCGGTGGACGCGGCGTAACCTGCAATGGGTAACCGAACGGTGGCGGTCAAAACACTGTGTGGATCGTATCCGATCTGTGACCTTTCGACTTTCAGAAAACTCCGCAGTAACAAACCGAAGCCCACGAGCAAAACCATACCGAGCGCGACCTGGCTTGCCAGTAAGCCATTCCGCAATCGCCGCGATCGCGGCCCCCCCCGCCAGGTTTGGAATTCCGTCCTTCAAGTTTTCGCCGACGTTCATTCGTGTTGCCTGCAATGCGGGAATGATGCCGAACGCGAGCGCGCTTAGCAGGGACACTCCCATACTGAAGGCAAATACACGGGCATCGACTTGCAAATAGATACCCGGCAGTGTACCCGCCGCCATGGTTGTAATGATCCCTTCACGACCATCGCGCCAGGATTGCAGCGATAACCCCGCCACAGACGGAAAGCACCATGCTTTCTGCCAGAAACTGCCGAATCATTCTTGCGCGAGAACAACCTAGCGCAACCCGCACCGCAACTTCCCTGCGGCGCTTCACAGCGCGTGCCATGAGCAAACTTGCAATATTGGCGCAGGCGATCAACAGAACAACTCCCGCAGCGGCTGCTGTCATGAACAAGCCGCGCTCGGCATTCTCTCTTGTAGGCCCAGGATGGCGGAACGTTTCGCCAAAGTCCTCGAGCACCAGACGGTCGCGTCCGCCACCCAGAGTACTCGGAGTCTTGAGGCGAGCCGCTATAACCTCTGCCTCTGAACGCGCCTGCCCCAGTTCCACTCCCTGCCGCAGGCGAGCGACAATTTCGACTCTCGCCTTTCCTGCCCGGACGTATCCTTGGCTTGCGTAAGAACCCAGTATCAGAGGAGCAAAGATTTCGACATCCCCGAGGTAGAGTCCCAAGGAAGGCGGCAGCACGGCAACGACGAAAACTTCCCGTCGATCAAGAACAATACGTTTTCCCACAATGTGCGGATCTGAGCGGAATCGGGTGCGCCAGCACCGGTAGGAAAGCATTACCACCGCATCTTGGCCAATGATCTGTTCTTCCGCTCGAAAATTGCGGCCGACCAAGGGCTCAATGCCGAGCGTGGTCAGCCAATTCGGGGTTACGAGCCGCCCGGTAAGCGTCTGCGAGACCGAATCATCTGCGTCGTAGAAATAGTCCTGCCATCCGGCCGCCGCGACTTGCACAAACGACTTGTTTTGTTCACGAATCGCCTCGTACGCGACCGCAGTAGGCGTGTGTTGGTCTCCATCAGATTCAATCGTCCAAACATGTACGAGACGTTTACTCTCCCGAAACGGCAGGGCGCGTAAGAAGGCAGAGTCCACTAACCCGAAAATCGCGGAATTTGCCCCGATACCAAGTGCGAGAGTGATGACCGCGACTGCGGAAAATCCTGGATTCTTCCGAAACTGACGCAGCGAATATCGAAGATCTTGGGCTAGTGATGCGATCATGGTGCTCACAGAAAGCTCGATACCTCCGGAATGGACGAATCGCTGAAGGCAAAGCTCGTTCCCGAACTCGCCTGGTTATGGAGAAACGCTAGCACGTTCCTTTCCAGTTGTTGTTTATGCAAGTATCAGATTTCTATCCTATTTCTCTCCTGCTCAGCGACGCCTGAAGGAGGCGATTGTTCATAGCCAGCGCGGTGATGTCCAAAATCGGACGGGAAATCTGGAAGTCTACAAAAATAAGCGCTCCATAAAACGCTTTGTCGCCATCAACCGCCTGCTCGGCTGTTAGCCAGTTCCCGAGGTGCACACCGATCTTCTTGACACCTTTGACTCTGCGAATTCCGGCTGCCAGGTCGGCACTGGAGGAGACCGCAATCGGCCGCTTCGTATGCGAGACGTCGTACTGCGCCAAGACGGGGCTGATGGTACCCGGTGCCAGTTGCCGCGATTCGAGATGAGTGCGATAACGCAGGACCACAGTTCTATTGAGAGCCAAGCGCGGTTCTGAACAATACCAGTCCACGAACTCATCTATGGCATGACGATAGCCCCGTTGAGCCGTCTGGGCTGGTCAAGCTGTTCAAAACTGCTGTTTTTGCGTGCGCAAGATCGGACAGGCGCAGAACGGATTTTGTGGTAGTACGTTTGTGTCATGTGTGCGGCTTGCGCTTCATGGCCGTTGGCCTCCATGCCAACGGTCAATAATCGAGGTGGTCGCGCACAGGTAGGTTCAGAGTGGCCCGTTATCCTCCAATAACAGCCGCAACGAGATCGGTGAGGGCGAAGAAGGACACGACGGGAGCACGGCGTTATACTGGGAGTGGCGTATCGGGCGCCGCCGTGTCCGCGGGGAGGGCTGAGCCTACCGATCAGAATGCCACTAACAATTTGAAGACGAATCTTCTTTTTCGCCTGTTACGCGGACGCAGGCAATGCTCCAAAAGGAGATCGTCATGTCCAAAGCCTTTACTAATCCTGCGCCAACGCGCCGCCTCCCACAGCAGCCAAACTTAGAGCAACTGCGAAAACAAGCGAAAGACCTGCTCGAGCAGTACCGCTCCGGCGATTCCTCTGCTACTGCAGAGATACAACAATTCGAACGCAACCCTGATCCCTCCACATTCGCGCTGAATGACGCTCAGCGAATATTGGCGCGAGCGTATGGCTACGAGAGCTGGCGGAAACTGAAAGCCTTTGTGGATGGAGCAAACATAGCGGGGTTTGTCGAGGCAGTGAAGACCAGCAATCTTAAACAGGTTCAGTCCATGCTTGTATCCCGTCCGGAGTTGATCGGGATGGATATGGCTGAAAGCGACGAGCATCGTGCATTGCACTATGCAGTGTTGCGCCGAGATGTCGCCATGGTACGCCTGCTTATGCAGGCTGGGGCCGACGCTCGCAAGGGCATCTGGCCGCATCGTGATGCTACTTCCGCTCTGACGATTGCCCGAGATCGCGAATATCGCGAGGTCACTGCCGCAATTGAGGATGAGGAGCAGCGCCGCCGCAAAGAGATGAGCTGCCCCAACTCCACAATCTCTCCTCTGCAGGATCAGATCAGCGCCGCAATCGTTCAGAATGACAACCAGACGGCCATGCGTTTGCTGGTTTTGGACCCGTCCATGATTCACGCTTGTGATCGCAATGGTGCGACGCCGCTGCACGTTGCAGCAGAAGAGACCAATGCCAACCTGGTCTCGTGGTTACTGGAGAGAGGTGCCGGTGTGCGCAAGCAGGATCTGAATGGTCTGACTCCTCTCGATCGTGCCGCACTTGCCGACCCCCGCAACCAGAGCGCGCAACGATTTCCGCCCGTTGCCAGGTTGCTCCTGGAGCATGGCGCAGAACTCACCATCCGCGCTGCCGTCGCTTTGGCGGATGAGCCGCGCATCCGAGAATTGATTGATGCAGATCCAGACCTGCTGCGGCAGATTGGTTCCGACGGGGGACTTCTCACGCTTGCTGTAAAACACGGGCGGGCTGAAGCGGTCCGGCTGTTGCTCGACCTAGGTGCCGATGTGAATGAACGCATTGTATTGAAAGAAGTGGAAGAACCGACTCCAAGCTGGGGCATGCCACTCTGGTACGCCGCGTTCGTGGCGCCCTGGACATCGCTAGGCTGCTGCTGGACCGTGGCGCCGACGCCAACGCGAATGTATATGCTTCGGGATGGCCGCTCCGCAACGCATGGGTCAATAAACACGAATCGGTCAAGCAGTTGTTGTTGGAGCGAGGCGCGAAGGTGGAGCCATATATGCTCGCCGAGATCCATGACGTTCCTGCAGCTCAGCGGCTGCTTGCCGAGCGTCCAACAGAAAACTTAGCCAGAGAGTTGGCGTGGGCGGCGGCGGATCATGGATGTCCCGAAATTGTTGAATTGGCACTCCAACACCTGGACTGGACGCCTAGTGACCCTCGTTGGCATTGGGTTCTCATTCAACCAATTCGGGGCGCCAACGCGTCGGACAATGAAGGCCGCTTCAGGAGCATGGCTGCCCTCTTGCAACATGGGATTGATCCAAACGTGTCCCGGTTCGGCCAAAGTGCCGTGCATTTTACGGCCGCTAATGGCGGCGGGCTAGGAGGCAAAGATCGGGCGCGCTTCGCATCCATGTTGCTCGACCATGGAGCGAGGCTGGACTTGCGAGACGACCTGCTCAAGTCAACACCTCTGGGATGGGCGTGTCGTTGGGGACGAGGAGAGATGGTCGAATTACTCATTCAACGCGGCGCACCCGTCCATGAACACGACGCCGAAGCCTGGGCGACGCCAAAAAACTGGGCAACGAAAATGAAACACGAGGCCATACTCGCAATCCTGCGAGAGCATTCGTGACATCCGGGGCAGATCAAATGAGGAGAACGCCAGACGACATTGCAGCGAATAGTCGGCAATGCAGAAGCAATACGGGTGCAATCTCGTGGTCGCGACACCGGCATCGCGGAAACTGGCCGAACAACACGCACACCGCGGCCTGAGCTTTCTCCCAATCGAATTCTGTCCGGTAGCTTCCGGTTCTTTTTTGAACGACGGGCCAAGCAGATGCTGGATCAACTCTTCTGTCCCCTGCAAGGTTTTTCTTGATGCAAAATTTGTTCAAAACGTTGGGCATCAGCGTCACGTCTAACCAGACGGAATCGTCAGCAAAACCAGGAGCCGCTACATGAAACGGTCTTCGCTTGCCTTAGTCACGGTCACCCTGCTTATGTGGTCGCAATGAGACTTCACAGTCAGGCCCAAACGCAGGATCCAGCTCCGGGTGCGGCTCGCTCCCGATCCGATGAAATGCTCGACCGGTGGAACGACATTGGCAACAAACTGGTGGCGATGGCAACGGATTTTCCCGAAGACAAATATGACTTCAAGGTACAGAAAGACCAGCGCTCCTTCGCCCAGAATCTTCTCCACGCCGCCGCCCTGGATTTCTTTGTGATACGCAGGATTTCCGCATCAAACCTCGGGCCTGACTTCGGCGAGGGCGACAATCCTTCTCGCGACGCCTTCAAGACCAAGGCCGACGTAGTAAAGTTCGTCGGGAGGCTGTTGCCGACGGAGCGCAAGTGATTCGGCAGCAGGGCGACGCAGGTCTGGACAACACATCCAAATTTTTTGGCAACCGCCTGGCCCACAACTCCTCTATCTGGACCTTCACCATCGAGCACAGCGGCGAGCACTATGGCCAGCTTGTGGTCTACTATCGTGCGAACAACCTGGTGCCACCCGACTCGCGGCACTAATACGGCAAGCCCGGGGGCCTGGCGTTCGCAGCCCGGAATAGTGGGCAGTCCAGGGGAAACCTGTGTACAGTTTGGGGCCAACCTGACGAACCGGGAAATTTCTAACGCTCCTCCAGATCTGCTCAGGAGAGCCTATGCGCCAACAAGCGATTGCAACCCTCACGTTCCTTTTGGTGGCCGGTTCCGCAGTCGGCCAGCATTGCCGTAAGGCTGATATCGATAAATCTACCGGCTACTGCACCGTCCCTGACCATAAGCTAACGCCTGGCTTGATGGATGCTTCCCTTGTATGTGAATCCAATCAGGATCGCCCGCGCAATGTGACCACCTCTGAAAAGGATGCGATTCTAAAGGCCTATGGATATGCAGCAGATACCGATAAGACTCAAGGAGAGTTCGACCACTGGCTTCCACACTGGATGGGGGGCTCCGACAAACCGAAAAACATCTGGTTCGAAATGCACGATGGCACCTATGGCTCGCTGGCCAAGGACAAGGTCGAGCTATCGTTGTGGCGCAAGGTTTGCATAGACAAAACCATGACTCTTGCTCAGGCAAAAGCGCTGTATCTGAAGGGATGGACGAAATTGCTTCCCAAACATTAGCTCTCGGGATCGCTATTTGCTGAAAGCCGGGTCAAAGCAGCTGGGATATACCGTTCTGCAAGCTTATGAGAGCAGGGTCGAATGACCGCCCTGCAAATGCGCCAATAGGCGCACGGCATTCTCCGCGGAACACGCGGTCATCCATGATCTCGCCCCGGGATTCGCGCTGGCAATGGCGCTTCGCCAGCTTCTGTAGGGAACCATGAAACTCTGGGCAGGGCGGAATTCGAGCAGTGACCAAACAACGCGCGACCAAGGTGAACTCATTTCGGGAGCCACGGAAATGAAGTGGAAACCAACTCTTCTCATCGTAATCTGCGGGCTGCCCTTGATTGCATCAGGAGAGCCTCCAGCGTTCACTCCGGGTTCGCGAGTCCTGATGGATGCCCATAACTGCTATCCCTACGGAGGAAAGTGGGCAGACCGGATGGAACGCGCTCTTAGAACCGGTACACCGCTGGCCATCGAACAGGACCTGTTCTGGTATACCGATCCCCGTACCCACCAGTCGCAGTCACTGGTCACCCATGGCAAACCGATCCAGGGTAGAGAACCGACCATGCGCGACTACTTCTTTGAGCGCATTCGTCCGCTGATGGAGGCAGCACTAAAAGAAGGTGACCACGGAAACTGGCCTCTGATCACTCTTAATCTCGACTTCAAGTCAGATGAATCCGCCCATCATGCCGAGGTCTGGAAGCTGCTAAAGCAGTACGAACCCTGGATCTCGAGCGCCGAGCGAACCAGCGACAAGCAAATGGTGATGCCGCTTCGGATCAGGCCGTTGCTGGTTCTTACCGGCGAGGCCGACAGCCAGGAGCGGGACTTTTACGATCTCGTGCCCCTGGGCGGCAGCCTGCTGGTGTTTGGAGCAGTCCACCCGCAGGCAAAAGACCCGATGTCATCGGTCGAGGCTCTGGTCCCGCAGCCCGCGAATAACTACCGGCGCTGGTCGAACAATCCCTGGTCTGTGGTGGAACCTGGAGGACAGAGAAAGGCAGGACCGTGGACGACCGGGGACGAAGACCGGCTCCGGCAGCTTGTGTCTCGCGCCCACCAGCTTGGCCTGTGGATTCGCTTCTACACCCTGAACGGGCTGCGCAGACCGCGATTTGAGGGTAAACGGGTGGGACAAGGGATATAACTTCGGCTCACGGGAAAAGGCGTCGTTGCGCTGGCAGGCGGCTATCCGGGCGGGCGTGGATTTTATCGCTAGCGACCAATACGAGGATCTTTCGGCCCTGGTGAAGGGTGGGTTGGCGTCAAAATCCCGCTTTTCGCAAATTCCAGCGGGGAAATAGTCACAAGCAAAATCATTGCACTCTGAACGAATTGGTGTGACACTTCCAAAATCCAGTTCAACAGGCCAGGTTTTTAAGCTCTTCGGGCAGGAGGAACCCTATGCTTGTGCCGCGTGCATTTCGAACAGTTTCAATTTGCTTGTTTTCATTACTCTTGACAGCCAGCGTCTGGGGCCAGAAAGATGCGGGAAGCATCGCCGGCACCATCAAGGACGCTTCCGGTGCTACGGTGCCGCAAGCAAAAGTCACCCTCACCGAGGTGGATAAAGGGACCTCGCTGGTCACTTCCAGCGGCAGTTCGGGAGACTATGTAATCTCGCCGCTGCCGATCGGGCACTACTCGGTGAAAGTCGAAAAGAACGGCTTCAAGACGGCGGTCACCGAGACCATCGAGTTACAGGTACAACAACGTGCCGTGGTCGACATCACGATGCAGGTCGGCACGCTTGCCGACCAGATTACCGTTACCGTCGAAGCGCCGCTGCTGGAAACTGAGACCTCCGAGCTTGGCCAGGTCGTTGATAACCGCCGCATGGTTAACTTACCGCTCAATGGGCGGAACTTTGCGCAGCTTGCCCAGCTCAGCGCCGGCGTGGCTCCGAGCGAGCCGGGCGCACGCAACTCCGGCAGTTTTGGATTCAGCTCGAATGGAGGCCGTTCCTATCAGAACAATATCCTCCTTGACGGGATCGACAATAATTCCAATCTCACCGACCTTCTCAATAACACCAGCTACGTCATTCAGCCTTCGGTCGACGCCCTGCAGGAATTCAAGGTGCAGACCAATGCCTACAGTGCGGAGTTCGGCCGGGGAAACGGCGCGATTCTCAACGCCAGCATCAAGTCAGGCAGCAACCAGCTGCACGGGGACGTTTACGAGTTCCTGCGCAACGACAAGCTGGATGGGCGGAACTATTTCGACAGCGTCCGACCCGCCTATCAGCAGAACCAGTTTGGCGCCACCCTGGGTGGTCCGGTATTCATTCCCCATCTCTATGACGGCCGCAACCGCACCTTTTTCTTCGTCGACTACGAAGGCTTGCGAGTCCGGCAAGGCGAGACCCTGACTGCCACGGTGCCCTCGGTTGCCGAACGTGGTGGGGACTTCTCCGAACTGCTGGATCTCTCTTCCCCGACCGGCGTGCTCGACTGCAACGGTATCGCCACCTATAGCGGGGAAATCTTCAATAGCCGCCAGGCGCAAACTTCCGGTTCGGGCGACATCTGCGGGGTGCCGTTCGGCTACGACGGAAGTGGCAATCCCTCGAACCTGATGCCTGCTTCCGCCATCGATCCGCTGGCCGCCCGGCTGGGCGCGCTGTTTCCCTCGCCCAACGCAGACGGTTCTCAAGGCTTCAATTTCGTGGCCAATCCCAAGCTCAGGCAGAATCGCAACAATTTTGATGTACGTGTGGACCAGACTTTCTCAGCCAAGGATTCGGGATTCTTCCGCTTCAGCTTCGAGCACCAACCCAGTATCATTCCTGCCGTCTTCCAGGCGACCGGCGGCAATGGTGCCGACTTTTCAACCGGCGACGAAGATCAGTCCTACCGCAGCGCAGCTCTGAGCGAAACCCATCTGTTCACTTCCAGGCTGGCGAACGAGTTCCGCTTCGGATATAACCGCATCCATTCGCGGCGCTTTCAGTTCAATTTCGACAAGGACGTTTCCGGCGAACTGGGAATTCCCGGCGTCCCCTTTACCCCCATCAACGGCGGCATGCCGGAATTCGACTTTGGGGACGTCGATTCGATCGGCGATCCTACCTATCTGCCCTCCCTGGAGATTCAGAACACCTACAGCTACTCGGATAATTTGACCTGGATCCATGACAAGCACACCCTCAAGTTTGGGGGGGAAATCCGCAGCGAGGAGTTCACCATATTTCAACCCGCTTCCCCGCGTGGCAATCTGTTCTTCGACGGTCCGCTCACCGACAATCCAGCAGCCACCGGAACCGGGGGATCAGGTTTCGCACAGTTTCTGCTGGGCTTGCCTAGCGGGGGAAATATCACCAACCTGCACAATGTCGATTACGGCCGTCCCGTTTATGCCTTCTATTTTCAGGACGACTATAAAGTGACGCCCCGTCTGACTCTGAACCTGGGACTACGCTATGAGCTGTTTATTCCGGTGCGGGAGCGTTTCGACGAGCAAGGAAGCTTTGATCTCGCCACCCGGACAATGCTGGTTCCCAAGGGCCAAAAGGCTGAATTCACACCTCTGATCGCCGCCAGCATTCCGATCAGCGATACGGCCTCACGCGGACTGGTTCCAACCGACAAGAATAATTTCGCCCCGCGAATCGGCTTTGCCTACAAGGCCACCAATCGTTTCGTGGTACGCGGGGGGTATGGAATTTTCTACGGTGGCTATGAAACCGGCCCGTGGTCTAATCCCAGCCCGGGATTCAACCCTCCATTCTTTGTCACCGAGAGTTTCAATCAGCCGTGTGGCGCTTCCTCGGCGAATCCTGCCGCCGGACAGACCGACTGCTCCATTCCCGGGTTGGCGAATCTTGCCAATGGGTTCCCCACAACTGCCTTGACCGATCCCAACACTCCCCAGTTGTTACAACTGGATCCAAAGATCGCTAACCCCTACATGCAACAGTGGAATTTATCGACCGAATATGAGTTGCCGGCACAATCGGTCCTGCAGATCACGTACGCCGGTTCCAAAGGGACCCGACTCTATACCTTCTACGATGCCAATCAGCCTGATCCCTCGACCGATGCCACTGCCGCCTTCGGCCTCAGGCGTCCCGTACAGGAATGTGACAGTTCCGGCGATTGCAACCCGGTATTTGATACCGGCATTTCCAATTTTGCCTCGAGCGGCTCTTCCATCTATCACTCGCTGCAGAGCCGTTTCGAGAAGCGATTCTCGAGCGGGCTCTCGTTCCTGGCTTCCTACACCTGGAGCCACTCCATTGATAACGCCTCTTCGGCCAACCTGGGGTCATCCAACAATAGCGGGCCGCGCTTTTTCCGTGCCTTTCCTCAGTGGGAACGGGGTAACTCCGATTTCGACGTCCGCCACCGTTTCGTCTTCAACTACATTTATGACTTGCCTATCGGACATGGCAAACGCTTCGGCGGTGGGCTAAGCGGCGCAGCTGACAAGATTGTCGGTAACTGGCAGATCGCCGGAATCACCACAATATCTTCGGGAAACTGGTACACGATCACCGATGGCAACGGCAACTTTTCCAATTCTGACGGCGGTCAGCGGCCTGATCTGGTACCGGGACAAGATCCGAATGGCGACCCCTGCGTTCCTGGAACATTTTTCAATACCTGCGCCTTCCAGGACCCCCCGAGCGGGGCTTCGGCATCGGACTTCTTCGGGTTCGGTAATGCGGGACGGAATATCGTCCGCGGGCCTGGAGTTCAGCAGTGGGACTTTTCCATATTCAAGATCATTCCCACCAGCGAGAAAACACACATCGAATTCCGGACGGAGATCTTCAACCTTCCAAACCATACAAATTTTCTTGTACCGGCTGGCAGCTCGAAGCGTCTGGGCGGCGGCAGTTATGGCTTCGCAACCGCCGCGGCCGCGCCTCGCCAGATTCAATTTGGGTTGAAGTTTTACTTCTGAAATTTCGGACCTATGCAGCCGCGCCCGGTTGCCGCAAGGGTCTTTGCCGGGCGCTGGAGCTGACCGGAGATGGGGATGAACCATTGCTTGCCGGGGTGGAGTCGCTTTCACCTGCGTCACGGCCTCAACCGCTTCCTGCGTAGAGCCCTGCTGGCAAGCCTCTGCTCGGCCACGGTGCTGACATGGGCGGAAAACTCTTCTCCCTTGGCCCCACTTACCAGGGAGGAGATTCTCGCTACGGTCCGGATATTGAAAGACGCCGGCAAGGTCAGCAACCGCAGCAGTTTCTCTCTGATCTCCCTGCATGAGCCTGCCAAAGAAGAAGTATTAAACCCCCGCCCCGGGAGCCTCCCCGAGCGTGAAGCCTTTGTGGTGGCTTACGAACGAAACAGCAATCAGACCTTCGAGGCAATCGTTGACCTCACGACAGGAAAAATAAAATCATGGAAGGAAATTCCCGGCGTGCAGCCGAGCTATCTCACCGAAGACACAAAAATCGTTGAGGATGCCGTCCGCGCTGACCAGCGCTGGCAGGAGGCCATGCGTAAACGGGGAATCCGTGATCTCAGCAAAGTCAGAATTGACGATTGGGCGGGAGGCTATTTCGGCGACCCGAAAGAATCCGGATTTCGTTTCCGCCGCGCGATCTCCTACTACGCGGGGGATCCTGCCGCCAGCACTTTTGCCGCAGGCCCGATCGAGGGAGTTGTGGTTTTCGTAAACCTGAACACCAGGAAGGTATTCCGGTTTATTGATTCCGGAGTCGTGTCCCCGCCCCAGGGCGCATCCGCCCCGGATAGCCAGGCAGATAGCCATCCCAGGGATGCTTTAAAGCCGCTCGAGATCACCCAGCCGGAGGGAGCAAACTTCCATCTGCAGGACAATGAAGTGAGCTGGCAGAATTGGCGATTTCGCTTCGCGGTGAACGGACGTGAGGGCCTGGTGCTGTACACCGTGGGCTACGAGGACCGGGGGAAGGTGCGTTCCATCCTCTATCGCGGATCGCTTTCCGAGATGGTGGTTCCTTACGGCGATCCCTCCGATGCCTGGTATTTCCGGAATGCCTTTGATGAAGGCGAGGACAGTATGGGCCGTTATGCCAATTCCCTCGAGCCGGGATCCGACGCCCCCCGCAATGCAACGTTTTTCGATGCCACTCTGGCCGACGAGACGGGAGTTCCGTTTTCGGTGCCGCGGGCTGTCGCCCTGTATGAGAGAGACGGCGGCCTTTTGTGGAAACATTTCGATCGCGACAACAATAACAACGCATCCCGACGTTCCCGTGAGTTGGTTCTTTCCTGGATCGCAACCGTGGGCAACTACGATTATGGTTTCAACTGGGTGTTCCATCAGGACGGAACGCTCGAGATGCAGGTGCTGCTCACCGGGATTATGGAAACCAAAGGGGTAGATCTCGATTCCGCCGCGCATCCCGGAAGCGGAGGCGCGGAATACGGCCACCTGGTGAGTCCGAACCTGCTGGCGGTGCATCATCAGCATTTCTTTAACTTTCGCCTGGATATGGATGTGGACGGAAGCCGAAACAGCGTGATGGAAATGAATACCCAGGCCGAAGCCCCCGGTCGCAGCAATCCCTACAAGAACGCTTTTGTGATGAAGGAGACTCTGCTCGGCTCTGAATCAGAAGCCCGCAGGAACCTCAATCTGGCCAGCAGCCGCAAATGGGAAGTGGTGAATCGGTCAGCGAAAAATCATCTCGGGGCAACCAGCGGCTACATTCTGGTGCCGGAGGAAAACGGTGTGCCTTATGCCGCGCCCGACTCATGGCTGCGGAAGCGTGCCGGTTTTGTCAATGCGCACTTCTGGGCCACCGCTTATGACCCGGCTCAACTCTATGCCGCGGGTTTCTACGCGAACCAAAGCCGTGGCGATGACGGCTTGCCTGTCTGGACGCGGGCAAACCGGTCCCTCCAGGACAGCGACGTTGTAATCTGGTACACCCTGGGTGTGACCCATATTCCACGTCCGGAAGAATGGCCCATCATGAGTGTGCACCAGGCCGGTTTCAAACTGGTGCCGGATGCATTCTTTGATCAGAATCCTGCAGTTAACGTCCCCAAATGAACATTCCCTGCCGGAGTGATCGCGAATGAGGAAGGAATGAACATTCCGGTTCGCTGGCTGATGTCTGCCATCTCCGCCATCCTCCTTATTATCGTTATTCTGTCCTGTTCGATTGGGAGCCTCAGGGCTGCGCCCCAGGACACTGTCCGGTCTGTCATTGGCTCACCCAACAATCAGTTCCGCGTGATCAACACTTTTCCTGAGTACTGGGTCGACGGCAAACCCTTTCTCATGCACGGTGCTGCGTTCTTTTACCATCGCATCCCTCGCGATCGATGGGCGGAAGTGCTTCTGCACCTGAAAGCGCTGGGCATCAATACCATTGATCTTTATCCTCTCTGGAATTGGCAGCAACCCGACGGAAACCGTCCTCGACTTCGATGGCCACACCAATCCGCGACGTGATCTCAGGTATTTGCTGCGCTTGATTGAGCTGATGGACTTCAAGCTTACTTTCCGTCCCGGACCTTATTTCACCGATGAATGGCGGAACGGGGGCTATCCCGATTGGCTACTTCGCCGCCCGGAATATGGCATGTCGGAACAGAGCATCCTTGAGGGACGCTATCCCCTGTTGAGCCAGATGCAGTACGACAAGTCGGAAGAGGCGGCCAGCCGGTGGATGGAGAACCAGACTCATCTGGACTACACCCGGCAGTGGTTTCATGACGTGTTTGACCTGGTCAATCCGCTGCTTGCGGAAAAGGGTGGCCCGCTGATCAATATTCAAATCGACGATGACCAGGCTCTCGGCCGTGAGAACTATAACGGCCCGAATTTCTGGAAATATATGGACCTGCTTCGCACCTACGCGAAACAGGCCACGCACGCGAGCCCGATTCCCTACTACATCAATGGCGCCGACATGAGGGTGAATGCCGAAGCCAATGATGCCACCGGGGAGCCTTTTTGGAACACAGGTCAGGATTATCAGTCATTCGGCCCCGGCGGCTACTCCGACGCTTACGAGGCAGCGAAAAACAAGTTTCTGACCGAAGTCCTAAAAACCCAGCCCCTGTTCCCGCCTACGCATATCGAATTTCTCGCCGGCTGGGATCTGGACGACAAGGATACCTACGCCCGCTTGACCGATCCCTCAAACAGTCTCATGGCCATGCGGGTCATGCTGCAGAACGGTCTGAAGGGCCTGAGTCATCATCCCGCCAATGACACTCTCTATCCCGCAGGTTATGAGTGCCCGTGGGCAAACTATTTCTATACCCAGGAGAATGCCATTACTTTTGCGGGATCAGAAAATGGACGCGCCGCCTTCATTCGGCGCAGCGGGCGGCTTATCGAAGGGATGGGTTCCCTTCTCGCCTCGACCCACCTTGCTGCGGACGCGGGAATCATCTATCCGATGGCGACCTACCCGCAGCAAGAGCTGACCGCAGCCGAGATCCAGCGGATTGCCGACGTTGCCGGACGTCTGCTGTGGTCGGGAGCATTCGATCATTACAATTTTGAACTGGTCGACTCCGATCACACCCCGCTTGAGAATCTTCGACGCTATCGGGTTCTCATTTTGCCCAATCCGCAGGCAGGGGAGGACGCGAGCCAATACCCGCACCTCGGACAATACTCCGAAAAGGCGCAACACCTGATTGCCGACTACGTGGCTGGCGGCGGAACGCTGGTTGTGTTGCCCTCAAAGCCGGGGGGCTCCACACTGGCCGAGCTCCTCACTCCGTTCGGGTCGGAGCAATTCATTCCAGGCACGGCCACATTGCAGTTCACCGACGGCTCGCAGGCCACAGCAGTCGGAGGAGTGTATGCGGTGACCCCTCCGGAGAAATCCGCATTGACGGTCTTTGCCCGCGATGCCGGCGGAAGGATCGTAGGGGCACAGGTCAAGCACGGCAAGGGGCAGCTGCTGTTTTTTGGTGGGGATTTCTCTGCCTGGGTCTTCCCTCCCGGTACACATCTGATGGAAGGCGGCGTCGTTCCCGGGAATACAACCGATCTTCCCGAAGGCACGCAAATGAGCGCTCGCCAGGCTCTTCCCGCGCTTATG
The DNA here is from genome assembly GCA_963824805.1 of uncultured Acidobacteriaceae bacterium. Classification (GTDB taxonomy): domain Bacteria; phylum Acidobacteriota; class Terriglobia; order Terriglobales; family Acidobacteriaceae; genus DATBAT01. Next base: position 22,608 of record CAWGQZ010000041.1, on the reverse strand, counting down.
CAGATGGCAGGGGTCGACAAGAAAGTCTCTGTCACCGCGCCGGCCACTACGACACCAAGGGCGCGCGAAGTCGGATTGTATGTGACGGAACTGATCGCGGACCGCGGCCGACAGAGCTCGGAAATCGGGGCGCAACCGCTCGCGGGAGCCTTTGGCTTTGTCGGGCTGACAAATTTCAGCATTCACCAGCCCTATCGCGGTCAGCTCGCGGCTCACGACCCGCGATCCGAAGAAGGCGAGTCAGCTCGCGGATCAAGCTGCCCGATATCGTCCTCGGCCCGCGGGAGTCTTTGCTGCTGCCTCTGAGAATTCCGCTCACCACTTTGATTCCGTCCGCGCCTCCGGGCCTTGACCCCGCTGACGAGGTGTATTACTCCACCGCCGAGCTAACCGCAGCCGGCTATGACGGCAGCAAATTAAGGTTTCAGTTCAACACGCCTTCCGATGGCGAAATCGCATTGCGACTGGTCCGCCGGCCGCAAACAATCCGGCTCGATGGTGCCCTGACGCCGGTTCAAACAGGGCCCAGGCAACTTGTTGATCGTGAACATCCCACAAGACAGCAACAGGCAGCTCCAGCACACTCTGGTGCTTGAATATCGGTTAGACAAACCTCGCATTGTCTTCCAGAAAAAGGATGACTGGATTTCCGGTGAGGCGAATACGGTTCAGATGACGATTTTGAACCCGGGAAAAAGTCCGTTGGTTGGAAACCTCTTTCTGCGGGCGGGTCACCTGAAGACGCCCTCCCCGCTGCCGGTAGAAATCCCGGCTCAATCCGACCGGGTGGTTAAAATGCCGCTGGAGCTGCCACCGGATGCCCCGGACGGACTTCCCCTTCGGTTGAGTGCAACCTTGCGCGAGACCGGTTCCGAGACAGACTGGAGCTGGCATTCCGAGTTCAAGGTCCATTCCCCGTTCACCTATAGCCTCAGTCCAGCAGAGAATTTTCCTTTGCGGGAAGACCAGGCTTTCCCGCTGGTTCATCCCACTCTGGCCAGCCTGAAACTGCCGGGCGAGGCAGTCTTTTATCTAAAGCTAAAGAACTGGCGAGCTCGTGCGCAATCGATCAAAGTTGGGATTGAGCCTTCCGGAGATGGTCTCCAAATCCGATCAGGCACGCCCCAGGTGAACCTTCCGGCCAATAGCGACCGGACAATTGAAATTCGCGCCTTGCCGAACCGGGGTTCGGGGGTTTATCAGTTCTCGATTCGTCTGGGCTCAGGATCCTTCGAATTAAAGGAGGCGGTCGTGCTGGCGGCGATTGAGCCGGGCAAGGCTCTGGCCTATGCCTTCGACTACGATCGCGATGGCTTCGATGACCTTATCCTCGAAAATCAGAAAATTCGCTGTTTCATCAGCCCCAACGCGGGGGGACGATCCTTCGCACTGGTTCTGAAAGACTCGAACCACAACGCCTTCAATTCGGTCGGCGGCATGCGGGATACATTCTCCAAGCGCGTCGAACCACAGGAACTGCAGGGCCTCAACCAGTACACACGAATGAATTGGATGGGGCTGACCAACCGGCCCTACAGGTTTCAGATCGTTTCCAGCGGTAGCTCCGAGGCGAGTGTGAGTCTCGAATATGAAGCGCCCGATGTCTACCCGGCGGGGGTCAAACTGAAACGGGTCCTCACCGTGCCGGGCGACCAGAATATCGTCATTGAGGACACAATGGTCACCCCAAAGAGCGACCAGCCAGGCCAGGCATATGTCCTCGAGAATTCGCTTTCATTCCAGAGAGCTGATCAGCCAAATTACCGCCGCTGGTTGATACCAGGTCAATCGCCAGCAGAGTTCACGCCCGAAAAAGAGCTGACGTTTGGAGAAAATCCGGAATATTTCGCAACCCTCGACCGACGTAGCGGTGAAACATTCGCCATCCTGCTTCTCTCTCCCCCGCTGAAAACCCAACTCCAGACGCAGCATCATTCGGCATTTCTTAGGACGACCTATCCAGATCTCACGAACGTGGGCCCGGAACGTCACTACCGAACCGGTTATTACTTCGGGAAGGAGGGTCCGGCCAACCTCGGCGCGCTGTTGAAAACCCTCCGTCGACACATTTCAAACGCGGAAGCAGCCCGGTAAGTTCCCGGCCGTTCATACCCGCAGGAACAGTTTGCGACGGTACATCCAAAACAAAGCCAGCCAATAGGTCAGCAATAGGGCGGAACCCTCGAGCAGTGGCGCTAGCCCCGGTCCGGCAATCTTGAATGCGCCCGGCCCGAAATGAGTGTGAAACGAAGAAGTTAAAAAATCCGGCAAGAAGTGTGCGATCAAATACGCGGCAATCGAATTCATCCCGATTACAACCAAGGGAAAGGCCCATTTTCGATAGCCCTTGGCCTCGATCACCCACTCGAACCCTGCGAGCATCAGAAAGCAGACTCCCCCGCTAAACAAAGTCCAGCTCGGAGTCCAGATTCGCTTCACGATTGGACATATTCCTGCCAGGTGGAGCAATAAGCCCAGTGCCAGCGCAGCGAAGCCAGCCACCAGTAGCTGGCGAAAAGGGATGCGCGGCGCGGCGGCGCGCATCCACCGTCCTGCGATCAGGCCGAGCAGCATGGTGCCCAGGGTTGGAATGAAGCTCAGGGTAAGGTATCCGCCCTCGTTGAAGACAAACGGGCTGGTCCTTGGAAACAGATTCAGGAACCATTGGTCGAAAGCATTCCCCAGGTTCGCATTCTTGTTCCAATGCGCCATGAAGCCTGAATAGTGATGGGGCCAATCCGGAGGAACGCCGACGGCCTGCCAGTTGAATCCTGGACTCGCCACCGGATAAAGGCCCCAGGCCAGCCAGTAACCAAGAAGAATTGCGCCAAGCGCAATCCATAGCCAGCGCTCCTTTTTAACCAGACCCAGCGAGAACAGGAATACGTAGCCAAGGCCAATTTGGGTAAGCGTATCTTCAAAGGTGAAATAGGTCTGCGACTTATTCATTGAGCGCAGAAAAATCCCCAGCGCGACCAGAACCAGCGCTCGCCATATCGCGTGCACCAGCAGCTTTCCCTTGCTCGCCCCTTTGCCCAGCCGGCTGGCAAGCGAGTAGGGCAAAGCGACCCCGACGAGGAAGGAAAACGAAGGCTGGATCATGTCATGGAGCGAGCATCCCGCCCAATCCACATGGGTCTGGTTGAAACTTAAAATCTTCCAGAACCAGCTGCTTGGAAATGCATGGGAAACCTCCGAGAATCGCAGTACCTCGCCCATCATCAGCAACATCACGAATCCGCGGTAGGCATCGAGCGCGAGGTTGCGGCGAGGAGTGATTCTGCCGAGCGGAACCGAGGCGAAGTCCAGTTTATCGGTCAGCGCTTTATCCTGCTCGGCCCGCGGTGTCGTAGAAAGCAGATTGGCAGTGTCATCCATGATTCGTGGGAAGAATACAGTTTAAGGAGCCTGTTTGGAAGAAAAAGGGGAGGAAACTTCTCAATATTACCTAGCGATGGATCAGGGATTTGACCTGCTCGATAACCACCTTCCACGCGGCGCTGGCAGGATCAACCACATCGAAATGATCGGCCAGGGGAACCATCTTCACCGTCGCCTCCGAACCCAGCCTGCGAGACATCTCCGCCCATCGCCCAGGCAGCTCCGGGGGAATCTGGTCGTCCGCAGTGCCCTGGACCAGGATTTGCGGCGCCTGGAAAGGCAATAAGTCTCCCGGATTGCCCGCCTTGTAGCGCCTGGGCTGCTGCTCGGGTCCGCCCCCCATCAAGGCGCAGACTTGGTCCCGGTCATGGGCGAAGATGGAGTTTCCCGACAAATCGATGGTGAGCCGCAGATCGACGGCACCCGCCAGGGAAACGGCTCCCCGCAAAATGAGTTTCGGCTGGCGGCGAAACACTTCACTTTCACGATCGATGTGATGCCTGCCTGCGACCCAAAATGCCAAATGTCCCCCGGCAGAATGACCCATAGTAAGGATCTGTGATCGGTCGATCGGATAAGCTTTGGCAAGCTTTGCGACGAAATCAAAACCGGCGGCCGCATCCAGAAACGTCATAGGCCATCCCCCGCCGGTGACGCCAACTCTCCGGTATTCGACTGACCAGGTGGCGATACCTTCGCGTTTCAGTGCTGCGCACACCCGGCCGGCATAGGCGAGATCATATTCAGATTTCCACCAGCCCCCGTGGAAGAACACCACCACCGGAAAGCGCCGGCGTCTTTTGATCTCCGGTATCCACAGGTCCCCAAACTGAGACGGATCAGGCCCGTAGGCGATACGATGATCGGCGCTTAACACGGGAAGCGAAAGTAGGTCCATCGTCAACAGCGTACATTGAGACGATGCCTGATTTCTCATCTTCGAAATTTGACTCCATAGAGGAACGCGAACAGGGGCTTCGGCGGAGTCTTTCGGCGGGACAGCTTTCCATGATTGCGATCGGGGGCGCCATTGGCACGGGCCTGTTTCTGGGATCCGGCTTTGCCATCGGATTTGCCGGCCCGGCCGTCGTTCTCAGTTATCTGATAGGCGCCCTTATCACCCTTTTGCTGATGGGCTGCCTGGCCGAGATGACAGTCGCACATCCAACCCCAGGCTCGTTCGGCGCCTGGGCCGAGTTCTACATATCTCCCATCGCCGGGTTCCTCGTACGCTTCTGCTATTGGGCCGGTGTGGTGCTGGCTGTCGGCACCGAGGTCACGGCCATCGCCGTCTACATGCGTTTCTGGTTTCCGGTCGTTCCCGGCTGGATCTGGATTTGCAGTTTCTCCATGGCGCTGGTGGCAGTGAATGCCTTCAACGTAGGCGTGTTCGGAGCGGTCGAGTATGCATTCTCCGCCCTCAAGGTTGTCGCGATTTGCGCCTTCATAGTTCTTGGCACCTGGGTGGTAGCAGCCCCTTCTCATGGCTTTGCTGCCGATCCGGGTCAAGCCATCGGCTTCCGCAACTACACCGCCTTTGGTGGCTTTTTTCCAAAAGGTGTTTGGGGCATGTGGGTCGCCGTCCTGGTATCGCTGTTCAGCTATTTTTCGATCGAGATGATTGCCGTAGCTGCCGGCGAAGCGAAAGACCCGCACCGCGCCATCACACTCGCCTTTCGCGCCACAATTGTTCGCCTGGTGGTTTTCTATGTACTCACCCTGGCGTTGATTCTCGCCATCGTGCCATGGACGACAACCGCGGCCGGTACCTCACAGTCACCGTTTGTGACCGTCATCATGCGCTTTCATATTCCGGGAGCCGCTGCGGTCGTGAACTTTGTGATCCTCGTCGCCGCGCTTTCCGCCATGAACAGTCAGCTCTATATCACCGCCCGCATGCTGTTTTCGCTTTCCCGGGCTGGCTTGGCTCCTCGGGTAATGGGAACCCTGACCTCAAGTGGCGTGCCGATCGTCGCTCTGCTGGCCTCCACTCTGGGAATTGCTCTGGCGGCTGTGCTCAATACCTTGTTTCACGAACGCTCCTTTCTGCTGATGGTGGCAATCTCCATGTTCGGTCCAATGTTCACCTGGCTTATGATTTTCCTTACCCACCTCCGGTTTCGTAGACATCACCGTGGCGAAACGCTAGCGTTTCGCATGTGGGGATATCCCTATACCAGTCTGCTTGGAGCTGTGCTCATGGCCGCCGCACTTTTCACCACGCTCTGGACCCAGGCTTTTCGGCCTACACTGATTTATGGTCTACCCTTTCTGATTCTGCTCTGTCTGGCGTATGCGACTTCCCACAAATGGTCCGCCAGGAACCGGCCAGCAAGCAGCAAGGAGAGCTTCCAACCATGACTATGCCAGCGGCACCTTCAGAACCTGGCAACACCCCTGAATCGATCGCCGACCCGCTGCTTTGCTGGCGCAAGGAATTTCCGATTCTCGAACACACGACCTACATGATCAGCCACTCACTAGGCCCCATGCCGCGTCGCGCCCAGACCGCAATCAAGGAATTCACCGATACCTGGGCAACGCGGGGAATTCGCGCCTGGGAGGAGGGCTGGTGGGAGATGCCACTTACCTGTGGCGACCTGATCGGCTCAATCATCGGCGCCCCCAAAGGGCGCGTGGTCATGCATCAGAATGTTTCCATCTGCCAGTCGATCGTGACTTCCTGTTTCAACTGGAGCGGAAACCGCAACAAGCTGGTCAGTGATGGGTTGAACTTTCCCTCGAATGACTACATCTATCATGGCCTTGAGCGGCTGGGAGCAAAGATCGTATCCATCGCTTCGCCCGATGGCATCACTGTGCCGCTTGACCCTATCCTCGATGCCATCGACCGGCAAACCCAACTGGTCAGCATCTCTCATGTCGCTTTTCGCAGTTCTTCCCTTCTCGACCTCGCCGCTATCTCCAAGCGTGCCCATGATGTGGGCGCCTACATCGTGGCGGATCTTTATCAATCGGCCGGCATCGTGCCGGTTGACGTCACCGCCCTTGAGCTCGACTTCGCCACCGGGGGATCAGTCAAATGGCTGCTCGGAGGACCGGGGGCAGGCTATTTATATGTCCGCCCGGATCTCGACTCAGCCCTCACACCCGCCGCCACCGGCTGGGCAGCCCATGCTCAACCGTTCGAATTCATCAACGGGCCGATTCAATACGCCGCGGATATGCACCGGTTCTTGAACGGAACCCCTAACATACCCGCCATGTACGCCGCTCGTTCCGGTTACGAGATTGTCAACCAGATTGGAGTAGAAGCGATCCGCGCCAAATCGAAACGGCAAACCCAGCTTCTGATTGCCCTGGCCGATGAGTCCGGCCTGGTGGTACGCAGTCCCCGCGAACCCGAAGCCCGGGGTGGCACTATCATTCTCGACGTGCCGGACGGCCGTGCAGTCACCGCGGAATTGGGGCGCCGGCAGATCCTGGTTGATTTTCGCCCGGGCGCCGGGATTCGAATCGCCCCGCATTTCTATACTTCCGATAGCGAGATAGCCCACACCCTGCATGAACTCAACTGCATAGTTCGCCACTGATTGGGTCGAACAACGCAAACGCGATCCCGCCGGTCAGACTGAAAATACCGACAATCTTGAGTGAGGTAGGGAGTTGCCAAATCTAGGTGGTTATCTTGCGCGGAGAGCTTTGGTGCACTCACCTCTTGGCAGCGAAAGAAAATTGGGGGCGTTGAACTTCCGGTTGCCGCGACCGCCTATTTAAGAGGTCATTGAATCAATTTCAATCCGTGACTGCTATAGAATCTGCAGGCATGCATCTCCTGTTTAGGGCTACCTCAGCCTCGAGATCCGTTTTATCCCCGTTCCGGTCTCTCTTGCTCTGTCTCGTTCTGCCGTCAGCCGTGTTCGCGTCACGCCAAGGAGAGCAACCAGAGCGACCCCGCATCACCGGCATCGATCACGTTACGATCTACGTCAGTGACGTTGGAAAATCGCGGCAGTTCTATTCCAATGTTCTCGGCCTTACAACTAACTGTCCAGGCTATGCCGGGCCAGAGAGCTGTTTGCTGGTAGGCCCGTCAAACCAGCGGGTATTACTGAAACCGGTGCCGGATGATCTGAGAAATAGTGCCCATCAAAGCTGGCTGGCGGAAGTTGGGTTCGCAACCGACAACGTATCGCATACCCGAGATTACCTTCTGGCACACGGCTTCCGGCCAGAGCCGGTTCAAAGAAATTCCGATGGCGCGCAGTCTTTCCGGGTCCGGGACCCGAGAGGGAAACCCCATTGCATTCGTTCACCGGCCAGCACCGAAAGGCGGATATGGATCTCCATCCCGGCAGCTTGGTTCGCATTTGATCCATGCCGGTTTTGTCGTCAAAGATCTGGGTGCGGCGAACCGTTTCTACGTTGAACTTCTGGGCTTTCGTCTTTACTGGCAAGGTGGTTTCAAGGACAACAGCATCGACTGGTATGAGCTCCAGGTACCAGACGGCCCTGACTGGATTGAATACATGCTTAACATTCCCACAGACGCCGATCATCATGAACTCGGTGTACAAAATCATTTTTCATTCGGGGTCAAGGATGTGCACGCCGCAGCAGCAGAGTTGCGCGCGCGAGGGTGGAAAACATTCGATGGGCCCGAGATTGGCCGCGACGGTAAAGACAGTCTGGATGCCTACGATCCGGATGGAACGCGTGTTGAGATCATGGAGTTCACCCCCGTGCAGAAGCCATGTTGCCATCCCTACACAGCAGGTCATCCGAAGCCGTGATGGCCGGAGGCTAATGCAAAAGCGGCAGAACTGTTACAAGACTGGAACAACCAAACGAAAGCCGCAGCCCATTGTTGACACGCTGACATAATGTCACAGTCAGTTGGCCAGATCACTGCGGATAAGACGACTTGCCTACAGCTTAGTCAAGTCATGTTTTCGCTGCTATGAACAATTGATACCAATTTGATTTCTTCTCCGTATACCGGAATAGGATTTTCGAGTCAGCCGGTCAAGGAGAATGTTGAATGCGCTTCCCCCGAATCGCTTGTTTGTTGGCCGCTGCCGCATGGCTGGTCCTTCCTCTTGCAGCGCAGTCACCGAATGGCAACATTAACGGTCTCGTTGTCGACCCGTCGACCAGAGTCATTCAAGGCGCCGATATCTTGATTGTGAATGATGTCACTGGCGTTAAGTATTCCGCCAGGACCAACGAGGACGGCATCTACGTGCTGCCCAACCTTCCTCCCGGTCCTTATCGCCTGCAGGTGTCTAAAATTGGATTCAAAACATTGATCAAGCCTGACATCACGCTCAACGTTCAGGATGCATTGTCTATTAATTTCACTTTGCCGGTCGGCGCGTTGTCAGAAACGGTCACCGTCGAGGGGGGCGCTTCACTGGTGAATACGGAATCGGCCGCAGTAAGCACCGTCGTCGACCGGCAATTCGCGGAAAACCTTCCTATGAATGGGAGGAGTTTCCAGACCCTGATTGAACTCACCCCCGGCGTTGTACCAGCGGCGAGCAACATGGGGGATGGCGGGCAATTCAATGTCAATGGGCAACGTGCCAACGCAAATTACTGGATGGTCGATGGGGTGAGCGCGAACATCGGGCTTGCGGCCTCGGGAGCGCCGGGAAACGGCTTCTCGGGTTCGCTTGGATCGTTCAACGCGACGGGAGGGACCAATAGCCTGGTATCGGTTGACGCACTGCAGGAATTCCGCATTCAGACATCCACCTATGCTCCTGAATTTGGGCGTACCCCTGGCGGTCAGATTTCGATCGTGACTCGCTCGGGAACCAACCAATTCCACGGCACTCTGTTCGAATATCTGCGCAACGATGTTTTCGACGCGAACAACTGGTTTGCCGACAATGCCGGGCTGCCCAAACCCCGCGAGCGTCAAAACGACTTTGGGGGGACTGCGGGAGGCCCGGTTGCAAAAAATCGAACCTTCTTCTTTTTTTCCTATGAAGGCCTCAGACTGCGGCTTCCACAAACCTTGTTAACCACCGTGCCCGACCTGGCCGCCCGCGAGAATGCTGTTCCTGCCTTGCAGCCATTTTTTAACGCCTTTCCGCTGCCTAATGGCCCCGACGACCCAGTCAACGGAATGGCACAGTTCAATTCCAGTTTCTCCAATCCCGCAACCCTGGATGCCTACAGTCTGCGCATTGACCACAAGTTTAGAAGGAACATTAGTCTATTTGCGCGCTATAACTTCTCTCCTTCCGAGGTCAACCAGCGTTCCGCCGGCGGAGGGCAATCTCTGAATGTCGTCTTCCCTGCCCGAATCAGAACCCAGACGGCAACGGCAGCAATGGTTGCGCTTTTCTCCACCAACATCTCCAACGATCTGCGACTGAACTACAGCCAGACGAATTCCTTTAACGCGTTTGGCATGGACAAGTTCGGAGGAGCAGAGCCGCTCACAAACCCTCCTTTCCCGGGTGGCTTTGGTCCAGAAAATGCAGATTTCTTTTTTGATATCTTTTCCCTCACCCATGGGGCGTACGAAATTGGCAAGCAGGCAGAGAACGCACAGCGGCAGTGGAATCTGGTTGACAATATCTCCCTTCAGAAGGGAGCCCACACCATCAAGGTCGGAGCCGACTACCGCCGTTTGGCACCTACACGATGGTCCTGCGGCTCTATTCCCAAGCCGTAGCATTTGACGATGTGGCGGCGGCTGAAAACGGTAATGTGAGCTTTGCCTTGTTTGGATCCAGCTCCCCGGTCACCATCCGTTTTCAGAATCTTGGGATCTTCGCCCAGGACACCTGGAAGGCCAGCCCGCGCCTGACCTTGACCTATGGGGCTCGGTGGGACCTTGATTTTGCACCGTCATCGCTCGAGGGCCCATCCCTTCCGGCAGTCACCGGCTTCAATCTCCAAGATTTGACCGAACTTGCTTTGGCCCCGCAAGGAACAGCTCCGTTTAAAACTACGTATGGGAATTTTGCCCCTCGTATTGGAGTCGCCTACCAGCTCGTCCAGGCGCCGGATCACGAAACCGTGCTTCGCGGCGGCTTTGGGGTTTTCTACGATATGGCCACGGGAGAGATCGGGAATGTTCTCTCACAATCATCCTATCCATTCGGTGCAGAGCAGTTTGTTATTGGCGGAAACTTTCCCTTCGATGCTTCAACCTCTGCCCCCCCTGCGATCACGGTTGCAGGCCTCAGCGGCTCGGGGTCCTCACCGCTCACTGCCCTTGATCCAAACCTGCGCTTGCCCTATACGCTCGAGTGGAACCTGGCCTTGGAGCAGTCCATCGGAAGATTGCAGTCAATTTCTGCCTCCTATATTGGCTCGGCTGGCCGCAGGCTTCTGCAGACTGCGGTTATCTCGTCTCCCAACCCGGACTTTAACAGCGCATATCTGGTAACCAACGCGGCCACCGCCGATTATGGTGCTCTGCAACTCCAGTACAAGCGGCAGTTGCGCGATGGCCTGGAAATGTTAGCTTCCTATGCATGGTCCCACTCGATCGACACAGCTTCTGCCGCATCCACCATCGTCGGCTCGAACACGTTTGTACCCGAAAATTTTAGCGGCACTAACCGCGGACCGTCCGACTTTGATTTACGCCACGCGGCCTCGGTGGCAGCAACCTACGAAGTTCCCTATCCAGGGAATTTGCCGGCCAAGGTGATATTTGGTGGCTGGTCAATCCAGAACGTGTTGCACCTGAATTCGGCGACGCCGGTCAACGTCTATGAGGCTGATTTCGCCGAGGTCGCACAATTTTCTACCCAGGTTCGACCTGATCTTGTAGCCGGACAGTCACCTTATCTATTCGGCTCTATCTATCCCGGAGGGAAAGCGCTCAACCCCGACGCCTTCATGTCTCCGCCCATCGACGCGGACGGTAACCCCACCCGTCAGGGAAACCTGGGACGAAATGCTCTCAGAGGCTTTGGTCTGGTGCAATGGGACCTGGGCTTCCACCGTGAGTTTCACATCCGGGGGGAATGGGCATTGCAGTTCCGTGCCGAAATGTTCAATGTCCTCAACCATCCCAACTTTGGCCCACCCGAATCCGGCATCGGTAGAGGGGGATTTGGCACATCAAGCATGATCCTGTCAGAAGCTCTTGCCGGCAATGTTGGGGCTGGGGGATTTAATGCGCTTTACCAACTGGGCGGGCCGCGCTCGGTGCAATTTGCATTGAAATTGCAATTCTAGATCGAATTGCGGCAGCCGAGACATCAACCTCACCTTTCAAATCCTACGACTACTGGCGGGAGAACTGAGCACGATGCCAACTCGATCGAGTTTTTCTGTCTTTCGGATCCTTGAAGTTGCCTTAGTCATCAGTTTGTTAAACACAAACTCGGTCTCGCGAGCCGAAAGTCAATCGCTGCGACGGTTCACAATCAAGGACTCGATCGAACTCTCCCAATTTTCAAATCCCGTATTTTGGTCGACCAATCAGGACCGCCCGATCGGTTTGATTCCCTCCCCCGATCATCGATGGGCATTAGCGATAACGGTGAAGGGAGTGGTGGCGACGAATACCATCGAATCGACCATTTGGTTATTCGATCAGCGCGCGATTTCGGATTTCGTGAAAGAGAAATCGGGTATCCGTCCTGCCCCAAAACTGCTAGCCCAACTTTCTGCTACCTCCAACACACCAGTCATCACCGATGTCCGCTGGCTCGAGGATTGCAAAACCATTGCGTTCCTTGGGAAATCCGGGCTTCTGCAACAACAGATCTATGTAGCGGACATCGAGAGCGGGAGGCTCACCCAACTCACTCATGAAGACCACTACGTTTCCGGTTTTGATATCGCCGGCGACACCATGATCTACACAACCTTGCAGGAACCCGGCGTGGCTGCAGATAGTCAAGCGGAGCTGGTCGACGTTACAGGACGAAACATCTTTTCACTGCTGTGGCGAGACCGGCCTCTTGACGAAAGAGAAGAGTCCCAATTACTCAACTTGGCCAATATTCTCCATGTGGTTCAGAACGGCCGAGAAGCAGTGGTGTCGCCAACCATGGAGGGCCTTCCCCTTCGACTGTATTATCCGATCCTCGCGCTCTCCCCCGATGGACGATCCCTAGTGACCGTGGCCGCAGTGAATCATATTCCTGCGTCCTGGGAAAACTATCATCCGCGGTTTGGCTATGAAGAACTCAAACTGACATCCAGCAACGCGCGAGCACTTGCCGATGACAATGCCTGGAAGGCAGCCGAGGCAGTCGTTGTGAATCTTGAGAGTGGGATTGCCAGCCCCTTGGTTGGGGCACCGGCCGGACGCTCCCTGTTTTTTAATTTTGTCCCTACCAAAGCAATCTGGGCAAACGACTGTCGCCACGTATTGATCTCAAATACCTTCTTACCGACCGATCCAGCACTGAATTCCCGGGAACAATATCTTCGCCATACCGCTTCAGCCGTCGCGATTGTCGACATCGTTGCCCATGCCATTCAGACAGTCACGTATTTTGAGCAGCCCCCAAAATCGGCGGAACCGGATCGGCACGTGAGTGAGGTCACCTGGGATAGGAAAAACAACCGGGTAGATCTGGCTTACGCAAGCAGTCCGGATAACGTACCCCTTCTGTTTCACGAGCTGTACCGGCTAGGGTCCACGGGCTGGAACAAAGCAGAAGTTGTTGCCGCCCCGGATGATCTGCGGCTGGTGATTTCCCAAGATCTGAATCATGCGCCGGTGCTCGCTGCCAGTCTCGCCGGGAGGCAAGAGCCAGTAGCGATTTGGGATCCGAATCCCCAATTGTCTGGCCTGGCATTGGGGAAGGCGTCCTTGTTCGATTGGGAAGACAAGGAAGGAACTCCCTACCGCGGAATCTTGGTATTGCCCCCTGACTATGTCCCTACGGAACGCTACCCTCTGGTGATCCAGACGCACGGCTATGAGCCCAACAAGTTTTTCGCCGACGGAATATATACGACCGGCAGCGGCGGCCGTGCTTTGGCTGCCAAGGGCATGATCGTCCTGCAAATGGGCCAATCCCGCAAGCACGTGGATACGCCAGCGGAGGGGCAGTTCCAGATCGGAGCCTTTGAGGGGGCCGTCAGGAAACTGGAAAGTCAAGGCATGATTGACCGCCATCGGGTAGGCGTGATCGGGTTTAGCTTCACCGTGTTTCATGTTCTCTATGCCCTCACCCACGAACCGGATTTGTTCTCGGTTGCTTCGATTACAGATGGAGATGACCTCAGTTACTGGCTTTACTTGCTGTGGACCGACATCCCCTGGGCCCAGCAGTACGCAGAGCAGATGAATGGCGGAGCCAAACCGTTTGGCAAAGTAGGTCTATTGAAATGGGCGGAGTCGGCGCCCGGCTTCAATTTGGAACATGTCCGTTCCCCCTTGCTGATTTCGTGTCTTGAGAAGGGAACGTTGGTGGGTTCATGGGATATCTATGGAGGTCTTCGTACTTTGGGCAAGCCGGTTGATCTGGTATGGCTGCGCAAGGAAGACGCACCGCACGTTCTCGTCCAACCGCATCATCGTTACCTCTCTCAGCAAGAAGCGGTTGATTGGTTCGATTTCTGGTTGAATGGACGTGAAGACAGCGATTCGGCAAAGATGGCAAAGTACGCGCGCTGGCGGAAGTTGCGCGATCTCCGAGATTCGAACCCGGACACCAGCCGGGAATCACCGGCCCGATGACGCTGCGCTCAGTCGACGGACGGAGATGGCCGCAATCTGGGGCCAAAGAAGCGTTAATAATAAAGGATGCAGGAACGGTTGGCCCGAGGGGAAAATCCCCATGGCTCAGTTCCCGAACGAATAGCCTTGGTATAGAGACCATGCAGTCCCGCTCCAACGTGACCCCTCGCATGGCAATACGCATTCTCGCAGTACAATCTGTGTCGCGGAAAAATGACCAGTCCGTTTCGATAGGGAGGACCTAGTATGAGATGGGGTCACGGCCGGCCGTTTTCGCGGCACGGTTCGACGCGACAAACAACAGCGTGAACGCCGCAAGAAAACCAGTCCCACCCAAAATCACTACAAAGCAGCGCCTGAGGCAACGCGGTCAAATGCCTCCCTCGGGCCCAAGGGAGGCGTAGAGCCGGCAGCATGGTTCCGGGCTGCCGGCAGGGCGTTTAGTCCTGGGTGCACTCGGTTTGCCTGATCAAGTTGTCAGGGTCGTGAGCATCCAACTTCCCCGCCGGCTTGGAGCTCTGGATCAATTGAGCTGCGTCGCCAAGCACTGTCAGTTCAGGTTTGGTGTACTCCTTCATGGCATTCACCTCCTTTCTTTTTAGAGATGTCGCAGGATCTGCCAATGTCTGAAGATTTGCGTGCTTTCGCCGCCGGAGGGGGCCAGGCGATCAACCGCCGGGCCGAAATGTCACGCAGCCAGAACTCAAGTGACAAGGCTTTCAGCAACCGCCAATCTGGTCGCCAGCTTGACCGTTCCTGAGCCTGATCAAACTGGTTCGAAGAAGATTGCCATCGATGAATCCCATACGCTCTGACAGCGGAGAAGCCAGAGCTTCTTCGATTTCCGGCCAGTGCTTAGCAACGGTTATGGCGAAACATCGCGAAGCGCTCACCTTGGTGCGACGCGACAGAACTTCTGCTGGCACAATATCTTTTAACGCTCTCCGCATCAGATGGCGACGCTCTCCCGAACGCAGCAGCTGATCGAAGGGGATCGATGTCAGGAATTCAACCAGGGTCTGGTCGAGATACGGATAGCGTTGTTCCAGTCTTGAGGGCGCCAGGCGGGTCAGTTCCCGAGAGAGGGTTGTAATGGTCTGCACTGCATCTCGCGCCCCCGGCCGATAGAATCTGACCCCCGGCACCTGTTCCAATTCCCGCGCCGCCAGATGGTAGCGCCGGATGAACTCTCGACTGATCCATGGATGATTCTCCGCATACCTGCCAGAGCGCGCCCGTATCGCAATCGGGAGCAACTCGGTTATGACCTGGCAAAGCAAACCCAAAAAGGGACTTCTGGTCAGCAGGCCCCAGCGAAATATCTCCCTGCTGGCGGTGAACAGGCGGAGGTGCAGGAGCAGTTCGGCCAGCGGTATGGTGGGATTCAATGCCTGTCCGTTCATTTCATCTCCACCGGTCCCGCTGAGAATTACCCGGTACTGATTGCGATTGATCAGGGACGCCATTGCTTCCTGCACTTCCCTTCTCAAGCCGAACCCGGGTGCAGCCACCAGCGCCGGATAGTGAAACCTCAGCGAATCGCCGTTGCCGTCAAGGTCGAGATGAAAACCTTTCCGCCCGCGACGCTGCTCGATTTTGCTTAGATGAATGAGGTCATCTTCGTCGGGTTCCGACAGATCGTAGTAGGACACAAGTATCGACGCGGAAGGCGGGTTCTTTCGCATGGATGTCATCTGCCATGCAGACGATGGAGCTGGAATCCAGCCCTCCGCTCAGCGCGGCCAGTAGCGGGCGATCCGAACGCAGCCGTCTCCTTACTGCCTGACGAAACAGGTACCGGTATTGTTCTTCGTATTCGGCATCTGTCCTGTAGCGCGTTTTTAGGCCGGGGTTGAATCTCCAGAATCTTCTTTTACTGATACTCCCGTCCTTGACGCGAAGCCAGCAACCGGGGGGAACCGAGCGAATTTCCCGAAATGGCGTCAGCTCGGCATCCGGCTTGCGCGCCAGGTATCCCGCCACATATTCCTCGCAGAGGCTCGACGGGCCGGAGCCCTCAAGCAAGGGAGCCAGCAAGCTGCACCAGGTGATCCGCTGTGGCTGCAAGCGGTAGAACAGCTGTCTGACTCCGATGTAGTCCCGCGCCAGAATCAATTCCCGATCATGTGGTCGCCATATCACCGCAGCCCATTCGCCCACAAGTTCGGCAAAGCATTCCGTGTCCCATTTCTCAAAAGCCTGCGCCACAATTTCCAGGTCAGATAACGACTGACTGGCCGATCCCGACATCTGCGGCAGGACCTCGTCCCTATTGTCCAAACGTCCATCCCAGGTAATGGCCGATCCTCTGCCAAAGACCAGCGGTTGCAGATGAGACCCTGGCTCGGGGACGGTGTTAAAAGGCTTGTAAAGCATCGCCAAAGCTCCCAGGCTACGACTCATCTCTCCGTCCGGACCAAAGGGAGCAGCAGCAAGACTCAATTCACGCAGAGCTGAAGGGTCGGCAGGTTTTCCATCGAAGTTCAGCAACCCAGCCTGCACACTCATCGCCGTCGATCTCCCTTCTTCGACTAACAACGTTCCCAAACCGCGTAAATCTTCTGAACCTCTCTCCGCTCATTCACCGCCCGCCCGTCTACCTCTGTCCAGGCATGCGCCGTAAAAGGATAAGTCTGGGCGCCCATTGCCATTTTGGCGGGTACTCCCAGGTGACGAAGCAGGCACACAGTCACAACCGAACGTTGCAGGCAACGAACTCGCCAGGGATACCAGACACAGGCCCGGTTTACCGCATCGCACACCCTGTCGACCGCATTTGGCGGCGGAATCCGCTCTCTGACCCGGCACTGGCAAACAGAGCGATGCATAGCCTCGAAGTTATGTCCCAATCCCATCAAATCAAAGCCGGCCAGGCCAGCTAGAGCTCTCCAGACAAGAAGTCGCATGCCCGTGTTTTCTCCCGGTCGCCTGGCTTGCCCGAGTCACTCCACAGCAGCCCACGATCTGCAAGTGATTTCAGAAATTCCGCAACATCACGGTTCACCGCTTCCCGGGAAACGCTGAACTGGTGGCCAATGACTTCAGAAATTTCGCATTCATTTCTTCCCCGTTGCAACTGCGTCTACGATGAGGGCTGCGGTTGCGTTGAGGTGAAGCACTTGTCCGCGACCGATATCAAGCAGGATCTGCCCATCCCGCGCCGCTACAATCCGAACTGTTTCTGCCATCCGGTACATGCCTTTTTCTCCCATTTCGATGAGTTGATAGGACCTTACTGGCAAAGCACTCTGTCACTGTGCAGCCCGAATTGCGAGAGAAAGCTGTAACTATTCGCGAAGTCGACATTCCGGATTCATTCTTTGCCCTCAGCCCGAGTCTGTGAGCACACTCTTTATTCTTCCGGGTCCTCTTGTGAATTCAAATGCCGCATGGCGCGGGTCGCGATCGAAGGCGGGAGTTAGTCCAGAAAGTTCTTGACCGGAATTGCAGCCGTCTAATTGGCTGGCAACGCTAACTGCCGAAACCATTCGTAGGTGAGCTCCACTTTGGTTCCGGAAATTTTCCATCTATCGCAATAGCGACAGACAAACCCAAGATCATGATATGTTACCTATGATACCGAGGGGGATCACCATCATGAGCATACAAAGCATAGTTCAGGCACTAGACAAAGAAATTGCGAATCTAACCCAGGCGCGCGTCTTACTAAGCGGGTCGGGAAACCACGCCAAAGGCCCCAAGGCCGTGGCCTCATCCGGCGGTAAGCGTGTCGTCAGTCTGGCAGCCCGTCGCAAAATGGCGGCGGCGCAAAAAGCCCGCTGGGCAAAGTTCAGGGCCAAGAAGAGAGCGGCGTAGGCAGACCATCCAGACAGACGGTTACGAGCCGGAGAGCAAATAGCTTCCGGCTTTGCTATTTTGCGGCAATACTCAAGATCCAATTCGCCAACAAAATTCCCTTCTCCTTCCTAAGACGAAACCATTTGGCCCGCTTTCGAATCCTGCACGGCCGTCTGTGATTGCAGTCACAGCAACAAGTGGCGCAAGGCAAGTAACCTCCTCTGGTTGGCGTCGGTTTCCCAACCGATCTGACCTCAGGAGGAATCACATGGTCGGCGCACACCCGGCAGCCAACCTCACGCGGCTTGATTTTTCCAAAAATCCGATGCTCGTCTACTGGGAAGTGACCCAGGCTTGTGGCCTGGCCTGCAAACACTGCCGAGCGGAGGCTGCCCCCAACCCGCATCCCGAGCAGCTCACGACCCTTGAGAGTAAATCGCTTCTTACTCAGTTGCTTGCCTTCGGAGAGCCCCTTCCGCATCTGATCCTTACCGGAGGAGATCCGCTGAGCCGTAAAGATATCTTTCCTCTTATCGACTACGCCGTCGCCCTTGGGTTTGATGTCTCCATCACTCCCAGTGCCACTCCGGAACTGACCACTCAAGCTGTCACCAGGCTGAAAGAACATCGAATTCAAAGCCTCGGCCTGAGCCTGGACGGATCCTCTGCCGCCAGGCATGATGCGATCCGTGCCGTCCCCGGGACATTCGCACGCACCTTGGAGGCGGCCTCTCAGGCAGGACGTGTCGGTTTACCCATTCAGGTCAATACTTTGGTCTCCGAAGAAACTGCCGATGACCTTCCGGCAATCTACGAATTGCTGCGATCAACCTTTCCGGTAATGCGCTGGAGCTTGTTTTTCCTGATTTCGATCGGGCGTGGCAAAGCGCTGCATGAGGTTTCGCCCCGGGCTGGCGAAGACATCATGAACTGGGTCTTTGACCTTGTGCCCCAAGCCCCTTTTGCCGTCAAGACAACCGAAGCCCCGTCCTACCGGCGAATTGCACTTGAGCGAATGGAAAGCTCTGGCATGACGGGACAGGAAATGAAGAAAACCTCGGTCTACCAGGGATTTCAGATTCGCGATGGGCACGGCATTGTGTTCGTGTCTCATCTCGGAGACATTTATCCCTCCGGCTTCCTGCCGCTTCGCTGCGGCAATGTTCGCAGCGATTCCCTGGTGGATGTGTACCGGAACTCTGACACCTTCCGGGCTCTGCACTCACCCACTCAGTTTGACGGCAAATGCGGCAATTGCGAGTACACCCATATTTGCGGCGGCTCGCGTGCACGAGCTTTCGCCCATACTGGCAACGCCCGGGGAACCGACCCTTTGTGCGGCTACGTCCCTGCCTTGCCCAGCGGGTCGTTAACGAAATGATGCGATAGCTAAAGATCAGCCCTGAACCCTTCTTAAGAGATCAGGCGCAGTCGAAGCAGAACACGTGACTTATTTCCGGAGTCTTTGAACACTTTCGCTTCCCGAACCGATATCGTCACATATTTCTCGCTGGCGGCGTCTGCTTGTGTCGGATCCATCTCCCCTCGCCCCGCGCGGCGGACGCCGGCCCGCCGGTAGCGTTGCGATACGAATAAGCAGGCAGATTGCATTCTTTCGTCCGGGCCAGAGACAAGTTCCCTCCCGACCGCAGGAAAACCAGCTTCCCGCTTGTCAACCAGCAAGCATCTTTTCAGGACTACTTTCTGGGGCCACCGCCCTTTCTTGACATTCCCGGAACACGAGACCTATGCTCTCTCCTAGACAGACAAGGAGAGAACGTGGCCGGGCAAGTTGACCTTCTGCAGGGCACCCTGGACATGCTGATTCTAAAGGCGGTGTCACTCGGGCCGCTGCATGGCTACGGGGTCTTGCTGCGCATTCACCAGATCTCGGACAAGCAACTGGAGATCCAGCAGGGATCCCTGTACCCGGCGCTTTACCGGCTTGAGCACCAGGGCTGGATCAGCAGTGAATGGGGAGAATCGGAAAACCATCGCAAAGCCAAGTTCTACCGCTTGACCGCAGCCGGCCGGCGCCGGCTCCAGTCCGAGACGGACAAATGGAACCGGCTGACGGCGGTAATTTTGGGCATCATGAGCACAAAACCGGAGGAAGTATGAGCCGTCTGGCCCGGCTTGGTTCCTGGTGGAAGTGGGTTATAAAACGCCAGCGACTTGAGTCCGACATGGACGCGGAGTTGAGCTTCCACCTCAACAGCCATACCGAAGAACTGGTCCGCCGCGGAGTTCCCGAGGCAGAGGCTAACCGCCAGGCACGGATCGCACTCGGCGGCCTCGAGTCGCAAAAAGACGCCATGCGGGCCTCGGTCGGCCTTTGCTGGTGGGATGAACTGGGCATCGACCTGCGCTATGCGGCCCGCATGCTGGGCAAGAATCCAACTTTCACATCGGTGATGGTTCTGACCCTCGGGTTGAGCATCGGCGCGAACAGCGCAATTTTCAGCGTGATTGATGGGGTGTTGTTGAAGCCGCTCCCCTACCCGCAAGCACAGCAGATTACCCGCGTCTTCTACCGCAGCCCGGAATACGAGAAGTTCCCCCTGAATCCATGGGATTTTTTGGATTTCCGGGCGCGCAACCGCTCCTTTGAAAGCCTTGCCCTGTACATGCACGCCGACCTGCAGCTTTCCGGCATGGGCAGCGATCCGGTGAAGCTGTCCGCGTTTCAGATC
This sequence comes from uncultured Acidobacteriaceae bacterium, assembly GCA_963824805.1. Lineage (GTDB taxonomy): Bacteria > Acidobacteriota > Terriglobia > Terriglobales > Acidobacteriaceae > DATBAT01. Next base: position 2,103 of record CAWGQZ010000041.1, on the reverse strand, counting down.
AGCTCCGGTTATTTTCGGGTGCTTGGCGTACAACCGGCGCGAGGACGCGAATTCGATTTTTCCGAAGAGCGGCCGGGAAACGCGAGTGTAGTGATCCTGAGTGATCGTGTCTGGCGGAACCAGTTTGCGGCGGCGGGGATATTCTGGGCCGCAAGGTATTGCTGGATTCGCGACCCTATACGGTGGTGGGCGTGATGCCGGCTGGAATCAATCATCCGGGAAATTCCTACAACTCCCTGGCTTATGGCGACACCGTGGATGCCTGGACTCCATTCAAGTTTGAGGGAGATTCGACCAACCGCGGAGCGCACTATGTGGAAGGAATTGGCCGATTGAAGCCGGGTGTAACCGCTGAGCAAGCGGCTGCGGACTTTAACCGGATCATGAGCGATCTCTCTTCGCAATATGAAGGCGACCGAGGGTGGACCATCTATGCGGTTCCACTGTTTCAGGAAATTGTCGGCTCGGTTCACAAGATGCTGCTGGTATTGCTGGGAGCGGTCGGGTTGGTATTGCTGATTGCCTGCGTAAATGCGGCCAACCTGCTTTTGGCTCGGGCATCGGCCAGGCAAAAAGAAATCGCGGTACGCGCTGCACTCGGAGCCTGGCGAGGCCGGTTGCTGCGACAGATGTTGACCGAGAGCCTGTTGATTTCGCTTCTTGGTGGGGCTTTGGGCGTGCTGCTTGCCATCGTCGGGGTGCGCGCGCTGGTGTCCTTCCTGCCGGCGGGATTCCCCAGAACAGACGCAATTCATGTGAACGCATTCGTGTTGTCATTCACCGTGCTGGTGGCGCTTGCGACCGGAGTGGTTTTCGGATTGGTTCCTGCCCTGCAGGCTTCGCGCGCCGATCCCCGCGAAGGACTGCATGAGAGAGGAAGAGGTTCGAGCGGGACCCCGCGGCAGACGCGATTGCGTGCGGTACTGGTTGTGGGCGAGGTGGGATTGGCGTGCCTGCTGCTTGTAGGCGGGGGCCTGATGCTGCGCAGCTTCGTGAATTTGCTGCGGCTTGACCCGGATTCCGCTCGCAACATGTCTTGACCGCCGAGATTGCCCTACCCGGTGCAAATTACAAGACCGCGGATAGCATTGCAGGTTTTTACCAAAGGCTGCTCAGCCATCTGGCTGCGCTGCCGGGCATGCATGCGGTTGGCGCCGGAACAGATCTTCCCTGGACCGGGTACGACGAAAATCTGGGAGGATTCACCATTGAGGGAAAGACTCCGCCTCCGCACGAAGAATTTCATGCCCGCTATCACTCGGCGTCGTCCGGCTACTTTCAAGCGGTAGGCATCCCATTGCTGCGCGGAAGATTTTTTAGCGACCAGGATGCCAAGGATAGGCCACGGGTGTTGCTTGTCAATGATGTCATGGCGCGACCCTGAGATGGCTGTTCGACGCCGCCTACCTCGAGAACGGCGCGCTCACGAATACGCTCATCGCCTCGACGCCGCTCGCCTTCACCGGTCTCGCCGCCGCGGTCGCGTTCCGGATGCGCCTGTTCAACATCGGCGCCGAGGGCCAGCTGTACTTCGGCGCCATCGGCGCTGCCGGTATGGGATTGCTGCTGGCAGGCCCAGTCGACAGACGGTTCTGATCGTCGCCATGATCGTCGGCGGCGCGGATGCTCGGCGCCGCCTGGGGCGCAGATCCCGGGCTCTGCTGCGGGCGTCTTCTGCGCACCAACGAGATCATCACCTCGCTGATGCTCAACGACGTCGCCGCGCTCGTCCTCAACTACCTCATCTTCGACAGCCTCTCGTACTGGCGCGACACGTCCCCACAGGCGCTCCCGTCTTCCCGCAGGGGAAGGTGCTCACCGACGCGGCGACGTGGCCGGTGACCACGATCGGCCTCCCGTCGGGATCCCGCTCGGGTTCGTCCTCGCTGCCGTGGTCGCGGTCGGGATCTGGCTGCTCAACTCCCGCACGCGCTTCGGCTTCGAGGCGCAGGTGATCGGCGACTCGCCGCGGGCGGCGCGATAACGCCGGCATGCGGACGCGGCGCAAGATCGTCGCGGTGATGGCGCTCTCCGGTGCGATCGCGGGCATCGGCGGCGCCAGCCAGATCGGCGACTTCCGCCACACCCTCGACGCGCGCGGCC
>CAWGQZ010000040.1:0-24441 GCA_963824805.1 uncultured Acidobacteriaceae bacterium | reverse complement strand
GCATTTCCTAGCGCGAGCGTCTTCGCCCAAGGAACCTGCTGTCCCCGGCCTGAGCATGCTCGATAACTGTCATCCCGAGCGAAGCCGAGGGACCTTGGGTTATCCGCCTCACACCGCGGAAGGTTGCGAGAGTAATCGCGCTCTTTGGATCCGCATAACTAGAGCGATGCCCGGGACTATGCTCTACTTGTCGGATGATTCTTCGGTTCGGTTGGCGCGTTTTATTGCTGGGATTGGTTTTATCCACTTTCCCGTCTGCGATCCCGGCACAAACCCTGGCGCAGCGTCTCGGATATCCTCCCGACACCAAGCTGATCATTGTTCACGCCGACGATCTTGGTGAAACCCACGCCGTAAATGCGGCGACCATAAAAGCTCTCCAAGCTGGCACCATCAATTCCGCCAGCCTGATGGCGCCCTGTCCGTGGTTTCCGGAGATGGCCGACTATGCGAAGTCGCATCCCGATGTTGATTTTGGACTGCACCTCACGTTGACCGCCGAGCGAGTTTATTACCGATGGGGTCCGGTTGCCTCCCGTGACAAGGTGCCAACGCTGGTGGATGACAACGGATATTTTCACCACGACTGGGAGCACAATGAGCCAATCAATCCCCAGGAAGCGGAGGTTGAACTGCGGGCCCAGATTGATCGTGCGCTGGCGATGGGCGTGCGTCCCACACATCTCGACTCACACCAGTACCGCCTGGTCATGAGCGGCAAGGACCTGTTTGACGTAATGCTGCGGGTCGCTCACCAGTACAAACTGCCGATTTTCGTCACGCGGGATTGGTTCGCTCAATATCCATATCTGGAGAAGAGCCTCGGTCCGCAGGATATTGTGCTCGATCATACAGTGACCATCGAGCCCGAGGTCACTCCGGAAAAATGGGTTAATTTTTACATCACGGCGCTTAAGAACCTGCAACCTGGGGTAACCGAGTTCGTGATCCATCCCGGTCTGGACGACGAAGAGCTTCGGGCCGCCACCCGCGAGCGTGCGACATGGGGCGCAGCCTGGAGACGGCGCGACTATAACTTTTTTACCAGCGACCAGTTTCGCCAGATACTCGCTCAGCAGAAAATCAGGATGATCACCTGGAGGGAATTGGGGAAGCTAGCTGCCGGTGAATAACTCTGAATTTCACGCGACAATCCCAAGATTGGGGAATCGCGAAAAATCTACTGTCGCACCTAGCGTGACTTTACAAAACGTTCCGTGCGGAAGGTTGTGTAAAAACGCATGCTGAGCAACTAAGGCAGGGAAAACGCGACATAGACGCTCCCCGACGAAGCCTTAGGATCCTTCCCCCCACCGGCGGCGATCACCACGTACTGCCTACCGTTGACCATGTACGTGACAGGAGTCGCGACTCCAGCATTCGGCAGGACGGTCTGCCAAAGCAACTCGCCGGTCTGGCTGTCGAAGGCGCGCAGCTTCTTGTCATAGACGGTTGCAGCGATGAACAGCACGTCGCTAGCGGTGACGATCGGCCCGCCGTAGTTTTCCGAGCCCGTGTTGGTCATTCCCTGCGCCGCCAACGCAGGGTACTCGCCCAGCGGAATCTTCCACAGATACTTTCCAGTATTCAGATCGATGGCATTGAGCGTGCCCCAGGGCGGCGTGATTCCTGGATACCCATCAGGGTCGAGGAAGTCTTTTGAGCCGGTGATGCGGAACTTCATGGGCGCGCCCTCGGCGGTGCTCGAATAGATTGCTTCCTTATCAGGATCGGCATCGACTGGATTGGCGGCGGTGAGATATGCCACAAGTCCATGCAGATCTTTGCCTTCGATGGTGGGGAAGGCTGGCATTGCGCTTCCGCCCTGGTGAACTTTGTTTTGAATTTGCAGGCCCGACAGGCGGCGGCCGATGCTGGTCAGCGCAGGAAATGTGGGCAGCTTTCCTTCGCGATGATCGCCGTGACATTTGGCACACTTATCCCCGTAAAGGTTGGCTCCGACCGTCTCAGGAGTCGCGGTTGCACTTACAGCTGCTGGCTTCGCGGCGTCTTCTGCTTGACCACTGGCCGGTGCTTCTGCCTCGTCGTCCGATTCGAGAAAGCGTACCAGGGCTTGCAGGTAGTCACCCTGCAAATTGGGGAACGACGGCATGCGACCTTTTCCTTGCAGGATGGTCGATTCGATCTCAGGTTGCGGCAGACGCTTGGCGATGTCGACCAGCGAAGGATAGGTGGGCGGTGAACCTTGCCGCTTGTCGCCATGACAGACACTGCATTGATTGTGATAGGTGCGCTGCCCTGTGCTGCGGGCCGGTTTGTTTTCGGTGAGCGCAACTACACAGGCGGCCTCGTTGGAATTGATAAAGATGACTCCAGTTCGGGGATCGACGGCCGGACCGCCCCATTCGGCTCCGCCCAGGAAGCAGGGGAACACCGCGGTCTCTTTGTCCAGGGCGGTGGGGATGAATTGTCCGGCGCTTAGGTAGGTGCTGAATTCTTTTTCTGCCCAGGCATGTGCCGCCGGAGTACGTTGGGTGAGCAGGCCACGGGTGAGAGCCTGGCGCGCAAAGGGCGCGGGCGTAACCGGCACGGGCTGGGTGGGTGAGGTTACCTCTCCGGGTATTTGGCTGGCGGGAAATTTCTGTTCCTTGATTGGAAAGAGCGGCTTGCCTGTCGTGCGGTCGAAAAGAAAAAGAAATCCCTGCTTGCTGGTTTGGGCGACCGCGTCAATGCTGGCACCGTTGCGCTTGACCGTAACCAAGGCGGGCGGGGAAGGGAAGTCGCGGTCCCAGATGTCATGGTGGACACCTTGAAAATGCCAGATTCGCCTGCCGGTACTTGCATCGAGGGCTATCAATGTATCGGCAAAAAGATTGTTGCCGATCCGGTCAGCTCCGTAAAAGTCAAAGACCGGTGAGCCGGTTGGCACATATACGATGCCCCGCTTCTCGTCGAGCGCCATGCCCGCCCAATTGTTAGCGGCTCCGGCGCGCTTCCAGGCGTCTTTGGGCCAGGTCTGGTAACCGAATTCACCGGGGTGCGGAATGGTGTGAAAGGTCCAGCGCAGCGCGCCGGTGAGCACATCAAAAGCGCGAATGTCTCCGGGAGGAGATGGGTGCGTCTCCGGATTGCGTCCGCCTACAATAATAAGGTCCTTATAGACGATGCCTGGGCTGGTGAGAGCGAGTGAAAGCAGCCGGTAGTCGCCGCCCAGTCCTTTCCTCAGATCGATTCTTCCGTTCTCTCCGAAATCAGGAATCGGCTGCCCGGTCTGCCAGTCGAGCGCATAAAGGAAGTTCGTAACCGAAGCCAGGATGCGGCCTCGCTTGCCGTCGGTCCAATATGCGAGGCCGCGAACCGGATTCTTGCCGTTGACCTGGGAATCAAATTTCCAGATCAACTTTCCCGTGGCGCCATCGAGCGCAATCACTTTTTGGGTCGCAGTGTATCCGTAAAGAATCCCGCCGACGATGATCGGACTGGTCTCGAGTCCACCTTCTTCCTCGCCGTCGAATTTCCAGGCAAGCCGAAGGTCTTTAACATTCTGGCGGCTGATTTGGGTAAGGGAAGAGAAGTGGTCCCCGGCTGCTTGTCCGCCGTAAGTGGCCCAGTCGACTGACCTTCCACTTGCGGAAACACCGCTTTGGGCCTGGGAAATTGCGCAGATATGAGCAACGGTTACCGCGAAGTACAGCACTGCGGCGCGCCGAGCACGTGGGGAAACTATCACCGTACCTCGCGAGCTTCGGCTTTGGCAGAAAGAATCAAGAAGCTGCCTTCGTCCGTTGCAGAGATTTGAATGGAAATAGGTAGTATGATACCACCAAATTAAAATGCGGCGGTTAAATTGGGCAACTCGTTTGGGCCAGGATCGAGCGTTTTGAGGAAGATAGGAGTTAGTTCTGCGACTTGGCGATCATCATGATTGCGAGCACGATTGGCAAATAGATGACGGAGGCGTGAACTAATCTGCTGGCGAAAATCTTCGACCCCGATTTTGTCAGCTTGGCGGCGTAATAAAAAAGGAAAAGACCAGAGAGCGCCATCCCGATGGCATAAGAGGCAGTAATGCTTCCCACCAAGGGCAGCATGGTGGTGATGATCAACGCCACGGTGAAAAATATGATTTCGGCGACAGTAAACCGCGAATCCTGGTCGAAGCCAGGCAGCATGTGATAACCGGCTCTTTGGTAGTCGTCGCGGTACATCAGAGCGATGGCGAGAAAGTGTGGAAACTGCCACAGAAACAACACCGCGAACAGACCCCAGGCCTGTAAGCCAATGGTTCCGGAGGCTCCGGCCCAGCCAATGAGCGTTGGCATCGCTCCTGGAATTGCCCCCAACAGGGTGCAAAGGGCGGTCTTTCTCTTTAGCGGTGTGTATACCAATAAATAAGAAAGAAGCGTCGAGACCGCGAGGATTGCCGCGAGCGAGTTAACGGTCAGCGCCAGGTAAATCCCACCTGCGAAGCTCAAGCCCAGTCCGAACACCAAGGCTGCTCTGCCGCTGACGCGTCCGGAGGGCAGTGGCCGGCCCGCAGTGCGTCGCATCTCTCCGTCCCAGCGTCGCTCCATCCATTGATTAAGGGTAGCGGTGCCGCTAGCCACCAGTAAGGTCCCGACTAGGGTATTGATCAGCCCCAGATATCGAAAGGGACCGCGGGATGCGAGATAGTAGCCCGCCGACGTGGTCATCAGAATCAGCAGATTCACTTCCGGCTTGGTCAGTGTGTAATAGTCGCGCAGCGTAGATAGGTAAGGACGACGGACCGAAAGTGCGATGGATTGGGTGGCTGCCATTGGGCCTTAGGACCTGGTTCAAAAACACTCGCACCGCTCAGAGGCTTTCGACCAGCGCAACTGGTGTAACACAAAGCGTAACCGGGAGCAAATTGTTCAGCTTGCCAACGTTCGAACAACTTCAAGAACCGAATTATATAGAAGATCGGAAGCAGGTGCTTGCATGGCGTATTTTGTTAGATGTAGCGATTCGCAATTTGCAGCAAGGGGTCTCCGCCTGCCGGGGAAAGCCTTTCACCACCCAGATCACTAAGTCCACCGAGGAAACCAACTAGATCTCTCCGCATCATTCCTCAAAATTGCGGCACACTCCGCGCTCGCTGAACAGCTGTCCACTTGCGGACAGTTTCGTCCGGATGAGGACAACCGGGTTTCCTTATCCCTCAAACCCCTGCAATGATCTCCCTTGTTTTCCTCACATTAGAGATTGATGAGGTTGGAAGGGCGCTTGCGTTATCCCTAGTGATGGATATCGCACGCCCAGAACTTAAGCGCCAGAAACGCCGCCGCCAGATCATTTGGGCCGGCGTGGCAATCGTGTTGCTGGTAGCAGCAACCTTGGGAGTTTCGCGGCTTAAGCCCGCTGCTCCGAGCGTCGAACGTGGCACGGTTTGGACCGATACCGTAAAGCGGGGACCGATGTTGCGGCAAGTCCGCGGACTGGGAACGCTGGTTCCTTCGCAAGAGGCAGTACGGCAGATTCCGGCTGAGACCGACGCGACCGTGGTGCGCATTCGTTTGCTACCTGGCTCACAAGTGAAGGCCGACACCGTCCTATTGGAGATGAGCAATCCACAGGTGGAGCAGGCCGCTATAGACGCGCAACTGCAATTAAAGGCAGCCGAAGCGGCGTACCAAAGCCTGCGTGGAAAGCTAGACAGCGACCTGATGAACCAAAAGGCTGGCGCGGCGACGGTTGGCGCCGACTATAGCCAGGCACAACGGCAGGCCGACACCGACAAAGCGCTTTACGACCTCGGAGTCATATCCGGGCTGGCATATAAGCAGTCGAAGGGAAAGGCAGACGAACTCACGACTCGGCAAGACCTGGAAAACCAGCGCCTGACTGTCGCGCAGCAGGCAATTCTTTCTCAACTAGGGGAGCAGCAGGCCAAGATCGATCAGATGCGCACGCTGGCCGAGCTAAAGCAAAAGCAGCTGGATGCGCTAAAGGTTCGCGCGGGCATCGATGGCGTGCTGGTTGATTTGCCAATGCAGGTCGGACAACACGTTTTGCCGGGAGCGATGCTCGCCAAAGTCGTTCAGCCGGAACATCTGATGGCGGAATTGAAAGTGGCAGAAACGCAGGCTCGCGACGTGCAGATTGGTGAGCCGGCTTCGGTCGACACGCACAACGGCGTGATCGCAGGCACGGTAATGCGGGTCGATCCGGCGGTGCAGAACGGAACCGTTACGGTTGACGTGAAGTTGACCGGCGAACTTCCTAAGGGTGCGCGGCCTGACCTTAGCGTAGACGGCACCATCGATCTGGAGCGTATGGCAGACGTTCTGTATGTGGGGCGTCCGGCATTCGGGCAGGAGAACAGCACCATCAGTTTGTTCAAGCTTGATGCTGAGGGCAAGGGGGCGGCGCGAGTTCCGGTGAAGGTTGGGCGCGCCTCGGTGAATTCCATCCAGACTTCTTGAAGGACTGCACGAGGGCGACACGGTGATTCTTTCCGACATGTCGCGCTGGGACAACGTAGACCGCATCCGGCTGGACTAACCAGCTAAATCGAAGCGAGGCAGAAAGTATGACTGAAGCAGGGCAGCCGCTTATCCAGATTGAAGACCTCACCAAGGTTTTCTACACCGACGAGATTGAGACGCACGCGCTGGCGGGCGTTCACCTGGCCATTAATAAAGGAGAGTATGTCGCGATGTCGGGACCCTCGGGTTGCGGCAAGTCGACGCTGCTCTCGATTATCGGGCTGCTCGACACGCCCACTGGCGGAAAGTATCTGCTGAATGGACAGACCGCCGAGAACCTCGATTTCGCGGAGCGCTCGCGTATTCGCAACCGCGAGATCGGGTTCATCTTCCAGAGTTTCAATTTAATCGGCGATCTCACCGTCTATGAGAACGTCGAGCTGCCACTTACCTACCGGCAGAAGATGCCGGCGCCGGAACGCAAAAAGCGGGTGATGGAAGCGCTGGAGAGGGTCGGAATGGCACACCGCATTCGGCACTACCCGTCGCAGCTCTCCGGTGGTCAACAGCAGCGTGTCGCCGTGGCGCGCGCATTGGGTGGACATCCGTCGATTCTCCTGGCCGACGAACCTACCGGAAACCTCGACTCAAGAAATGGCGAAGCCGTTATGGAACTGCTGCAAAACCTGCACAGGGATGGCGCGACCATCTGCATGGTGACGCACGATCCGCGCTTCGCAAAGCACGCCGACCGCGAAGTGCACTTGTTCGACGGGAAGGTGGTGGCCGAGGAAGAGCTGAAGAAATTAATGGCGGAAGTGCAGGCGTGAGTGGTGTGCTCCAGGACGTGAGATATGCACTTGCGGCAGCTGCGCAAGAGTCCTGGGTTACGGTCTGAAGTCCTATGACGCTCTCACGGTCTTGATTTCAGCAACAACCATGATCAGCGTTGCATTGTTCTCCGGATATCCGCCCGCTCATCGGGCGGCGCGGGTCGATCCAATGGCGGCGCTTCGCTACGAGTGAACATGACGAACATACTTCAAGATCTTCGCTACGGGTTCCGGCAATTGCGCCAGAAACCGGGTTTTTCTCTCGTTGCCATCCTCACGCTCGCGCTCGGTATCGGTGGGAACACGGCTGTCTTCAGCCTGGTGGATGGAATTCTGCTTCGGCCTCTGCCCTACAGCCATCCCGAGGAGTTAGTCAGCGTGACCGGGACTTATCCGCGTGGCGCGTTTTCCGCGTTGCGCGAGCAAGTGCGGACGCTCGAAGTGGCAACCTATACCGAGGGCTACGAATTCAATCTCGCAGGAGCGGGTGAAGCTGTGCGCCTGGCAGGAAGCCACGTTTCCGCCGAAATGTTTTCCGTCCTCGGCAGCCGCCCGGAACTGGGCCGAACTTTCCTGCCAGGAGAAGACCTGCCGGGAAACGACAACCTGGTAGTCCTCAGCAACCAGTTGTGGGAGCAGCGCTTCGGGCGCGATCCTGGCATCGTAGGGCGTTCCATCGAGCTTGAAGGCGTGAACCGGCAGGTCATCGGCGTAATGCCGGCGGAGTTCCGTTTCCCTTCGACCAAAACTTTGTTCTGGATTCCGCTGCACGTCGATCCACGCGAAAACGCGACCTACTGGCGTGGTGACTACATGCCGGTGATCGGGCGTTTGCGCCCGGGCTTCAGGCTGCAGCAGGCGGCGGCGGAGATTCGTCTGTTTCAGTCGCGCGTGGGCGCGCTTTTTCCATGGAGGATGCCGGCAGCCTGGAACGCGGACATCGATGTAGTGCCCCTCAAGAATGACATGGTGAGTGACGTGCGCGCGCGGCTGCTGATGCTGCTCGCCGCAGTCGCACTGGTATTGCTGATCGCATGCGCCAACGTCGCGAATCTTACCTTGTCGCGGGCAGCGTCACGGGCAAAAGAGTTGGGCATTCGTTCCGCGCTGGGTGCGGAACGCGGACGCCTCATCGGCCAGCTCCTAACCGAAAGCCTGCTGCTGGCGTGTCTCGGCGGAGGGTTGGGTCTGGGTGTGGCGGCGGCCGGCCTGCGGCTGTTCAAAGCCATTCTTCCGGCAGGCACGCCCCGTCTTGCCGAAGTGCACATGGACTGGCGCGTACTGCTGTTTTCCGGCGGGCTCGCACTGTTCACCGGCTTCATCTTCGGAATTGCGCCCGCTCTTCAGACGTCGCGCTCCGCAATTACACAATCAGTAAACTCGTCGGAACGTGGCAGCTCCACCTCAGTCTCGCAGCGACTGCGCAATTCGCTCGCTGTGGCTGAGGTTGCGTTCGCCGTCCTGCTGGTGACCGCAGCCGGCCTGCTCATTCGCAGTTTCTGGGCGCTCTCGCACGTGAAAACTGGATTTCAGGCGGAGCATGTCCTCACAGCGCGCATCACGCCCAACGAAAGTTTTTGTAGCGACACCGCGCGCTGCCTGAGTTTCTACCGCAGCGTTCTCGAAAAGGTGCAGCACGAACCCGGAGTCAACGGAGCGGCGCTGGTGAACACGCTTCCGCTGAACGGACGTGTCGCCAAGCGTGCGGTGGGTATCGAGGGCCTCGTCCCTCCCGGCGGGGGAGAGCTCCCCGCTCCTCTGGATGAACGTGGTCACCCCGGAATATTTCCGTGTCATGGGGATCTCTCTACTCTCGGGCCGCTGGTTCACCGACGCGGATTCCTCTGGCAATCCTGCGGTTGCGGTAATCACGGAAAGCAGCGCCAGAAAATTCTTTCCCGGTCAGAATCCGATTGGCAAGCACGTTCGTTTTTCAGAAGCAACCGAGTGGATGACCGTCGTCGGCATAGTCGCAAACGTCCGCGCCTACGACCTGCAGAACGATGTGCCGAGCTACATTAACGGCACTCTTTACGTGCCGCAGAGTCCTAGAAGCACGCTCGAGGGCGGACGCCTACCGGCGCAAATGACGATCGCCCTGCGCAGTTCGGCGGACGAAGCCCAGGTGGGAATCATGCTGCGCGAAATTGTGGGCAGCCTGAATGCGGAAGCGCCGGTTAGCGAAGTAAGGACGATGGGCGAAGTCATGTCCGAGGCGGTTTCGACACCTGCGTCGACCGCAACCCTCTTCGTCGCATTCGCAGGGCTCGCCGTGGTTTGGGCATCGTCGGCATCTATGGAGTTCTTTCCTTTTTAGTTTCGAAACGCACGCGCGAAATCGGAATCCGCTTTGCCCTCGGCGCGCAAAGGCGTGACGTAGTGTGGCTGGTGATGAAAGAGGGCGCAAAGTTCTCTCTCACCGGAATCGCGCTCGGCATCGCAGCCGCCTTCGCCGGATCGCGGTTGCTGGCCAGCCAACTTTTCGGCGTCGGCCCGTCTGACCCCATTACCTACGTGGGCGTGTCGGTGGTGATGCTGCTGGTGACGCTGCTTGCCTCCTACATCCCCACGCGGCGGGCCATGCGGGTCGATCCCCTGGTCGCGCTACGCTACGAATAACGAAGGACCCGAATGAGTGGACTGAGCCAAGACGTTCGCTACGCGCTACGGCAGTTGCGGCAAAAACCAGGCTTTGCCGTGGTGGCAATCATCACGCTGGCTCTAGGCATCGGCGCGAACACGGCGATCTATTCGCTTTTGGATCAAGCCATATTGCGCCGGCTGCCGGTGCATGAACCTGAACGCCTGGTTATGCTTCGCTATTCCGGGGCAAACACCGGCCATGTCAGCAGCTATGGCGGCGACGACAAGAATTATTTTTCCTATCCCATGTACCGCGACATTCGCGACCGCAATTCTGTCTTTGCGGGCGTGTTGGCTACTGATGCGGTGCAAGTGGGCGTGCAGTGGCGCAACCAGCCGGAGTTGGTCAGCGGGGAACTGGTTTCAGGAAATTACTTTGAAATGCTGGGCGTTAAGCCGGCCAAGGGACGGCTGTTTGTTCCCTCCGACGATGTTGCCCAGAATGCTAATCCGGTGGCGGTGCTGAGCTACGGCTACTGGAAGCGAACCTTCGCCTCCGATCCTGGAGTAGTCGGCCAGACCATTCTCATTAATGCGCACCCCTTCCAGATTGTCGGCGTGTCCGCCCCCGGCTTCCACAGCGTGGTGACCGGACAGGCGCCGGACATTTTTACGCCGATGATGATGAAGCCGCAGGTGACACCGGACTGGAACGACCTCGACAACCGCCGGTCGGCTTGGCTGAACATCATCGCGCGCCTGAAGCCGGAGTTGAGCGTCAAGCAGGCTGAGGCTGGGCTCAATCCGTTGTGGTACGCCGCGCGCTCTGAGGAGTTGAAGGAGATCAAAGACAGCTCCGCAAGTTTTCGCGAAAAGTTTCTGAACCAAAGCCGTGTTCTGCTGGTAGATGCGTCGCGCGGATTTTCACCATTGCGCAACTCGATCGAAGGACCGCTCCTAATTTTGATGGGGATGGTCGGCCTGGTGGCGCTGATGGCCTGCGCTAATGTTGCCAGCCTCTTGCTGGTCCGGGCGGCGTCGCGTGCCCGAGAAATGTCAGTGCGCTGCGCGCTGGGTGCGGAGCGAACGCGGATTGTGCAGCAGTTGCTGGTGGAAGGGCTGTTGCTCGGGCTGGTCGGCGGCGCGATGGGCGTGACGCTTGCCCCGCAAATTACAGGCCTTTTGATGCGCGAGATGCTCAACCCGGGGACCACCGACCTGCCGTTTTCCTCTGCGCTCGATCTAAGGATACTCGCGTTCAACTTCGCGCTGGCCGTGGCCGTGAGTTTGCTGTTCAGTCTGGCGCCCGCGCTCCAGGTCTGGCGTGCCGACATGGTCTCTGCTCTCAAGCAACAGATGGTGACGGGCGGTGGGCCACTGCGCTTTCGCCGAGTGTCGGTCGCCCTGCAGATCGGGTTGAGCCTGCTGCTCCTCGTAGGCGCAGGGCTTTTCCTGCGTACGCTGGACAATCTCAAGGGCGCCGACTTGGGCTTTGTTCCCGAGCGGCTGATCACGTTTCAAATCGATCCGGATCTGGCCGGTTACCCCAAAGAACAGACTTTGCCCTTGTATGGCCGAGTGATAGAGCGGTTGCAGGTGATTCCGGGCGTCATGTCTGTCGGAGCCACGAGCAGCGGGGACATGAAGGACAACGACAACACCAGCAACATCACCGTGGCCGGCTATGCCCAAAAGCCGGAAGAAGACATGGATGTGCAGCGGACACGGGTTTCGGTCGCCTACCTGGCCACGCTACAAGTACCAGTTCTCGCGGGCCGCGGCATGCTTGATCAGGACAATGTGCCCGGCGGAAAAAACGTGGTGGTAAATGAGACTTTTGCCCGGTATTTCTATGGCGATCCGCGAAACGCGGTGGGCAAGGCATTCGGTTGGGGCGGCGGCAACGCGACAAAGACCGACCAGATTATCGTCGGAGTTGCGAGAGACTCAAAACACAATAGTATCCGCACGGCTCCAAGCCGCACGGTGTTCGAACCCTACCTGCATGACAACCGCTTCAACTCGATGACCTACTACGTTCGCACTTCCCAAACACCGGAGGCAGTGGAAAGCGGAATCCGGCAGGCGATGCAGGAGCTGAATTCCAAGCTGACGCTGGGCGAGTTTCGGACCATGGAAGAACAGATCGACCAGAAGCTGAGCATCGACCGCATCATTGCGCAACTTGCCGGAGGCTTCGCGCTGCTGGCGCTGTTCATGGCGGCGGTCGGACTTTACGGAGTGTTGGCTTATTCGACGGCACAGCGCACCCGCGAAATCGGCGTGCGCATTGCGCTGGGTTCGACGCGTGCTGCGGTGCTGAAGCTGGTGCTTAGCGAAGTGCTTTGGCTGGCTGGAGCAGGCATCGCGGTTTCCTTGCCGGTTACGCTGCTGCTTACGCGCACGCTGAAGACCCAGTTGTACGGAGTTTCCACTAACGATCCGCTAACTATTGCCGCCGTGGTTTTTCTTCTGGCGTTGGTTGCGTTGTTCTCGGCATCGCTTCCGGCACGTCGGGCGGCGAAGGTCGATCCCATGGTGGCGTTGCGCTACGAGTAGAAATTATGGAGCAGACACTTCAGGACGTTCGCTTCGGCGTGCGGATGTTGCGGAAGTCGCCGGGATTTACCGCTGCGGCCGTGCTCACCCTGGCCCTGGGAATCGGCGCAACTACCGCGATCTTTAGCGTTGTTTATGGAGTCCTGCTGCGGCCTCTGCCGTACCAGTCGCCGGACCGCATCGTCCGCCTCTGGGAGAAAAACGACCGTGGTCACAATATAAGTTTTGCGGATCCCAACTTCGAAGACCTTCGTTCGCAAAACCATTCGTTCCAGGGGCTGGCAGAGTATGGCAACTGGCCGGAGGCGGTGACCGGCGGCGCGCAGCCCACCCGCACTATGACGGCGGCAGTATCCCTCGATTTTTTCCCGTTGATGCGAGTGCAGCCTATCCGGGGACGCAGCTTTATACGCGAAGACCATCACTTCGGTGCAGCGCCGGTAGCTTTGGTGAGTTACAGCTATTGGCAACAATATTTGGGCGGCACCTCCGATCTTTCTTCCACCCCGCTGACTCTCGAAAACCATGCAGTTTCAGTGATCGGAGTTCTCCCGCCAAAATTTAACTTTCCTGACGCTTCAGAAATCTGGGTGCCGCGCGAGCTTTACGAGCGATACCCCAGCCGCACCGCACATAATTGGCACCTGATTGCGCGATTGCGCGACGGCGTTACGCTCGCGGAGTCCCAGGCGGAGGCATCAACAATTGCCCGTCGGATCAAGATTCAGTTCGGGCAGGACGTCGATATGACGGACGTCTTGATCGTAAGGCTGCATGAGGCCATGACCAGCGACGCTCGTACGGCGCTGCTGATTTTATTGGGGGCGGTTGGATTTCTGCTGTTGATTGCGTGCGCGAATGTGGCGAATCTTTTGTTGGCGCGAGCCTCAACAAGAGACAGGGAGTTAGCGATCCGAACCGCGATTGGAGCATCGCGTGGACGTCTGGTGCGGCAGTTTCTGACCGAATCGCTTCTGCTTTCTCTGGCTGGAGGAGTGCTGGGGATTCTGTTGGCGCGATATGGGGTCCTGGCCTTCTTGCGACTGGCGCCACCGGGCATGCCCTTACTCGAGGAAGTTTCCATCAGCTTGCCTGTGCTGTTTTGCGCCTTGGGAATTTCCGTAATGGTAGCCATGGGGCTGGGAGTGTTGAGCGCCTCGCGGACCGGTTCATCCAACCTGCAGCAAGTTCTGGCGGAACACGCGCTCTCGCAAACCGGTGCGCGCGCCGGACAACATCTTGGCGAAGCAATTATCGCCGGGCAGATGGCCATCACCCTGGTATTGCTCACCGGGGCGGGGCTGCTCGGCCGCAGCCTGCTAAGCGTGCTCTCGGTCGATCCCGGATTCCGCACTGAAAATATAGTAGTTGCCAGTCTAGCCCTGCCGCCGGCTGACACGGATGCGATCAAGATTCACCACGTCGCTTTCCTGAATCAATTGCTGCCCCGCTTGCGCGCCATTCCCGGGGTCGAGGACGCAGGCGGCACCGGTGAATTGCCCCTGGCAGAGGACATGTCGGATGGCAATTACGTCGTCATGAATCCCGAAGACCGCCCCCCACAAAAAATGGAAGAGATGGAGGAGTGGTTCCACAACCCTGCGCGTACGGGGCATGCCTATTACGCCTCGGCCACCGAAGGTTACTTCCGCACGATGGGGATTCCTCTTCTGCGCGGGCGGTGGTTTGAGGACCGCGACACGATGGATGCCCCGCAAGTGGCGCTCATCAACCAGGCGTTGGCGCGCCAGCAGTGGCCGAACCAGGATCCGATCGGGAGAATCTTGGAGTTTGGCAATATGGACGGCGACTTGCGTCCGGTAACGATTGTGGGCGTAATCGGCGATACGCGGGACCACAAGCTGGAAACCCCACCTGGCCCAACCGTCTACACCAACTACCGGCAACGTCCGCAGGGCGCCAGGCAACTCTCGGTTGTGCTGCGCAGCGAAGCGAACCCGGCACAGATTATTTCCTCGGCGCGTCAAATTGTCCGTTCGCTCGATCCAAATGTTCCCTCCACTTTCAGCACCTTCACGCAGGTGTTCTCATCGTCGCTTAAACCACGGCAACTCAACCTTACGCTGATTGCGGTTTTTGCCGGAACTGCCCTGCTGCTGGCGATGATTGGTCTTTATGGGGTGGTCGCCTACACGGTGGCACGCCGCACCGGCGAATTCGGGATCAGAATCGCTCTGGGCGCGTCCACCACCAGCATCTTTGGTCTGGTTCTAAAGCGGGGATTGCTGACAACTTTGGCCGGAGCCGCCGTCGGGCTGGTGGGAGCGTTGGCTCTTGCGCGCACGCTGCAATCGTTTCTTTACGGTTTGAGCGCCACTGATCTATGGACGTTTATTGCGGTTCCACTGCTACTGATTTTTGTGGCGCTGCTGGCCATTTACATACCGGCGCGGCGGGCGGCGAAGGTCGATCCCATGGTCGCGTTGCGCTACGAGTAGGAGGCCAATCATGACAAGTTTGCTGCAGGATGTTCGCTACGCGCTTCGGCAACTACGCCAGAGTCCGGGGTTTGCCGCGATTGCGGTCATGACCGTTGCGCTTGGTATTGGCGCGACTACGGCGATGTTCAGTGTGGTGAATGCAATCCTGTTGCGACCGCTGCCGTTCCAGGAGCCAGAGCGACTGATGGCGATTGGTGAGTACGATACGCGCACCGGCCAGGCAGGCACGATGCTTGGCACAGTCTCCTACGCCGATCTTAGAGACATCCGCACGCGCAACCGTTCCTTCAGCGATGTGGCGGCTTACAACTGGGACGAGACCACCCTCACCGGCGTGGGCGAGCCGTTGCATGTGAAATTCGGGCGCGTAAACGCCGGTATGTTCCGGCTGCTGGGAGTGAATCCGGTGTTGGGCCGGGACTTTCGGTCAGAGGAAGACCAACCCGGTCACCACGTGGTCGTGGTGAGTGACCGGTTCTGGCGCAATCACTTGCATGCTGATCCGAACGCTTTGGGCCGAAACCTAAATCTTGGGGGACGTGCCTACACAGTTGTGGGGGTGATGCCGACGGGATTTCAGTTTCCGATTGCCTCTGAGGGCCGGGACTTCTGGGTAACGTTTTCGCGCAACGCGGAAATCGACGACCCAGGTGACACGCCCATGACTGAGCAGCGGGGAAACCACACGCTTCAAGCCATAGGACGGCTCAAGGCGGGAGCCACCTTGGTGCAGGCCAACGCCGATCTCGCCGCGATCGCCAGTGCGCTGGCAAAAGAATATCCCGGCACCAACGCTTACGGCGGCATCGCCGCCCAACAGGAACTGGAATTCCTGGTCGGGGATACGCGCACCCCGCTGATCATGTTGCTGGGCGCAGTGGGATTGGTTCTATTGATTGCTTGCGCCAATGTTGCGAACCTGTTGCTGGTACGGAGCAGCGCGCGAGTGCGGGAAATTGGAGTTCGGGCGGCGCTGGGCGCGACCAGAACGCGGCTCATCCGGCAACTGGTGACTGAGTCGACGATACTTTCGGTGGTCGGAGCATTACTGGGAATTGCTCTGGCGGCTGCGATGCTGCGCGGCGTCCTGTATTTCTATCCGGAGAATCTGCCGCGAGTGGAGCAAATTGCAATTGATCCCCGCGTACTTGCATTTAGCGCGGTCCTAGCGGTTGTGACCGGGATCTTGTTTGGACTAGCGCCGGCTGTACAGGCGTCTTCTCCGAATCTCGCTGCCACCATGCGTGAGGGCGGACGCACGACTACGTCGGGAGCCGGAGCCAGCCGCCTGCGTTCCGCCCTGGTGATTGGCGAAGTCGCACTAGGCGTAATGTTGCTGGTGGGTGCGGGGTTGCTGCTGCGCAGCTTGCAACGTCTTTCCCAGGTTGACCTCGGATTTAGACCCGACCACATAATTACCGCCAGTTTCGATCTTTCGGAGGCCCGCTACAAAGCCGATCAGATGGACCGGTTCGTGCGCGAGTTTCTTTCTCGCCTGAAAAGCTTGCCGGGCGTGACCTCCGCTTCCGGCGCTATGCCCCTGCCGCTCAGCGATAGCACCTGGCACATCTCCTTCAACTGGCCCGAGCATCCGGTGAAAGATGAGGATGAACCGGCGGCTGCGGTGTACCTGGCGTCCGCCGGACTTTTTGAAGCAATGCACATCCCGCTTTTAAGGGGACGAACTTTTTCCGATCTCGACCACCGAAATGGCGAGCCGACGGTGATCGTCAATCAGGCTTTTGCCAGGAAGTTCTTTCCCAATCAGGATCCCATTGGACGAAAGATCAAGATGGGCGGCGGCGAAGGACCGGCGCGCGAAGGCTATAAGACGCGGGAAATCGTCGGAATAGTTGGGGATATCCGTAACCGGGACCTCGACAAGCAGCCCGAAGCCGCGTACTACGTCCCGCTGCCGCAACTCATGTGGGGAACTCCGACGCTGGTGGTGCGCACTGCCGGCGATCCCGGTGCGATGGCTGGGAACATTCGCAAGGTTC
This sequence comes from uncultured Acidobacteriaceae bacterium, assembly GCA_963824805.1. Lineage (GTDB taxonomy): Bacteria > Acidobacteriota > Terriglobia > Terriglobales > Acidobacteriaceae > DATBAT01. Next base: position 7,594 of record CAWGQZ010000040.1, on the reverse strand, counting down.
TGCAGTCGATGGACAGTGAGGTACCGCTCTATGCGGTTCGCACCATGGACGACTACTTCGCCCTGAACCTCGGCCGTGCCCGTTTCCAGGCCCTGCTGCTAAGTCTGTTTGCCGGATTTGCGCTGCTGCTAACCGCGGTCGGCCTCTACGGAGTGATGGCGCAAGCCGTGGCCCAGCGCACACATGAAATCGGTGTACGGATGGCGATGGGTGCATCGCGGGAGAGTCTGCGCTCCATGATTCTGCGGCGAGGCACGGGACTGGCCTTGGCCGGAACTGGGCTTGGAATTGTGGGAGCGCTGGCTTTGGCGCGACTGCTTGAGTCACTGCTCTATCAAATTCCGCCCCGTGATCCCCTTACCTATGTGGGGGTCTGCGCGATTTTGTCGGGGGTTGCTCTTGCCGCGAGCTACATTCCCGCACTGCGCGCCACCAGAGTCGATCCCATGGTGGCGCTGCGTTACGAGTGAAAAATATGGGGAACGTCTTTCAGGATATTCGTTACGGGCTGCGCATGATGCGGAAGGCGCCGGGCTTCACGGCAGTCGCCGTTCTGACACTGGCGCTGGGTATCGGCGCCAACACCGCGATCTTCAGCCTGATCAATTCGCTCATGCTGAAACAGTTGCCGGTGCGCCAACCGCAGGGATTGATCGCCTTTGGACAAGAGGACGGCGGTGGGCAAATCGACGGAATCGATCCTGGGCCGCTTGACATTTTTACCTACGATTTCTATCAGCGGATCGTCAACGATAGGCAGTCCTTCCAGGGCATTACCGCTTACGCAAGCTTTACCACTCAGGTCAGCGTTGGCAACGGAAACACTCCAAAGACGCAAGCCATCAGCCATCTAGTTTCGGGGAATTTCTTTAGTGTCCTGGGGGCGGAGCCGTTTCTGGGGCGTGCGCTCTTGTCATCGGATAGCGATGCCATTGGCCGCAACCCGGTTGCGGTTATCAGTTATCGCTATTGGCAGCAGGTTTTGGCGGGCGATCCGGCGGTGATTGGAAGATCGATCAAGATCAATGACACGCAGTTTACTGTGGCGGGTGTGATGCCGGCGAGTTTCTACGGGGTGGAACTCAACGAACAGCCGCCGGATATGTGGCTTCCCGTGACCATGCAGCGAGAAGTCATGATGCAGCCTTCGCTGCTTGATCCACATGGGCTGTTCTGGCTGCACATGATGGGACGAGGCAACTCAGGGGTCAGCCTGAAAGCAGCGCAGGCCTGGGTAACTGCGCAGCTACAACAGTTCATGAGCGACCGCGAAGGCGCGCAGATTTCCGCGGCACGCCGCCAGGAGATACAGAAGATTTACATCGAGCTGTTCCCTGGTGCGCGCGGCATTTCCCATCTGCGCGAGCAATATTCCGCACCCTTGCGCATCCTGATGGGGGCAGTTGGCCTCGTGCTGTTGATCGCTTGCGCCAATCTCGCGAATTTTCTACTGGCCAAATCAGCCTCACGCGAGCGGGAAATCTCAACCCGGCTGGCCTTGGGTGCAACTCGCGGCCGCATCGTTGGTCAAATTTTGACTGAAGCGTTGCTGCTGGCTCTCATGGGCGGAGCACTCGGACTACTGGTCGCCTTTTGGGGAACCCACGCGCTGATTGCTTTCATCGTGGGAGATGCCACCCACACGGCGCTTTCGGCTAATCCTGATCCGCAGATTTTAGGCTTTACCTTCCTGGTAGCGGTGCTTACCGGGATCGCATTTGGAATTGTGCCGGCGCTGCGCATTTCGCAGCTGGGCGGATCGCCAAGTCTGGCGGCGAATGCCCGCAACGCGGTGGGGAGATCAGGCCGTGTTCTTCCCAAGGCGCTGATCGCGGCACAAGTGATGTTGTCGCTGGTGCTGCTTTCCGGTGCGGGGCTGATGGTCGCCACGTTGCGAAACCTGAGCCATCAAAATTTTGGCTTCGACCGTGAACATGTATTGCTGGTCCGCTTCAATCGCTAAATTTGCCGGTTACAAAACGGACCAGCTCAATGGACTTTACGAGCGCATGCTGACTCGCTTCGAGGACTTGCCAGGCGTGCGCTCTGCGAGTTTGTCGGGAGTGCCGCAGATCAACCGCGGCGCGTGGAATTCGCCCATTACCGTGGAGGGCCGTGTGGCGCAATCCGACCGGGACGACAGCACACTGCTGAATCGTGTGGGGCCGCGTTACTTCGAAACCATTGGAATTCCTGTGTTGCGCGGGCGGGAACTCGGCGCGCAAGACTCGCCGGGCTCGACGCAGGTGGTGGTGGTGAACAAGGCGCTCGCCGATCACTTCTTTCCTCAGGGCGACGCCATCGGGCGCAGCTTCACCGTGAGCGACCCCAACGTCAAAGGTGCATGGCAGATTGTGGGTATTGTGGGCAACTCGAAATTGGTGAGTCCGAGGGAAGAGCCGCAACCCATGGCATATTTCGCAGTGGAGCAACTTACTGACGACGACCAGTATGTCTATTGGGTGCAGATAAGGACCACGGGCGACCCGGCACTGCTGACGGGAGCTGTACGCGGGGCGTTTACGGAAATTGATCCTAATCTGCCAGTGCTCACGGTGAAGACGATCAGCGAGCAGGTGAACGCCCGCATGGACAACGAGCGCTTCATCTCGCAGCTCTCGACTTTCTTTTCCGGACTAGCTCTGTTGCTCGCATGCATCGGCCTGTACGGAGTGATGAACTACGAAGTCGTGCGCCGCACCAATGAAATCGGCATCCGCATGGCGCTGGGGGCGCAAAGCAGAAGTGTGCTCTGGATGGTGTTGAAGGAATCCTTGGCGTTGCTGGGGGTTGGGGTGGCGATTGGAATTCCCGCAGCGCTTGCGGTGACGCGCCTGTTGAAGAACCAGTTGTTCGGGCTCAAAGCCAACGACCCGCTCACCTTCGCGGTGGCGATTTTTGCGGTTTGCGTGGTGACACTTGTGGCCGCATATTTTCCCGCACTGCGCGCAACCAAGGTGGATCCCATGGTAGCGCTGCGCTACGACTGAGGAGCAAAATGTCTAGCCTTCTACAAAACCTAAACTTCGGTTGGCGGCTGCTTCGCAAGAGCCCCGGCTTCACGCTGGTAGCCGTGCTGACTCTGGCGCTAGGCATCGGCGCGAATACCGCCATCTTCAGCGTGGTCTATGCCACGCTGCTTGCGCCTCTCCCCTATCCCAAGCCTGATCAGCTGGTGATGGTCTGGTCGAAGGTCCAGGATTTCCGCAACGGAATTTCCGCCGGCGACTTTCTTGATTGGAAGCGGCAGAGCACTTCATTCCAGGATCTGAATGCATGGACAGGTGCCTCCTTTAACGTAGCGGGCAAAGACCGTCCCGAGCAAATCCAGGGACAAATCACCACGCCCGGCTTCTATTCCATGATGGGCGTCAAGTTCGCCATGGGCCGCGATTTCCTTCCGGAAGAAGGCGTTGTAGGCAAAGACCATGAGGCGATTCTCTGCAATCGCTATTGGCAGCGCCTGGGAGGGGACCCGCAAATTGTTGGGAAGCAATTGCGGGTCAACGGCGAACCGTACACGGTGGTGGGAGTAATGTCTCCTGGGCCCACCGACCGCTTGCAGACCGAGATGGTGACGCCGCTCGCCTTCAAGCCGGAGCAGATCAACCACGACTTCCACTGGCTGCTGGCCATGGGGCGGCTGAAGGACGGAGTGACGATGGCGTCGGCCCAGGCCGACATGGACGTTGTCGCGGCGCGGATTGCTAAAGATTACCCAGAATCCAACAAAGGGTGGGGCGCAGGCGTCTACCCATTGAAAAATGACTTCTTTCCCAAAGAGCAACAACAGACGTTGTGGCTCTTGATGGGAGCAGTTGGATTTGTGCTGCTGATCGCCTGTGCCAACGTGGCCAATCTTCTGCTGGCGAAAGCGACGACAAGACTGAAGGAAGTGGCCTTGCGATCCTCCCTTGGAGCTACTCGTTGGAAGATCTTCAGCCAGTTCCTTACCGAAAGCCTAGTGCTGGCCTTTCTCGGCGGCATCGCCGGAATTGCGTTAAGCGAAGCCATGTTGAAAGCCATCATGGCCGCCATGCCACCATTCACTCTGCCCTCTGAAGCTGACGTAAGGCTGAGTCTGCCGGTCCTCTTCTTTACGCTGGTCTCGACCATGATCGCGGGCATCGTCTTTGGATGCGCTCCCGCGTGGAAAGCTTCCGGCGTCAGTTTGAACGAGACGCTGAAAGAAGGCGGCCGCAGCGGCACCAGCCGCGAGCGTCACAAGCTGCGCCGAGTCCTGGTGGTTGCCGAGTTCGGCCTTGCTCTCACCCTTCTCGCGGGAGCCGGCCTGGCCGTGCGCAGCTTCTGGAACCTGACGAAGGTGGACTTGGGCGTGCGTACCGACCATGTCCTCAACTTTGGTCTGCCGGTTCCCGACTCGCGATTCAAGTCTGCGGAGCAGGTAGTTGGTTTTTACCGGCAGCTTTTGGAAAAGCTCAACGCAATTCCGGGAGTGACCTCCGCCGGCCTTTCGGTGGGTTTGCCCACGCGGGGCCCCGGGGTGGGCATGGCTTTCAACATCGTTGGACAACCAGCGAAAGATGCCGGTGCACGCGACGCCTCCGGTTTTCAGATGGTTTCGCCGGACTACTTCAGGACCTACGGCATTCGTCTGGTAAAAGGCCGGCTGTTTACCGATCGCGATGTTGCCGGCGCTCCGCGCGTCGCGGTAGTGAGTGAAAACTTTGCGCGCCGCTATTTGCCTGGCGTCGAACCGGTCGGCCAGCGGCTCACAATCGAGCAGTTGATTCCCGGGGTCACACGACTTGGCCCACCCGTCGACTGGGAGATTGTCGGGGTCTTCGCCGATGTGCGTTACGGCCTGCGCAACCAGACCTCCACCGAGATTAATGTTCCGTTCTATCAGAGTCCGTGGCCGACCATGAATGTGGCGATGCGGACTACCAGCAATCCGGAGAACGTGCGCAAGAGCGCGGCCGCGGTGGTGAGTTCGATGGATCCAGACCTTGCGCTCGCGGATGTCCGCACCCTGGAGGATGTAGTGGAGGAATCTTTCACCGGGGACCGTTTCGTGACCATGCTCTATGGGACCTTTGCGGTCGTCGCCCTGGTGCTGGCTGCTGTAGGCATTTACGGCGTCATGGCTTTTTCGGTGGCGCAGCGCACCCACGAAATCGGACTGCGGATGGCACTGGGAGCGAATCGCAGCGAGGTAGTGGGGCTGGTTCTGAAAGAAGGAATTCTACTGGCTGTGGTTGGCTCAGCGATCGGCCTCATCGGCGCCTGCTTCGTGGGCCGCGCCATGCAGAGCGTGCTCTTCGGCGTGGGCACGGTGGATGTGGTGGCTTTCGCCGTGGTTTCGGTGACCTTGTTGTTGTCGGCGCTCATGGCCTGTTACCTGCCGGCACAACGGGCCTCTAAAGTCGATCCGATGGTGGCATTGCGCTACGAGTGAAAACTATGGAGACCTTTCTTTACGATGTCCGCTACGCTTTTCGCCAACTGCGAAAGAGCCCTGGGTTTACTGTGGTCACGATCCTGACGCTAGCTCTGGGTATCGGGGCCAATACCTCGTTGTTTTCGGTCGTTAACGGCGTGCTGCTCAACCGGTTGCCTTACCCGGAACCGGAACGGTTGGTTACCTTGAGCGAGAGCAAACCGAATTTCGAGTACGGCTCCATTTCTTATCCTAATTTTCGCGACTGGCAGAAGAACAATCGGACCTTCTCGGCGATGGCGATCTACCGCGCCTATGCTTTCAGTCTCACCGGCAGCGGAGAGGCCGAACAGGTTAGCGGTGAGTTTGTCTCTTCCGACCTTTTCCCGCTACTGGGCGTGAATCCAGACACGGGCCGTGTGTTCGCCGCAGGAGAGGACACGGTAGGGGCAGCCCCCTTGGCGATGATCAGCGCTGGACTTTGGCGGCGCAAATTCAGTTCCTCCCGCGAGGTTATTGGAAGAACTATCACCCTGGATGGCCGAGACTACACCGTAATCGGGATTGTTCCCTCGAGCTTCCATTTTGCAGCTCCGTCGTTCCCGGAACGACGCGATGTATTCGTCCCCATTGGGCAATGGAGCAATCCGCTGCTTCAGCAGCGCGGCGCCGGTCTGGGGATCCACGGTCTCGGCCGCCTGAAACCGGGAATCAGCTTTCAACAGGCACAATCCAATATGGATTCTGTTTCCCACGGGTTAAGTGCTGCCTTCCCGGAGGTAAACCAGGGTGTCGGCGCCAAGCTCTCACCCCTGCGGAACGCCATCCTCGGGAATGTTCCGCAATTCCTCATGGTGCTGCTGGCCGGCGTCGGTTTTGTGCTGCTGATCGCCTGCGTCAATGTTGCCAACCTGTTGCTGGCGCGCTCCACCGGGCGGACGCGCGAATTCGCTATCAGAGCGTCCCTGGGCGCGACCCAGGCGCGCGTGGTGCGTCAGTTGTTGACGGAAAGCGTGATGCTGGGCCTTGCCGGCGGAGCGCTCGGGCTGACCATGGCTGCCCTGGGAACCCGCGCCGCCTTGGGAGTTTTGCCCACTGCCTTGCCACGCGCGGAAGAAATCGCAATCGACCTCCGCGTGTTGTTGTTCACGTTGGCAACCTCTCTTTTCTCGGGAATTCTTTTTGGCCTCGCGCCCGCCCTGAAGATTTCACGTCCCCATCTGCACGATGCATTGAAAGAAGGGGGACGCGGCGCCAGCGGCGCTCGCCATCGCACCCAGAACATCTTCATCGTCGTCGAGACGGCAATGGCGCTTGTACTGCTGATCGGCGCAGGTCTGATGATTCGCAGCCTCACCCGCCTGTGGAGCGTCGATCCCGGATTTAATCCACGTCATCTGACGAACTTCGGCATCTCGCTGCCGCCCTCGATGACCAAGGCGAGTCCCGCCGCCATTCGCGCCGCCTTTCGCGATCTTGATAGCAAACTTGCGGCCATTCCCGGTGTTACCGCGGTTTCACAAACCTGGGGAGCCATCCCCATTGGCCCTGACGACGAGCAATTGTTCTGGTTGCAAGGCCAGCCCAAACCTGCGAACGACCAGGACATGAACTGGGCGATTGACTACATCGTTGGACCCGAATATCTCAAGGCCATGGAAACGCCGCTGCAAAAGGGGCGTTTCCTGACCTCACAGGACAACCAACACGCGCCGCTGGTTGCAGTGATCGATGACGTTCTCGCCAACAAGTATTTTCCCGGCGAAGACCCGGTCGGCAGAGGCCTCCAAATGAAGACCTTCGAAGGCCCGGTGCAAATCGTTGGTGTTGTAGAGCACGTGAAGCAATGGGGTCTGGATGTGGATGACGTACAAACCCCGCGAGCGCAGATTTATCTGTCAGCGCCACAGATGCCGGACGCATTCGTCGGCATGACTCCATCCGGGTCCAGCGTGATGATTCGCACCGCGGGCGATAACCCGGCACTGCTCGACTCCATTCGTCGCGTTAGCCGCGAGATGAGCAGCGAGCAAGTGGTCTTTGGGGTGCAGTCAATGGAGCAGTTGATTGCCGATTCACTCTCCTCGCAGCGTTTCACCATGATGCTGTTGGCGGTGTTCGCCGCGCTGGCGCTGCTGCTGGCAAGCGTCGGCATTTACGGTGTCATTTCTTATGTGGTCGGCCAGCGGACTC
>CAWGQZ010000039.1:0-43238 GCA_963824805.1 uncultured Acidobacteriaceae bacterium | reverse complement strand
GACGGTCAAACTAGGCTTTGCCTTAGCACCTTCCCGAAAATCCGAACAACGATGAGCATCGAAGTTACGATTGCCTCACGTTCCTCCAGATAGTCGAGGACGAGAGAGCGATGGCCAAGAGCGAAGGTCCATCCACATTCCGAGCAACGGAAATCGGGGTGGGAGTTCGTTGCGTTGTTTTGCAGGATAGTTCGCATACTGGCCCCGAGCAGGAACAGTACGATTCTTACAAATCGGAGTTGTGGATGTCCGTTACGGATAAAACAGAGTTGGGAAGGCGACGATAGCAGGGCTAAACTGTTGGCTTGTACAAACCAAGCCAAGAACATACTGACGAGGTCAGGATCAAGAGGCACTGCACCCAAATGCGTTTTATGCAACTGGGCTTGCTATCCCATTAAGAAGCTTGGTGGTTCACATATTGCACGATCCTCTATCAGGTCAAAGAATAAATCCGAGGCAAGCGAAGAAGACTCCAGTATTCGTACCACCCTGACATTCGCCTCGCATTTAATGGGTTCTAGCGTCGTAACGAACGAGTTGCGGTTACAAAGATTCTTAGGTACGATTCGCCCGTGGTCCCAAGGGGGAAGCGATGACAATTACGAACATTGTTGAAATCGCAGTAGTAGTAATAGTGATTATCGTAGCCATTCGGTTCTTTACGAAACGAGCCTGAGGATTAATAAGAAGTGAGCGGTGAGTCGAAGGGCGAACCCAAGCCATAACGAAATCGTCATCCCGTCTGGCTCGGCCCATTCGCCCCGTAAGAATCGGATCAATCCTTAGCCTAAGACCTCGCACCCTTCAGTTCCATAGGGGAGATTTTGTATTTAGAGCTGGCTCTCTCTGTATCAATCCTGAACGTCCCGCGCCGTTAAGCTGCTGGTCGTCCCAGATACTTCCTGACGGCTTCCACAGAAGTGCCCACTTGTTGCACGGCGTTCCTGAGTTCATCTTCCGGGACCTCAAGGGTCCGCGCCCAGTGCACTCGCTCGTAGTCCTCGTTGATGTTAATTCTGCTTCGATCCGGTACACCTGTTTGGCTTTTATCGTGCATCGCGTCCTCCGCGTTGAAATTAGATCAACCGGAGATTTTCATTCAATACAAGGTTTCCATTAGACTCGGCATCTTTCTTCCCGAAACGTTTCGCCGATGCCGACCTCGCAGCCGGAAGCGAAATGCAGCCAACACCTTGATGGGTGCGGCATCTAAGGCGACGGTGTGTGATTCTAGCGATCCCGAAGTGCAGCGACTCCGGGCCATTCTGCGAAAAGCGCTATGAGCCGGAGGAACCGCTTATTAAGAAATTCATGCGGGGTTTAAAGACGAAGCTCACGATCTTTAACAAAGCGCGCAGACGACCGCCTGTTCGGAAACTTCCTGACCAAGATGCGGCTTAGTTTGACGGAACGCTTGATCCTGCGTTTGTTCAGGCGAGGTAGAGGCGATGACAATTACGACCACAGTTGGAGTCGTATCGCTTAGGGAATTGAGGTTATCGTTTCCTGACCAAATGCGCCGGAACGTGGCACGCTGCAGGAAATGGCAGTCCAGGACACAAGAAGCTTCGGCTTTTGGATGCGAGCCGAAACTTTAGCTTTCATTCGCAGTCAGACACGACCACGGGTTCAATACCAACTTGAGTGAATGACTAGGAATCTGCGCTACCGAGGTAGTGCTTAGCTAGGGCTGCTATACGCAACCTCGCTTCTTCCTGCTGAACTGCTAACAGCTCCCGTAACTGTCGAAGCAACTCATCGGCTCTACCAACGTCCTTTTCATTCGTGACCTCACCACAGAGGTCACGTATACCTTCTTCCATCTACCCGCCCCCCGGAGAATCGAAGAGCCAAGTTTGCTTTCATCGCACCAGATCTACAAACTTGGCTCTTTCAGCCTTAAGTAGCAGGCCGATGCTAACGACCAAAGAACGGCTTTTCTATCAGGATAACTATGTAATTTGCAGTACATATGGCTACGTAAGCTTTCGGACTTCGCCCAGTATTCGCCCGGTTAACGTTTATGGTCGGCCTAATGTCCTTCGTCAGACATATGTCTCGACAGCGCATGACAAGCGCCAATGTGCGGTAATTCATTACCTAGCAGAACTCAGGCTAGGCGTTTCTACTCGGACAAATACGGCGTTAGCTTGATTTTCTTACTCCTTTAAGGTGGTAGTTTCCAGATAAGAGGTCATGTGGATAGGAATTGCATCCTCCTCGTTGACGACAGCGTACTAGTCAGGACAAATTTACGGCGGGCGTTCGAGGAGGCGGGTTGGAAGGTTTGTGGTGAAGCAGGCAGCGGTCACGAAGCCATTGAAAAATTAAAGGAACTGCTACCGCACGTCATAATCGTAGACCTCTCAATGCCGGGAATGGATGGGATAACCGCCTCCCGAGCATTAAAGAAAATCCTGCCTGAAGTGCGCATAATCCTTTACACCATGTACGGCGACCTCGTCCGCAGACAGGACGTTGAATCAGCGGGGATTTCCGCCATATTCTCGAAAACTAAGCCGGTAGAAGACCTGTTGGACAAAGCGCTGAGTTTGGTCAAAGCGGCTTAAACCTCGGTCTCCACCTTTGGAAAATTCAATCTCTTCACTTGCAACCCGCGCACAATCTTCGCGGCCTTCGCAATCGCCTCGTGTTCTTGGGATTCTGTTGTTCCCAATTCCTGAAGCCGAGTAAACATGGCAGCTTCGATGTGTTCCAACAGCGCCCGAAGTTTTTTAGGATCGGTTTCGCGTTCAGCTGCTTCACACTCCCGTTGCCAGTTTCGTGGTGTCTCCGGTATCGATGGTTCCATAGCTCCCTTTCTTACTTGCGATTCGTGGATAGTGCGTCCGCCCTGCACACAAATGCGGGGCACGGGCGAGTGGATCGGCTATGGATTCGGTTCAGATACGAAGGGAAAGCAGAGGCGGGACTGTGCCATTAAAAAAGTCTGAGGTGGAACTGCACAGGTTGACCATCGAAGATATTTGCGGGCGGAACACGAACTTCTTTGCAAGACTCACCAGATCGGGCTTGAAAACGAGTCGCGCAAATGAATACGAGCCTCCCACGTATGACGCGATAAGAACGAGAGCGTACTCTTTATCGTATCCCGTTTTTTTCGTTTTATCCCAGCTGTCAAACACCTCAAGCAGCGGACAAATGAGGCAGGTCAGCAGCACGACCATCGCCGTTGTTCGAGACGCACGGGATCGCACGCGCGCAGTATACCGCACCATGGTTCCAGCTTCTGTCCTACGCTGAACATGTCAGGATCAACCAAGTCTGGGTTTGACTGGGGTTCAACCGACCCGTGGGATGGTTGCGTCTATAACGCACCCTGGAGCAATAGACCTTTTTATCCCCTCTTAATTCCTTTGTTTGCAATGCGAATTTAACGCCCTATTTTGCCTTTAAACAATCTCAACAGAAAGACCTCAGAGATTTCTTCCCCTGAGGTCCGTTTGGAGGTGGAGATTCGAAGTATGCCCTCCAAAGCCTCGAATCAGGTACATGCTGTACCGCTTACTTACAGGAATCGCTGACCATTTTGAGGTCAGTGATCTTCATGTGCCCGTGCTCTTTATTCTTTTCCGTTATGCCGCTGTCCTTGACGGCTTCTTGCGTGTCTTCCTTCATGTTGTGCAATTTCGCGTTCGATACGACGCCGGTCGCAGTTACCGTGTGGCCCATATGTTCAGCAAGTCCGACTTTCGTGCTCCGCACCTCCCAAGTGCTGCCGTCAGTCCCCTTGAGCAGAAATTCCCCAGCGCTATCACCTTTCATCAGGCAGCCGGTGATATCCCGTCCATCGCCTTTATCCTTGGCAAATCCGAACGTACAAAAACCAAGAACCGCGCACAAAAGCAGATTGAATTTCATAAATCTCCTTTCGGGTTCGTGCAAGTTTGAGATGAGGAAAACTACGGATTAGGCCGTATGGAGGTGGAATCTACCCGGATGAGAGTTAGGCCCAACTGTCCACAAACGGGTGAGAAGCGCCTTTGGAATCAGTGGCTTGGCTTGCCGTTTGTGGCTGGTTGGGCTGAACGCGACCGGCTCAACTATCAACCCGAGTGCCGAATTGCCGCTCTCAAGTGCGGGTTGGCTCCCATGACGTTTTCGATGAGGAATGGTGCATCATAGCCGAGTGCGACCGTCTCTCTTTCCCGTGTTATTGGCATTTGTCCTGCTGCCCGGCTGCTACAGCGGTTCTCGTCCCTCCCACATTGGGAAGACTGCCCCGGACTTCGCACTGCAAGACAGCGATCGTCGCGTTACGTTGAGTCAGTTCCGTGGCCAGGTGGTATTGCTGAATTTTTGGGCAACGTGGTGTCCTCCCTGCGTCGAAGAACTTCCTTCTATGATCGAGATGCAGGATCGCATGAAACAGAAGGGTGTGCTCGTTCTGGCAGTAAGTATCGACGCGGATGAGGAGGCTTATCACCGTTTCATCAAACTACATCGGGTCAACTTTCTCACCATCCGCGATCCTGACCAGAAGAGCAGCACCTTATACGGCACATTCGGGTGGCCGGAGACCTACATCATCGACCGCTCTGGCGTAATCCGGCGTAAATTGATCGGCCCAGTGGATTGGAATGCGCCGGAGATCACGGAGTTTTTAGCCAGGCTCTAATCGTTCGTGCAACCGTCGATGAACAGCACCACGCAGAAATCGTGTTTTGCTAGGCTACCCGTAGCGGATTCTGTAGCTCGCGTTTAGATCGGTGTGCCGTTTTTCGGGGGGAAATCTAGTCTGTGGCGATCCAAGAGCCTGAATAATAGTTTAATCTCGTTTTTTACATTGCTTACTCTACCGCCATGCGTCCCACAATGCTCCTAGCACTGGGTCTCGTCTGTTGTGCTCAAGAGCCAGTTCGCGTCAAGGTCAATCTTGTAAACGTGTCCTTCTCAGTGCGGGATTCCCGTGGTGCGCTGGTCGAAAACCTGACCAAAGACGATTTTGACGTTCTCGAGGACGCGCTACCTCAAAAGATTGCTTTCTTCTCGCGAAGTTCCGACGTACCGCTAACTTTGGGATTAATTGTCGATGCGAGTAGCAGTCAGGATCATTTCTCCAAGCAACACAAGCACGATCTGGAGGTTTTCCTTCACGATGTTCTCGGACAAAAGGACCGTGCCTTCATGCTGTGCTTCGGCAATCATCTTCGTCTTGTAAGCGACTTTACCCAATCGAGCGCTCAAATCCTGGATGGATTGAACCGCTTTGAACACGATGACAAGCGTTTTCCGGAACTCGGCCCGAAAGAATCGCGTGAACTCGGCACAGCGTTTTACGATTCAATCTTCTATTCCGTAACGGAAAAACTGGCTAACGAGAACGGACGTCGAGCGCTCCTGATTTTCAGCGACGGCGAAGATAACTCCAGCTCTCACGACATGATGACGGCAATTGAAAGTGCTCAAAGCGAGAACGTCACGTTGATCTCTATCCGCTATACGGAAAAATCTCATGGCAAGCTCACTGCGCGTAATAAATACGGGATCAACGTTATGGATCGGCTTGCGAAAGAAACGGGCGGCACGGCATTTGACGCGGAACTCGTGGACCCGCACAAATACTTTCAACAAATTAGCGAGGAGCTTCGCAGCTCCTACGAGCTGGCTTATTATCCGACGAATGCTATCAAAGACGATTCTTTCCGCAAGATCATGATTCGCCCCAAGCAGGAGGGCCTCAAGGTTCGGACAAAAACCGGCTACTTTTCGCGCTGACGTTCCCAGCTCACGAACATACACTGGCAGGCTGAAATTGTTAGGCGGGTAGGTTCAGATGTTTGAGGAGTGAAAAGGCCGGATCACCCCGGCCCCTTCCTCATCGGAACTACATCGCGCACTTGTCGCTTACTTTTCGCACGTCGCTTACCTTAAATGTCTGGCTAGGCGCGGCTGCGGGCTTGTCCGTCGCTGACCCTGTGGTCGCTGACCCTGTACCTGAAACATCGCTTCCAGGCGCGGGCTCTCCATCCAGGTCCACTTCTTCACCGACGTGTGAAATCAATGCATTGACATTCGTACCAGTTAACGCGTAGCGAGTGCCATTGTTGTCCGTGAGGGTATACCCTCGGTCGGTGCCTCCTTCCAAACATCCGCGAATCGTGGTGCTCTTAACGTCAGGAGTCGCGTCGGTTGAACTCTGCGCGGGAGCGGGAGCGGGAGCGTTCGGTTTGCGTTTGATTCGCAGACGGAGTTTGATCGGCGGCAGGTGCACTGCTGGGTGGTGTCGCAGGCTGGTCAGTCTGGGCATACGCGCAAACCGCCAGAAGGATACCATTAAGAAAGCGGGTGCTAGTTTCATAGAACCTCCAGGAGAACTCATCCCTGAAAGTCTAGGAGTGCGACCGAAAGATGCGAATACGGTCGAGACTTTAGTAGGTTCAGGGCTTTCAAGTATTCCGACTGTAGCGGATTCTGTAGCGGGGTCCCTGTTCACCTACATAGCTTGAAAGTCCTTTTAAGACATGGGTCGATGGTTCGAGTCCATCCGCGCTCACCACAGAAATTCCTTCCTGAGTCCTGCTAAAGATGCGAGGCCGCGAGTTCGCTTCGTTGTTCATCTCATCCCAAACGTCCCTTCTACCCGAGATGCTTTTTGCTTCTACATGTATTTCACTTGCGAACTCGGCTGGTTGCGGTATTGGCTGCCTAGCGTTTATCGAGTCTAATCTTGGTGATTCAGTAGGAGGCAGCGTGAACTCGCAGAAACTAGAACGTATGTACGTGGCGGCTCTGTCGAGGATCGAGGCCGCTGAACCGGGCGCGGAAACCACCAAATCCACTCCGATTTTTCTGCGCAATTCCGATGCCAGCAAGAAGCGGGCTATCCACGATGCGGCAAATGCCTTGGGCAATTTGTGGATGCGCAAAGGTGCACGGTTCAATGGTCCAAAGCCGCTTTCGTCAGCTTCTCACGCTGAAAAGCACGCGCACCGATCTCTTGTGCTGCAGAAGACATCCTAAATCTTTGTGAAATCGTCCCTCCAAGGATGCACAACCGGCACGAGAATACCCGGCAGGTCAACTGCCCTACTCCTCTTGGTCCATGTAATCAAAAATCTCCCGCCCATCTTTAGTCTGCGTTGATGCCTCACTTCGGCCCTGGGAGGCTGACTTCAAGGACAAAGGTAAAGAAAGAACGGCGAGGAAATATCGAACGCGCTTAGGACTTGCTTATTTAGTAGCCTGCAATTGCTTAACGAATGGTATTTGAACTTCGACTGATGTTCCGGGATCAGCATTTTCCAATCGCAGAGTCCCGTTCAGTTCCTGGATCCGTTGCTTCATCCCACCAATGCCTACGCCAATGCTTCCGGGGCGCAAATCCAGCACTTGCGGTCCCGCGCCATGACCATCATCTCTGATTTTCAGAATTACGTTATCATCCTCCCAACGCAGCGTAACCCATGCATGCTCGGCTTTGGAGTGGCGAAAGACGTTTGTCAGGGCCTCCTGAATAATGCGGAAAATCGCGGTTTCAAGGTCGGAAGGAAGCCGCGGAAACTTTGCCGGTTGCACATCTAACGTCGTTACAATTCCGCTACGCTTACTCAAGCCTTCGACGTACCAATTCACCGCGGAGAGCAGGCCCACTTCATCCAGAAGCGGCGGATGCAAGAGATGAGACATGCTCCGAGTCTGCTTGATGGCGCGATCTATCATTTCGCTGGCGTCATTGGCCGCCATATCCTTAGCCTCCAGTGATGGCTGTAAGGAAATGGAATCCAGCATGATCTTGGCGGCAGCAAGTTCCTGGCCAAGTCCATCGTGAAGTTCTCGGGCAATTCGCCTTCTTTCGTCATCCTGCATCGTCATCAGGCGGGCGGAAAGGCTTCTCAGCGCGGTAGTTCTCTCCTCCACCAACTTCTCTAAATGGGCGGCGTTGTCGCGCATGGAGTGCTCGATCACCTTACTGTCATGGATGTCGGAGCAGGTGCCATACCACTTGACAATATTTCCGTCCTGGTCCCGGATAGGAACCGCCCGGGCACGGAACCAGCGGTACGATCCATCCTGCCCACGCATGCGGAATTCAGATTCGTAATTTTGACCTGATTCGACGCAAGTCATCCATAGCGCCGTGCCAACCTCGTGATCCTCGGGGTGTACATAGTTGGCCCATCCTGATCCGTTTGACACGTTAGCGTCCGCGCCGGTGTACTCGTAAAAGCGATGGCTTATATGATCACCTTCGCCGTTTGCCAGCCGGCTGAAGATAATGTCCGGCGCGGTGTGGACGATTGCGTCGAGTTCCTGGTTCTTCTTGCTGAGTTCGAAATTCAGCTGTTGCAGGCTCTCGGTTTGCTGCTCTAACGCTTCTGTTCTTTCCGCAACGCGCTGCTCGAGTTCGCGGTTGAGTCTTTCCAGCTGGGCGGTTTTGCGATGCAATTCGGAGAACAGGCTTACCTTTGCCCGTAACAACTCGGGAACAACAGGTACAGAAATATAGTCAACAGCGCCACGCTGGTAGCCTTTGACGCGGTCAAGATCGGTCAGGTGGATGGCGGAAATGAAGATGATGGCGGTCTTTTGATAGCGGGGATGCTGCCGAATTAAGTCGGCCAATTCGAAGCCGTCGAGTTCCGGCATGCTTACGTCGAGCAAGACAACCGCAATGTCATGCTTCAACAAGAGCTCAAGAGCCTGCCTGCCCGAATTGGCCTTGATTAGATTCTCGCCGAGTTCCGCCAGCATGACCTCATAGCTGAGCAGCTTGCCCGGTTGATCATCGACCATCAAGATGTTGACTTGCTCTTGTTGGTGTCATCGGATTCCATGCCCTTGGAACCTTCCAGTCTAGCGATGCAGCCACATCCTCAAAGTCGAAAGTAGCTGCTCGGTATTTACCGGTTTTGCCAGATATTCCGAAGCTCCCGCTTCCAGGCACTTCTCGCGGTCACCTTTCATCGCCTTGGCGGTCAGGGCGACGATCGGCAACCGCCTGAAAAGAGGATTCTGCCGGATTACCTGCATGGTCTCATAACCATCCATTTCCGGCATCATGATGTCCATCAGAACGATGGATATGTCCGGTGTAGATTCCAGGGTTGCGATCGCCTCCCGCCCGGTGCCGGCCGTCAGTACCGTCATTCCTCGCCGTTCGAGTACGCTGCTGAACGCAAAAATATTGCTTACGTCATCATCGACAACCAGCACCTTCTTTCCGACCAGCGCTTCGTCGGAACGGTGCAAGCGGTCAAGCATCTGTGCTTTTCCGCCGGTAGTTCGCCGACCACGCGATGCAGGAACAGAGCGGTCTCGTCGAGCAATCGCTCCGGAGACTCCACTCCCTTTACTACAACACTGCGCGCCAGCGAGTGCAACCGCGCATCCTCTTCCGGCGACAGCTCTTTCCCAGTGAACACTACCACCGGCAAGTCACCGACCGTCGGCGTCGTCCCGCATCCGTTCCAGAATTTCGAACCCTGACATGTCCGGCAGCCGCAAATCCAGAACTACGCAATCAAACTCTCTTCCGCGACCGCGGTGAGTGCTTCCTTACCGGTGGACGCCATCGATCACATCGATGTCTTCGTAACCAAGCAATTCCCTGATGCTCAATTGCTCGGCGGGATTATCTTCCACGACCAGCAACCGCTTGCGTCGCGGCGCGGAATATTCTTTAATGCGCTGCAGCGCCGCTTCCAGCGCTTCGGGCGAGGTTGGTTTGGTGACAAACGCGAACGCTCCGCGAGCGAGTCCATGTTGCCGGTCCTCATCGAGCGTGAGCATCTGTACTGGGATGTGCCGTGTCGTCGGGTCCTGTTTCAGATGATTGAGCACTGTCCAACCCAGCATGTCGGGCAGGAAAACATCGAGTGAAACAGCCGTGGGATGGAATTCCCGGGCCAACGCCAGGGCTTCCGCACCGCGCATTGCGACCAGCATCTTGAACCCCTTGTCGTGGGCCAGATCGCTAAGACACTTGCATAATGCGGATCGTCTTCCACGATCAACAGGACGGAATCGCCAGGCTGAAGATTCTGGCGGTCGTCTGGAACCTGGTCGAGAGTATGTTCAGAGACCACGACCTGCGAAATCTGCAAAGGCCGGTGCTTGGGAGGAAGAAACATCCCTGCCCGCATTCACACTGGTTACGGATGGGCCAACATAGGTCTGAGGCAGGTAGAGCGTGAAGGCGCTGCCTTCCCCGGGCGTACTGCGTAACTGGATTTCGCCGCCCAGCAAGCTCGCCAATTCGCGGCTGATGGCCAGACCCAACCCCGTTCCGCCGTACTTACGGCTGGTGCCGGCATCTGCCTGTTGGAACGCCTCGAATATGATGCGCTGCTTATCGAATGGAATTCCGATACCGGTGTCCGCGACCGCAAAGGCGACAACCGATGCGGCTTTACCGAGGATCGGGTGATCTTCACTCCATCCATTGGTTGCGATTAAACACCGACAAACGAACACCGCCTTGTTCGGTGAATTTGAATGCGTTGGACAACAGGTTCTTCAAGACCTGCTGCAAACGCTTGGAGTCCGTCACCAGGCTGCGGCCGATTTGCGGATCACTGTGCACCTCGAAAGTAAGCCGCCGGTTCTCCGCCTCATGGCGGAATGGTCTTGCCACCATCTCCAGCAACCCGGCGAAGAAGACCTCTTCCGCCTCAACGGAAACAGTCCCCGATTCGATCTTTGAAAGATCGAGAATGTCGCTGATGAGGTTCAACAAGTCAGTTCCCGCACCGTGAATCGTGCGCGCAAACTCTACCTGCTTGGCGAGTCAGGTTGCCGTCGGGGTTTTCGCTGAGCTGCTGGCCGAGCACCAGAATGCTAGTTCAGCGGAGTACGCAACTCGTGCGACATGTTCGCCAGGAACTCCGATTTGTACTTGGAAGTCAGCGCCAACTCTTTGGCCTTTTCTTCCAGTGCGCGGCGGGCCTGCTCGATTTCCTGGTTCTTGCGCTCGACTTCCACGTTCTGCTCGGCCAGCTGTTGCGCCTTCTGTGCCAGCTGTTCGTTGGTCTGCTGGAGTTCCTTCTGTTGGGTCTGAAGTTCGGCTGCGAGCTGTTGCGACTGCTTCAGCAATGCTTCCGTCTGCATTGTGGCTTCAATACTGTTCAGCACGATTCCGATGCTTGCCGTCAGTTGTTCCAGGAAAGCAAGGTGCGAAGCAGTGAAGACACTCAGAGAAGCCAGTTCGATGACGGCCTTCACCCGATCTTCGAACAAAATCGGCAGAACGATGACATTGCGAGGTACAGCTTCGAACAACCCAGAACGGATAGGAACTGTATCTGGCGGCAAGTCACCGATTAACATGCGCCGTTTTTCCGAGGCACATTGACCGACCAGGCCTTCTCCGATCTTGATGCTGCGCAAGTGCCCTTCGTGCCCGTCACCAGCGAAAGCTGACAGCAGCACCATGCCAGCCGACTCTTCCGCTTCCATCTGATAAATAACGCCCTGTTGCGCATTCACCAGCGGAGCCAGTTCCGACAGCAACTTCCTTCCTACCGTGCTCAGATCGCGCTGACCTTGCAACATGCCGGTAAAGCGCGCCAGGTTGGTCTTCAGCCAGTCCTGTTCGGTATTGCGCTCCGTGGTGAGACGGAGGTTGTTGATCATGGTGTTGATGTTGTCTTTCAGTTCCGCAACTTCACCGCTGGCTTCGACCTGAATCGATCGCGTCAAGTCGCCCTTGGTGACGGCGGTTGCCACTTCCGCGATGGCGCGCACCTGGCGGGTCAAATTGTCGGCCAGCAAGTTCACGTTGCCAACCAGATCTTTCCATGTTCCGGCCGCGCCCGGGACGTTGGCTTGGCCGCCTAACCGGCCTTCCACGCCGACTTCGCGAGCAACCGTGGTCACCTGATCGGCAAAGGTTGCGAGTGTATCGGTCATGTTGTTAATCGTTTCAGCGAGCGCCGCAACTTCGCCCTTCGCGTTCACCGTCAGCTTTTGGGTCAGCACACCGTTGGCTACAGCGGTCACGACTTTCACAATTCCGCGGACCTGCTCGGTAAGGTTGGCCGCCATCACGTTTACGTTATCGGTCAAATCTTTCCAGGTTCCGGCCACTCCAGGCACCTGCGCCTGGCCTCCGAGTTTCCCTTCGGTACCGACTTCGCGGGCCACCCGCGTGACTTCGGCAGCAAACGCATTCAACTGATCAACCATGGTGTTGATGGTGTTCTTCAGTTCGAGAATTTCGCCTTTCACATCGACCGTGATTTTCCGGGAGAGATCGCCGCGTGCCACAGCCGTTGTAACTTCGGCGATGTTTCGAACCTGGGAGGTAAGGTTACCGGCCATGGCATTGACGGAATCGGTCAAATCTTTCCAGGTTCCGGCGACACCGGGAACGTTGGCCTGTCCACCCAGACGGCCTTCGGTACCCACTTCGCGGGCCACGCGGGTGACTTCGGCCGCGAACGATCGCAACTGCTCGACCATCGTGTTAAGGGTTTCTTTGAGCTGCAGGATTTCACCGCGAACGTCCACCGTGATCTTCTTGGAAAGATCGCCGTTCGCGATAGCGGTTGCGACTTCGGCGATGTTACGGACCTGGCCGGTAAGGTTGCTGGCCATGAAGTTGACGTTGTCAGTCAAATCCTTCCAGGTTCCTGCCACTCCCGGAACCTCGGCCTGACCGCCAAGTTTTCCGTCGGTTCCTACTTCTCTGGCGACGCGGGTCACTTCGCCGGCGAACGCGTTCAACTGGTCCACCATGGTGTTGATGGTGTTCTTTAGTTCGAGAATTTCGCCTTTTACGTCCACCGTGATCTTGCGGGATAAGTCTCCGCTTGCCACGGCGGTCGTGACTTCGGCGATGTTTCGAACCTGCGCCGTCAGGTTGCCGGCCATCGAGTTCACCGAGTCGGTAAGATCCTTCCACGTACCTGCGACCCCGGGCACGTTGGCCTGACCGCCGAGGCGGCCTTCCGATCCCACTTCGCGAGCCACGCGCGTGACTTCGCCAGCGAACGCATTGAGCTGATCGACCATCGTGTTGATGGTTTCTTTCAACAGCAGAATTTCTCCGCTGACGTTGACCGTGATTTTCTTGGAAAGATCGCCGCTGGCGATAGCGGTTGCGACTTCGGCGATATTTCTGACCTGGCCGGTGAGGTTGCTGGCCATGGAGTTAACCGAGTCGGTCAAATCTTTCCAGGTTCCACCCACGCCGGGGACCTGCGCCTGCCCGCCCAGTTTGCCGTCGGTTCCCACTTCGCGGGCCACGCGCGTAACTTCGGAAGCGAACGACCGCAACTGGTCCACCATCGTGTTGATGGTGTCTTTCAGTTCGAGAATTTCGCCTTTCACGTCGACCGTGATTTTGCGGGACAGATCGCCGCGAGCGACGGCCGTTGCCACTTCTGCAATGTTTCTCACCTGTGCCGTCAGGTTGCCGGCCATGAAGTTCACGTTGTCGGTGAGATCCTTCCAGGTTCCGGCAACTCCCGGCACCTGCGCCTGGCCTCCCAGTTTTCCTTCGGTTCCCACTTCGCGGGCCACACGCGTTACTTCGCCAGCGAATCCGTTCAACTGGTCGACCATCGTGTTGATCGTATTTTTGAGTTCGAGAATTTCGCCTTTGACATCGACGGTGATTTTGCGCGACAGGTCGCCGCGTGCCACAGCCGTTGTAACTTCGGCAATGTTTCGGACCTGGCCGGTGAGGTTTCCGGCCATCGAGTTCACCGAATCGGTGAGATCTTTCCACGTACCAGCAACTCCCGGCACGTTGGCCTGTCCGCCAAGACGTCCTTCCGATCCCACTTCACGGGCCACGCGTGTCACTTCGCCGGCGAACCGGTTGAGCTGGTCGACCATCGTGTTAAGCGTTTCTTTGAGCTGTAAGATTTCTCCGCGCACGTCGACCGTGATTTTGCGGGAGAGATCGCCGTTTGCGATAGCAGTGGCAACTTCGGCGATGTTACGTACCTGGCCCGTCAGGTTGCTGGCCATGAAGTTCACGTTATCGGTGAGATCCTTCCAGGTACCCCCAACACCCGGCACCTGCGCCTGTCCGCCCAGTTTTCCTTCGGTTCCCACTTCGCGGGCGACACGCGTTACTTCACCGGCGAATGCGTTAAGCTGATCCACCATGGTGTTGATGGTGTCTTTCAATTCGAGGATTTCGCCTTTCACGTCGACCGTAATCTTGCGGGACAAATCGCCGCGGGCCACCGCGGTCGTAACTTCAGCGATGTTTCGGACCTGGGCCGTGAGGTTTCCGGCCATGGCATTTACAGAGTCGGTGAGATCCTTCCAGGTTCCGGCCACACCGGGCACGACTGCCTGGCCGCCCAGCTTTCCGTCCGTACCAACTTCGCGGGCCACCCGCGTAACTTCCGAAGCAAACGAACGAAGCTGATCGACCATGGTGTTGATAGCTTCTTTGAGCTGAAGGATTTCGCCGCGAACGTCGACGGTGATTTTGCGGGAAAGGTCGCCGCTGGCGACGGCGGTGGCGACCTCCGCGATGTTGCGGACCTGGCCGGTGAGGTTGCTAGCCATGGAGTTGACCGAATCAGTGAGATCCTTCCAGGTTCCGGCCACACCGGGTACCTGCGCTTGACCGCCCAGTTTTCCGTCTGTGCCGACTTCGCGAGCCACGCGTGTAACTTCCGCGGTGAAAACGCCTAACTGCTGAATCATCGTGTTTACGATATTGGCGGAGCGCAGGAACTCGCCTTGGAGCGGACGTCCATCCACATCCAGTCGAACCGTCTGGGTCAGATTGCCTTGAGCCACGGCAGCGATGGCGCGCGTCATTTCCGCGGTGGGACGGAGCAGATCCTCGACGAGAGTATTGACTGATACTTCCATCTCGCCCCAAGCACCCCTCGATTCGTGAAAGCGGGTGCGCTCGCGAGTCTTCCCTTCCTTACCCACCACTTGACCGACCCGCTTCAGCTCCCGCGCCATCTGTTGGTTTGCGGAAACGATTGCGTTGAAGGTGTCGGCGATTTTTCCGCTTAGGCCGGTCCACGATCCCGGCAGACGCACCGAAAAGTCTCCGTCCCGCATACTTTGCAGACTGGTAAGAATGACGCCAAGATCAGCTGACTGAACCGTGGCCCCGGAGTGACCGTTGCCACTCGGTTCCAGCACTGGCGTAGACGTAGAAGTGGTTTGTTTCCGTCCCATCCTGATTTCTCCCTTGCCGACTTGAGAGGGTGCGGCTCACGCAGCCAGCGAGTCGATGCCCTTACGTCATCCTAAACTCGGACCGGGGGATCCGGGGGCCGCGACGAAAGATGTTGGCTTGACCGTTGTTACCATTTATCCGGATGCATAGCACTACAGTATTCACTGTAGCCGGGAAGCGGGAAATTCGAGCTTTATCTGTGGAGTTGGGCCACTGGCAAGGCTTTGCAGAAGTTCCCCTCCTTAGCAAAGCAGGGGAATTTCATGGATGGGGCCAGTAACGAAAGTAAGAAAGCGATGGGTTCTTATTTGCTGCAGGACGGGTGGCCGCAGGCGCAGGCGATTTCCGCTTCGCCCGATCCAGCATCCTCGCAAAGCTGGCTACAGTATTTTTCACCCGGGGGAGGCACACACACGCAAGGAAGATGCGAGCATTTCTTTGAATTTTCAGCCATTTTGAGCCTCCGGAGATTTGGACATCGCTTGGATGCGCCGCTAGCTCAGTAGGTCACGCGCTGGCGGAAAATCCTGGAGGCGAAGATTGTCTTGTTTAAGACAGAGTTTTAGGCGAAGGAGGGTGCGAAAATGATCCGAAACGAAGGCTTCTTCTTGGACTCATGATTCGGTAATAAGCCCATTAGCTTCAGGCCCCGCTGATAACTTTGCATATATCGGATCTAGCGTAAAGAAATCTCCGCCATCGATGATCGTCTCGATCGCCTTCATCAGGTCTCGTGCCGCGTGCGATTTTATGACATATCCTTTGGCGCCGACCCGTTTGACGGCCGTAGCCAATTCTTTGGACTCATGCATGGTAAGCACCAGCACCTTGCTGGCGAAACCACCCGCATGAAGTTCAGTCGCAACCTCGAGGCCATCTTTTCCCGGCATGCTGACGTCAAGAATGATGAGATCCGGGTTCAGTTGCCGGGCTTTCTCCACTGCTTCAATGCCATTTTCCGCTTCACCGCAAATTTCCCAATCCGGATTCCGCCGCAAAATAAGGCGGACGCCCTGCCTCACTACATCATGGTCATCCACAACCAAGATTCTCAATGACATTCCACATTCCTTTTCTGTAGCGGTAGAGTGACGGTTACGCTGGTGCCCTGAGAGCCGGAGTCAATCTCAAATTTGCCGCCAAGTTCTCGAACTCGTTCCCGCATGCCGGCAATTCCAACCCCAGTCTTCGCCGGGTCTGCCCCAAGGTCACCTAGCCCCTTACCTTGGTCCTGAATCATGAGTTCGACATCCTCAGAATGCAACCGAAGACGGATCGTCGCCGACTTACTGCCCGAGTGGCGATGAACGTTGGTCAGGCTCTCTTGGACGACGCGAAATAATACCATTTCGACCGGCTGTGAGAGACGACTGAATTCGCTCGGCATCTCGAGATCCACTCCTATGCCGCTCCTTTCCGTAAACCCCTCGACATACCACGGCACCGCTGACGCCAGGCCCATTTCCTCCAATAGGGGAGGATGCAGCAGGTGAGACATGGTTCGAACCTCCCGGGTACACCGCTCCAGGAGCTGGCGACAATCCTGCAAAGGGCCGCGATTGCCGTCCAGCCTCGGGTCTTCGGAGATGGCGACATCGAATGACATCTTGATCGCTGCGAGATATTGACCGATGCCATCGTGCAGTTCGCGGGCAATGCGTCTTCTTTCTCCATCCTGCGCATTTAGCAGGTTTGCGGACAGGTGCTGCAAATCCTCGTTGGCGCTCGCCAGGCGAATTCGGCGGTCTTCCGAAACATGTGCCGACTTCACCATGGCGAGAATTTGGGGAACCACCGATGGAAGTGCAATTGCAGTAATCACGGAAGCCAGGGCGGTCACAAGCTTGACGTCACCGGCCAGCCAATACAATGGCTTCCAGAGAACCACGATTTCCATGAAATGAGTAAAGCCGCAGGCGATGATGAATGTTCCGAATGCCAGAAACAGCCAGCTGAAGGGAATCTCCCGGCGAGCGCGCCGGACCATATAGGTCAGGGTGAGGGCGATGGCCACATAGGAAAGCCAGATCAGCGCATCCGCACTCATGTGCAACGCGATCAATTGCTTGTCGTATAGATAGCAATAAACATGAGGTAGAAATTGCGACGACATGATGCTGCGAACTGTCGCGGGAACCAATACCAAAGCGGCGATACCGGCGAAAATTGCAGCCGATGCACCACCTAAAACCAATTTTGTAGAAGGTGTCCCGCTTGGACTCTCCATAAATTTCCGTTCCTCTTTATGGGTGTGGACCAGGAAGCACTGGTCCGTATTGTCCTTTACTTTACCGGAATCCCGAGTGGGCCAAGGACATCAAAATTCGGCTAAGTGTTCTAAATAGATTCCCATAGCCGCATGCTAAATTGCGATCCACGCTCAGCCGCTGGGGTGGACACGATTTGCCGGCGAACATCACCTTGGGATGTTTTTGCACCCATGAGAAGATCTGTTCACCCGGGAGTGGGCAGGTTCGTCCTGCTGACGATTGGTCGCCGATCCTGTTGACAGCCGCCTAAGTCAATCAGCCTGGAAATTTATTGAGCACGCAAATATTGACTTTGCCGCCGTGCTGACTAAAATTTCCGGATACCGAGGCCTTGTAGTGCTTCCGACACTACTCTCGGTTCTCGATTCAAACACCTTCCAGGAGACGCACGATGAACCGAATTGTCTTACCCGTGGGAGCCGCGTTGCTCCTACTTTTTAGCTGCAGAGTATTGTTTGCAGAAGATCATCCATCGCACAACAACGAGACCGAGCGCCACAGAATAAACACTGGATTCAAAATCTCTCCTGTTCCTTTACATTTCAACCGGAAAAATCGCGACCTGGTTGGCCTGGGCAGCTACATCGTCAATGCCCAAGGTGGTTGCAACGATTGTCATACCAACCCTCCTTATGCCGATGGAGGTGATCCTCACCTGGGCCAGCCCGAAAAGATCAATGCGGAGCACTATCTCGCGGGCGGAATGATGTTCGGACCGTTTGTATCTCGAAACATCACGCCTGACCTGGACAATGGGCTGCCGGCAGAATTGACCTTCAAACAATTCAAGACGGTCATGCACACCGGAATCGATCTAGATAAGGAGCATCTAGAGATCTCTCCCTTGTTACAGGTCATGCCCTGGCCAGTTTATGGAAAAATGAGCGACCACGATTTACGTGCAGTTTATGAATATCTGAAAGCAATTCCTCATGCGGAACCGGCAGCTCCGGCTGCCTCGGCACGACAACGCTAAAGAAAACGGAGGGCTGGCGAATGCCAGCCCTCTCACCTTCCTCAAATCTTCTTCGCTGTGAAATCTGCGCCCTCTGTGCTCGTCGCTTGCCGGCGTACAGCTGACGGCCACGCACCCTCACCCATCGAGTGTTGGTGAAAACCGAAGTCCTACTTAATGTGGCAGGTTGCCAGACCCCGCTTTTCCAGATACTGCTGGTGATAATCCTCGGCCTCGAAAAAGGTCTCTGCGGGCACGATTTGGGTATGAATCTGTTTGCTGAAGCGCCCCGATTTCACCAGCTTTTCCTTTGATTGGCGAGCCTCGGCCTCCTGCTCTGGCGTGTGAAAGAAGATCGCCGATCGGTATTGTTTGCCAAAATCCGGTCCCTGGCGGTTGAGCTGCGTGGGGTCGTGATTCTCCCAGAAAACGTCCAGAAGCTGCTGATAAGAAATCCTGGAAGGATCGTAATCGACTTCCACCCCCTCGGCATGGCCCGTGGTATCGGTGCAGACTTCTTTATAGGTTGGATTCACGGTGTGACCGCCGATATAGCCGACCCGCGTCCCGGTTACGCCGGGCAATTGTCTAAAGGTGGCTTCCACTCCCCAAAAACAGCCTGCTGCAAAAGTAGCTTTGGCCATAAGTCTCTCCATTTCCAGTCTATTTGTTCCGTATAGATGCTGCCAACCATGGTTACGGTGCGTACTTGAACTCGCATTGTGGGGCTTCTACACTTAATAGCGATGCATGTGCATTCTCACGGTGGCACAGGAGCTCAGAGAGTCCTGCGAATTTCCTTGGGTGTCACCGCCGCTTACATCGTTCTGCTGGTGGTAGCGGGCATTCGGGCTCATTCGCTGGCCCTGATTTCTGAAGCTGGGCATAACCTCTCGGATTTCTTTGCTTTATTGCTTTCGCTGGGTGCGGTCCATCTTCAGTCCCGGCCTCCCAGCGCCACTAAGACCTTTGGCTGGCACCGCGCCGGGGTGCTGGCAGCTCTGGTCAATGCCGTCTCTCTGGTGGCGGTATCAGCATTCATTTTCTACGACGCCTTCATTCGTATCATGAACCCGGTGGCGGTACACGCCGATGTGATGATGAAAGTAGCCGCTGTGGGCGTGGTCATGAACGGACTGATCGCTCTCTTGCTCTATCGTTCGGGCGGCGACGTCAACATGCGCAGCGTTCTGCTGCACGAAATCGGTGACACGCTTTCGACTGCGGCAGTTATCGTTGGCGGCTGGGTGATTCTGGTGACCGGGCAGTATTGGATCGACTCAGCCCTATCCTTGGTCATCGGCATACTGATCCTTTGGTCCGCGCTGGGCATCGGGAAAGAGACTCTGAATATTCTTTTAGAGGGGACCCCTCGTGGGCTGGAGTTAAAGCGCGTCGAAGCCGCTATGCGCACGATCCCAGGTGTCAACGATGTTCATGATTTACATGTGTGGAGTATCGGATCAGAGTCTCATGCGCTCTCGGCGCATGTAGCGATCGCGGATATCCCGCCGTCAGTAAGCGAACGGATTCTGCAAGACGTGAGAGCGTGCCTGCACGAGCGGTTTCGGATTGTCCACACGACTATTCAGTTTGAACACACGATTTGCGAAGTCGCGCATGGATGCGTGATCCCAGTCGACGAACACCTGCATACGCATAGTCATTAATGCCAGCGCGGTCCATTGCCCTCCCAAAAGTGCTTAATTGTTCTCATGGCTTTTTTGGGGCAGGTGCTTTTTCCCCCACCTGCCGATAACGGAAGCAATCCGCGGCGTGATCATTCACCATTCCCACCGCCTGCATGAAGGCATAACAGATGGTTGATCCCACGAAATTGAAGCCGCGCTTCTTCAAATCCTTACTCATGGCGTCGGATTGCGCAGTCGAAGCTGGAATTCGCTCTCCCGATCGCCACTTGTTGACGATGGGTTTTCCGCCCACAAATTGCCAGATGTAGCGATCAAATGAACCAAACTCCTTTTGTATTTCCAGGAACACCCGCGCATTTTGTACGGTCGAGGCGATCTTGAGTCGATTGCGCACGATTCCGGGATTTTTCAGCAGCCTCTGTTGCTTGCGCCGATCGTAGCGCGAGATGATCTTCGGGTCGAAACCATCAAGAGCTGCACGGTAGTTCTCTCGTTTCTGAAGAATCGTGTCCCAACTGAGACCGGCCTGGGCTCCTTCAAGAATCAAAAATTCGAAGAGATGGCGGTCGTCGTGGCTTGGAACTCCCCATTCGTCGTCGTGATAACGAATGGAAAGATCATTTTGCGGCCAGGAGCAGCGCGTGGGAGATTTCGGCATAAATTTGTTAGAAAGTCGAGGAAGCGCTTGAACTTTGGGAAATTTTAACCCATCTCCGGTGCCGGCGATTTGCGCAGATGTGCACTATTCTTTCCATGACCAAACGCGTGCTCCTTTTGTAACTTGGCACGCTCTTTGGAGGCTCCTACAGTCGGTAGGGTAGAAGACCGTCAATCCGGGGCCTTCGGCCCCTTACGTGCATCTAAAGAAGTAGGGAAGCGTTTAGCAGTGCTGGAAGGTGAAAATTTTGGCCACTCTGGGAACGAAGTACACAAACCGCCTTCTGGGTCTGGGTCTGGGCGTGTGTATCGCTTCGGCCGGCCTCCAGGCGCAGACGAACTACCTTCCTGCGGGCAACTCGTATTCCCCAACCGTGGCTGATCAGCCTACTGACTCCATTCTGACCATCAAAAAGCGGGTTGACGAGGTCAACGTCCTGTTTATCGCCACCGATAAGCGCGGAAAGTTCGTGCGCAACCTGAACCAGAATGACTTTGCAATTCTGGACGATCATAAACCGCCGCAATCGATTGTAAATTTCCGCCGCGAAACCGATCTTCCCATCGAGATGGGACTCTTGATCGATACCAGCGGATCGGTTCACAGCCGATTCGAATTTGAGCAGCAGGCCGCGGTCAGTTTTCTACAGCATACGCTACGCGCCAATTTTGACCGCGCCTTCGTGATGGGTTTCGCAACCCACGGCAGGGTTTCGCAGGATTTCACTGACAACGTCCACCTCCTGGAGACGGGTGTACACAATCTTCAGAATGGCGGTGGAACTGCCCTGTACGACGCCATTTACCGGGCTTGTCGCGACAAACTGGTGAAAGATCCGGGTGGAAAACCGGAGCGCCGCGCCATCATCGTGTTAAGTGACGGAGAAGACAATCAGAGCGACGTAAGCAAGGCACAGGCCATCGAGATGGCTCAAAGGGCGGAAGTAATCATCTACGCTATCTCCACCGATGACAGTGGGTTAATCCTGCGGGGTGATAAGTCGTTGCAGCAATTGGCCGACGCGACCGGGGGAAAGGCATTTTTTCCTTACAAGATTAAAGACGTAACTCGTGCGTTCTCATCCATTGAAGATGAATTGCGGAGTCAGTACGTCGTTTCTTATCATCCCGCGGATTTCGATGCCGACGGCCGATATCGCGCCATCGAGATCACTTCCTTGAAAAAAGACCTCCAAGTGCGGGCGCGTCACGGCTACTACGCCCCGCGGCAATAGGCAGGTATTGTTCCATCTTCTGCGACCTTCTTACGCCAAGTGCTACAATCCGAGAAGTGGCACGGGTAGCCACTTTCCACAGCCCGAAGCTGGGGTTTTCCTCATGACGTTACGCCGGTGGTTCTCTTTCGGAATCCTTTTTCTCGCTGTTTCTATCAGCTTGTTCGGGCAAACCGCGCCCGCCAAGCACCCAACCCGAAAGAAGACAAAAGCGAAAGCAGCGCCGGTTGCACCTCCTGCGCCCGCCATCGTGCCCCCAGGCGTAAGCCCAGTTCCGTTGACGCTCGCGCAAAAGCCGGCAATTGCCCCAAGAGTGCAATACCAGAACGGCATTTTGACGATCGTGGCGGAAAACTCCACCTTAGGTGACATTTTGCGTGCTGTGCATCAGCAGTCTGGCGCGATCGTTGACCTACCTCCCAATGCCACCGAACGTGTTGTTGCCAATTTGGGACCTGGTCCGTCCCGTGATGTGCTTGCTGCATTGTTGAATGGATCCAATTTTAATTATGTGATGCTAGGGTCTGAGAAAGATCCCAACGACGTGCAGCATGTGATTGTGACCTCGAAGTCAGGTGGAGAATCCGGCGAGGTAGCCAATAATAATGCCCCCCCACCGGGCTTTAACGGGCGCACTCCCATGGCCCCAACCAACAACGGGCCTGTCGTAACCGGGGGTGCGGCAGATTCCGGAGGCGACTCAGATGCCGGCGCCGATGACAGCAGTGCCTCCGATGATCAGCCGCAAGCCGATGATCAGGCGCAGGAAGGCCCCAACGAACCACACGAATCGCCCTCAAATGGGCCGGGAATCAAGACACCAGAACAACTATTGCAGGAATTACAGCGGCAGCAACAAATGCAGCAACAACAGCAGCAGCAGCCTCCACAGTCTGCGCCGCAGGGGTTCCCCCCGCCGCCGCAGAATCCAGAACCTCAGGAGTAGAGAGTCAGATTAGTCGCCGCTGGCGTGACTTTCAGCCACCATTATCTGGGCATGGGAGTTCCGCGATTGCCTATAAGCAAAAGCGTGCAGGATGCCTGTAATCAGGCCGTAGGCGGCGGCAATTCCGGCCACCGTGGCCGTCGAAACCGTTAGAGACAACACCATTGCAACCAAGAGGCTGTTCAAGACGAAGTTCTACCTTCTGCGCATTTCACGGGTTGCAGCCCAGATCCGGTGGGTGATGCAACTCCGAACCATCAACCAGCACTTTAACTCTCGTTGACGGTCGTTTCTAATAGCAACTAAGATACGGAGTAGAGGTGCGCAACCTCACTTTCAGCGATTTCTGGTGTTCCGTCCATATAACCAAAGGACCATTTCACCCCCTACTTAATGGCCATTACGAAAATCTCAGTGCGTGGGGCGCGACAGCACAACCTCAAGAATATTGACGTTGAGATCCCGCGGAACACGCTTACGGTGATAACCGGTCTCAGTGGCTCAGGTAAGTCATCTCTAGCATTCGACACGATTTACGCCGAGGGGCAGCGCCGGTACGTGGAGACACTTTCGGCCTATGCGCGCCAGTTTTTGGACCAGATGGAGCGTCCGGATGTCGATTCCATTGATGGCCTGAGTCCATCTATCTCGATCGAGCAGAAGACGACCAGCCGCAGCCCCCGGTCAACCGTGGGGACGATTACAGAGATTTACGACTATCTTCGCCTCTTGTTCGCTTCTGTGGGGTCTCCGCATTGCCCCGACTGCGGTCGGGCTATTGCTCGCCAGACTGCCGAGCAGATTGTGCAGAGGGTCATGGCCCTGACCCCGGAAGATCGGGTAATGATCCTGGCGCCCATTGTTCGGGGACGCAAGGGCGAGTTTAAGAAGGAAACGGAGAAACTGGTCCAGCACGGATTTACCCGTGCCCGTGTGGATGGCGAGATAGTTAACCTGGAGGACGATCTTGCGCTCGACAAACGCAAGAACCACACCATTGAGGTCGTGGTGGATCGATTGCTGGTGAAGCAAGGCATCGAGCATCGTTTGGAACTTTCTGTCGGACTGGCTATGAAGCTGGCGGGCGGGTTAGTCCAAGTGGCCGTGGTGGGTGGCGAGGAACAGTTGTTTTCCGAGCGCCTGGCCTGTCCCGATTGCGGCATTGATGTTCCGCAGCTCGAGCCGCGTTCGTTTTCTTTCAACAGTACCTACGGAGCCTGTCCTGAATGCCATGGATTGGGTAGCAAATATGACTTCGATCCGGGCAAGGTCATCACCGATTGGTCGAAGCCATTGCTTGACGGAGGCCTCGGCCCGGGGTCAGCTTCCAGAAATCTGATCCGCCAGTTGGAAATCACGGCCGCCGTAAACCGCTTTGACCTCACCACTCCCTTCGACAAGTTTCCGGAGAAGGTCCAAAACCTGGTGCTTTATGGGGATGGAGGCAAAGGGGGCAAGACCGGCTTTCTGGGAATTCTCGGTTATCTTAAGCAGGCACAAGATGACTCCACGTCAGAGACCTACCGCGACTGGTTGATGGATTACATGTCGGCGACGGAGTGCCCTGCCTGTCGCGGCAAACGATTGCGTCCCGAAAGCCTGGCCGTAAGGGTGAACAGCATGTCGATCGCCGATTTCACCGCGCTCCCGGTTTCACGAGCATGGGAGGCGGCGAAGAAGATCAAATTGACCGCCCGAGAGGCCGTCATCGCCAGCCGAGTCGTCCACGAGATTGTCGAGCGCCTGCAGTTTCTGAATCAGGTTGGATTGGGATACATCTCGCTCGATCGCTCAGCGGCAACGCTCTCCGGTGGGGAGGGACAGCGCATCCGGCTTGCGACCCAGATCGGATCTAAACTGCGCGGAGTCCTATACGTCTTGGACGAACCCTCCATCGGGCTGCATCATCGCGATAACGAGCGCCTGTTGAAGTCGCTGGAAGAGTTGCGTGACCTTGGAAATACGGTATTGGTTGTCGAGCACGACGAAGAAACGATCCGGCGCGCTGACTATGTGATTGATCTCGGCCCGGGTGCGGGCCGTCACGGGGGCGAACTGGTTGCCCAAGGCACCCCGAAGCAGATCATCGATTCCCCGGCTTCGCTCACTGGTGCGTACATATCAGGTCGAACCCAGATTGAGATGCGGTCTGACCGCCGGTCGAAAAACGGCGCTGCTATTGCAGTGCTCGGAGCAAAAGAAAACAACCTGAAGAACGTCGACGTCTCCTTTCCTCTGGGTGTGATCACCGTGGTGACGGGCGTCTCTGGTTCCGGCAAGTCGACGCTGGTGAATGACATTCTTTACCGTTCGTTGGCGAAAAAGCTCTACCGGTCGCGCGAAGAACCTGGTAAGCACAAGGCCATCTCCGGGACCGAGTTTCTGGATAAGGTGATTCGCATCGACCAGTCGCCGATCGGGCGCACGCCCCGGTCGAATCCTGCGACTTACACCGGAGTATTCACGCAGATGCGGGACCTGTATGCCATGCTGCCGGAATCCCGTGAACGCGGATATAAGCCAGGGCGGTTTTCCTTCAACGTAGCTGGCGGGCGGTGCGAGGCCTGCCAGGGCGAGGGGCAGCGTCGGATCGAGATGAATTTTCTGCCAGATGTCTACGTGCTGTGCGAGGTTTGCGGCGGGCGGCGCTACAACCAGGAGACTCTGGCGGTTAAGTACAACGGATACTCCATTGCCGACCTGCTGGAAACTCCGGTGGCGGACGCACTGCCGGTGCTGGAGAATATCCCCCAAGTCCGGCAGAAGCTGCAGACGCTCGTCGATGTGGGACTGGGATATATCCATTTGGGCCAGTCGGCGGTAACCCTTTCCGGCGGCGAGGCGCAACGCATCAAGCTGGCGCGCGAGTTGAGCAAGCGCCAGACCGGCAAGACTCTGTACTTGCTGGACGAGCCCACCACCGGGCTGCACTTTGATGACGTCAGAAAATTGCTAGACGTCCTGCACCGCCTGGCCGACTTGGGAAACACAATCGTCATCATCGAGCATAACCTTGATGTCATCCGCAACGCGGACTGGATCATTGATCTCGGGCCCGAGGGTGGCGAAGAAGGCGGTCGCATTATGGCCCAGGGGACGCCGGAGCAAACGTCGCGCAGCAAGAAGTCCTATACCGGACAAGCCTTGGCTCATTATTTCAACGGCAATCACAGGGTTCTGGCAGGATGACGTAGGGCACACACTCTTGTCCGCGGGGAAACGAAAATGATCTTCCCACGAGTTGCGTTTTGCCCCTACATGGCAGGCATGCGTGCCCGTCCCACATCTTTTCGTGTAGATTTCTAATGGGTTTTTATCTTGTCATCGCCGTCCAATCCGCAGTTTGAATTTGACCCGCTGGCGTCGCCTCCATCACTGATCCCTGCCGAGCCACCACGAGATGAAGATCCACCCTGGACGGGATGGGATGTGCTTCTGATCGCCATCTTCGCCGTAATGTCGATCTTTGCGCTGCTGCTCGCTACTACTTTTGCTGCTCACAAATTTCTATATCCGTGGGCTCCGACAGTGGATGTGGCGCAATATCCGCTGGTCACCATTGCAGCGCAGTTGCTCGGTTACGGGGCAATCCTGCTATTCATGATTTTCCTGGTCACACGGCGCGGGCTTCCTTTCTGGCGTTCGGTGCGGTGGAACTGGCCGTCGAACTTGTTTCCATATTTGTTGGGCGGAGTCGCTCTTTCCCTGTGCCTGCAGGCAGTCGCCCATTGGCTTCCGATGCCCAAGGAGTTGCCGATGGACAGATTCTTTCAGACCACCCGCCAGGCCTGGGTTTTGGCCATTTTCGGCACTACACTAGCTCCCTTGATGGAAGAACTTTTCTTCCGCGGGTTTCTGTATCCGGTGCTGGCACGGAGAATCGGGATAGGAATCTCCGTCTTCGTTACAGCACTGGCCTTCAGTCTCATTCATGCTCCGCAGCTGGGACGGGCCTGGGGGCCGGTGTTGGTGATCTTTATAGTAGGGCTGACGCTCACCATCACCCGGGTTGTCAGCAAATCGGTGGCTGCGGGCGTGGTGATGCACATGGCCTACAACGGAACTCTCTCAGTGCTTATGTTTATCGCGACCGACCGGTTCCATCATCTGGAGCGGCTGAATCAGTAAGAACATAATTTTTTGGTTGGCACTCCTGACTCGCGGGTGCAAGACTTAGACGAACCAACTCCCTCGGAAGGTATTTCTCATGCAGGAAACTCCACAGCAGTACATTCAACGCATGCTCGGTTTAGTGGAAGGTAAGGAGCCGGTACAGGTGCAGAAGACGACGGCGGAAAAACTGACAAAATTGCTCCAAGGTTTGGACCAACAGAAGTTCACGCGTCGACCGGGCACCGACAAGTGGTCGATTGCGGAAATTCTGGCCCACCTGGCGGATGCAGAAGTGGTCGCCGCTTGGAGGCTACGCCTGGTCATGGGCCAAAATGGCGCCACCATCCAGTCTTTCGATCAGAATGCGTGGGCGGATACGTTCAACTACCAGCAGCGGGACGCGCGGGCGTCGCTGGAAACTTTTCGCGTGCTGCGCGCCAGCAATTTAGCGCTGCTGGAGTCGATACCGGAAAAGCTGTGGGATAACTACGGCACTCACCAGGAACGCGGCAAGGAAACTGTGACGCATATTGTCAGCATGTACGCCGGGCATGATTTGAATCATCTGCGGCAGGTGGAAGCGATCGTTAAGGGTACGTAGAGTTTTCAGTAATACAGATTTGCTCGGATTTGCTACAGCCAACTCCATAATAGATTTCCCTGTCATCCCGGGCGAAGCCGAGGGATCATCCACGTTTTTCGGACGACCTCAATAGTCGTCAAACGTTCTCTCTCGGCTGTTTGGGAGCACGAGTTCCTTCGGCTTCGCCGGGATGAGTTTTGGGGAGACTGGAAAAAGTCACAATCTCGCGAGCGCGGGGTCCCGCAATAAAGCCACGCTTCGAATCTAAAGCTGGCAGGAATGCTTATGGCTTCTTCTGCAGAAGCTTTGCTCGACTTGCGGCGTGCGTAGCTTCTTCGGACTTGCCTAATCCCCGATAGCATTGAGCCATCAGATCAAAAACGTCGGCATTGCTGGGCTGGGACTTCGATAGCGGTTGCAACTGCTGTAAAGCGTCCGAGAACTTCCCTTCCTGAATCTGCGCCTTCGCGATTCCGATCTGCCCTTCTAGGCTGTTTGGTTGCAATAGGAGCGAGGCCTCGAATTGATCTTCTGCGGCTTTCGCGTCGCTTAATGCCAGATACACATCTCCCAGCAACAGCCGCGCGGGCAATTGAGCCGGTAGTTGTTTCAAACTGGCCTCAAGCGCGTCGCGAGCACCGGCCAGGTCCCCGGTCTTCTGTAAAGCTTTCCCCTGATTGAGTGAGACCGTTGCGTCATCCGGCCAGAGCTGGCGGGCGCGGGTCAGATAGTCAGCGGCTTTCGCGTAGTTTGCCGCATTCAATTCCAGCTCTCCAATCTGGCGTAGTGCTGTCGAGGACTTCGCATCTCTCTGCAATACTTTTTCCAGAGCATCGCGCGCTTCTGAAATGCGGTTATCGTCGGCAGCCATCATCGCGGTGTGCAGGAGATTTTGCTCTTCAATTTTGTCTTTAGGATCAGGCAGCGATGTCTGCCCTGTGCCTGCGGCGGATGCCGTGTAGCCCAGTCCCTTTAGCCCACTCGCCGCGTTCTGGCTAACTTCTGCTGCCGGTTGTGCCCGATCCGGCGGCCGCAGGTCGGAAAGCATGCCGCGCATCTCGGCGACCTGTTTGTTATCGGGCTGATAAGTATTCTGCAACTCGCCGGCGTCGGCGTGAAGATCATAAAGCTCAGGTCTCGGCGCTTCGATGAATTTGAATCCCTCATCGCGGACCGAACGCAAGGGCGACCAGCCGAAGCGCAACGGATAGTCCGTCTCCCCAAATGCTGTCCAGCCCTTGGTTTCGGTGCCGGCGAGGCAGCTTTTGAGTGACTCACCATCAAGGTTCTTCGGTGGCGTGATCTTGAGCTGGTCGAGAACGGTGGGCAGAATGTCCGTTGTGCGCACCTGCGCCTCCACAACTTTTGTAGACACGCTTGGGGCGGGCAATTTGACGACCAGCGGAACATGGGTGGTCGAATCGTAGAGAAATATTCCGTGGGTATTTTCGTGGTGTTCTCCCAGACCCTCGCCGTGGTCGCCGACGACGATGACAATGGAATTCTGGTACCATCCTCGCCGTTTCAGGTAACCGATGAAGTGCCCCAACGCAGAATCGGCATAGGCAATCTCGCCATCGTAAGGACGATCTTTGTAGGTTTCCGCAAACGGCGACGGTGGCTCGTAGGGGTCGTGGGGATCATAAAGGTGCAGCCAGACAAAATGTGGGCCCGCGGGATGGACTGTGAGCCAATTCTCAGCGTGCTGAGTCACGTCCATGGCGCGGCGTTCCAGTCGTCCAAAGCGTGATTTGCTCGCAGGGTGCTCAGGAAAATTGTCGTAAAAATCGAACCCATGATCGAGGCCCGGCGCCAGCGTCTTGCTATCAAGGATGACTGCGCCGATGAAAGCTGCGGTGCGATACCCGTTGTCCTGAAGCAGCTCCGCCAAAGTTGTATGGTTGGCGTCCAGAGGCACGGCGAAATCGGTGACGCCATGGTGGCTTGGGAGAAGCGCGGTCATAATCGAGGTGTGCGAGCTGTTGGTAATGGGGCTTGGCGTGAATGCATGAGTAAAGCGCGTGCCGTCCTTCGCCAAGGCGTCCAGTGCCGGAGTCTGGATCTGCTGGTAGCCGTAGCAACCCACATGGTCGGCACGCAGTGTGTCGATGGTGATCAAGAACACGTTGGGACGAGTATTCCTGCCTGGAGTTTGCGCTAAAAGCGTGGACGAGACTAATAGAGCGGGCAGAACCCAGAAGACCTTCATTTTCTTCCAGCGTAGCACTTTCAGGAGCTTAAAGCGGCCAGCTAAATGGCGAGCCGAGCATGAACCAATTCTAATTGGGTTCAGGATAAAGTTTCGCCCTCCATTTGCCGTTAGATCACTTTGAAGGGCTGCGAAAGAAAATTATAAGGCTAACCCAATTTCGCCTACCGCCTCGCACGGCGCCAACCAATCAAGATGTCAGCAAGGGTACAAGAGCAACGGGGCCGGTTCAGGCCCAGGCACAGGAGCCGGCGCGAGAAACCGAGTCATCCACTTCCTCTCCTTCCATCGATGTAAGAGCCTGACTTTAACGGGCCGAACACGGATCGCCCCTGCAGTGTCCCGCTGTGGGGGTTTTCGTTTGAGCAGTTGCAGTTTCCTGCTCTTTCCCCTTAAAGTTGCCTCATCCCTGGCATGAGCGCAATCGAACACTTTGAGCGGCTGTTTTCCTACGACCAGTGGGCAAACCGCGAAGTCCTTCGCGTATTGCCTTTGGCCCCTACGCGTTCCAGAGAATTGCTGGCGCACGTTCTCTCCGCGGAAAGGCTGTGGTGGGAGCGAATCCACCAACAAACCCAGAGCCTCCCGGTGTGGCCGAATTTTACCTTGGATGAATGCGAGCGGCAGGTCAAGGAGGTCTCCGATCTTTGGCGAGAATATTTCGCCAAGCTTCCTGAGAGCGGCCTTAGCCAAATTATTCTGTACAAAAACACCGTCGGTGAGAGCTGGAGTAACACAGTAGAAGATATCCTGATGCACGTGTATACGCACTCGGCGTACCATCGCGGGCAGATCGCGACAAACATGCGCGAAGCCGGTGGCATGCCCGCCTATACCGACTTCATACACAGCATCAGGCAAGGATTTGTGGAATGAGCGACAGCAACTTTTACGGATTTCTTGCGGCGCAAATGGCGCTCACAGCAGGACTGGTGTGCTTTTCGATCTTGTGGAAAGGACCCTGGAATTCTGCACGCTATTCGGGCTTAGCCATACTGGTGACCGGAATTGTTTTTTTCTTCACCGCCAGGTTCCAGTTGGGAAAATCTTTTTCAGTGACGCCCCAGGCGCGGAAGTTGGTGACGCATGGACTTTACTCCAAGATTCGCAATCCCATCTATGTCTTCAGCAGCATGATGGTATTAGGAGTCTTGCTGGTAGTCCAAAAGCCCCTCCTGTTCCTCTTCTTAGCGGTGCTGCTGGTCGTCCAGACATGGAGAGCACACAAAGAAGCACAGGTGCTGGAAGCTAAATTTGGTGATGGGTACCGGCAGTACCGGCGTCAGACATGGTTCTAATTGTTGGTGCCGAGGCTTCCGCTTACCCGAGCCAGTTTTCCATTCTTTGATAGGCGTGGTACTTTGAGTGCCGGCATGGTCAATCGCAAAATTTTCATCTTTCCTATTCTGCTGGCCTTCCTAGCCGCGTCTGTTCTGGCTGCGGAGGAACCTGAGTTCGATCCCCTTCCAGCCCCGCTTTCCAATAATGCGGTGGCCACAATAAAGAGCCGTGGCGAATGGCTGTTGTACTCGTTCATGGGAATCGGCGCGAAGAAGACATGGGATTCGGTTTCAAACGACGCTTATGTGGTAAATGAGAGCGGAAAGTGGGCGCAGGCGCGCTCGGTGCCGGGCTCCGCGGGACGTCTGGCAGCGGGGGCCGTCGGTGGCCGCGACCACATCTTTCTGTTCGGTGGCTACGTCATCGATGGCCAGGGCGGAGAAATCACCCTCCCTGACGTGAACGTCTACGATCCGCTCAGTGATCGCTGGTTCCGCGGAGCGGATATTCCGGTTCCGGTCGATGATTTCGTTCTCGGTATGTATCACGACCGCTTCATTTATCTGGTCAGTGGCTGGTCGAAGGACAAGACCGTGCAGGATGTGCAGATGTACGACGCCGAAAAGAATGTATGGGCGAGCGCGACTCCGGTTTCCGGAGCTGCAGTGTTTGGTCACTCCGGCGCGCTGCTGAACGACACCATCGTATATGTCGATGGCGCCTATCGGAACCCGGCAGGAAGCAGTCCCAAGTTCGTCGCGTCCGACGAGTGTTGGATGGGAAAGATCGACCGCAAAGATCCAGCAAAAATTCAGTGGAGCAAGTTGCCCAACCATCCGGGAGCTGCGCGGTATCGCATCGCAGCGGGCGGCTCTCCGAAAGATGACAAAATTTATTTCTCGGGCGGTACAGACAATCCCTACAACTACAACGGAATGGGCTACAACGGAAAACCTTCGGCGCCTTCGCCGGTGACCTTCGCCTTTAATCTCAAAACCAGCAAGTGGGAAACCATCAACGAAAACACCGCAAAACCTACGATGGATCATCGCGGGCTGGTGGTGAAAGGCCGGGAGCTGATTATCGTAGGCGGAATGGAATCCGATCAGAAGGTGACTGCCCGGGTCACGGTCTTGCCGATCAAGAAATAGGTTAGCGGGCGCGCGCCAGCACGATGGTGACGTCGTCGGGTTGTTCGTTGGCGCCGATCCAATCATCGACTGCGGCGGTCACTAGTTCGCTGATTCGGGCAAGCGGCAGGTCGCGATTCGCCCACACCAGCTCTATCAACCTCTGCTCGCCGAACTCACCATAGTCGTTTTCCGGTTCAGTGACTCCGTCGCTATAGGCCAGGAAGATTTCGCCATCTTGAAGTTCAACGCAACCCTCTTCGTAGCTCATGTGGTCGAACAGACCGACCACGGTCCCTCCTTGTTCCAGGCGGCGAATCGCGCCATCCCGGCTCAGAATAATCGGCGGCAAGTGCCCGCCATTTGAGTAGGTCAGGCTGCGATCGCGTCCGTCGTAGAAGCCCAGGAACAGCGTCGCGTATTTCTCCGGGGGCGTGCTGATGTAAAGTTGATGGTTCAGCAAAGCCAGCAGGCTGCCGGTTGAGACCTCGGCGCCTTGCATTCCCATGGGCCACATTGCCCCTGAACCCCTTGTGACGCCTGCCGCCACGGTTTCCCGAAGAATGGGCATCCCTTCCAGGGTGTAGGCACGCACCGCGGAATTGATGGTGGCCATCAATAGTGCGGCGGAAATTCCCTTTCCGCTGACATCGCCAACCGCCAGCACAAGCTTGTTGGAATCAATCGGCAGAAAGTCGTAATAGTCGCCGCTAACGGTACGGGCGGGACGGCAAAAACCATGTAACTCAAGCGTCGGCAGCTGACTGATCTGACGGGGAAAAAGCTGGGCTTGTACTTCCTGGGCGATGACTAGTTCGTTTTCCAGGCGCTGCTTCTGCTTTTGCTCTTCGATGAGCTTCTGTAGCGACTCCGCCATCGAATTGAAAGAGTTGCCCAGGGTCGAAAGCTGATCCTGAGAACGGACTGGCACCCGGTGACCGAAGTCGCCACGATTAATGTGGCGAGTGGCGTCATAGAGATGGGCCACCGCACCGGTAACCGTTTGCGTCAGATGAGTACCGACCCATAGGGCTAGGATCTCGATAATGGCAAAGCCGATGAGAACAAGAAACAGAAGGTAGCGCACACTGCGCGCAAAATCGGGAAAAACAAACAGCCGCGAATACAAAGCGGAAGGCCGGGTTTGAACCCGGATGAGAGCGCCGGAGCGCGTCTCTTCCCCAGTGGCCCAAGCGACAACGGGCTGCGGCGCGCCGAACGTGATAACGCGATCGATCCATCCGCCCGAGGGAGGAGTTACTCCCGCAATCAGAGTTGGATGTAGCGCACCTTCAGAACCGCTTTCGAGTCCTGAGGCGTACAAGGTAACTTCGCCAAGATCGGAGGCCAGCTTTTCCAGGAGAGTGCGGTCCAAAGGATCGCTCGAAATCACTACGACCGTTGACGAACCGGCTTTAAAGCTGGTGGCCGCCCGAAGGTAGAGTTGATCCTTATCGCGGACAATTCCTGTAAACGGCGTCTGTAAAAACCCAGGCAACGAAAATGAAACTGGTTGACTTTCGCTCTTGCCGAACGAAACTGGCTTTCCATCTTTCCAGACTGCTATCCGCTGGGGAGCCCATTCCGCCGGGCCGGAGGGCAGATCAACCTCGGGAGTCTCCCCTCGCTGCAGGCGTGCACCGAGTGCGTTGCCAACGGCGGCATTTACCGACTCCAGACTCCGCAGCCGTGCCCGCAATTCCGAAGCGACCACAAAATTTGCAAATTGGCCGGCAAAAAGGTAGGTGGTGATGAACGACATAGTGATCAGCAGCAAAGCCGGGATCACGCCAATAAATACATAAGTGACAATCAGTCGGTTGCGAAGCCTCCAGAGCAGCTTCAACTTCAGCCATCGATAGGCAAGGATTACAAGAAGCGCAGTGGCGGCCACGCTGAGCAGGTCGATCCAAAGGCTCAGCCCGTCCCCATAGGAGGAATGAAAAGCCCCTAAGACTGCCTGCAAGCCGAACAGCAGGATGTCGATCCCCAGCAGCAAACAAGCGAGACGCGCTAATCGGCTGGTGGGGAACAACCCA
The DNA here is from genome assembly GCA_963824805.1 of uncultured Acidobacteriaceae bacterium. Classification (GTDB taxonomy): domain Bacteria; phylum Acidobacteriota; class Terriglobia; order Terriglobales; family Acidobacteriaceae; genus DATBAT01. The sequence continues at coordinate 9,041 of CAWGQZ010000039.1, read as the reverse complement.
GCTTGCCTGAGGCGTAGGCGCAAATAACGAAAAGGCGCGTCCATTCGAAACCGATTATAGAGGCAAGTCGGGCGGGGGAGGAGGCAGTTGCATGAGCCGGTTCTAAGCCTCGACCCGTTGACCAGAAGCATCCCTAGGCAGAGATGGGCTCCATTTGAATGTTATGCAACTGATAAAATGCGCTGTGCTCCGATACTCCACAGCCGTGATTACTTGCCTGTTTGTCAGCCTGTCTGCAGGGGCGCAGCAGCCGCCTGAGCAGCCCAAAGTCAAAGTAAACATGCTGAATGTTTGCTCCCCTTCTGCCGACGACCAAAAGGAAATCGCGGCCGCGCTGGCAAAAGTGCCCAAACAGCCGCTTTTCGGAACCGATTTTGAAGTCGACCGAGGACAGACAAGTCTGGACGAACCCGCAGGCTTTCTTCAGCCCGCCCCGAACACTCAAGTAGCACCTGACCGCGACACGGCCGCGTGGGTGCGTATCCGGCATGAATTCTCGGTGCAGGCCCTGTTTTCCACTGCCCAATATTCGTTCAGCAAAGACGCCCGCAACATGGTGGAAACTCTGATGTTCCGAGTGCGGGAGCCGAAAGATCTGCTGCAGCTTACGATCGAGGACAGCGCCTCCTCGGTGACCGACCCCGAAGCCATGCTTTCCAGCAACACGCCAGTAGCGCGGGTGAAGCTGGAACGTTTCGGCAAGTCGTCGATTGTGCTGGCGCGATGCTCTGCTTCGGAAGGAAACCCGGCACCGGACCAGAGTGCCTATGAACCGCTGTTCCAGAGCGCATCCAGCGTAATTTCAAATTATCGCCGTCTGCTCGCAGCCCAGCAGGTAGTCCCAGAGGAATTAGCCAAAGTTACGGTGACTGGCGAACGCCACAAAGCCGCGAAAGCTGCCAGCAAATTGCCGCCCAAGAGGAAATAGTGAAGTTCATACCCTTGCATCCAAATCGATATTCCACAATCTAAACCTCTATCTTTATGGAAAATATTCGCAATGTAGTCATTATCGGGTCGGGATGCGCCGGACATACTGCCGCGCTCTACACCGCCCGCGCCAACCTAAAGCCACTGGTCCTCGAAGGCCATGAACCCGGAGGCCAGTTGGCCCTAACCACGCTGGTGGAAAATTTCCCCGGCTTTCCCAACGGAATTCAAGGTCCTGAGCTCATCGAGAACATGCGCCAGCAGGCCTCCCGTTTCGGGGCTCAATATCAACTGGGACACGTAGTCAGCGCCGATCTGAGCAAACGGCCTCTGGAAATCAAAGTTGAGAAAGAAACCATTCACACCCGGACGCTGATCATCGCCAGCGGTGCCTCGGCACGCTGGTTGGGACTGCCCAGCGAGCAGGCTTTGATCGGACATGGCGTCTCATCCTGCGCGACATGCGACGGTTTTTTCTTTTCCGGGAAAGACATTGCAGTAATCGGCGGCGGGGATTCGGCTATGGAAGAGGCATTATTTCTGACGCGGTTTGCCACCAAAGTTTCGCTGATCCATCGCCGCGATCAATTCCGTGCTTCGAAGATCATGTTGGAGCGTGCCCAGAAGCACGACAAGATCGAGTTCCTGCCCAATACCATTGTCGAAGATGTACTGGACCCGGCCAAGAAAGAAGTCACGGGTCTTAAGCTACGAAATGTTGCAAATGACAGGGTATGGGAGCTCCCGACAAGCGCGATGTTTCTCGGCATTGGGCACATACCGAATGCCCGCATGTTCGAAGGGCAACTCGACACCGATAATGAGGGCTATATCCAGACCACGAAAAATGTGTTCACACGGGTGCCGGGCGTATTTGCCTGCGGTGACGTACAGGACCGTCGCTACCGCCAGGCGATTACCGCCGCAGGTTCCGGTTGCATGGCGGCGCTGGAAGTGGAAAAATTTCTCGAAGCCGAGGGTATTGAGGGTTCAAGCTAACCTCGAACCGGAAAATACCGTCCAACAAGTTGAGCCTATCACTGAAGGAGGTCTCCGTGAATCGCAGACAGTTCATCACGCGCAGTGCTTACGGTCTGGGAGCGGCATGGCTGGGAACCCGGCACCCTCGACGCCGCCACTCATGGCGCTTCCTCCCCTGCCGCAAAAGTTCGCCGCCTCCGACACGGTGACGCTGGGAAAGACCGGAATCACGACCAGCCGTCTGGCGATGGGAACTGGAACCGTGGGCAGCGGCCACCACTCGCATCAGACGAGTCTCGGTGTGAAAGGTCTCTCCGAGCTGTTGCTCAACGGCCACGATCAGGGATTGCGCTTTTTCGATTCCGCCGACTCCTACGGAAGTCATCCTCACGTCGCCGAAGCGCTCAAGCACGTCCCGCGCGATAAGGTCACTGTGCTCACCAAGACTTGGTCTCGCGATCCCCAAGGCGCTCGGGCTGACCTTGACCGCTTCCGGAAGGAATTGGGCACCGATTATCTCGACGTCTGCCTGATGCACTGCGTGACCGAAGCCGATTGGACCGACCGCTACCGCGGCGTGATGGATGTGCTCTCCGAAGCGAAAGAACAAGGAATCATCCGCGCCCATGGATGCTCATGCCACAGTATCGAGGCTCTGCGGGCCGCGGCGAAATCTCCTTGGGTAGAAGTTGACTTGGTTCGCATCAATCCCATCGGATCCCACATGGATGCGGATCCCGACACCGTGATCGGCGTGATGCGTGAAATGCGGGCGGCTGGTAAGGGTCTAATCGGCATGAAGATTCTCGGCCAAGGCGACCTGCGTGACCGTCAGGACGAAGCTATCAAATATGCTCTTTCGCTCGGGCTACTGGATGCGTTTACGATCGGAGCGGAGAGCAAAAGCGAGCAGCAGGATTTGATTCGGCGCATAGCCGCGGCCGCCTAGAAAACTAGGCAAAGAGACAGGCCGAAGTTGCAGGCGGCAACGAAATCAGGGGCCCGGTCTTTAAGATGCGGAACGCCCCCGGATCAGTTCCATCGGACGCTATTTGCGTCGCTGGAGCCTGGATGAGTTGCCTCAACTTTGAAGCGTATTGCGGGGTGATTGAGTTTGGTCATAATGGCCATTACCCGGGCTGACTAGTTTTTGCCCGAAGACTGGAATGGCATCAGGAACGTAATTTTGCCTGCGCGGTAGATCGCTCGGCCACCCTCTTGCGGCTCTGCAACAATCGTCCCGGCCCGGACTGCTTCAATTGCCGTCACCAGCTGAGGCAAAATTGATGGCGGTGCCACCGGAACGTTGTGCGCCCCAAGCACGAGTCTAAGCCGTGGTGCGAGTCCGGCAAGGCGCTTCACAGATGACACATAAGCATCGAGGTTAGTCTCTGGCCGGTAGAGCCAGATGGGCGCCGGATAGTAGGTGTCTCCGGTGAAAAGCAGCCCGTTCGCACGATCGAGCAGGGTTATTGCATCGGGAGTATGGCCCGGAGTCGACAATACCTCAAGACTGCGACCACCTAGGTCAATGGTCTCACCATCGTGCAAAAAACGTTCGATTTTCCACGGCTTGGTTTCATAGGCTCTTGCATCGAAGCCCTTGGGTAGTTGGCCGCAAATCATTCCAGGAGCAATCTCCGCTTGCGCATCGGCACGCGAACCTCTGGCATTGGCACGGGTAAACTCCGTATCCATGCCATAGACAGTTTCGAACTGCCAGTTGCCGCCGACGTGATCGTCATGGGTATGGGAGTTGAGGACAATGATGGGTAGCTTGGTCAATCCATTGACGACCTTACGGATGTCGCTGATCCCCATACCGGTATCGAACAGCAACGCTTTTCGGGTGCCTAGGATTAGGTATGCAATGGTCTCCTCCGCCTGATGCGGCTCGTAAATCGCGAACACGCTTGGGACTATCCGATAGACCTCAAACCATGGATCACTGACTGACACCTTTTGCAGTCGCTTATATTCCGGACGTGGAAGTTCCTCACACCACTGCGGTCTGATTTGCCCAGAAAGTAAGCTTGAGGACAAAGCCAGCAGAGCAAAAAGCCCTGCTGGCCTTTTGTGTTTAAGACGCCCCATAGCCGCTATAGCTTCACCGTCTTACCCGAACGCGCCGCCTCATAAATGGCCATGATGATTTTTATGTCGCGCAGGCCTTCTTCCCCTGGAGTCTGGGGCTCTTTGTTTTCCATTACGCATTGCGACATGTGGTCCACCTCGAGAGCAAAATGGTCGCGTACCGGTAGTACCCGCTCTTCTGTAATGTTGTCGTGATGAACAAATAATTTTGATCCGTCATACCATGAGGCAGGATTCAATTCGAATTCCCCTTTGGTTCCAATGACGCGGAAGCGGCTGGTAGGAAAGTAACCGTAACTGGAGGTGCAATTCGCCAGCACGCCGCTGGGAAAGCGCAGTTGGAAGTTGATAGTTTCTTCTACTTCCTTAAAGCGTACATCTCCCGGAGTGGTGTAGCTGACGGCATTCAATTCTGTCGGCTCTTCGCCGGAGAGATAACGCGAGGCCTGGAGAGCGTAGATGCCGATATCCATCAAAGACCCACCCCCGGCCATCGCTTTCTTCAGCCGCCACTGAGTAGGGTCGCCAATGGGAAACCCAGCGTCGGCAACGATTACTTTTGTAGGTCCGAATTCCTGCGAACGCGCGATGCGTATCATTTCCCGGTTGTAAGGCTCGTACTGGCAGCGATAAGCGACCATTAGTTTTCGGTTGGCTTTCTTCCCGGCGTCGATCATCTGCTGGCACTCGCCCGGGTTAATCGCCATCGGCTTTTCACTGAGCACATGTTTCCCCGCCTGTAGTCCACGGACGGTGTATTCGGCGTGCATGCTGTTAGGCAGCACGATGTAAATGATGTCAACCTCGGGATTGTCTTTGATCGAGTCGTAGTTGTCGTAGTTGTAGATATTCTTCGGGTTCACGTCGTAACGAGCCGCCAGTTTGTCGGCTTTGTCGCGATGGCCGCTGACCAAGGCGACGACTTTCGACTTGTCACACTTCGAGAACGCGGGCAGGATCTGGTTGATCGCGAGACTGCCCAACCCGACCACTGCCCAGCCCATCTTTTTGCCCGGAGGATCGGGTACCTTCAGCTGCGCCGCCGCGCGCCCCAGAAAGGCTCCGGAAACATTTGCTGCAATAACGCCACCGCCGACGCGGGTCAGAAATCCCCTGCGGGTAATCTCGTTCTTGATCGCATTCGACATTTAAAGAACCCTTTCCTGTCGCAGGTTTGACTAAGAGATCCGAAATCGAGAACTCGGCTTGCGCGCTATTCTACGCCATGAAAATGCTGCAGTTGCTTGATTCACTCGTTGGCTAGGCACGGGTGGCACGTACATCGAGATATTCAGCCTCAACGCTGGTCGTGCCGTCTGTCGCCGTATTGTGCAAGGACCAAAGCTCTTCCAGGCGGCGCGCAAACTCGGCTTGGCCGGATGCATCCAGGCGCGAGAATGCAAGCTTCAGTAGGTCCGAAATATTCGCGAAAGAATGCAATCACTTCTTTCGGAGTAAACGGAAAACTCATCTGCGCCTTTTGCGCGGTCGTGGTTAGCTTCGCAATTCCATTGGAAAAGCGTTGGCGCACGGTTTGCTCATCGCCCCAGAGCACGGGCGCGGGAATTCCCGGCGGCGGAGGCGCTAGTTCCGCGGTTACTCGAAATGATTTTCCAACAAAGCCATCGGGAGTCCAGTTCGCCATTGCTATCAGCCCTCCCGGCTTGCAGACGCGCGTGAGCTCCGCGGCCACACACTCAGGACGAGGCGCAAACATTGCTCCGAACATGGATACGACAAGATCGAACTCACCATCCTCGTAGGGAAGGTCTTCCGCATCTCCCTCTTCAAAACGAATTTCCAAACCCTCAGCAGAAGCTCTCTTTCGAGCTTGCTCCAGCAGGTTCGTGGCAATATCCGCACCCGTCACCGAAGCGCCCTTCCGGGCTTCCGGAATCGCGGTATTGCCTGTCCCACAAGCAACATCGAGCACGCGTGCCCCGGGCTTTATATCGATTCGAGAAATAAATTCTTCGGCAGCCTTGGCTGAGTAATTGGCAATCTGCCCAAAATCCCCGGCCATCCAACCCGCCTTCATCTTTGATTTCAATTGCGCAAGATCAGGGGACATCGAATACATGAGATCACCTCAAAGTCGTTAAATTGTTGCACGTCATTGTAGCCGGGATTCCGAGGACTAAACGCTCTTCGGAAGCCCCAAGGATGACAAAGAACACTGATATAAATTAGAGTAAAGCTTTAGCATAGATCTTCGCCGGGATGGCGGAACTGGCAGACGCAGCGGACTCAAAATCCCTTTTCGAGCCTCTGCACCACAATGCATGATTCTGCATTGCGCTGAAAGCCCCCGCCAGTCGGGGCCCCAGGTGGTTGCGGGACAGCATTGCCACGCACCACGTCGCACCAATTTCCAAACCGAACTGACACCAGAACTGACACCGGTAAAGGGGGTAGGGGAGGGCCGGAACTACCCCGGGGTGTTTTTAATAGGAGAACGTCCGTGGCGCGCGCAGGGTGAAAAGACGGGGTCGGGTGCGCGTCGGGTGTCACGGAGTGCTGGAACTTGAGACTGCGCTGATTGAGATCAAGCAGACGACCCGAGGACTACCGCTACTCACAAATGAGCGTTGCGGTACCCGTGACTTTGGCCGACGTGTTCTGCACTCCGTTATTGACAGTGAACTGCAGATTTTGAGGAGCGCTGGCAGTGATGGTGACAGTGCCTGGCGCAGAACAGGTAACCTCCCCAGTCGAGCCGATAGTAGCAGCGACGCCTCCTGTGGCTGTGGGCGAGGTCTTCCACGAAAGACCATCCACTTGCGACAGTTCCCGGCTCTTTCCGTTTTGGAAGTTTCCCATTGCACTGTAGCCCACTTGACCCTGGGGGCTGCTGGTGGCAGTAGCCGACTGTGGACTGACGGTAATACTCATGAGATCGCTGTGACCGGCACCGCATCCCATCAAGAATGTTACTACCAAGGAGATAAGGAGCGCCTGCTTCATAAATGCCTCTACGAAGTGAGATGCGGAAGGCGCCTTGTTTAGCGCTACTTTTCTTGGTACGGAGTGATACGGAGACTGTTGTTTTGTCATTTCAGATTGTCTATGCACCAGCAGAATCAATTCGCCGAATCTATGCGGCTCTATCCAAAGAGAGACCCCCTCACCGAGAGGGGGCGACTCTTTCGAGATAGATACGGGCTAGACGGCTCGTGGCATTGGCTTATCGGGCGTGGAGAAATCCGCGCTTGCCTCGCCGGTGGAAAAAACGTTGTCCGCGCCTATGCGTTCCAGAATCTCCTTCGCCTTCTTGGTCCAGTCTGAGCTGTCAACTGAACCGAGTAGGATGCTGCCTTCCTTCACACGGCCTTTGTAGCGCTTGGCTTCGTAAGCGCTCCATTCGTCCTCCTATTGTCGGTCGTTTACGCGGTACGAGTGCCCAATACAAAATGGAGCACCACAGAGATGACTGCTAACAAGAGCAGGAGATGTATCAATCCTCCGGCAACATGAAACACGGTGAAACCGCCAATCCAAGCGATTACTAATATGACAGCCAAAATTGTCCATATACTCATAGGGCCTCCACGTCGCGGTGGGAAGATCCGCTGGGGCCTGTGATGAGGGATTCACGGGGTCCGTTGCTCCAACGTGTAAATGCGTCGCAGACGCTTGGCCTATTGCTTATCGTCGCGGTGATCATCTAGCTGGATACTCCCGAGATTAGTATCAACTGCGGGTTTGGCAGAAAGCCCAATCCCGACTACATCTGATCGGAATGGAAGAACCCTCAGCAGTCAAAAACGGCACGCCAACACCATGATTCCAAAGGCGGTTTTCACCCGTTTTTAGACAGTTGGGCCTAACCCTCACCCGGTAAATTCGGCCCACGTACGGCCTCTTCACTGGTTTCACTCATCTCACCCCCGACAAACATTCTGAAAGGAAAAAATGAAACTAAATCTGCTTTTGTGTATGGTTCTTGGTTTCTCTACGTTCGGATTAGCGAAGGATAAAGGGGAAGTGCGTGATGTCACCGGCTGCCTGTCAAAGGGCGAGAGTGCAAAGGAATTTCTGCTCACCGGGACTGATGGCAGCACCTGGGAGATAAAGAACAGCGGAGTACGCCGACATCAACGATGGTGATGCGCATATCGCGGATGTCATCGCGCACCTGGAAGCGAGCCCGCAGTGGCACAACATGGTCGTCGTCGTGACCTACGACGAAAACGGCGGCTGGTGGGATCACGTCGCGCCGCCGAAGGGCGATCGCTGGGGTCCGGGCACGCGCATTCCCGCGATCATCTGTCGCCGTTCGCGAAGCAGGATTCGTCGATCACACGCAATACGACACGGGATCCGTACTGCGCCTGATCACGCATGTGTTCGGCTTGCCGACCCTTCCCGGCCTCAGCCAGCGTGATCAGGCACTGCAGCAGAATGGCCAGGCGCCGATGGGCGATCTCACTGCCCGCGTTGGTGTTGGGTCCCGCCGGGACCGCGCAAGGTGCCGTGGCTGCGCCCGTCAGCGGGTGGATGCTGCTCCTGATGGCGTTGGTCATGGTCGGCGCGGTCGGCTGCGCCAATCGCCCCGCGGCTAACGGTCATTCCCATGCTCCATGGGAGCGCTCGTCGCTCCCATGGACTTCATGCGAATCAACGCGCCGTTTGGTTGAGCAATACAGCCATGGAGCACCGAGGATAGAAGATCCGCGCGCACCGTCGGAAGGTCAGCGGCGCTGCATGATGTTCGCTTGATCGCGACATCACTAAAGATTTCGACAGCGACGCGCGACGCGATCGGGTCTAGTGGCAGCCTCTCAACGACAGAGGTTGCAGCGGCGATGCGTAGCACGATTCCGGCTCCACGACTCCTCAATTATCGACTGATGTTCGCCGCCATCGTTGCGGTGGGCGCGATCGGCGCGACGCGCATTTCATCGGCATCGGATCACCTGGATACGCCAACGGTGATTGCCGATCGGCGGTGCCCACATCGGCGATCTGTTCGCATGGACGTCGACCGACGGCCGCCAATTGAACCTGGTGATGACAATCGTCGGCCACACGTTCTC
>CAWGQZ010000038.1:0-68223 GCA_963824805.1 uncultured Acidobacteriaceae bacterium | reverse complement strand
TTGCATGCTTTACACCGCTTGGGCTCGTTCTTGAACTGCTTGTCGTAGAAAAACAGCTGTTCCCCAGCCGTGAAAACAAAGTCGGCACCACAGTCGATACACTTCAGAACTTTGTCCTGGAACTCCATTGAGAGTGCTCCCTTCGCCTATCCCCTGCCGCACTCCCGCGGCCCCATGAGAATCGAAATTCTCACAGAACCCGAGCCGCGCACGGGTCGTGCAAAACACCCCCCTCAATGTTTCGCCTGAAAAGTACTACCCTGGGTTCGGCCCACCATGGCTTTGAGAGACATGGTCACTACTTTCAACAACTAAAAATGCGATGCCGATAATCGAACGCCGCCGAACCGGCGGTAAAGATATATAGAGGCCGCCACCTGGCAGGGGCGGCCCTGTGATTCCTTAGTCCTGCTCTTTGCGAGCTTTCTTGCGGCTGCGTTTGCGCGCCAACGCTTCCTTGACACGCTTCTTTTCGCCCGGCTTCAGGTAGAAGGAGTGACGCTTAACCTCCTTAATGATGTCTTCCTGTTGCACTTTGCGCTTGAACCGGCGCAGGGCATTTTCGAGGGATTCACCCTCTTGAATTCGTACTTCAGCCAACTGACAAACACCCCCAAACTGGTCCGATGTGGACGGGATTAGTTATTGCAAGGTTCGTGCGTTAAGTCAAGCGATATGTGGCGATTTGCGGCCATTCCAGGCGGTTTTGGCAGCAAATGCCTGCATTTTCTCCTCAAAATATGGGCTTCAGCGCGAGTTGCAACTGGCGAGCGGCATAAGCATCGGCAGGATCCAGGAAATTGGTCGTAGATCGATATTGGGCAGGGAAGGTTTTGATTCCAATAGAGTTATCGTGTTGCACAAAGGCTCCGCCGACAGCATAAGACACCAGAAAAGATAGGAATGCAAAACCAGAACGAGACGAAGCGCGACATTGGCCTTCCCGAGAGTTAATGAGACGGGCGAGGCCAGCCGTTGACAGGGAGACTTGCTGGTATATCACCGCCAGGCTTTGAGGGATCGCGGGCCGATTACTTTTTTTCAATCTTCCCGTTTCGGAGAAACAATTCGTCTCTTAGGCGCCCGGGTTGAGCTCTCCATTTTCATATTTTCTCCTCAGGGATCTCGAGCTCTGCCCCCAGCGGATCGGTCACCCGGTTCGTCAGATTCGCCAGACCTATGAGTAGATGGAGGTCGACGATCTCGGGATCGCCGAAGTGTTTCTTCAGGCGCAAGAAATCATCGTCTGCGACCGTCTGGGGAGCGCGGGTCAGTTTGTCAGTGTAGGTGAGCGCCTCGAGTTCTTTGGGATTGAAGTTGCTATAATTCCCGGCTTTGAGCGCAGCCCAGTCGTCTGGTATCAGTCCGGCTCTCTTCGAGGACGCTAAATGATGCTGCAGGCAATAGCGGCATCCGTTGATTATCGATACCCGGATGTAGACCATCTCATAGAGCTTGCGGTCAAGAGAGCGTCCCACGCTGGCGTAAAAAGATAGGAAGTTCTTCAACATCTCGGGGCGGTGAGCGAGCAGCTTTTGCACGTTGCCGGGCTTGCTCTTCAACTTCTGTTCGTAGATTTCTTTAACTTCAGGGGAAGCCTGATCGGCTTCGATGGGAACAACTCGTGCCATGAATCCTCCGTCTAAAAATCCACCTATATAATATCTGTCTGACGTTTTTCTGACGCTATCCCGCCATGCTCTCGATTCGTCCTGCTCAAGCCGATGATGTTCCCTCGCTGCTTTGCCTGATCCGGGAGTTGGCCGAGTTTGAAAAGCTGACAGTAAAGAATTCGGAAGACGTTCTCCTGCGGGATGGGTTTGGAGTAAATCCCAGGTTTCGAGTGTTGGTCGCGGAATGGAATGGAGATCTTGCAGGCTACGCGTTCTTCTTTCCTTTCTACTCCACCTTTGCGGGACCGGGCATGTTTCTCGAAGACCTTTTCGTTCGATCGCAGTTCCGCGGCAAGGATATTGGTTCGAGGTTGCTTGCGCGGGTGGCCGCGATCGCGGTAGGAGAGGGCTGTTTCGCCATGCGCTGGCAGGTGCTTGACTGGAACCAGCCCGCTATCGACTTCTATAAGAAGCTGGACGCCGAATTTCTGGATGAGTGGAGAACCGTATCGCTCTCTGGAGAACCGCTGCTTCGCGCCGCGGGACGTGCGAAGTGAGGAAATCGGTGCGAGTCGTGGGGGCTGGACTGGCGGGATCGGAGGCAGCCTGGCAGTGTTCGCGGCGTGGTGTTCCGGTGCGGCTTTACGAGATGCGACCGGCCGTCTATACGCCAGCGCATCAGACGTCTGACTTTGCGGAATTGGTTTGCTCCAACTCGCTGAAGTCTGAGTCCGAAAATACTGCGCCCTGGCTTTTGAAAGAAGAAATGCGGCGGGCGGGATCCCTGCTGATTGAAATCGCCCACCAGTGTGCAGTTCCGGCTGGGCACGCTTTAGCCGTAGATCGCGCAGCTTTCGCGGCGAAAGTGACCGAAACCATTTCGCAGGAGAAATTGATCACGGTACTTCGGGAAGAAGTGACTGGTCTTGGCGAAGAAGAGATCACCATAGTCGCAACCGGTCCGCTAACGTCGGACGCGCTGTCAAAGGAGATCGCGCGTCTCAGCGGCGCAGAGCACCTTTCGTTTTATGATTCGATCAGTCCTATCGTGGAAGCCGATTCCATCGATATGGCCAAGGTGTATCTCGCGGCGCGCTATGACAAAGGCACCGCCGACTACATCAATTGCCCGATGTCGAAGGAAGAGTATGACCGCTTCTATGAGGCATTGATTTCCGCGCAGGCAGTGGAGCAGCGCGAATGGGAAAAGCTTAATTACTTTGAAAGCTGCTTGCCGATCGAAGAGATTGCGCGGCGTGGCCGCGACACTTTGCGCTTCGGCCCCATGAAGCCGGTAGGATTACGGGATCCGAAAACCGGCAAGACTCCTTTCGCAGTCGTGCAACTGCGGCAGGAAAATCTGCGGGCCGACTCTTACAACCTGGTGGGATTTCAAAACCACATCAAGTTCGGCGATCAGGCTCGGGTGCTGCGGTTGATCCCTGGCCTCGAGAATGCCCGCTTCCTGCGCTTCGGGCAAATTCATCGCAACACCTATATTCGCTCACCATCGCTATTGGATGAAAGGCTGCAGATGAAACAACATCCCAACATATTGTTTGCGGGACAAATTTGTGGAGTCGAAGGATATGTTGAGTCGATTGCCACCGGCCTGATGGCCGGCCTGCATGCCTCTGCGCTGGTGGAAGGTAGGGCGCCGGTTGCGCCTCCACGTGCCAGCGCATTTGGGTCGCTAGTTCACTACGTCACCCACGCCTCTGCCAAGACATTCCAACCCGCCAACATCACATTCGATCTGCTGCCCGCGCTTGAAACAAGGATCCGCGACCGCAAAGAGCGTCACCGGCTGCAATGCCAGGCTGCCTTGGGTGCCCTGGGGCCATGGCTGACTGACGCCGTTGCAGTTCCTACCGTCTGCCGAAGCGTTAACCACCAAGGAAACTAAGATACACCGAAGGGCGAATCTTTTCGTCCTGGTTGTCTTTTGGTTTGTTGGGGTTGGCCTGATCGATTTCGCGAACAAACTTGCCCTCATCTGCGTATCTCTAAGTGGGGACGCGTTACATCCACCGCGCTGACCCGTCCAATACCGCAATGCTCCTCCGCGATCTTATCGGCGACGTTTTCCGCACACTCTGGTCGCACAAACTGCGTACCTTTCTGACCATGTTTGGAATTGCGTGGGGAATTGTGTCCATTGTTCTCATGGTGGCGGCTGGAGAAGGGTTGCGCAAAGGCCAGGAGGAGCAGGCAAGGAATTTAGGCAAAGACATCCTGATCGTCTTTCACGGGCGGACCAGTATGCAGGTAGGGGGCGCGCGAGCGGGAAAGAGCGTGACCTGGGATGAGGAAGATGTCCCCGTCGTCCAGGCGGAGTCTCCCGACTGCGAGTATGCTATTCCGGAGTTGGAGCAGGACACGGTCCGGATTCACAGCAATTTCAACAATGCCGCTTTCACCGTGACCGGTTCCTTTCCACCGTTCGGCGATATCCGCAGCCTACCGGTGGGACAGGGACGGTTCTACAGCTGGGAGGATCAAGCGCAAGGTCGCCGGGTGGCGTTTGTGGGCAGTGATGCAGTCAAGCAGCTGTTTCCGGGACGGAACGCAGTCGGCGAAAACATTTATTTGAACGAGATGCCGTATCGGGTGATCGGCGTGATGGCCAAGAAGAAGCAGGACTCCAGCTATGACGGCTGGGATGTGAATAAAATTTTTGTCCCCTACTCGGCGATGCGTCGCGATTTTCCTAACAAGCCTCCGGGATCGGCCACCAATTTCGATCAGTTTTTGGTGACTCCCAAATCGGTAGAGCAGCATGAAGCCTGCAAGACGGAGATTCGCAGATCCTTAGGTCGTTTACACCACTTTGATCCCACTGACAAGGAAGCTTGTCCTATATGGGACACGGTCCAGGAAGCCAAAGCTTTCCGGCAGATGACCGATGGGATGAAGTATTTTCTCGGCGCGGTCGGAATTGTTACGTTGTTCCTCGGCGGGTTGGGTGTGATGAACGTGATGATGGTCGCCGTGCGTGAGCGCACTCGAGAAATTGGAGTGCGTAAAGCTCTGGGTGCGCCCGCGAAGACTATTTTGAAGCAATTTTTCTTTGAGGCTCTGCTGATCGCCGGCGTCAGCGGAGGGCTGGGACTCGGCGTGGCCTACGGTATCTGCGCGCTGGTCAATCTGCTGCCCATGCCTGATTTCTTTGCGGGACTGGTGCCGACATGGAAGAGTGGCATGGTTGCTACAGTGCTGCTAGGAACCATTGCCATACTTGCCTCGCTTTATCCCGCTAGAAAAGCCGCGTCGATCGATCCGATTGAAGCTTTGCGGTTTGAGGCCGGAGGCTAAGGGCCTTGTTGATTGAGATCATTCTCGAAGCTTGGGTAGCGCTGAAGCGCAACTACACGCGCAGCCTGCTCACCATGCTGGGCATTGTCTGGGGCATCGCCACCGTGACATTGCTCATTGCCTACGGCAGCAGCTTCCGAGCGATCCTGGTCAATGGCTTCGACGCCTTCGGTAAAGGGGCGGTCATTGCGTGGCCACAGCAGACCAGCGAGCAACCGGGCGGGCAACGTGCCGGTAAGAAGGTAGTCCTGGAGCAGGCCGACCTCGATATGGTCAAGCAGACGGCCCCTCTGGTGAAGCATGTTTGCCTCGAGACCGTACACCGGCCGGGCATCAGCTACGGCGACCGAATGGTGGGGACAGCTGCGATTCGCGGAGTTTGTCCTGAATATGGCGAGATGCGCAACGAAGTCCCGTCTGAGGGGCGCTGGATCAGTTCCAGCGACCAAATTGAACGGCGGCGGGTGATCTTCCTTGGCGGGCGGCTTAAGGAGCAACTTTTCAGCGGTCGTCCGGCAGTCGGCGAGACGGTGGTAGTGGCGGGTGTTCGCTTCACCGTGATCGGTGTCATGGAGCGCAAGATTCAGCTCAGCAATTATTTTTCCAGCGATGACGAGTCTGCATGGATTCCATATTCCGCCGCCGGCGATTTGTGGAATACGCGCTATGCCGCGGTCATGGTCTTTGAACCAATCGCTCCCCAATTCGAGAAACGGGCCATGGCACAGGTATTGGCGGCGGTGGCTACCCGACAGAACTTCTCGCCCACCGATCCAAAAGCATTTCAGATGTTTGGACGGGACGAGTTTCGTCCTGTGATTGACGCGCTCACGATTGGATTGCAAGTTCTGCTGACCTTCATCGGCACACTTACACTCGGTATCGGCGGCGTAGGCGTCATGAACATCATGCTGGTCTCGGTGGACGAGCGTATCCGCGAAATTGGATTGCGTCGTGCGCTGGGCGCCAAAAAACTTCACATTAAACTCCAATTTCTGGCCGAAACTTTGCTGATCATGCTGCTCGGTGGAGCGATTGGAGTCTTGATTTCCTACGTGATCGCGGCTGCCGTGGGTACACTGCCGCTGATGGGGCCGCTGTTTGAGGACGACTCCGGCAAGGCCGATATCCATCTTAAGATTTCGATGTTTACGGTCATGCTTTCGACACTGGTGCTCATCGTTGTAGGCGTGTTAAGTGGGATGGTGCCGGCGATGCGGGCTTCGAGGCTGGACCCGGTGGAGGCCCTGCGTTACGAGTAAACCGGTGTGGGACAGAGATGTTGTCCGTCAGTAGACGTAAGAGCTCTCGGCTTCGGTGAGATTCGTAGGCGTAGTCCCTACCGCAGCCTGGCGGACGGGGCTGTTCGTCCTGCGTACTTTTTGATTTGACCTCCGTCCCGCTTCCTTGTAACTTGCTCCGTTCCGGCCCTTGCCGCGAGGTGCGCGCTTGCCGATTTCCGCAGTAGATGCCATCAGTCCCGCCTTTCATCACACCAAGCAGCAACTGTTCCAGCCGTTCCGCGCCGGACAATGGCTGCGGCTGGCCTTTGTGGGCCTGCTCGCGGGAGAGGTGAGTTCTGGTGGTGGATGTAACTTTCAGGTCCCGAATCTCCACGGCGGTGGGCAAAGGTTTGCGACCGGTCCGCTGGCGAATTCCAATCCAATGCTTTACGCGGGATTAATCGGCCTCCTGGTTGTGCTAGGCGTGATCTTTTGGTTTCTGCTGATCTACGCCAACAGCGTGATGCGTTTTGTGCTGTTCGATGCCGTGGTGGCCAAAGAGTGCCGGGTTCGCCAAAGCTGGAACGGCCGGCAACGACCGGGTTTTCGTTTTATGGGATGGCAGTTGCTATTGTTTGCAGTAATGATCGGCGGGATGACCATTCTCGTGGGCATCCCTGCTGCCATCGCATTTGCCCTGGGCTGGCTGAAAAATCCCCATCAGCACATTGTGCCCCTGGTTCTTGGCGGGATTGTTCTGTTCTTCATTTTCTTCGCGTTCCTGATTTCCACGCTGATCGTGGCGGTGCTGACCAAAGACTTTGTGGTTCCCCAGATGGCGCTGGAGGATATCGGCGCTTTCGAAGGGTGGCGGCGCTTATGGGTAGGAATGAAGGCTGATAAAGGAAATTATGCAGCGTACCTCGGAATGAAGATTCTGATGGCGCTGGGCGCCGCCATGGTGCTTGGCATCGTCTCGTTCATCGTAATTTTGTTGGTCGCGATCCCGCTTGGAGGCATCGGCGTGATTGCGGTAATCACCGGCAAGACAGCGGGCTTGACCTGGAATGCTTACACCATCACCCTCGCGGTTATCGCCGGGGCGTTTTTGATTTTAATTATTTTGTATGCGCTGGCGCTGATTTCGGTTCCGGTGATTGTGTTCTTTCCGGCTTACTCCATCCACTTTTTTGCATCACGTTACCGGCCGCTGGATGCTCTCTTGCATCCTGCGCCGCCGGTTCCGCAGGTTTCATTCATGCCTGAGACTCCACCTCAGCCGCCTCCACCACCGTCCGAACCACCACCGCTACCGCCGGAGTTCA
The DNA here is from genome assembly GCA_963824805.1 of uncultured Acidobacteriaceae bacterium. Lineage (GTDB taxonomy): Bacteria > Acidobacteriota > Terriglobia > Terriglobales > Acidobacteriaceae > DATBAT01. The sequence continues at coordinate 60,747 of CAWGQZ010000038.1, read as the reverse complement.
ATCCCAGCACTTCGTAATTCCGAATAGGCGCAGGATGTGGTTTTCGCTTCCGGCATTTCGCGAGCAAAGCGCCCGCGCCACATCCGGAACTTAAGTCGTCGGTCGGGTGTCCAATCCTTTCAGACACGCGTGCTTGAGAGGAGCAGTCCCAATGGCGTTCTCAACAGCAGGCGGTGGTCCGTCCCGACCGGAGATGAATGTCACTCCGATGATTGATGTGCTGCTGGTGCTCATCATCATCTTCATGGTCGTAAACCAGTCAATGGTGAAAACCGGCGTTGACGCACAGATTCCCCAGCCACCGAAAGAAAACACGCCGCAACCGCCAGCGGAGCGGACGGTTGTGATTCAGGTGGCGTGGTCAGCGGACAAGCACACGGCAGTGTACAAGATCAATCAGGAGGCGGTTTCCGCAGAGCAATTGGAACCGCGCCTGCACGACATCTTCAAGATGCGTGCGGAGAAAGTGGCCTTCGTAAAAGGGGATAACGAAGTCGATTTCGAGCCGGTCGCCCAAGTAATCGCCATGGCTCGGGAGGCTGGAATTGAGCGGGTGGGATTGCTCACTAATAAGTAGTCTCCGCATACAATGCGGTGAATATAGAGTTGATTCTCCTCGAGAAGGCCTTCTACCACGGAGACACAGACACACGAGGAGAATCCCAATATTTTCTTGGCTTTGTCTCTCTCTCTCTCTCTCTCTCTCTCTTTCGTTCTCCGTGATTCCGTGGTTAAAACTCTCTTGTCCTATAATTGGCTATGGCCACCCTGCCTGACACAGCGCCCCACGCCCGCACCAAGTACGAGCCGGTCAGTGGACTCGAAGTACACGTCCAGCTTCTGACCGCGACCAAAATTTTCTGTTCCTGCTCCACCCGCTTTGGTGATGGGCCGAATACGAACGTGTGCCCGGTGTGCCTCGGGCTCCCGGGTGCGCTGCCGGTTTTAAATCGCAAAGCAGTGGAGTTTGCCGTGCTGGCCGCCATGGCGTTGAATTGCCGTATTAACGAAACCTCGATTTTTGCCCGCAAGAATTATTTTTATCCCGACTTGCCCAAGGGATACCAGATCTCGCAGTTCGACAAGCCTCTGGCCGAGCATGGATTCATCGAGATCAAGACAGCCAGCGGACCGAAGAAGATCGGCATCACCCGGGTTCACCTCGAAGAAGACGCCGGCAAGAGCTTGCATGAAGGATTTCCAGATGCTGGCGAAAAGACCGCGATAGACCTCAACCGCAGCGGAGTACCTCTGATCGAAATTGTCAGTGAACCGGATATCGCATCGCCGGACGAGGCTTACGAATACCTGACCCGGTTAAAAGAAATCATTCTTTACACCGGTGTCAGCGATTGCAACATGGAAGAAGGGTCTCTCCGTTGCGACGCCAACGTCAGCGTGAAGCCAAAAGGACAGAAGGAGTTCGGTACCAAGGCGGAAGTTAAGAATGTCAATTCGTTCCGCTACATCCGCGACGCCATGGTCTATGAAATCGACCGACAGGTTGAGGTGGTTGAGGGCGGCGGCAGGGTTAAGCAGGAGACTCGGCTCTACAACTCGTCAGAGGGCAAGACATACAGCATGCGTTCAAAAGAGCAGGCGCACGATTACCGTTACTTCCCGGAGCCGGATCTGCTGCCGCTGGTTGTCGACGAGAAGTGGCAGAGCGAAATCAAGAGCACATTGCCAGAACTGCCGGAAGCTCGACGCAAGCGTCTCACGGTGGACTACGGCATCACCGAACAGGACGCCCAGGTGCTCACCCTGACCAAGTCGTTAGCCGATCAATTTGAATCGGCCGCCAAGGCGGCGAAGAATCCCAAGCGCGTTGCCAACCTGGTACAGAGTGAACTTATGGGACGGCTCAAGGCTAACGGGCTGGAGATTGAGCGGTCGCCGATCACTATGAAGGGCGTTGCGATGTCAGCGGATTTGGTCGAAAGTCGCGCCATCTCGGGCAAGATGTTGAAGGACCTTTATGACCTTTGTTTTGAGCGTGGCAAAGACTTTCCCGAGGTGTACGCAGAAGAAGGCAGCCCGCAACAGTCGAGCGATACCTCTTCTCTCGATAAAATCATTGATGACCTGATCGCGGCGAACCCGAAGCAAGTGGAGCAGTATCGTGCCGGCAAGAAGACCGTGATCGGTTTTTTTGTCGGGCAGGTTATGAAGGCATCGAAGGGGCAAGCGAATCCGCAGATGGTGAATGAGCGGTTGGCCAAAAAGCTGGATGGTTAGGATTTAGCGCGGACGCCCTTTTCCGCGCGCCAATTATTTGGATGAGTACCTCAACCCGGTGCCCCCGCCAGCCGGCGGACAAGATGTCCGCCCTACATCTTGGTAATGAACGGCCAGTGTCTTCCGTCATTATCTTAACCGCCCTGAACACAACTACCATATAGATGATGAAAAAGTGGAAGCTGGACCGGATCATCAGCCTGGCTACGCTGGGCACGTCTCTGGTGGCGTTGGTGCTGGTGTTGAAGCGGCCTGCGCCGGTGGCGGCTCCGCAGACGTCTGCCCAGGTTACGGCCAACGCGCAGTCGTTTCAGGAGAAGATTTCGCAGTTGGAATCGCCTTCTGCTCCGCGTCCGCAGAACGCGCAGGTTCCGGTGGATGTAGGCTCCAGCTCGGTAGTCTCTGGCAACGGCTCCGCCGCTCCCCAAGTACGCATTACTTCTGATGAGGTCACAGCTGCGATTACGCAGGCTGCGGGCGCTTTGCCGGCCGCCGGGACGCAGCTTGGCTCCAGGTACAGACCTGGGAGCGATGCCTAACATCCTTGATCAGCAGGTGAGCTTTGACGGGGATACAGTTCATGGCCAGTTTCTGACTAACGTTGCCGGCAAGAATGTTTGGGTCACTGTTTCCGGCCACTTGGGATCCAAAGACGGCTTTGCCACGTTTGATCCGACGGAGTTCAAGGTTGGTGACTTGAATGTGCCGGTCTCCCTGGTCAACGACGCTTTGCAGAAGCGGCTCGCCGATCAGCGTGACCACTTGAAGCTTCCCGATGGAGTTGGCGGAATCAAGGTTGAGAACGGAGAACTGGTTCTAACCCAGCGCTAGCTCGATCCCAAGAACACCGCTTGCCGGGATTACCTTCTAAATCAATGGTTTATCTGCGAAGATCCGTGAAATCCGCGGCCGGCTGGCGGCGTTCCATCGAAGCATGAGACGATGGAATCAGTCCCATGATTCAGTTGTCCGCAGCTGGAAAGCGCTTTGGCCACAAGCTCCTCTTTGAAGGCCTCGATTGGTTGATCACCTCTCGTGACCGTGTCGGGTTGGTGGGCGCCAACGGGACCGGCAAATCGACACTAATGAAAGTTCTGGCGGGTCTTGAGACCTTCGACTACGGTTCCATCAGCTTTGCCAAGGGGACCAGCGCTGGTTATCTGCCACAGGACGGGCTTTCTCTATCGGGCCGCTCGGTGTTTGACGAATGTCTTGCCGTCTTTTCCGACCTGCTCGGGCTGGAGAAAGAGATGGAAGACCTGACCGGCCAGATGTCGGAGCTTGACCACGCTTCGCCCGAGTATGCGCAAGTTGCGGACCGTTACCACCACATTCAACACGAATTTCTGACCCGCGACGGGTATTCGATCGAATCGAAGGTGGGCACAGTCCTCACCGGCCTGGGATTCGGCAAGGAAGACTGGGCGAGGCAGACGGAGGAGTTTTCCGGCGGCTGGCAGATGCGCATTGCTCTGGCCAAGCTTTTGCTGCAACAGCCGAATCTGTTGCTGCTGGACGAACCAACCAACCATCTTGACCTCGAGGCGCGAAACTGGCTGGAAGAGTATCTGAGTAACTATCCCAATGCCTTCGTACTGATTTCGCACGATCGCTATTTTCTCGATGTCGCCGTGAACAAGATCGTCGAGATATGGAACAAGAAGCTGTATTTCTATCCCGGCAACTACGACAAGTTTCTGGCGCAAAAGACGCAGCGTCGCGAGCAACTTGAAGCGAACTATCGCAACCAGCGCGACCGTATTGAGCAACTGGAGATGTTTATCAACCGTTTCCGCTATCAGGCGACCAAGGCCAAGCAGGTGCAAAGCCGCATCAAGGAACTGGAGAAGATCGAACGGATCGAGCTGCCAGAAGAAGAAAAGACAATTCACTTTTCGTTCCCCCAACCTAAGCCCAGCGGACGGATTGTGGCAGAGTTCAACGGGGTAGCGAAATCATACGGAGAAAAGGAAGTTTTTCGTGATGTCAATTTTCTGATTGAGCGCGGCGACCGCATCGCTTTGGTTGGGGTTAACGGAGCCGGCAAGTCCACGCTGATCAAGCTACTCGCGGGCGTGGAGCCTCTGACCCAGGGAGAGTACAAGCTCGGGCACAACGTTCTCTTTGACTATTTTGCGCAAGACCAATACAAAGAGCTCGATGTCGACGCCCGCGTTTTCGATGATCTCGGCGTTGTGTCGCCGTGCTCCACGGAAACCGAGCTGCGCTCTTTGCTGGGATGCTTTCTGTTTTCATCGGACGAAGTCTTCAAACGCATCGGCGTGCTCTCTGGTGGGGAGCGCAACCGCTATGCTTTGTTGCGCATGTTGCTGCATCCCGCAAACTTTTTGTTGCTGGATGAACCCACCAACCATCTCGACATGCGCGCCAAAGATGTATTGCTAGAAGCGTTGAGCAGCTATCACGGAACAGTGGTTTTCGTTTCGCATGACCGCTATTTCATCGACAAGCTGGCGACACGAGTATTTGAGGTGGGGGACGGGCGGGTGGAGATCTTTCCTGGAAACTACGAAGACTATTTGTGGCGCAAGCAGGGTGGAGCTGAGACCTTGCAAAAGACTGTTGTGGCCGACACTGTCGCCCCGCAAGCTTCACCCTCCAACGGGCATCCGCCGGCGCCCCCGGTCAGTGATGGCAAACGGCTGAATCCTATCAAGCAAAAGCAGATACAAAGCCGGGTAAGAGGAACTCGAATCCGAAATCGGAGTTCTTGAAGATGCCATCGCCGCGTCAGAAACCGCCCTGCAAAACTTCATCAGCGCGGACGAGACCCAGCGGCAATCACACCAACTTGACACGCATCGCAAGGAACTGCAGGCACGCATGGCGGAGTGGGAAGAGTTGTCCCAGGTTTTGCAGCATTAGACGACACGCCACAGCGGTCTGCAGCATTAGATCTGCGGAGTAGCAGCAGGGGATGTTCGACTGCGTGGCAGCGCCGCGGCGCTTGCTGAAAACCGACACGAACACTCGGATCCGTCCATTTGTCACCTATCCAACAGACGCAGAACTCTCCTACTTGCTAATTTTTTTGGAGACCTTCGATTGGGATGTTGCAGAATGGTTGACCATCGATCCGTGAATCCGCAGCAATCCACGCAATGGCGGAAGAAATTTGCCGCCGCCATGCGCGAGCCGAATAAAAACAAATTAGCGATACTTATTACCGAAGCGGAAGACGCAATCTTTGCACGGTTACATCAACTGGATGGGAAAGCAGACCCGGAGCGGGATGCGATAGCAGCGGCCATCCCTGAATTAAGAAAACTTCAAGTTGAGAAGTTGAATTTCCCCCCGATCGATGGCGAAGTCAAGCCGCCGCAGAGGAAACCAGCCGTTCCGCAACCTGCAAAAGAACCTTGATTGGCTCGCTCTTGGGAACGATCTCAGAAATACCTGCCGTCACGCGCATCCTCCACCGCGATCATCTCTCCATAGGTTGTAAAGAGAATCAAAGGGACTTTTGGCATGGTCCGCTTCAGTACCCTCGCGGCCGATATACCGTTCATCTCCGGCATGGCCAGATCGAGCACTATCAGATGCGGCTTCAAACGTTCGGCTTTCTCGATGCCTTCGCGGCCGTTGGCTGCTTCCCCACAGACCTCCCAGCCGGAAAACTCGAACGCCCGCCGCAGCCCAGTGCGGACGATTGCGCTGTCGTCGACTAAGAGAATACACTTGGGCAAAAGCAGCCTTTCCCGTGAGCTATCTTGATCGTAGCAATGAGCCTTGGGTAAGCGAATAGGGTCATTGCTGTAAATGGGTAGGGGCGAAAGGCTTACATTCGGGCCAGCGCGAAGGGTAGCTACAAAGCCAAGAGGCGGAAGAATTTTCACCGCGAACTTTAGATTAAGTTCTTCTTGTACCTCCGTAACCTCCTCAGATTACTTGGGAGCATGCGATAGTCAGCTTGGCCCTAGAGCCGCACGACCCAGATCATAGATCGCCCGCATGCGGACTCACTCCCCGGACCGCGCGGAAATTAAGGAAGGTTCTCAAAAATGTTTCAGTCACAAGACAAACCGCAGGGTCCGTCCACCACAACTTCCCACGCGCCCTTAAGTGCAGCGGGCGCGCCCGTTGAGCAGGCAACCATTGGCCGGTCGTTGGTTATCAAGGGCGAACTGACTGGTGCGGAGTCCCTTTACATCGACGGACGCATCGAAGGCAGCATTAACGTTGCCGAGCATCGCGTCACCGTCGGACGCAACGGCACCGTAGCCGCCAACATCAACGCCCGTGAAGTGGTCATCATGGGAAAAGTTAAGGGCAACATACAGTGCAGCGACCGTCTCGACATTCGCAGCGAAGGTTCGCTGACCGGAGATGTCATCACGCAGCGAATCAGCGTGGAAGATGGCGCGATACTGAAGGGCAGCGTGCAGGTTCGCAGTGCGGAAGCCAGCAAGCAGCAGGCTCGTCCGGTGGAAGCCAGCAAGCCGGCTGTTCATGAAGCGCCCAAGCCGGTTACGACGGCGGCGGGAGCCTAGGGCTCGGGTCTTACCAGCAGAAATTTGGGACGGGCGGAGGGCGCCCGTCCCCACTTTCCCCACACTATTTCTGCTGCTGGGCCTGTTTCTTTTCTGGTTTTAATTCCAACGATGCTGAATTCATGCAGTAGCGAAGACCTGTGGGGGCCGGGCCGTCTTCAAATATGTGGCCGAGGTGAGCATCACAGCGGGAGCATTTTGCCTCGGTGCGCACCATTCCATAGCTGGTGTCTTTGTGGGCTTCTACTGCACCCTCGGAGATCGGTTCAAAAAAACTGGGCCATCCCGTGCCAGATTCGTACTTCGTCTGAGAGTGGAACAAAGGTTCACCGCAGCACGAGCAGGTATAGACACCCTTATCCTTTGAGTTCCAGTATTTTCCCGTAAACGCGGGCTCGGTGCCTGCCTTGCGGGTTACGTGGAACTGTTCGGGGGTAAGTTTCGACCGCCACTCGGCATCTGTCATTACGATTTTTTCAGCCATAGAGTTCTCCGAATATTTTTGATGCTGGCTTGCGGGTTTTGGACACTGACGGGACGGAAAAGAGTGTCTACCCCTACCTTAGATTACGACCGCTTCGTGGTACTCGCCGAAAACCCGGCGTAGCGTATCAGATATTTCTCCGACGGTAGCGAATGCCTCGACTGCGTTGACAATTTGCGGCATTAGGTTTTCTCCGGAGCGGGCGGCGACCTCAACTTGCTTCAATGAGTCTTGCCAGGGCGCTCGTGCGCGACGGGCCCGCAGCGCCGTAACACGTTCGATTTGCCTGCGTTCCAACGATTCATCGATTCGCTGCAGAGTGATTGGTTTTTCTTCCCCAATCGCAAAGCGGTTGACGCCCACGACTACGGATTCCTCCCGATCCACCTGCTGCTGGCATTCATAAGCCGCGTTCTGGATTTCCTGCTGCACATAGCCGCGCTCGATGGCCTTGAGCATTCCCCCGAAGGCGTCGATCTTTTCCAGGTAGTAGTTAGCACGTTTTTCGATTTCATCCGTGAGGTCTTCAATGTAGTAGGAGCCCGCCAGGGGATCGACGGTGTTAGGTGCGCCCGACTCGTAGGCCACTATTTGCTGAGTGCGCAGTGCTATGCGGGCCGCGTGCTCGGTGGGAAGCGCCAGCGCCTCGTCGTAGGAGTTAGTATGCAACGACTGGGTCCCACCCAACACCGCGGCCATGGCCTGCAGCGCGGTGCGAACAATATTGTTTTCCGGTTGCTGGGCGGTAAGAGTGGATCCGGCGGTCTGGGTATGAAAGCGCAGCATCCAGGAGCGCGGTTTCTTTGCCTGGAAATGCTCGCGCATAATCTTGGCCCACATGCGCCGGGCCGCCCGGAACTTTGCGACTTCCTCAAGAAAATTATTGTGAGCATTAAAGAAAAACGATAGCCGCGGGGCGAAGTTGTCGACGTCGAGCCCGGCGTTGAGGGCGGCTTGCACGTAGGCGATGCCATTGGCCAAAGTGAAGGCAACTTCCTGCACCGCAGTCGACCCTGCCTCGCGCATGTGATAGCCGGAGATGGAAATCGTGTTCCACTCAGGGACCGCGTCCTTGGCCCAGGCAAACATGTCGGTTACGATTCGCATTGCGGCCGGGATGGGGTAAATGTAGGTTCCGCGCGCAATGTACTCTTTCAACACATCGTTCTGCACCGTCCCGGATAGTTTGCCGATATCCATTCCCTGCTGTTTAGCAACCGCCACGTACAGAGCCAGCAATATAGATGCTGTCGCATTGATGGTCATCGACGTCGAAATCCTGGTGAGGTCGATGCCATCAAACAGGCGTTGCATGTCTTCCACGGAATCGATCGCCACGCCGACTTTGCCAACCTCGCCGAGGGCTAGAGGGCTGTCGGAATCCATGCCGATCTGGGTGGGCAGGTCGAATGCGACCGAGAGCCCGGTGGTGCCACTGGCGAGAAGATATTTGTAGCGCTGATTGGATTCTTCAGCGTCACCCATGCCGGCATACTGGCGCATGGTCCAGAGCCGTCCCCGGTACATGGTGGCTTGTATGCCGCGGGTGTACGGATATTCGCCAGGGTATCCGGGATCGGTTCCCCCCATGTCGGCTGAAGTGTAAAGAGGCTTGATGGGAATGTGGGACGAGCTTTCGGGCTTGTTTTCGTTAGCCATCGCAAAACCGCTTAGACCTTAATCCTTCCTCAATGCAGTTTCGTGCCCTTAGTAGTCAATCCTTTTCACTTGCGCTTGCGTACTCTCCAAAACGAACTGACGCCGAACCATGCGAACATCACCGCAATCACAGCGGCCGCGACTACCCGCCCGGCCCCGACCTGTCCGGCCTGATACCGATGATAGTCCCGAAAAATGGCGACCCCCGCGATGAATGCTATCGCCAAGAAAACAAAGCCAGTGACCTCGAGCCAGAGCAGGTGCATTACGCGCCCCACGTGGTTGCCCGTGATCCGCATGCCGTTCATGGCTGCGCTGAGGGTGCGGTTTCGTCCGGCGGAGTTAGCTGCCACACGGGCCAAAATGCTGAGTTTACGGGCTGTAGACAGTTGCGCCATTGTTGTCGATTTTATCAAGACCTCGGGTTACAATTACGCGTCAACAGGGCTACCGGCCATGAAGCATATGGGGCTTCTGCGGCATCTAAAGTATCAGGAAGGATTACACAAAAGGGGGAACTGTGGACCAGCAACTCAAACAATTAATGAAAGAGCTCGGTGAGGCGATCAATGAGTCCCTCGCCGATTCGGATGCCATTGCCGAGGTCGTGTCGCGCATTAAGGACGGCGGGTACGACATCTTTCTAGTGCTGGAAGCCACGATTGGGGTTAGCAAGCCGGGCGAGAAGGCGGACAAGACTTCGCTGGTGACCACCCTTACCAGCAACCCTGAGTTCAAAATCAACGATCAGGACCTCAAATTTCTGAAGTCGCTGCGTATTAAGATTGAGGACGAGGCGGCTTAAGACATCACTAACCGAGATCCACGAAGAATTACAAAAATAAGGATCACCTTCATGGTTAGTGCTCTTCTTCTACTTTCACCCCGATTTCATCCAGATGCTCCAACAAATCCTCAGGATCGCGATAGACGCGGTAGGCGCCTGCTCGCACCAGTTCGTCCTCGCCGTAGCCTCCAGCCAACAGGCCAATCCCTAGTGCATGGGCTCGCTGCGCGGCCAGCAGATCCCATACGCTGTCTCCAACCACGACGCAATGCTCCAAATCCATCTTTAATTTTTTAGCTGCCGCGAAGAAAAGGTCAGGCTCCGGCTTGGCCTGCTCTACATCGTCTCCCGTGATTACAGGCACCTCTTCTCCGATACCCAGCATGTCGAGGGATTTTTGCGCGCGTTCACGCAAACTGGTAGTTCCTATTGCCCAAGGGACTCCAAGCGTCGTCAGCTGCTTGAGCAATGCTTTGGCGCCCGGCAGCGCCTGCACCTCGCCGACGTGCCTCATGTATGCCTTGGTGTGCATCGCTTGCAGCTTTTCCATCTGCTTCTTATCCAACCGCCGTCCGGATTCCCGCATGCACGCGTTCAACATGAGCGAATCGCTCATACCAATCCGGCGGTGAATGAACCAATTGGAAAGCTCGATATCCAGCGCACGCAGGGCTTCTCTCCATGCAAGGATGTGTTGATAAACGCTGTCGATCAGGGTTCCGTCAAGGTCGAAGAGAAACGCGGGCTGGGGATGTTGATCGCGGGATTTTTTTCGCTTGGGCATAAGGATGCTGATCTTGGATGCACCTTTCGACGCTACGAGCAACCCGGAGCAATATCATTCTGATACACTTGCGTCCGTTCAGGGCGATGTAAAGATTCCGCGAGCTGCAGAGCTTCCTAAGGTCGGGAATCGACATCGAAGCGATGACCATGAAAGATACTCTTGGAGTTCTCTTAGCGGGAGGAGCTGGCGAAAGGCTCTATCCCCTGACCCGCGACCGAGCCAAACCTGCGGTCACCTTCGGTGGTATTTACCGCATCATCGACATCACGCTTTCCAACTGTATTAACTCCGATCTGCGCCGTGTGTACATTCTTACGCAGTACAAAGCGTTGTCGTTGAACCGGCACATTCGCGAGGGCTGGAACATCGTCGGGCGCGAAGTGAACGAGTTCATCGAAGTGCTGCCGCCAATGAAGCGGGTCAGCGACCAGTGGTACCAGGGCACGGCTGACGCGGTTTATCAGAATATTTACTCCATCGGGTCCGAGCAGCCCAAGCATGTGCTGATTCTTTCCGGCGACCACATCTACAAAATGAACTACGGCCTCATGCTCAAGCAGCATGAGGAAAGCGGTGCCGATGTAACTCTGGCCACGATTCAAATAGATCCAGACGAGACTTATCGTTTTGGTGTGGTCGAGGTTGACCGCGACAATCGCATCACCGGCTTCGAGGAGAAGCCCAAGAAGACGGAGTTGCGGTCTCCCCATAATCCCGAGAAAGTATCGGGTTCCATGGGAATCTATCTCTTCAACACCGACGTGCTGATTCCAGTGTTGCTCAAGGATGCGGAAGACCCCAACTCGAGCCATGATTTTGGCAAGGACATTCTGCCAAAAATGGCGAATGAGTATCGGGTGTACGCGTACGATTTCGTGGACGAAAATAAGAAAGAAGCGCTTTACTGGCGTGACGTGGGGACGCTGGAGGCCTATTACGAGGCCAACATGGACATCGTGTCGGTGTCACCGGTGTTTAACTTGTACGACGACCATTGGCCGATTCGTACCCACCAGCGGCAGTATCCGCCGGCGAAGTTTGTATTCAATGAGGCTGGGCGCACCGGATCGGCGGTTGATTCCATCATTGCCATGGGCTGCATCGTCTCCGGCAGCCTGGTGAAGACGTGCGTGCTCTCGCCGGACGTGCGCGTGAACTCATATTCGGAAATTGATTCCAGCATCCTTTTCTCGCACGTCAACGTTGGACGCCACTGCCGAATTCGCAACGCGATTATCGATCGTGATGTCCATATTCCCGAGGGTACCACCATCGGTTACGATCCCGAGGCTGACCGCCAGCGATATTTTGTTACCGAGAGTGGAATCACGGTAGTGACGCGCGATTACTCGCTGTTTGAGAATCCGGTAAATGTGGACTACTTCACTAGCGAGTGAACATCAAAAGCCCCGCCCAGGCACGGCTTGAACGGACACCCTGTAGATTCGTAGGAACCTTTCGATTCCGGATCGGTCTCGAGGTCTTTTCCTTAATTCGTGTCTGACTGTTTCTTTAACTCGGCCCGGAAGGCTTCCTCCCGCTCGCGGATGTAACTCTTATAACCATCCGGATCGACCCAAGGATTGCTTCCACCCGTCTTCACTCGCGCAAACTTCGCCTCCATTCCGTAGTAGCTCCCATGGGCACCCAGGAAGAGGTCGCAAGGCAGGCGCTTCAAGACCTGAAAGGTGCGCTCATAATCCTGAGCAATTTGGGGATACTTGGCGTTTCCAACCAGCTTGTAGCCCGGATTCACATTCGGGCTGCCGACGATCACCACCTCATAGGCCTTGCCGCCGTCCTCCACTTTCATGGTCCAGGTTGTGGTGCCCTTGGTGTGTCCTGGCGTCCGGTGTGCTACCATCACCGCGCCTCCGAGCCGGACCTGATCTCTGTCGTGCAAGACGCGGTCTACCTTGGCCGGTGTGTACTGGTTATCGGGCGATCCGCCATATTGGAAATCTTCTTTACCGCCAGACTCGACCACCGCTACGTCCTGGTCCATCACGAAATATTTCGCGCCGGTCTGTTGTTTCAGCAACGCACTGCCGGCGCAATGGTCCCAATGGGCATGGCTGATCAGCAGAATCTTGACATCGTTCAAATGAAATCCGAGTTTCGCAATGCTGTCGCGAATGAGCGGCACCGAGCTTTCCAGGCTGCTATTGATGAGAACGTGTCCCTTGGGTGTCGTAATCAGGTAGGACGCGAGACCCCGGCTTCCGACGTAGTAGAGATTGCCGGCGATGCGGTGGGGCGGAAAGGGTTCGGTCCAATCAGAATTTGCTTGCGGGAAGATGGCAGGAACAAGACATACCGCGAAAACAACGGCTGCAATTGCAGAACGTGTTGATGTCGGCAAACCGTTTCTCCTGTGAGGAGATATTAGCCTTTTAGTGAGGATGGAACGCTTCGCGCTCCGGAAATTTCCGAACCACTTCTACAATTTGCAAACACTAGCGAAAGGTGCTCGGAGCAGGCGAGCCGTCTGTCTTGTAGTCGCAGGCTTCGCGGCAGGGTTGGCAATAGTAAAGGCCGTCTCCACAAAGCCGGACGTCAAGTTGAGACTGGCATAGGCAGCAATACTTCTCACAGTGGCAGCGGTCCTCGTAAGCCTCGCAGTCCAGGCAGCGGAAGCGGACTTTGGTTGGCGCAGGGCTCATGCCTGAAGGTTAGCGCCGGGTGGCATGGAGGCAAAGTTCCCTTCGTAACTAGCGGGATTTTTTGCCTCCTCCGCCTCCACCTCGTCTGAGGATCGCGTCGAGGGAAATCGGGCCAGCGCCGAAGAAAATCAGGGCGAATGCCATGGTGCCGACTGCGAGAGGGAATTCGTATCCCCCTTGGCCGATCATTCCATTTTTCAGGTGCATTTTGAGGATCGCCACCGTCATTTCAAAGCACATGGCGATTCCCACCAGGCGGCTCAGCAACCCTGCAATCATGAAAATACCGCCGAAAAATTCCGTTCCGGCCGACAAATATCCGACCCATGCGGGGAAGCCAATGCGATGAACGGATTCCATGTGATGGGACAAGCCGCCAAATATCTTGGGGTAGCCATGGCCGATCATGATTGCACCTAAGACAATTCTGAGAGCCAGTAACGCCAGCGGCTGCAGGCGGTCGACAAAACGCAAGGTGAATTTCCTCCCGGGAATGAATAGACTACGGTGCGTCGTTTCTTCAGGCAAGAGGAGATCCCGGAATGAAGTGTCTTCGCGTAGTCAGCAGCCAGGTGGCGGTATTTATTCTGTTTTGTGTTTGTGGCTCAGCCCAGCAGTCGGATGCGCTGGCCAAGGCGCGGCAACAACTTGAGGATTATAGAAAGAGCAAAATGTCCACATGGATGAATGATTTTGCTGAGCTTGGCCGCTACCACGAGGCGAACGCAGGCTTGACCGTGCCAGCTAGGGGAGAGAACCGGGTAGTGTTTATGGGTGATTCCATCACTGACGGTTGGCCGCTGCCGGAATATTTTCCCGGCAAGCCTTATGTCAATCGTGGAATCAGCGGGCAAACCACGCCCCAGATGCTGATCCGCTTTCGTCCAGATGTGATTGATCTAAAGCCTAAGGCGGTGGTGATTCTCGCCGGCACCAATGATATTGCCGGCAATACCGGGCCCATGACCGTGGAACAAGTTGAAGAAAATTATGCGTCGATGGCCGAACTGGCGAAGGCGAACGATATTCGCGTCGTCTTCTCATCGGTGATCCCCGTGAACAACTACACTCCGCAGGCAGTGCCGTTTTTTCTAACGCGCTCTCAGGAGAAGATTTTGGCATTGAATGAATGGCTCAAGACGTACTGCGCCGCAAACGGACATGTCTATCTCGATTACTTCAGCGCCATGGTCGATGAAAAAGGAATGCTCAAGCAGAATTTGGCGGAGGACGGGCTGCATCCCAACAAAGCTGGATACGCATTGATGGCACCCCTGGCGGAGGCGGCGATCGAGAAGGCAATGGCGGGAAAGTAGTCTCGTAGAGACGGCGTTTTGCCTCGTCTCTGCGGTCTATTGCTACTGCTGGTCGTGCTGGAAATCGGAGTCAATTCTTGAGGCTCGGGAACGGGTGATCGTGGCCGGAGGTAGATCTTCAGGCGGCGGAGCATCGGCCGGGGCCACGGTTACGATGACGCCAAGTTCATTGTCAGCTTCACCCTTGTAAACGCCGCGCGTGGGCGGTACGTCAGAATAATCTCTGCCGATTGCAACGCGAATATGGCGCTCGCCCGCGAGGACATGGTTGGTGGGATCCAACCCCACCCAGCCGGGACCGGGAACAAAGGCTTCCACCCAGGCATGGGTAGCGCTGTCGGGTGAGCGGTCGTTAATTTGGCGGGAGTGGCAGAGGTAGCCGCTGACGTAGCGCGCCGGAATGTGATACTCGCGAAGCAGCGCGATCATGATGTGGGCAAAGTCCTGGCACACTCCAGCGCGGCTGCGCAAAGCGTCGTCGATGGGAGAGTCGACCTCAGTGCTGTTGGGCGCGTAGTCGAACTTCTCGTAAATCGTACGGCTCAGATCAAGCACGAACTCCAGCGGTGTCGGACTGCGTTCCAGTTTCACTTCGCTGGCAAATTCGTGCAGAAGGTCTGTCGGCCGGGCAAAATAACTGGGGAGTAGGAACTCCCAAAAGTCGCCGGCAACCGCCATGCTGTCCAAATCCTGCCAGTCCCCTGCGGAAGCAAGCTCAGGTTCAGGCACGGCAAGAACCTCGACTAGCGCCTGGGCAGTCACGCGGGCACGCGCATGACGGCGAGGAATATCGAAGTGATGCACCATATTCCCCGAGAAATCGCGATAGACCATAATGTTGGCGCGGGGAAAGACGTCGAGCGAAAAAGTCAGGCAGCGCTGATGGCCTTCACTGCGTGGTTGCATGCGTACTTCCATCACGCTTTCTCGAATTGCCGGATTGTAGCCAAAGGTAGTAACGTGCCGCGCTGAATAGATCATAGAGAATCCGTTTACGAAGCCAGCGCCGATTCCACGGCGTAATCAAAGTAAATCTGATAGATGGCGGCGTGAGCTTGGCCGCACTGCCTGCGAATGTTAGTCAGATAGCTGTTCGCGCCCTCAGCGATGATTTCCTCCACCGGTGTGAAGTTGAGCATGGCGCGCAAACGCCCGGTCAGGCGCATAGCAAGTTCAGCCTTCCGGTTGGTCAACTCCTCGATGTGGCGGAGCGCAGTGTGGACCATCTCAACTGAGAAGCGCACAGAATGGGGCAGTTCGCGGTCCAGCAGCAAAAATTCCGCGACCCGCAATGGGCGTAACTCGGCACTGTAAGCTTTGCAGTATGCTTCAAAGGCTGCGCAGGCCTTGAGCAGTCCTACCCACTCCAGATATTCCGAACCTTCGACCACCTCATCGGGTGGCTGCTGAAGGTGGTTGAAGTGAGTTCCTACCAGGGCAGCGATGGTGTCGACGCGTTCCACAAATCGGCCAAGTTGAATGTACTGCCAGCCCTCTCCGTGGCTCATGGTGGAATCAGTGATTCCCTGAAACAGGCAGCCGCCCTCCTGCACCGAACGAAAGAACGCGTGCGACTGCCGCATCCAGGCATTTTCCGGCGGACTGCTGACGACGTGCAGGTAGAGCCGGTTCAACTGCTCCCACATGTCGGAGCTGCACTGCTCGCGCACGTGGCGGAGATTCTCGCGCGCGGAGGCCACGCACGACACGATGGAAGAGGGGTTGGAGCGATCAAACGCCAAAATATGAGTTACGTCCGAGGGGTCGAGGTTCGCACTGCGGGTCTCGCCAACTTGTAGTGCTTCTAGGATTCTTCGTCCGTGTTCGATACTGGAATCAGGAGATTGATCGAGACGCAGTTGCAGATCGACGTCGATAAGCCGTGCGGCGTGTTCGGCGCGCTCTAGATGGCGGCTCATCCAGTAGAGGCTGTCGGCTACTCGTGAAAGCATCATGCGATGACCTGACGGCTATTCTTCGCCCCTGCGGGGGACTCTGTCGTTTCACCTAGGGCTTGCGTCCTAGGCTGCACAGTTGGGCCGCTGCGTTATTCCCTCAGCACCCAGGTGTCTTTGCTGCCACCGCCTTGGGAGGAGTTGACCACCAGCGATCCGCGGCGAAGAGCCACACGGGTTAGTCCGCCGGGAACCAGAGTTACGTTCTCTCCATACAGAATATAAGGACGCAGATCTATATGCCTTGACTCGACCGCGCCATCCAAAAAACAGGCGCCGCGCGACAACGCCAGCGTCGGTTGTGCAATGTAGTTTCTGGGTTCCGCCAGAATGCGGCGGCGGAATTCATCGCGATCTTTCTGAATGCTGTGAGGACCGATCAACATTCCATATCCGCCCGATTCGCCCACCGCTTTCACCACAAGTTGGTCGAGATGTTCGAGGACATAGTCACGCTGGGATTTGTCGCTCAGGAGATAGGTGTGGACATTGGGCAGAATCGGTTCTTCGCCCAGGTAGTACTTGATGATCGCCGGCACGTAGGCGTACATCGCCTTGTCATCGGCGACCCCCGTGCCTATCGCATTCGCCAGGGTCACGTTGCCCGCGCGGTAAGCATTGAAGAGGCCAGGCACGCCTAGGCTGGAATCACGGCGGAAACATAGAGGATCGAGAAAATCGTCGTCCACCCGGCGATAGATGACGTCCACCCGGCGCAAGCCCGCGGTTGTCCTCATATATACGACGTTGTCATGCACCAGCAGATCGCGTCCTTCGACCAGTTCGATTCCCATCTGCTGGGCCAGGAAGGTGTGCTCAAAATAGGCGGAATTGAAAACTCCCGGCGTTAAAAGGACAGTGGCGGGTTCGTTGGTGGCGATGCAATTAATGGGTGCGAGAGACCGCAAGGTGGCCAGCAGACTCTGTGCGTAGTGATCGATGGAACTCACTCCATAGTCGCGGAACAAGGTAGGGAATACACGCTTCAGAACCTTGCGGTTGGCCAGCATGTAGGAGACGCCACTGGGCACGCGCAGATTGTCCTCAAGCACGGCAAATGTACCGTCGGGCAGGCGAACCAGATCAGTTCCGCAAACGCTGACGTAGGCGATTTCACGGGCTACGTCCAGACCACGCATTTCGCGCCGGAAGTGCCGACAGCTGTAAACCAGATCGCGAGGCACGATCCCGGCCGCAAGGATGTGGCCGTCGTGATAGATGTCGTGCAGAAACAGGTTTAGTGCACTGATCCGCTGCGTCAGGCCGCGTTCGACGACCCGCCATTCATTGCCGGGAATAATGCGCGGCAGCAGGTCATTGGGGAATATCCTCTCGGTGCCTTCCTTTTGCCCATAAACGGTGAAAGTGATGCCTTCGTGCAGGAAGGAGAGGTCGGCCGCCTGCTGCGTCTTTCCCAGTTCCTCGGGGGGAGATTCGAGCAAGGTCCGATACAGCGCCTGATAGTGCGGGCGCGGAATCCCCGGGCTTTCGAACATCTCGTCGTAGGCCTCATCGAACTGATAATTCAGGAAAGGCGGCATTCGAAAGGGTAACGCGGTTGCAGGCATCGCTGGCATGCGGTGGCCAATCCTTCGCGTCCCAGGAAGCCCATGGCAGTATCTACGCCTCCCGGACAAGAAGGAAACTCTAAGATGTCAAAACTGCCTAGTCCAATCAAAATTGTTTATTGGATTGATGGAGTTGGGGGGAATTGGGGCAGGATCGAGCTCTCGACCAGATCCATGGCTCCGCAGTCGTCGTACGCCTTTCGTACCGTGTACGGTACTTTGGTTATGGAATGGGCTGGCAACGGTCATCCTCGGAATAACCACCCCTACATATAGACAGTGCTAGATAGCTCTGCACCATAGCTAGGATTAATCTGCAACAGTTTCTAAAGTAATTTCCAGAAAACCCCTATAAAACCCTAAGAAACGCGGAGATTTGCCTTGACCTCGCGTCTTTCCCGGTTGATATATGCTCAGTCCACTTAAATTCACTCGGGCCGAAGTTTGGTCCTGATGAATTTCTCCCAACAAAAGCTATGAGCCGTAAATCCGGCGTTAAAGCTGATCAAAAAGATTCTGTGGAAGGGGTCAAAAGCTATGGTCGATTCGCGTGAAGTGATGAACATCCGGCAAGCCTCGCAGTATCTGGGGGTGAGCCCCGACACGCTTTACAAATACGTTGGCGAACAAAAAATTCCGGCCTTCAAACTGGGGAACCGCTGGCGCTTCAAGAAATCGAAGCTCGACGAGTGGATGGAAGAGAAGTCCACCCAGATGGAGACCAAGACAAGCAACAAAAAGAAACCGAAGGCGGCCATCAAGGCTGCCGGTCAACTTTAAAGGCGGACACATGTTTGGATTCGGGTCAAAGTCAATTGTTGGTCTGGATGTAGGCTCCTCCAGCATCAAGGCAGTGGAGCTGAAACGTGGGCGGGGAGGGCTTGAGGTAGCGCACCTGGGCCTGGAACCGTTGTCGCCGGATATCGTGGTGGATTCGATGATCGTCGACTCGGGCACGGTATCAAGCGCGATTTCGAAACTCTTCGCCGATAGCGAAATCAAGACCAAACTCGTGGCCACCGCGGTCAGTGGTCACTCAGTGATTGTGAAGAAGATCTCGCTGCCCTCGATGAGCGACCAGGAGCTGGCCGAAACCATTCAGAAGGAAGCGGCACAGCACATCCCCTTTGACCTCGAAGACGTAAACCTCGACTATCAGATCCTTTCGGAGGACGTAGGCAGCCCGCAGATGGACGTTCTGCTGGTCGCCGTCAAGAAAGACAAGATTCTCAACTACACCAACGTACTCTCGATGGCCGGCAAAAGTCCGGCTATTGTGGACATCGACGCGCTGGCCTTGCAGAACTGCTACGAGTTCAATTACGAACCGGCACCTAACCAGGTGGTAGCGCTTCTGAACCTGGGGGCAAGCGTGATGAACATCAACATTGTCAAAGGTACGACGCCGCTCTTCCCCCGCGACGTTAGCGTCGGCGGACATCAATACACAGATTCGCTGCAAAAGGAATTGGACCTGAGCTTCGAAGACGCCGAGTCGTTGAAACTGGGACGGAAGGTTGGCACGGTCAGCGAAGACGCCAAGACACCGATCCTGCAGCAGGTCACCGAAATCATCGTGTTGGAAATTCAAAAGACGTTCGACTTCTTCCGTGCCAGCTCGGCGGGAGAGCACATCGAGAAGATTTACCTGGCGGGAGGCTCTTCCAAGGTTCCCGGACTGGTGGAAGCGTTGCGCCAGGAGTTTGCGCTGCCCGTCGAGATTTTCAATCCGTTCCAGAGGATCGCACCTCCGGCGGACGCAGTTGGAGCCTCACTGATTGAACAAAACGCCGGCCAGCTGGCAGTCGCGGTGGGTTTGGCCTTAAGGAGTTTTGAAGACCTATGATTCGCATAAACCTGCTGGGCCAATCGAAACAGAAGAAGCAGCATGCGGCAGCGGCCACGATGGAAGTGGGCGATGTCGGTACACCCCGAGTCAAGGTTCTAGTGATTCTGGTAGTGGCGCTGTTGATCAATGCCGGCTGGTGGTATCAGCTCGACAAACAGAAACAGGACATTGCCACGCAGATGCAGGCCGCGGAACAAAAGAACCGCGAACTGGCGGATGTAAAAGTCCGGTACCTGGAACGTCAGCGCCAGGCGCAGAACTACAAGCGCCGGGTGGATGTGATCGACCAACTGCGCAAGAATCAGATGGGTCCCTCAGAGCTGCTCAACGCCCTGGGCGACACCGTTAACGGCACCGAAGCGGTGTGGTTGAGCTCGATGAAAGACCAGGGAGCAAGCGTCGACATTGAGGGCATGGCATTGAGCGCCGACGCCGTCGCCAACCTGATTTCCAACTTGCAGAAGAGCGGGCAGTTTCGGAACGTCGAGATCAAAGAGACCTTCCAGGACGACACCGTCAAAGATATGCAGGCGTTTGCATTCACCTTGACCTGCGAGAAGGTGAAGTCCTAAGGGACGGAGAGCTATGGAGAACTTCAGCGAATTATCGAGTATCAAACAGTGGGGACTACTGGTGTTGGGTGCTGCAGTACTCACCGGCGCCGCGTACTTCACTACTTTCAAGAGCAAAGCGGCAGAGAACGAAGCGGCCAAACAGGTACTGGACGCCAAAGTTCGCGAGAACGCCGAGCTCGAGGCTTACCGCCCCAAGCTGGCCGAGATCGAGCGTCAGCTGGCCAGCCTTAAACAGCAACTGGAAATCGAGCGCCGCATTGTTCCGGACGAGAAGGAAGTCGACGGCTTCATGAAGATGTTGAATGTCGAAGCTTCCAAGGCGGGAATCGAAATCCGGCGCTACACGGCGCAACCCGTAGCGGCAAAAGAGTTCTACAGCGAAGCGCCGTTCGAGGTGGAACTAGACGGGCCTTACTACTCAATGCTCGGATTCTTCGACCGCGTGGCAAAGCTGGAGCGGATTGTGAATGTCTCCAACTTGTTGGTCGCCAGCACCGCCAAGCCGAACGACGCCAAGGCCAAACACACTTACAAGTACGCACCTAGCGAGAGCGTGGTGGCCACCTGCGTGGCCAGCACATTCTTCAGCAAGGATCTCGAGCCCGCGGCTGCTGCGCCCCAGGCCGGGAGAGCGAAGGGGACCATATGAGACTGATCACGGCAAGGATTTCCTGGGTTTTGGCACTAGGTCTGATTGCGGCCTCGGCGTGGGGACAAAATCCGGATGAAATCCAGAACACCCGGAGCACGATGAAGGCGCTGCACCAGAAGCAGCAAATCGAGTCGGACAGGGCTCTGGGACTGGCTCCGCAAGCGGCAAGTCCGGTTGCGACCACACCAAGCAAGCAGGCGTCGGCCCCGGCCAAAAAACAGGATGCATTCAAGCCGCGCAGCCCAAAGCACAAGGAAACGGTCGCGGTGGAGGCCAGTTCTTCGTCAAAGCCTGCGGAAAACGAAGCTCCTAAGAACATACGCATGGCTGGACGGCGCGATCCGTTCGTCAGTCCCGTTGTCAGTCAGGCAATGGTGGCTTCCGGATGTAGTGTCGGAAAGCGCTGCCTTGCCGTCGACCAGATCGCGCTCAAGGGCGTGGTCAGATCCGATAGCGGGATGATCGCAGTCGTGGTGAATGCGGTGGAGAAGGCGTACTTCCTGCGAGAAAACGATCCGGTATTTAACGGCTACGTGGTGAAGATCACCGGTGATTCCATCATCTTCAAAGAAACAGTCCATGACCGGTTGGGAAAACCGTTCGAACGTGAAGTGACCAAGAAGATAACGACGCCGGCAGTCTAATGCGGCGCGGCGAAATTTAAAGATTACGGGCGAGCCGAGGCGAGCCCCTGGGGAGATAGTGAAATGCGAAAGCAACTGCTGGTTTTCTTACCGCTGCTGTTGATGGTGATTGTGGCAGCGGCCGAAACTCAGAGCAACGGCATGGAAGCGCCCAAGCGTTCTGCATTGGTCAAAGTGCAGGCGGTGCCTTCCCACGAGGGTCTTAACCTGGAATTCACAACCCGCGGGGACGTGATGCCCAAGGTCAGCGAGTTGGAGTCACCCGCGCGAATCGTCGTCGATCTGCCCAACACGCTCGCGCTTACCGCCAAGCATATCGTCGTGGAGAACACGGGCGTGAAGCGTATCCGGATCGGCATGGACGGACAGGCGCAGCCTACAACCCGTCTGGTGATCGATCTGGAGAAGCCGTGCAGCTATGAGCTCGCAGGCAGCGGCAACAACCGCGTCCTGAAGCTGCGCACAGTCAATGCCAGCAGCAAGGAAGTGAAGCCAGCCACCGCGCCGGCAAACACCGCGGCGGTTGCAGCTTCGGAAGCTCCCAAGCAGGAAGCTTCCATCAACCCAGCCACTGCCTTTGCTTTTATCGAACCTTCCTACAAGGTGAAAGATGAAAACGCAGCCGAACCTCCAGCTCGAGCCGTGAATGCTGCGGCGAAATTTGTCGAGCGTCCGGCCGGCGATCTGCTGCCCCGTCCCAGCGCTTCCATGCAGCCTCAGGCGGCTGTGAATCTGGCAGCGGAGCAGAAGAGCCAGCTTTCACAACCGGCTGCGGTTGGCGGTCCCAAGTACACTGGCGAGCCAATTTCGGTGAACCTGAAGGATGTTGATCTGAAAGATTTCTTCCGCCTGATTCATGAGATCAGCGGCTTGAACGTGGTGCTCGATCCGAACGTAAAGGGATCATTAACCATCGTTCTGGATGACGTGCCGTGGGATCAGGCACTCGACATCGTGCTGAAGAACAACGACCTGGCACGGCAACTGGACGGTAACGTTCTGCGCATCGCCACTGTCGACACCCTGCGCAAAGAAGCGGAATCGCACCGTGCACAGCAGGAAGCCGAAGCACTGGCGGTGGAGAAAGTCACCATCACACGCTTCCTGAGCTACGCTCACTCCAAGGACGTGGTTCCCACCATTAAACAGTTCCTCAGCCAGCGTGGTGATGTGATCTCCGACGATCGCACCAACGCTTTAATCATTCAAGACATCCCGTCGGCGATTCCTTCGATCGATCGTTTGTTGACCCAACTTGATCGCAAGACGCAGGAAGTCGAAATCGAAGCTCGTGTAGTGGCCGCTACCCGCAGCTTTGCCCGCGAGATCGGTACTCAACTCGGCTTTGGTTGGGGCAACGGTCCGACCGCCGTCGGCGGCGCATCCAGCGTGGGTTCGTCTCCGATTTCCACGTTTGGCGGCACACCTCAGTGGATGTTCGTGGGTGACACCGTACCCACAGGTACCACCGGAGCCAAGATTCCTTTGTTCTCCAACTTGGGTGTCACTCAGCCCAACAGCGGCATCTCCTTACTGAATGTCAGCAACAATGTCCGACTCGATGCCATTCTTACCCTGGCTGAGTCGCGCGGATTGCTGAAGATTCTTTCCCGTCCGCGGGTCGTCACCCAGAACAACATTCAGGCGCTGGTTAAGCAGGGCGTTCGCGTACCGATCGTGACCCAGGCACAGCTGGGCGGTCCCCCGACTGTTACTTACGTCGACGCCTTCCTCCGCTTGACGGTGGTTCCGCAGATCACGTCGGAAGGCACCATCTTCCTGAACGTGGACGTGGAAAACACTTCACCTGACTTTGGCCACGCAGTGCAGGGCAACCCGACGCTGATCACGCAGCAGGCAACTACGCAGGTCTTGGTCACCGACGGCGGGACGGTAGTGGTTGGTGGCGTCATCCAGACCCAGAACTCGGTCAGTATTGATCAGGTTCCATTGCTGGGCAGCATCCCGTATCTGGGCAACCTGTTCAAGCATCGGGCCGTGACCACGTCCAACAGCGAATTGATCTTCTTCATCACCCCGAGGATCATTCAGACATAGTTTCTTTCCAGTTGCAGTAAAACAGCCGCCTGTTCCCTGAAGAACCTGTCAGGGACTGGCGGTTTTGTTTCGTCCTTGGAGTCCTTCGTGGTTTGTGCCGCTTACAGGCGAGTGCCTAAACCACGAAGGACACGTGAAGCCCAAAGAAAAACAAAGAGCCTTGCCGGGTTGCTACACTTCCTGTCATGGACTTCAAAGGCCGTCAGGCCCGACTACGGACTCTTTTCGACAAGCATCGTCTCGATGCACTGCTGGTTTCGCATCTTCCCAATATTCGATACCTGTGTGGATTCACGGGTAGCGCTGGCGCTTTGCTTGTCACCCAAGCCGAAAGTATGTTCTTCACCGACGGACGGTACACCGAGCAGTCGAGGGAAGAAGTGTTGGGAGCGAAGATCGCCGTCGGAAAGAAGGGGCCTCTGGCCGCTGCCGCTGATTGGTTGGGGTCGCGCCGAAGCCGAGCATCCTGCCGGCTGGGGGTCGAGGCCGAACATCTCAGCGCTGCTTCCCACGCCCGGTTGAAGGCCAGCCTGCCGGGCTATGTTCGCCCGCGCCCGATGCCTCCGATCGTCGAACCATTGAGGACCGTGAAAGACCCTGAGGAAGTCGAAAAGATCCGGGCAGCGGTTCTTCTGGGTTCTAGCCTGTTCGATCAGTTGGTGGAGGTCATTCGTCCCGGCATTTTGGAATTGGAGGTCGCCGCTGAACTCGAATACGCGGCATCCAAGGCGGGGGCCGAGGGCATGTCGTTCCCGACCATTATTGCCGCTGGCGAGCGTTCAGCCCTCCCTCACGGGCGGGCTTCGACGCAGCCCATCCCGGCCTCCGGATTCGTGGTCTGTGACTTCGGTGTTATACTCGGTGGCTATTGTTCGGACATGACCCGCACTTTATACGTGGGCAGGCCTCCGACCGAGGCCAGACGGTTCTACGATACGGTGTTGAGCGCGCAGCAGGCTGCCGTTGAGATGGTCGCGGCTGGCCGAAGTGCCGAACAGGTGGATGGGGCGGCCCGTAAGCTGTTACAAAAGAGTGGGTTAGCCAAATATTTTACTCATTCTACCGGGCACGGAGTCGGCCTCGAAATTCACGAAGGGCCGCGGCTGGCAGCTGGACAAAAAGAGACACTCCACCCCGGAATGGTGATCACCGCGGAACCCGGGGCCTATATTCCAGGCAAGTGGGGCGTCCGAATTGAAGATATGGTGCTGGTGACAGATTCGGGTTGTGATGTTTTGACCCCAACCCGAAAAGACCTGATAGCAATCTAAGTGTTTCGACGGTAAAGTGCTCGAGCGTCTCGGGACTTTCCGGAATTAGCCTGACAAGTAGAAACTGGCCCCCCAGATCCAATGAATCAAAAAGAGCTGAAAGAACTGGTCGAGTTCTTAATCGAAAAAGACATTTCCGAGTTCGAGTTGGAGCGCGGCGATGTCAAGGTAAAGATCAAACGTGGAGGCGACAAGTCGCAAGCTTCCGCGCCGGACAGCCGCTATTTCACCGTGCATGCGGCGCCGCCTCCGGCCCCCGAAGGGGGCACCGGTCCCACGGTCCCGCCACAGCAGCCGGCCGCGCCCGTCAAAGCCCCAGCTGTGGAAGAAAATCTGCATATGGTGCGGTCGCCGATCGTGGGGACTTACTACGAGTCGCCTTCACCCGGCTCCCCGCCCTTTGTAAAGGTTGGCGACGTAGTCGAAGCGGGGCAAGTGCTTTGCATCGTTGAAGCGATGAAGCTGATGAACGAGATCGAGTCCGATGCCAGCGGCGAGATCGTCAAAATGCTCGTGACCAACGGCCAGCCGATTGAGTACGGCCAAGAATTGTTTGGGCTGCGGAAGAAGGGCTGAGGTAACACTCTCTGAAATTGTCGTCCACAGCTGCGCTCGGGACGACAACGATTCAAGGGGTATCAGTCTCGATTTCCTCAGGAAATCGACCCCCGAATAGAATGCCCCAACAGGAATGTTCAAGAAGATCCTAATCGCCAATCGAGGTGAGATCGCTCTGCGGGTGATTTGCGCCTGCAAGGAACTTGGCATCCGCACGGTCGCGATTTACAGCGAAGCTGACCGCAATTCACTGCATGTGCGTTTCGCCGATGAAGCGATCTGTATTGGACCTCCCCAGCTAGCATTGAGCTACTTGAACATCCCAGCCGTGATCAGCGCCGCCGAAATTGCCAATGTAGACGCCGTACACCCAGGCTATGGACTGCTGGCCGAGAACGCCAACTTTGCCGAGGTCTGTGAGACTTCCAATATCAAGTTTATCGGTCCTCCCCCCGAGATCACGCGTCTCATGGGCGAAAAGGAAAAGGCGCGGGCGGCAATGAAGAAGGCGGGCGTTCCGATCCTGCCCGGATCGGAAGGCATTCTGGCTTCCGAGGGCGAGGCCATGGAATGGGCCAAGCAGGTGGGATATCCCGTGATTATCAAAGCCTCTGCCGGCGGGGGCGGACGCGGTATGCGCATCGTGCGCAGCGAACAGGAGTTGCCGGGTTTATTTAAGGCGGCCCAGTCAGAAGCCGCAGCCGCCTTCGGCAACGGCGACCTCTACATGGAGAAGTTCATTGAGCGGCCCCGACACATCGAGTTTCAGGTACTGGCGGACCAGTACGGGAGCGTGGTCAGCCTTGGCGAACGCGAGTGCTCCATTCAGCGGCGTCACCAGAAGCTGCTCGAGGAATCACCGTCTCCGCAGGTGAGCCCGGAGTTGCGCCAGGAGATCGGCGCCATGCTGTCGAAGACACTTTCAGAAATCGGATATGTCAATGCCGGCACGATCGAATTCCTCATGGATGAAGACCGTCGGCTTTATTTCATCGAGATGAACACCCGCATTCAGGTGGAGCATCCGGTGACCGAGATGGTGACAGACGTCGATCTGGTCAAGAGCCAGATTCTCTTGGCCTGGGGTGAGAAGATGGTGGACGTGCTGCACGGCCCGGTGGTCCATCGCGGGCACGCCATCGAGTGCCGTATCAACGCCGAGCATCCCGAGAAATTCACCCCGTCGGCGGGCAAGATCACCTCTTTTCATCCGCCAGGAGGCACCGGGGTTCGCATCGACACCGCCGCTTATGCGGAAGGGGTCATTCCTCCCTATTATGACTCCCTGATTGCCAAGCTGATCGTCCGTGGCAAAGACCGTCCCGAGGCGATCTCGCGTATGGCTCGCGCTCTGGAGATGTTCATCGTTGAGGGTGTCTACACTACCATCCCTCTGCATCGCCGGATTCTGGCCGATCCCGATTTCCGCGCCGGCAACGTTGATACCACATTTATCGAGCGTTTTCTGGCCAAGACCGTCAAGCCCACAGGGCACAGATCTGCTGTGGAAACCTCAACTCAATGAGCGCAAACGGTCTTAGGGGGTGCTGATCACCACAAGGTGATTTTGTGGCAAGCGCCGCCCTCCCGCGACAGTGTTAGAACAGAGCAGCTAGTTCGCTTCATCGTGCGTCTACTTCGATCTTAATGATTGCCGTTCCCAAGCTCTATCCCGTCATTGACGCAAGCCATTTTAGCGAGATCGGCAAGCTCCTCTCTTTCGCCGAGGAGTTGGCGGCTGCGGGCTGTACTTTGCTGCAATACCGCAACAAGAACGGCAACGGCAGGCAGATGCTGGAACAGGCTAGGGCAATGCGGCAGGCGGTTGGCGTAAAGCTCATCATGAACGACCGTGCCGACCTTTGCCTGGCTGCCGAGTTCGACGGGGTCCATGTCGGGCAGGACGATCTGTCTCCCGAAGGCGTGCGCAGGATCATCGGAGACGAGCTTTGGCTTGGCGTTTCGACCCACAATCCCAAACAAGTCTCAGAAGCGACCAAAAAACCGGCAAATTACCTGGCGGTTGGGCCTGTTTTCGCTACTTCCACCAAGGCGGATCCCGACCCGGTAATCGGCCTCGAGGGAGTTCGGCAGGCCAAGCTACTGACAGACAAGCCATTAGTCGCCATTGGCGGGATCACTCGCGAGAATTGCCGCGCAGTGTTCGAAGCGGGGGCTGACTCCATTGCAGTAATATCTGATCTGTTAACAGAGCCTCGCAAGTCGGCAGAGGACTTTTTCCGGATATTACGGTAGAGTTTCACCGACGTAGGGTTAAGTCTTCGACGGTGGGGTTTTGACCTGACTTGGTGCAAAATCCCCGCCCCCCGCGCGGGACGGGGCGCCCTACTTATCAGGGAGTAGCGTTGAGCACCCAGGCCAAGGATCCCACCATACCGGCAGCCTCTTCTGAGTGGGACGTCGCCACCCATCAAGACAAAGAACTCGTCAAAGGTCTCGGACTAACCAGCGCAACCATGCTGGTGATTGGTTCGATGATCGGCTCGGGCATATTCATCGTTTCCTCCGAGATCTCCCGCGAAGTTGATTCTCCCGCTTTGCTGATTGGCGCATGGCTGGTTACCGGATTCATGACCATCGCTGCTGCCCTCAGCTATGGCGAACTGGCTGCCATGATGCCGCGTGCCGGCGGGCAATACGTCTACCTGCGGGAAGCGCTGGGGCCGCTGTGGGGCTTCTTATATGGATGGACGCTGTTCCTGGTCATCCAGACCGGAACCATTGCAGCGGTGGGTGTAGCCTTCGGCAAATTCCTGGGCGTCTTCTTCCCCTCAATTTCTTCCTCCAACTGGGTACTACATATCTGGAAAGTTCCTCCGATCCACCTCGGCCCAATGGTACTGGGCAACATGGAAGTAGGCCTGAGCACCCAGAATCTGGTCGCCATTGGCGTGGTGGTTGTTCTCTCGATCATCAATGTTTCGGGTCTCAAGACCGGAGCAATGATTCAGAACGTATTCACCGTAGCCAAAGCTTCCGCGTTGTTCGGGCTGGTGGCCATCGGGATTCTTCTCGGCCGCAACGCGCAGGCACTGGCTGCAAACTTCCATGGCAACTTCTGGC
The DNA here is from genome assembly GCA_963824805.1 of uncultured Acidobacteriaceae bacterium. GTDB lineage: Bacteria > Acidobacteriota > Terriglobia > Terriglobales > Acidobacteriaceae > DATBAT01. The sequence continues at coordinate 32,088 of CAWGQZ010000038.1, read as the reverse complement.
ACAATGCTGGCCTTTCGGCCCAACACGCGGTTCAGGTAGGGGTCGGCGGCCCGACGGTATTTGTGGGTGCATTAACCATTCTGGCGGTGGCTCAGGTTGGATCGCTGTTCTCGGCCGACGCCTGGAACAACGTGACTTTCACCGCCGCCGAGGTCAAGAATCCCAGCCGTAACCTGCCGCTCTCGCTGGCTTTGGGCACGGGCATCGTGATTGCCCTTTACGTGGCCTGCAATTTCATTTATCTGAATGCCTTGCCGCTCAATGGCGATCCTGCGGGAACCACCATCCTCGCCCGGGGAATCAAATACGCCACTGAAGACCGGGTCGGCACCGCGGTGATGACGCAAATCTTTGGCTCGATAGGTGGCACGCTGATGGCGGTTGCCATCATGCTCTCGACCTTCGGATGCTGCAACGGGTTGATCCTGGCCGGATCCCGCGTCTACTACGCCATGGCCAAAGACGGCCTCTTTTTCAAGAATGTCGCCAAGCTGCACCCAACCTACAAGACCCCGGCAGTCTCGTTAATGGTGCAGATGCTATGGACCTGCGTGCTTTGCATCTCGGGCAGTTACGGTCAGCTTCTGGACTACATCGTGTTTGCGGTTTTGGTCTTCTATGTCCTGACCATCGTGGCGCTTTTTGTGTTGCGCAAGACACGTCCGGATGCGGAGCGGCCCTATCGCGCTGTCGGCTATCCAGTGCTGCCGGCGATATATATTCTGATGGCTGTCTTTATCGATGTAGTCCTGTTGCGCTACAAGCCGCAATTCACTTGGCCGGGATTGATCATCGTCCTGCTGGGGATTCCCGTATATTATGCGTGGAATTCGCGGCGGAAAACGACTGCTGCAGCGTAGTTGAACCCCTACACTTCTTAAGGAGCGTTTTCATGGCGAATTTGACGGCAACCAAGTCTCTAACCACCCTGATGCAGGAGGCGTCGGAGACCAACGAGCATAGCTTGAAACGTACCCTCGGTCCCGTCAATCTCATCATGCTCGGAATCGGCGCAATCATCGGCGCCGGTTTGTTTGTGCGGACAGCTGCCGCTATTGCCGATCGCTCCGGGCCGTCGGTAACACTAGCATTTATTGTGGCAGGCTTCGGTTGTGCCTTTGCTGGACTCTGTTACGCCGAATTCGCGTCAATGATCCCAGTTGCGGGGAGTGCCTACACCTATTCCTACTGCACTATGGGAGAGTTGGTGGCTTGGATTATCGGCTGGGATTTGGTGTTGGAGTACGCGGTCGGTGCAGCGACGGTCTCCATCGGTTGGAGCGAATATTGCAACCGTGTGCTCGATTGGTTTGGTATGCGGATTCCATATCAATGGAGTCACTCTCCTCTGGAGCACATGGGGGGGCAGCAGGGAATTATCAATCTTCCGGCATTGTTCATTTTGCTGGTTTTATCAGCCCTGCTCATAAAAGGAACCCAGGAATCTGCGCTCGTGAACGGTTTCATCGTGGTGGTAAAGGTAGCGATCGTCATTTTGGTGATCAGTATCGGCTGGGGCTTCATCAATCCAGCGAATCACACTCCGTTCATTCCGGTGCCAACGACCTATGTGACTCCTCAGGGCATTTCTCACCACTTTGGTGGCATATTGGGAATTCTCGGCGCGGCGGGAGTTGTGTTCTTCGCTTATATCGGTTTTGACGCGGTATCTACCGCGGCTCAGGAAGCAAAGAATCCGAAGCGTGATATGCCAATTGGCATCCTGGGTTCGCTAGTGATCTGCACTATTCTCTATGTGCTTTTCGCTTACGTCCTTAGCGGCGTCGCGACGGTTGAGGATTTCCGCTCGACCGGTCGTGAAGCATCAGTCGCTTTTGCGATCACAAAATACATGCACGGCTATGAGTGGTTATCGAAATCAGTCACAGTCGCGATTCTGGCAGGATTCTCATCGGTAATCCTGGTCATGCTGCTCGGCCAGTCGCGCGTCTTTTATTCAATGAGCAACGATGGTCTGGTGCCGAAGATCTTTTCCGACATCCACCCCCGGTACCGCACACCTTACAAGTCCAACATGCTCTTTTTTGTATTCACGGGATTGTTCGCGGGATTTCTTCCGGAAGACATTGTTGGAGAAATGACCAGTATCGGGACGCTGTTCGCGTTCGTTCTGGTATGTATTGCAGTCTGGATCCTGCGGCGCAAGCGGCCTGACCTGCAGCGTGCATTCAAGGTGCCTGCGGTGCCGTTTGTTTCGATAGCAGGCGTACTGATCTGCGGCTCCATGATCTATGGCCTCGGTTGGACCAATTGGCTGCGCCTGATCGTCTGGATGCTGCTCGGCCTGGTGGTCTATTTCGCCTACGGACGAAGGCATAGTAAGGTGCAAGCACTGGCCTCGAACGCGCCCAAACCTGCGGGGACGATGGCGGATTAATGTGCCTACTCACGGTGAGGCGTCCCGCGGGAGGCATTTCCTTTCTGCAAGGCGATTGTTCAGGCTGCGCTCAGCATGACAATTGCTCTATAGTCGTGCCGACGCATGAGATCGCTGCGCCATCTTCGGCTCATTGGACTTGCGCTGGCCGTCTTGCTGGTGATGGGGGCAGTCGGCTTCCATTTCATCGAAGGCTGGCCTTGGTTTGACGGCCTCTACATGGTGGTCACAACCTTCACCACCATCGGGTATCAGGAAGTCCATCCGCTTTCGCACGCCGGACGCATTCTTAATCTCGTACTGATCGTTTCGGGAGTTTCGCTGGTATTTCTGGGCATCGGGACGCTTACCCAGGCTTTGCTAGAATTTGAGCTGGGCAACTTCTTCGGAAGGCGGAAAATGGAACGCGAGATCACCCAGCTTTCCGACCATTACATTATTTGTGGAGCTGGACGGGTCGGCCGGAGCGCCGCCCGCGAGTTATCCCGCAAACCCGCTCCGTTCGTGGTGATCGACCAGAACGAACAGAAGCTGGCGCGCTATGGCAATGGCTGGCTGACCCTGGTGGGCGATGCCACCCAGGAACATACCCTCCGCCAGGTCAACATCGAGAAAGCGCGTGGCCTCGTCGCTGCTACCACCACCGATGCGACCAACGTTTACATCGTACTAACCGCCCGTGGATTAAATTCCAAGCTCAAGATCATTGCGCGCGCGTCGGAAGAAGATGCCGAAAAGCATCTGCTCAAGGCTGGCGCTGATGCGGTGGTTTCTCCGTACTCTTCGGCGGGGCGCCGGATCGCACAATCCTTTCTCCAGCCGCATGTGCTCAGCTTCTTTGACACCGCTACCACACATTTGGGAATGGATCTGGAAATTGGAGAGATCTCCGTGGGAGCGGCTTCTTCGGTGGCGGGTAAGACCATCGAAGGGTCTCACGTACGTCAGGATTCAGGAGTAATCATTCTGGCAATCAAGCGTTCTCAGGAAATGCGTTTCAATCCCTCCTCCGACGACCGCATCGAGCCGGGCGATTATTTGATCGCCATGGGACAACCGTCGCAACTTCGCCGTCTGGAACAGATGGCATCACCGTCATGAAGATCGTTACTGCCGCCGAAATGCGCGAGATCGACCGCAGTACTACCGAGCGCTTCGGCATACCCTCGCTCCGTCTTATGGATAATGCCGGCAGTGCAGTTGCCGATTTTGTTTCCAAGCGCTACCGGATAGCAGAAACCGTTGGTGTGATTTGCGGCAAGGGAAACAATGGCGGCGACGGGTTTGTTGCTGCCAGACGGTTGCATGCAGCGGGGCTGGAGGTTCAAGTCTTACTGTTGGCCGATCCCGCCGAACTAAAGGGAGACGCCGCTGCGAATTTTTCCCGGCTGCCGGTTACTGCGGTCGTGGCCCGATCCTCCGAAGATCTGGCTGCGCAGGCGAGCCAGGCGGTGTTTGGTTGCGATTTGTTGCTCGACGCGGTTCTGGGCACCGGATTTCGTCCACCGGCAAGCGGCTTGTACGCCGAAGCTATCGCGCGGATTAATCAAAGCTCCTCGCCCGTCGTGGCGGTGGATATACCTTCCGGCGCCGATGCTGATGCTATGTGCCCACAGACCGGTACAATTGCCCGGGCCGACGCGATTGTTACCTTTACTGCTCCACGTCCGGCTCATGTCTTCGGATCGTTCACCAGCGGACCAACTGTAATCGCGCCTATCGAGTCGCCGCAAGAGGCCATCGTCTCGTCACTGCAACTCAACCTGATCACCCCCCGCGATATTGCATCGCTGCTGGCGCCTCGTCCGCGAGATTCGAACAAAGGATTATATGGGCACGTGCTGGTTCTGGGCGGATCGGTCGGTAAGGCGGGAGCCGCCGGAATGGCGGGAATCGCGGTGCTGCGAGCTGGGGCTGGGCTCTCCACGGTCGGAACTCCGAAGTCCGTATTAGCTACGGTTGCGGGCTACCATCCCGAAATCATGACGGAAGCGCTGGAAGAAACCGAGATTGGCAGTATTTCGTTGCGGGCGCTCGGATATGGCCACGTCGATGCGTTGGTCAAGGGCAAGACTGTTCTGGCGGTGGGTCCAGGAATTTCGCGACATAATGAAACTGCCGAATTTGTACGTACAGTGGTGAAGAAGTTCGCCACCCCGATGGTTTTGGATGCGGATGGCCTAAATGCCTTCGAAGGCCGCGCGTCGGATCTAAACGGCAGTGGGAGAACCATCGTGATTACTCCGCATCCCGGAGAGATGGCGCGCCTGCTGGGCAGTACAGTGGGAGATGTACAGCGCGATCGACTGAATGCCGCCAGAACTTTTGCCCGCGAACACCAGCTCATTGTCGTTCTCAAAGGTGACCGAACCTTGATTGCTCATGCCGGACGGCACAGTTTGGGTGAACCCGACTGGGAACCCGGGAATGGCGACTGGCGGTACTGGCGACATTCTCACAGGGATGACCGCCGGCCTCCTGGCCCAACATCCAAAGCAGCCTTTTGAGGCAGTGATCGCGGCGGTCTATCTCCACGGACTGGCAGGAGATGTCGCGCGCGAAGACAAGGGTGAGCAATCATTGATTGCTACCGACCTGTTGGACGGCCTGCCGGAAGCCTTTCGCCGCACCCGTTCCGCGGCAGAATCCGCGACGGTCGAGATTGGTTAACTACGTCCTCCAGGGCAGTTACCTGCATTTTGGGAATGCGATAGACGATTGTCCTTAGAGCTTTGCCTCGGCCGTTCACAATTGGGAAGTTTGAATCCGGCCAACCGCTTTCGTAATCGTGACTGTCGGTCGGCCTTGTGAAATCGTTAAGGCGATGACGCACTTCCCCCAACCCCACCCGCGTCGCCGGGCCACGCGCATTCAGATGACGAAGCCAGTGGCTGCCATCGTCGTGCAGGAAAGTGGCCAGCATACCAATTGCAAATTGAAGATCGTTTCAGTGACCGGCGGGTTGCTGCAAGTGGGCGCGCCACTTTCGACCGGAGACTTTGTGGAACTGGCCTTCCAGGCGCAGTCCTCCACCGTCCATGGCATGGCTGAAATGTTGACTCCGGTGTCGGAAGCCGAATGGAGCCTTGCAGCCCTTCCGCTTCATCGCTCTCGACGACGAGGACCACCGAACCCTGCGAATGCTCGCCGATGTGGCCGCCGATCAAAGATCGGTTCCTACATCGAGCGCCCTCAGGCGCCTCTGATTTCCTCGCTATACTGATTGCGTGGAAACGCAAGAGTTCACCACTCATTCTCCCGACGAAACCATCGCCTTGGGACGAGAGCTCGCTGGGAAATTGGTTCCTCCGAAGATCGTACTACTTCGTGGCGATCTGGGCGCGGGCAAGACGACGCTGGTAAAGGGAATTGCAGAGGGTTTTCGCGCCGCTTCTCAGGAAGATGTCACCAGTCCCACGTTCACACTTGTGCACGAGTACCGCGGGCCGGACGCGAGCCTGTTTCACATCGATCTGTATAGAGTGGATACGCCTCGGCAATTGGAAACTCTCGGCTTGGAGGATCTCATAGGAGAGAACAGTGTGTTGCTGATCGAGTGGGGAGAAAAGTTCCCCCGCTTCGAGCGTGAGCGCGACGTGGAAATTGCTTTACAACGATTGGGAGAAAACGACCGCAAGGTTCGAATCGATCTGGGCAGAGCCGCGAGTGCAAGGAGCGAAGGGCCGTGTCTATCTGAGTCGTGACACGTCAAATGTTCGATGGTTGCCACGTGGCCACGGTTCAAAATCCCATGATGTTGTAACCGCAGTCGACGTAAATAACCTCGCCAGTGATTCCCGAACTGCCGTCCGAGGCGAGGAATACTCCCGTAGCTCCGACTTCGTTCACATCCACATTGCGATGCAGAGGAGCGCGGTCGGAGTGGGCTTTGAGCATGTCCCCTAAACCGGAAATGCCCCGGGACGCCAGGGTCTTGATCGGACCAGCAGAAATTGCATTCACACGAATATTCTTACGGCCCAGATCATTCGCCAGGTATCGAACCGTACACTCCAGGGCCGCCTTGGCTACCCCCATCACGTTATAGTGCGGCACAACTTTTTCCGCGCCATAGTAGGTCATGGTAATGATGCTGCCGCCGCTCTCCATTAATGGTGCGGCGGCGCGGGAAACGGCGATTAACGAATAGACGCTAATGTCGTGTGCTATGCGGAAGCCTTCACGCGAGGTGTTAACGAAGTCCCCCTTAAGTTCTTCGGCGGGAGCATAGGCAACGCTATGGACAATCGTGTCGAGTTTCCCGAATCGTTCTTTAAGTGTTGCGAAAAGCTGGTCAATTTCGGCGTCCTTGGAGACGTCGCACATGAATGCCTCAGCTCCGGGCAACGAAAGAATCAGATCCTTAGCTTCCTGCTCCAGGCGCGGGTTTTGATATGTCACCGCGATTTTGGCTCCGGCAGTGTGCAAGCCCTGGGCAATCGACCATGCGATCGATCGTTTGTTTGCTACTCCAAATACAACCGCGTTGTGACCTTCAAGGTTCGCAGGCATGTTTTCTCCGGGGAAAAGCATAGCAGAGCTAGAATGCGAATGGCGATTGCGCCAACCCTCAAGCGCGATTACACTCGGGGGATTCTGGCAGCATCCCCGCCTATGGCAGCCATCGAGCGCGCACGATTGCATAGTTTGATGGATCGCGAGCAGCAGCGCTTCGTTAGCGACCGTCCCAAATCGAAGGTGCTGTTCGAGCGCGCCGGCAAGTCATTGCTGGGCGGCGTTCCCATGAACTGGATGCTCAAATGGGCCGGCGCATTTCCTCCGTTCGTCCGGGAAGCCCAAGCAGCGCATTTCTTCGACGTCGACGGTCACCGCTATATCGATTTCTGCCTGGGCGACACGGGGGCGATGACTGGGCACTCTCCCTTTTCGATTGTGAAGGCCGTGGAGGAGCAAATGCGCCGCGGCATCACCCTGATGCTGCCGACAGAAGACGCCATCTTTGTGGCGGAGGATTTGCAACAGCGCTTTGGACTGCCTTTCTGGCAATTCACGTTGACCGCGACCGATGCTAACCGCTTCTGCATTCGTTTAGCGCGGCAGATTACCGGCCGCCAGAAGATCCTGGTTTTCGACTGGTGCTACCACGGTACTGTCGATGAGACATTCCTAGTCCTCGATGGAGACGGAATTGCAAGGCCGCGTCCGGGAAACATCGGTCCGCCCGTCGATCCCTCGGTGACGACGCGGGTGGTGGAATTTAACGATTTATCTGGATTAGAGAAGGCTTTATCGGCGAGAGACGTGGCATGCGTGCTGGCGGAGCCGGTGATGACCAACGTCGGCATCGTTCATCCCGCACCCGAATATCACAAAGCCCTGCGCGAGTTGACTCGCAAATTTGGCGCATTGCTGATCATCGATGAAACCCACACCATCTGTGCCGGACCAGGAGGCTACACCCGCGCGGAAAACCTGGAGCCAGACTTCCTGGTATTTGGAAAGCCTATTGGTGGCGGGGTCCCGGGGGGCGCGTACGGCTTCAGCGAAAAAGTCGCGGAACGCATCCGGGAAAAACAGAGTCTGGAAGATTGCGACACCGGTGGGATCGGCGGCACGCTGGCCGCCAATGCGTTGTCTCTGGCTGCCATGCGCGCCAGTCTGACGAAGGTGCTCACTAAAGAAGCATTTGCCCGAATGATTCCCATGGCGGAGCGCTGGACCGCGGGCGTGCAGAAGACCATCAGCGAATTCAACCTTGCCATGGCACGTCACCCAGCTGGGCTGCCGCGCGGAGTATATCTTCAGCGCGACTCCGCCCCAGAATGGGGGCGAGGCCCATGCGGCCATGGATTTCCCGCTGGAACGCTTCCTGCATTTGTACGCCATGAATCGTGGGATTCTGCTAACCCCGTTTCACAATATGGCGCTGATGTGTCCACAAACCGATGCCAGCGATGTCGACCACCACAGCCGCGTATTTCGCGAGGCGGTAAAGGAACTGGTCGGCTGAACGCCCTCCTTCTGCTAGGCTTATGGTTTCCGTCCATGGTGAAGGCTTCCCCGAGATTTTCGGCGACATTAGTTCTCACGGCAATTCTGGCTGGATGTGCCCAGGTTGGCGCTCCGGTGCCGCCGTCTCTGGAACTCCCCAAGCCGGTAAACGATCTGCGTGCTGCCCGCAAAGGGGAGAAAGTACTGCTCACCTGGACAGCCCCAACCAGGATCACCGATGGCGAAACCATCCGACATCTTGGGCCCACTCGAGTCTGCCGTAGCCTGCAAGTTCCCATAAAGCAATGCACCACCGTGGTTAAGGAGATCCCGCCGACCGCTGGAAAGGGAGCGGTTTCTTATTCGGACCAGGTATCAGCATCTCTCCTTAGGCCCGAAGCGGATGCCCTAGCCGGCTATGAGGTCGAGGTACTGAATTCCGAGGGGCGTAGCGCCGGCCTCTCCAATCAGATCACAGTGCCCTTGTTCCCTACGCTGTCGCCGCCACAGAAATTGACCGGGCAAGTGACCCCGCAGGGAGTACTGCTCCAATGGGAATGGCCGGCAAATGTGCCCCAGGCATCGTCGTTGGAATTTCACCTGCGCATCTATCGCCGCGACGAAAATGGAAAAACTGAAAGCCGGGTGGCCGACGTCGGCTTGCGCGACGAGGCAAAATTGTTAGATCAGGGCATGGAGTGGGAACACGCCTACTCCTACCGCGCTACCTTTGTGTCGGTTTCGTCTGAGAACAGCGAACTGGAAGTTGAGGGGGACGATTCTCTCGACGTCAAAGTATTCGTCCATGACGTTTTCCCGCCCGTCGCACCTTCGGGTCTTCAGGCGGTTTTTTCCAGCGTTGGCCAGCCGAATTTCATCGACCTTACGTGGAGCCCCAACACCGAGGCGGAACTCGCCGGGTACAACGTCTATCGACGAGAAGAGGGTGGGCCAGCAGTGAAGATCAATTCGGACCTGGCGAAAATCCCCACCTATCGCGACCGTGATATTCAACCTGGGAAGAAGTATTTTTATTCGGTTGCCGCTGTCGATTTGCGGGGGAACGAGAGTGCGTATTCCGACGAGGCGAGCGAGAGCGTTCCGACGAGTCCGTAGCCACCGGCAAGGTCCCGACAGCGTCATCACTCTGCTATCTTCATAACTGCATGAAATTTTGCCGCTTCCAGCTAAATGATCAGCCGCAGTACGGGTTGGTGGAGTTTGTCGCCGGGCACCAGGTGATCACCCGGCTTCTGTTGCGCGAGCCCTCAGGCGATCTGGAAGCTCTACCCAGTAAGCGGACCGACCCCTTGCCACTGAACGACGCGGCCTTGCTCGCGCCGGTGAAGCCGTTGAAAATTGTGTGTGTCGGGCGCAACTATCGCGACCATGCCGCGGAGTTGGGAAATCAGGTGCCCACTGAACCTCTGCTTTTCCTGAAGCCGCCTTCTTCATTGCTGGCGAATAACGGAACCATCATTCGGCCCCGGCTTTCGCAGAGGATCGATTACGAGGCCGAACTTGGAGTAGTCATCGGTAAAGCTTGCCACAAGCTTGGCCCCGAGGTTGAGGTTCGACCTTACATCCTCGGCTATACCTGCGTGAACGATGTGACTGCCCGCGATCTGCAAAAGAAGGACGGCCAATTTACCCGCGGCAAAGGTTTTGACACCTTTTGCCCGGTAGGGCCGATAGTGACCAATGAAATCGACCCCTGGGCAGGTGTTGGCGTGCAGGCAAAAGTGAATGGAGAGGTCCGCCAGGATGGCAACACCCGCGATTTCATCTTTCCCATCGACGTCGTCATCCGATACATTTCGCAGGTGATGACGCTGATGCCCGGCGACCTCATTCCAACCGGTACGCCCAGCGGGGTCGGTTCTTTGGTGGCAGGAGATGTTGTGCAAGTTACAGTCGAAGGTGTAGGCACCCTAATCAACACTGTCATGGACGAGTAGGTTCTTCCACAATTTCGCGGATGGCTCTATCCTGATGATTAGAAAACTGCAAATTTCCTGAGCATGAACTCCATTCCCATTTATGCGTTCGTTCTTTTTGGTGCTGGCGTCGTTTTGGCCTCCTATTTCCTGATGCGCCGAAAGCCGAAAGCAACCGAAGAACTGGAAAAAGAACGACGAGTATTCCTCGATCAAGTGGGAAGAATCACCGATGGAACCGTGATCGATGTACAAGAGTTGCAGTCCGCCGAGACGAAATTCTCCACTCTTCTCATTTATCAGTACGATGTCGCTGGAGTTTCCTACGAATGTTCGCAGGACGTTACCTATCTGCGCCCGCTGATCAATCTTCACTCCTGCCGACTGGGGCTGCCTACGTCAGTGCGCTATGACCCGCACAATCCGGGCAATTCAATTGTCATTTCGGAAAGATGGATGGGCTTGAGACAGTAGTTTTCACCCCGGAGGTACGGAGCCGCGGAGAAATCTAGTCTTTCATCACGGAGGCGAAGCGACGGATGACGCCCGGATCTCCTCCCTATATCAGTAACTCCGAGGCAAAAACTTAGTTAGTTCTCTTGGCCCGAGCAATCTTCTCGTCGATTGGTTTTCGACCCGAGAAGCCCTCATCCATGCCGTGCCAGTGTGTAATTCCTGCCTCACCCAACTTCCAGCAGAGCAGCACGGTTCGACCTTCTACTTCGCAGGGAAAATCAAGCAGTCCGATGTCTAAGTCTTTGACCTGCACCCCAGTGGCATCAATCTCCCCTAGGGCATCTTTGATCCGCTGGATCGCTTTCTCCCGCTCGGCTTTGCGCTGGGCCAAATGCACGATATTAAGGTGCATTCCTCCATTGACCATCACCCGATGGGATATCTCCTGGAATTCACTGTCCACGGTCTCTATGAGCTTCTTGCCGTCGATGGCGGTTCGAAGCAGGGATTCGAGAATGGGCAACAGGGCGTGCGCTTCATCCAAGGTAAAACTGCGGTTAGACATTTGCCTCTATTCTAGTCCTTCTGGGCGCGTTTACTGAATCTCTAACATCCGGTCCAGCGCGACCCGTGCCCAGTGTTTTACGTCCTCTTTGACTTTGATCTGATTCACTACATTGCCATCCACCAAGTTTTCCAGCACCCAGCACAAGGTGCTGCGGAGAGATGCGGAACATGGTGGTGCACAGGCATCCCGAATCGTCGAGGGTAATGACCTTCTTGCTTTGCGCAGCGAATTCCTTTCCCATGCGGTTTACCAGATGAATTTCAGTCCCTACGGCAAAGGCCGATCCGGAAGGTGCGTCTTTGATCATCTTCAACAAGCCTTCGGTGGACCCGATGCCATCCGCTTTCTGGCAAACTTCCCAGCGGCATTCGGGATGTACGATCACCTTTATGCCGGGATATTTGGCGCGAACGTTGTCGACATGCTCGGGCAGAAAGCGTTGGTGGACCGAGCAATGTCCTTTCCACAGGATGACTTTTGCTGCCCGCAAGCGTTCCGCTGTCAGCCCGCCGTTGATCAGATAGGGATCCCAAACTACCATCTCATTGAGCGGGATACCCATGCGATAGCCGGTGTTGCGGCCAAGGTGTTGGTCGGGAAGAAAGAGGAGTTTTGGCGTCTTTGTCGAATCCCCATTTAAAGGCGCTGGGCGCATTTGACGAAGTGCAGACAACGCCGTTGCGCTCGCCGCAGAAAGCTTTGATCGCGGCGGTTGAGTTCATGTATGTGATGGGAGTGACGCCGTCTCCGGCGTCATTGGTGAGGCCCGCTTTGACCAGGTGTTCCCAGCAGTCTTCGACCTGGCCAATCTCGGCCATATCAGCCATCGAGCAGCCGGCATTGAGATCGGGAAGGATCGTCACTTGCCCGGGACGGCTAAGGACGTCGGCGCTTTCTGCCATGAAATGCACGCCGCAAAAAATGATGTATTTGCCACCGGCGCGTGCGGCCTCTTCGGAAAGTTTATAGGAGTCACCGCGAAAATCCGCGAAGCGGATGACTTCATCGCGCTGATAATGGTGCCCTAAAATCACGCGCCTCGCGGCCCAAAATCTTTCTGGCTGCCGCGATCCGCTCGTCCATGGTGTGATCCGGCAGGACGAGATAATTTTCCAAACCACAAACTGGTGCTGCTGTTGCCATCGCTTTGTCACGCTTTCAGCTCCAGACACGAACTACCCTGACTGCGGTGTTCGCTCAGTCTGGAACGGGGATGTTGAAAGCCACCTCAGCGGCTCCAGCCGGCTCGCTGCACGATCTATGCGATCACGCCCAGCCTGCGGGGATGTTGAAGCCACTTACCGCTTTTACAAATGTTTAGATGCGGGCACCTTCCGAAATATTCACCATTTTTTAACGTTACCGAAGTGCCTGAATCCAGCAGTATTGTGCACTTGTACTGGGGCAAAAGGCAAGCGCGAGGATGCCGGCGCCGAAAGCCTCAACCACGAGGTTTCCTTCGTGTACCTTAGCGTCCTTCGTGGTTAAGGCTCTTGAGCATCAGCTGCCAAAAAGCGGGAAATGGCTGGCCGCAGTCATGAAAAACAGCATGGGGAAGGAGAGATAAAGGTTCATCCTCGACGCCAAGAAGGCCTGTCGCGCGAGCACCGCCGCGTTCGCTGGAGGGGTACCGGCCAATGTCCCGTCGATGATCTTTTTGTTGTTCTTGAAGATGATGGCCAAAACATTCGATCCCATTATCCAGCCCAGCCCGCCTCCGATCCCGATACATAGGACATGGTTATCATCTCCACCCACCGGAATGTAGCGCACGAAGAGCCACGCGGCGCCGACGACCACGACGGCCACGATTGCTGCCAGTACCCACGGATTCGGGGTGCGGCGCACAGCGGCAAAAATGATGTGCCATGCGACTACCCAGATCAGAAGAAACAGGCCAATCGTTCCAAGCGAGCTCTTGCCTTCGAGGTGCGCGCTGGCTGCCACATAGATCTGCGACCAATACCAGAAGCCCATAAACACGGTAAGCAGGGCGCTCCAGCGGAACCATTCCAGGGCAGGCATGGTCAGCTTCTGAAAGATGGTCGGTTTAGCGGCAGCATCCAGGTGCCTCATGAAAGGCAAATTGATGAAATTGAAGAAGTAGAGCAGTCCCACCCAGGTTATGGCGGAGAGAATGTGCAGCCAGCGCAGGAAAATGCCGAGAATCTCGGCGTTGGTATGGCTAGGCATGACCAGGGCAGCAAACAAAGATTGCATGGGTGACTCTCCAGTGATCGGCGGGCTTCGGCGGGAATTGTAAACCAAAGTACCAGACTGGCGGATAGAGGGTAATGGCTATGGTTGAAAGTTCACCCGCAACCCCGTATCGTTACGGAGTTGGTTGGGCGGGCAGGCCATTAACAGCCATCTGAGCGGACCGTAAACTATTTAAGGAGATCGGCGATGGACAGCAAGCCGGCGCAAAATATTCAGGATTCTTTTCTGAACACGGCTCGTAAAGAACGCAGCAATATCACCATTTATCTGGTCAGCGGAGTTAAGCTGACGGGCCGCATTCGTTCCTTTGATAAGTACTCTGTGGTTCTCGATACCAACAACCAGGAACAGCTCATCTTTAAGCACGCCATTTCCACCATCGCGATGGGCAGGACTGCGCACGCCCACACCGACCGTGCCCCTCACGCATCGGCTGCGCCATCGGCCGAAGCCGCAGCCAGTGCTGCCAATCCCGAAGCCTAGGAATATTTCAATTTGCGCAGTTCAGGGTCCAGACTGGTTGCCGAAGCCGAGAGCGCCCGAAGGGCCCTGAAGAGTACCGGTTCTCAAGCTCGCGCTGAGCGGGCCTTTCTCGTCGGACTGGATTATCGCCTCCGAAGAAGATCTACCAAGAGTGCTATTTCTAGTGGAGCGCAAGCCGCTCGCGACAGTGCAGTGCGGAGTTCTCCTCCGCCCACGAACGTCCCGGAATTTACCGCCGAAGAATCGCTCGACGAACTCAAGACTCTGGCTACTAGTGCGGGCGCCGAAATTGTCGGCGACTTCTTGCAGCACCGAGACCGTCCTGACCCGGCGACGCTGATCGGAAGCGGGAAGCTGGCGGAGATTGCAGCAGCGGTAGCCTCCGTGTCGGCCGATTTGGTTTTGTTTGACCACGACCTCACCGCCTCGCAGCAGCGCAATATCGAAAAGATAGTCGATGTCCGAGTGATCGACCGCACGCAGCTTATCCTCGACATCTTCGCCAAGCACGCTCGAACCCGCGAAGGACAGTTGCAGGTCGAATTGGCGCAGTTGGAATACATGCTGCCGCGACTCGCTGGGCGGGGTGTTGAGATGTCGCAGCTGGGCGGTGGCATCGGCACCCGAGGGCCTGGTGAAACTCAGCTTGAAACTGACCGCCGGAAGATTTACCGGCGCGTGCGCCATGTCAAGCAGCAACTAGAAAATGTAAGGCGCATTCGCGGACAACAACGGCAGCGGCGGGAGTCCGTCCCGGTAGCGACCGTCGCCTTAGTGGGCTATACCAACGCTGGCAAGTCGACGTTGTTCAACGCGCTTACCAATGCCAAGGTCCTGGAATCGTCGCGAATGTTCGCCACGCTTGATCCCACGCTACGCTCCGTGGGATTGCCGTCCAAGCGTAGTGTACTGTTGTCCGACACAGTGGGATTCATCCGCAATCTGCCGCACACGCTGGTTTCGGCGTTCCGCGCCACTCTGGAAGAGGTACAGCGGGCGACGCTGGTTCTCCAGGTTTCCGACGCCAGCAACCCGCTTTCTGCGGAGCAGGACGCCCAGGTCGATAAGGTGCTGAAAGAACTGGACGCGGATGGCAAACCGCGTCTACGAGTCAAGAACAAGATTGATCTGCTTCCGGCGGGAGAACGTGAGGTTCTACAGAACAACGAGAGGACGGTCTATGTTTCCGCAGCGAAGGGAATTGGCGTAGACGTCCTTCTCGAGCGTATCGATCACTTGCTTGAGGACGACCGGCCAAGCCGGGTGCGTCTGAAAGTTCCGCAAAAGGAAGGCAAACTACTCGCTATGTTGGAAGCCAAGGCGATCATCGTTTCTCGGACCTACCGCGAAGGGAATGTGCATCTTGAGATCGAGGCGCCCGAGTCTGTCTTGCGAGGAGTCAGGCAATTTGTGAAGTAGATCAGGTTTATTTCCAGACCTCGGTAATCACGCTCGCTTTGCCATCGCCCGTTCCCTTCCGGATGGGATCAAGCCCGAAATTATCCTCGACGGTTCGCAGCACACTGTAGTGGTCGTAGACCTTTTTAACTTCTCCCGGTTTGACCATGCTTCCTAAAAACACCGTGTACAGGTTGCCAGTGTTGCGGCCTTCGGTTTCATCAAAGGTCACGATCACGAGCAGCCGGTTCATTTTCGGGTCCGACGGCAACCAGGTGTTTTCGTCAAATGCCAGCCATGTGATTAGAAACTTTCGCAGCCAGGTAGATGCCTTGCGCATACCCACTTTAGGCCTGATATAGGGATCGTGGCCGTCGTCGTCCTTGTTTGGGCTGTAATAGATGTATTGGGGAAGAGGGTTGCTGCGCGGGTCTTCACGAAATTTGCTAATGTCGGGAACGAAGGGATTTCCCGTTTTTGTATCGACTGAGACCACATTGCGGAAACTTTCCTTCTGAATTTTCTCGAAGCTCAGGAAGGGAACGTGCTTGCGGGCGTACTTGCCGGCATCGCCTAAATATGGCGCGTTGTCCGTTGGCTTGGCAGGATAATTTTCCGCATAATTTCGCCAGCTCAGCAGGTCGGCAATGGTGCGGTGCTCGGCGTCGTCGGGAAAATTCTTCTGCGAATCACTGCCGTCCGTGTTCAAGGTACTGCCGGAAACCATGGCCAGGTAATTCGGATAAGACGGATGCGTGAGATTCTTGAAGTTTGTGAATACGCTGCCGTGCTTGGCCAGATCGGCCAGAAGAGGATCCTGAATAGCTGATGCGAAATTTTGATTTTCCAACACAATGATCATGACCTGATCGAAGTGTTTGCCGGGGGGTGTTCCTCGCGCAGGGGCCTGTGCGCAAAGCGGATGGCTCGCTAAAACGAAAAGGATGACGGAAAGCAGGGCGCAGGCAAAAGCTTTACGCAAAATTATTGAAAGATGTCTCAAGATTGGGGCTCCAGAACCTGGTCAATTGTAGGACACTATCGATTGCAGGTGCTTGATCTGCAGCTTCAAATCCGGCGCTCAGTTGCCAATCCGGATCACGAGTCCTGTGCCTCTACACCAACGGCTGATCTGGGTTGTAATTGTGACGCAGGGTCAATGAGCCATCCGAATTGACCTTCTGCCGGCATGCCCAACGGACCGGGTAACACACTGCCTTGACCTCGAGTTCCGCTTTCAGCCGCAGTCCCTCCCATTGGACTCCTGAAGGCAGCATCAGCATGGCTTGATGAACGCCCGTCGGTTTGGGATACCCAGCGTCGATGCAGCCGGAGACGTTGACCTTGTTGTCCTCACTGAACACGCTCAGGCGAAGAACTCCAGGAACCGGCGTGATTCCATCGTTTGCGAGTCCGATCACCAGCCCGGTAACTCCGTCCCGCTTGAAGGTCCAGATAAACGAGGGGCGAACGCGGTAGCCGATCTTGCGGGCCATCTCGTCGATCGGCCCCGGGAAACTTTTCGTAGTAGCTCAAGATGTTGCCGGCGTTCTGGGTGTGCCAACTCCAGAGCGATAGATAATTCACGCCGACATCGGCTGCGTGGGTGATGATTTGTTCGTTGTAGGTAATTCCGTCCTCATCGATTTGAAGTTCTTTCGGATCGCCCGTGGTGAACCCCACCTCACAAATCGCCGCCGCCCACGGCGGACGATAGCTCAGCGCCTCGATCTGCGTGTTCTCAATGAAAATCGTGTCCGTACGCAGCCAGTTGCCGCTGCGCATCGTACGATCAAGCATGTCGGCGTTGCCGACATTGCTGAAGTCGGGCTGCGTGTTGGTGGCCAGCGGGGTTTTGGTCCAGTGTTCGAGTTGCAACTCGAGCATTGCCGCCCAGGTTTGTTCCGCGACTAACTGGCTGGGGAAGGGATTGCCCTCGAACGGCCAGGTATGCCCTTCACCCCAAAAGCCGTACATCATCGTGTCCATGAACTCGACTTGTGGATGGCCGTTGAGTTCGGCGGCCAGCAGTCCATTCAATTCGCGAAACGCAGCTTGATAGGCCGGATGATCATACTGCGGCACTCGGTTATCTTTCCGGTAACGCATTTGCGCTGGTGTCGCCCTTCCACTCACCCTTGAGCTTCACGTAGGGAACCTTTTTGAGAAGAAAATCCGGCATACCCGGATCGGGGAAGTCGGGATTCTCCAGCATCACGCGGAAACCGATGCGCTTGTCGTAGCGGCGGGCTAGGTCGAAAGTGATCTTCCACCATTCCGGGAAGTCGAGCCGGCCGGGCTGTTTCTGGACATCGCGCCAGTTGGGTCGGATGTAGATCTTCTGCGCGAAGGGCAGCTTGATCAGATCTTCGAGTGTCTGTTCCTGTCGTTTGACCTGGCACGCGAAGTGGCCCGGTGTCGTCGGAGGCGTAGACCATGAGCCCCATGCCGTAATTGCTGACGATGTCCTTGGACGGCGAAGTGACCATCGAAACATCGCTCTCGGGAACCACCGCCGCCGGGCCATATTGTGGAAACGGGCCCTGATAAAGCCGGTCGCGAACCGGAGGTCCCGATCCCCAATCGTATTTGTCCCAGTTGTGTTCAGGAACCGAGGCATTCGCACTGGCCTTGTACAGACCGACCGTGAGTCCTGTCGCGGCGGCGAAATTCAAGAAGCTGCGTCGATCCATGGGCACTCCTGAAAGGCTGATGTTTGGGGGCGATACCGGCGATACTACATCAGGATCGAAATGACTTGAAAGCGTAAGAAATAGTTCGTAAATCGCCCGGTAGCTTCCGATGCGGAATTTGGTCGCCTGTGCGACCTGCGAGGGAGTGCGCCTTGCAAGCTATAATTGCGGCCAAAGATGGCGCTTATCCCCGGCACGAAACTTGGCCCGTATGAAATTGTTTCTCTCCTTGGCGCTGGGGGCATGGGCGAGGTTTACCGCGCCAAGGACACCCGCCTCGACCGCACCGTCGCCATTAAGGTCTTGCCGTCGCATCTTTCCTCTGACCCCGAACTGAAGCAACGGATGGAGCGGGAAGCCAGGGCCATTTCCGCGCTTCAACATACGAATATCTGCACCCTTCACGATATTGGCGCGCAGGATGGGACCGACTTCCTGGTCATGGAATATCTCGAAGGCCAGACTCTCGCTGACCGCCTCACGAAAGGCGCGCTACCGCTCGATCAAGTCCTGAAAATCGGAACGGAAATCGGCTTGGCCCTGGACAAGGCGCACCAACAAGGCATCGTCCATCGCGATCTGAAGCCGGCGAACATCATGCTGACCAAAGGCGGCGCCAAGTTGATGGACTTCGGACTGGCGAAACCGGAGATCACGGTGGCTCAGACCGCCAGTTGGCCCCTCCACTCCTTCGATGCCGACCATGACCATAGCCTCGCTGACCGCGGCCACGTCTCCACTGACGCAGAAGGGTTCGATCGTGGGCACGTTCCAGTATATTGCGCCGGAAGTGCTGCAAGGAGCGGAAGCCGACGCGCGTAGTGACATCTTCAGTTTCGGATGTGTTCTCTACGAAATGGTCACCGGCCGCCGCGCCTTCGAGGGGAAATCGCAACTGAGCGTATTCACCTCAATTCTGGAAAAAGAGCCGGAGCCTATCAGTGCGGCTCAACCGCTGGCTCCGCCGCTGCTGGAGCGCGTGGTGCTGGCTTGCCTTGTGAAAGATCCAGCAGACCGCTTTCAGTCGGCGCATGACGTAGCGATGGACCTGCGCTGGGTGGCGGATTCCACCACCGCCAAGTCACCTGCGCAGTTTAAGAAGTCATGGGTCTTCTCCCTAGCTGCGCTTACGCTTGCTTTTATCGCTCTGGCTGCATTGGCGGGATACCGTTGGGCAAAGTCTTCCGGAGAGCCACCCTCGTTCCACTCCGAAATTCCCGCGCCCGCAAAGTTTTTGCTCGATACCACCGGCGACGCGGGTGGCATGCCCGTGCTTTCTCCGCAAGGCGACAAGCTTGCATTCGTCGCTCATTCCGAGGGGAACAAGCTGTTGTTCGTTCGCTCGTTGAGCGCTGATATCGCGCAACCGCTGGATGGAACGCAGAACGCGATGCATCCGTTTTGGTCCCCCGATGGCCGCTATGTCGGATTCTTCTCCGGTAACAAATTGATGAAGATTCCCGCCACCGGTGGTCCGGCAGTCTCCCTGGCGGACGCCCCCAATCCTCGCGGCGGCACTTGGGGTAAGAACGACATGATCGTATTCGAGGGCGACTATTTGAGCGGGCTGATGAAAGTAAGCGCACAAGGTGGTTCCCCCACGCCCGCAACCGTGATCGATAAGACCAGGCACAGCACTCATCGCTGGCCCTGGTTTCTGCCGGACGGGAAGCACTTCATTTTCCTCGCTACCAACCACTCTGGTGGCGACACCAAGCAGAATGGAATCTATTTCGGCTCCGTGGATAGCCCTGACATCCGCTTTATAATCGCAACGGATTCCGCGGCACAATACGCTAACGGCTATCTTCTTTACCGCGCCAACGCAGCCCTGGTTGCTCAACCCTTCGATCCGAAAAATGGGGCGCTTGCTGGGACCAGCAACCGCACTGATCAATAACCTTCGCGACGATGTTGGCGTTTGGCGCAGCATTTTCGCGGTCTCGCAGAACGGGCTGCTTGTCTACCAGTTGGGCAGTGCCTCGTCGGCCAAGAGTCGGCTGTCGTGGATTGACCGCGCGGGCAAGACGCTCGCCGATTTCGACCCGGACGAAAACACCATTGTGGATGCGCGTCTGTCACCCGACAACAAGCGAGTCGCGTTTGCCTGCGCCAGTGGCATCTACACCCTCGATCTTGAGCGCAAGATCAAAACGCGCGTCACCTTCGACCAGGTGCTGAATCAACAACCCACGTGGTCGCCTGACGGCAAAGCACTCATGTTTAGTGCCCCCATCGCGCAAGGAGGAGGCAATATCGAAATCCGCTCCAAGGCGGCCGACGGTAGTGGAATTGAAAGGGCGGTAATCGCTCAGCAAAACAACTACCACTATCCCGCATGGTCGCCCGATGGGAAATATTTGACCTATCTTTTTGGGGACGGCGAAAAAATGGTCTCTCTCTGGATCGTGCCGACCACAGGCGATCCTAAACCCGTCGCCATCGTCCAGCCGCCGTCCACCCAGTCCAACATCTACAGCTATCGAGTGTCGCCTGACAGCCGATGGGTCGCCTACTCATCGGATGAATCCGGACAGACCGAGGTTTACCTCACCAGTTTTCCCGAGGGAAAAGGCAAATGGAAGGTTTCCTCGGGTAGTGGCGCTTTTCCGGCGTGGAGCGCAAATGCAAGAGAAGTGTTCTACGAGAGTATCAGTCAGGATTTTTACGCCTGCACCGTAACTGTAAAGGGGGCGGAGATCGAAGTCGGCGCGCCCCAGCATTTGTTCAACAGTCAAACACCCGGGATCGGCGGGGGTTTCGACGTTGCCCCGATGGCAGGCGGCTGCTGGTGAACCGCGTGCAGGAAGAAGCCCAGGCCCCGCTGCAGTTGATCACGAACTGGCCGGCGGAGTTGAAGAAATAGATTCGGGCTTACGTCTCTTCCGACCGTCTCTTACATGGTCAAGTTAGTCGTATCCTATGGCGATGGCCCATAGGATTTGTATAGTTGCCACGGTTCTGTTCGTCGCCACCTACGCCGCCGCCCAAAACACACCTCCAAACGTGCGTCCTCGCGCCTCTGACCTCGGGCTGAAGGTCGGCGTCCTGCCGTCGGGGCAGCTCAACGCGATTACCGATGTTGCCGGGGTCGAAGTCGGACAGACCACCATCATTCGCGGCGACGACATCCGCACCGGAGTAACTGCCGTTTGGCCCCATCCCGGCAATCTCTTTCGCGAGAAAGTGCCGGGCGCAATTTTCGTGGGCAATGGTTTCGGAAAGCTGGCGGGCTCAACGCAGGTAGAGGAAATGGGCAACATCGAGACACCGATCCTGCTGACCTCCACCACCAGCGTGCCGCGTGTGGCGGACGCGGTAATCAGCTACGTGCTGGCGCTCCCCGGCAATGAGGATGTACTTTCCATCAACCCGGTGGTCGGCGAAACCAATGACGGATACCTCAGTAACATTCGAGGACGCAATATCACGCCCGACGACGTGCTCGCTGCGATCAAGAACGCAAAGTCCGGTCCGGTTGAAGAGGGAGCGGTTGGTGCTGCTGGACAGGGACGGTGGCCTACGTGGAAAGGCGGCGTCGGGACCTCGTCGCGCCTCCTGCCCGCCAACCTTGGCGGCTACACGGTCGGCGTGCTGGTACAGACTAACTTCGGCGGTGTCCTGACCATTGCCGGAGCTCCCGTTGGCCAGGAGCTGGGTCAGTACTACCTGCGCGAAGAACTAAAGCAAGCCGGAGCTGGAGGTGGAACCGTGAAAGACAAGGCAGACGGCTCATGCATGATGGTCATTGCCACTGACGCTCCGCTCGATGCGCGCAACTTGAAGCGATTGGCCGCGAGGGCGTGGCTGGGCATGGCTCGAACCGGCGGTTCTGCCTCGAACGGCAGTGGAGACTACGCGATCGCGTTCTCAACCGCACAGCAAGTCCGAATCCATGCCAATGACAAAGCGCCGACCCAGAAGCTGGAAGTGATGACCAACGACGCGATGTCGCCGTTGTTTCAGGCCGTGATCGAAGCCACGGAAGAAGGCGTCTACAACTCGATGTTCAAAGCCACGACGATGACCGGCAACGGGCACACGGTCGAGGCTCTGCCGATTGAAAGAACGGTAGCGATACTGAAAGGGCACCGAGTTATCAAATAAATCCTAAAGATGCTACGCAACATTTTGGAGTCAAGTTTCCAGAGATAATCGTGAGCGGCCCTTGGAGCCAGGTTCAATCGCTTAGAAATTAAATGGGCCGGCAACCAAGAAGCGGTGACTGTCCTTGGCTATCGGCCCATTCGACCCTGAATTGGATCGGAGGTGATATTTTTATGGTAGCCCCATGAGGGCAGAAGTCAAGCATTGTTTCGTTTATTTCTAGTTAGGGGAAAACATGGCAGGGAATCAGGGTTTTAAGCGGAAAATGGGCCGAAAAGGCCTCGACCTGCGTTGACACTAACCTCGTAGAATGTTAGTTTTGAACGTTTTATTACGCCTTCTTAAGTTCGGATTCCAATTCAGCCCAACATGGACGAAACGCTCAAACAGCTAGGCGAATTACTGCTCGGGTCAGTTCCCACCGTGATTTTTTTGGTGCTGACCTACCTCGCCTACACAGTTTTGGTACACAAACCGCTCTCCAGGATTCTGGCTGAACGCCATGAAAGGACCGAGGGTGCCGTGGCCAAGGCTCGGGCCGACGTGGCAGCCGCCGAAGCACGGACCGCAGAATATGAGCAGCGGCTGCGGGAGGCCCGTACGGCAGTGTTCAGGACCCAGGAGCAGAAGCGTCAACAAGCGGCACAACTCAGGGCGTCCGCGGTCGCAGAGGCTCGCAACCGTGCCCATGCCCTGGTCGAGCAGGAGCGGGCCGACATCGCTAAAGAAGAGCAGAATTCGAAGGGTGCCTTGCAGGCGGAAAGCCAGAGGCTGGCCGTGGAGCTCATGGAGACCGTGTTACGGCCGGTAGGCGGGGGTGCCCGGTGAGAGATTTCAGGCTTGTATGCTCCGGTCTTCGGGGTAGCCGCCGTTATGTCCTGATCCTGTTCATGGCCCTGGCAGTCCTGTTTATTCCCCGGACGTTTGCCCAGGAGCCCGCAGCCGAACGCGAATCCGACACTGCCGTAGCCCATGAATCAAAAGAGGCGGCAGGCGAAGACCAGGCTGCCCAGTTCAGGAAATCCCCATCAGTGCATTTGGTAGCCCGGCTTACAGGCTTAAGCCTGGAAAATGCCTACTGGCTCAGCATGGGGATCAACTTCGCCGTCATCGCGGGTGCAGTTTTCTGGGTTTCCAGGAAGACCCTGCCGGGAGTATTCCGCAGCCGTACTGAATCCATTCAGAAAGCGATGGCCGAGGCGCGAAAAGCGAGCGAAGAGGCCAAGCAGCGACTCTCGGAAATAGATACGCGTTTGAACCGGCTAGGCGCCGAAATCGATGCCATGCACCGGGCTGCGGAACGCGACGCGTCCGAAGCGGAAGCGCGGGTCAAAGCTGCCACGGAAGAAGAAGTTCGCAAGATCATGGCATCCGCCGAGCAGGAAGTTACTGCGGCCGGCAAGGCGGCGCGGCGTGAGTTGACCCGCTACGCAGCTGACCTGGCAGTATCGCTGGCGCGCGAGCAAATCCACGTTACCGAATCTCAGGACGAAGCGCTATGGCGCGGCTTTGCGCGGCAGCTCAGTGCCGGCGGAGCAAGAGAGGACCACTAGCCATGGCCTCAGTCACTAGCATTTATTCGCGGGCACTCGCGGACGTGGTGTTCGACCGTAAGCTGGATGTAGTCAAGGTGCTGCAGGAGGCGCAGGCGCTGACAGCTCTCTTTGCCGACAGCAAAGATCTGCGCGAGGTGTGGGAAGCGCCTTCGATTCCAGGAGAGCAAAAGCGGCGTTTGCTGGACGCGATTGCTTCCCGCCAGGGTATTTCGCGCGAGGTGCGTAACTTTATCGCGGTATTGATCGATCATCAGCGGATTTCTTTTCTCGCGCCGATTGTGAAGCAGTTCGAGGTGGAGCTAGGCGAGCGCATGGGATTCGCTGAGGCTCAAATCACCAGCGCCAAGGTGATGAGTCAGGATGCGCGGAAGGAACTGCAGTCGCAGGTAGAAAAGATGATCGGCAAAAAAATTCGCGCTAAGTATGAGCTGGATGCGTCGTTGCTAGGCGGGGCGGTAGTCCGTGTCGGTAGCACCATCTATGACGGATCGGTCAAGGGACAGCTGGAGAGAATTCGCGAGCAGTTAGTGAGCGGCGCAAGCTAGAAGCGAGAAGCTAAGGGCGACTTATGGCACAGATCAGACCAGACGAGATTACGCAGTTAATCCGCCAACAGATCGAGAATTACGAGTCCAAGATTGCGGTAGACGAAGTCGGCACAGTCATCGCGCTCGGCGACGGTATCGCCCGCGTCCACGGCCTCGACAAGGTCATGGCGGGAGAACTTCTTTCCTTCCCCCATGACGTCGCGGGTATTGCGATGAATCTGGAAGAAGATCAGGTGGGCGTCGTGGTGCTAGGCGACTATGTCGAGATCAAGGAAGGCGATGAAGTAAAGCGCACCGGACGCATCATGAGCGTCCCGGTCGGCGACAACATGGTGGGCCGCGTGGTGAATGCTCTTGGCCAGCCCATCGACGACAAAGGCCCGATCGCGACTGACAAGTTCATTCCTGTGGAGCGCCTGGCCCCGGGCGTTATCGAACGCCAGCCGGTGCGGGAGCCGATGGCAACTGGTCTAAAGGCCATCGACAGCATGATTCCGATCGGCCGGGGCCAGCGCGAGCTGATCATCGGGGACCGCCAGACAGGCAAAACCGCTGTTGCTCTCGACACCATCATCAACAACAAGGGCAACGATCTGGTCTGTATTTATTGCGCAATCGGGCAGAAACGATCTTCTATTGCGCAGGTTGTAAAGACGCTCACCGACTTGGGCGCCATGGATTACACCATTGTGGTTGCCGCATCAGCGTCTGAGCCGGCGCCCATGCAATACATCGCGCCTTACGCGGCATGTGCCATGGGCGAGCACTTCCGCGATACCGGCCGTCACGCGCTGGTGATTTACGATGATCTTTCCAAGCACGCGGCGTCGTACCGTGAGATTTCGCTGCTGTTACGGCGGCCGCCCGGTCGAGAGGCGTATCCCGGCGACGTGTTCTATCTTCACTCGCGCTTGCTGGAACGCGCGTCGAAAGTCAGCGACAAACTCGGTGGCGGTTCACTGACCGCATTGCCGATCATTGAAACCCAGGCGGGAGATGTTTCGGCCTACATCCCGACCAACGTCATCTCCATTACCGACGGCCAGATCTTCCTTGAGACCGACCTCTTCAACAGCGGCGTGCGTCCTGCCGTGAACGTCGGTATCTCCGTAAGCCGGGTCGGCGGCAGCGCGCAGATCAAGGCCATGCGGCAGGTAGCCGGCAGCCTGAAACTGGAGCTCGCGCAGTACCGCGAACTGGCAGCCTTCTCGCAGTTCGGCAGCGATCTCGACAAAGCCACGCAAGCGCAGCTAAATCGCGGCAAGCGGCTGGTGGAAATCCTGAAGCAGGGACAATTCTCGCCTTTGCCGTTTTCCAAGCAAATTCTGATCATCTTCGCCGGAACCAGC
Organism: uncultured Acidobacteriaceae bacterium; assembly: GCA_963824805.1. Lineage (GTDB taxonomy): Bacteria > Acidobacteriota > Terriglobia > Terriglobales > Acidobacteriaceae > DATBAT01. The sequence goes on along the minus strand of CAWGQZ010000038.1, from coordinate 6,423 downwards.
GGCGCCCTGGATGACCTTCCGGTCGAACAGATACGCGGCTTTGAAGCCGAGCTTTACAAGTATGTTGACACGGCCAATCCCGATCTTCTGCGGGCGATCATGGACAAGAAAGTTCTCGACGACGACTATGAAGGCTGCGATGACCAAGGTGATCAAAGAAGCGAAAGAGACCTTCGTACAGGAGCGGGAAGCAGTAGCAGCCAAGTAGCATGGCGAATATTCTCGACATTCGACGGCGGATTCGCAGCGTGACCAACACGCGACAGATCACCAAGGCCATGAAGATGGTCTCGGCAGCGAAGTTGCGCCGCGCCCAGGAACGCGCCCTCTCGGCTCGTCCTTATGCCGTTATGTTGACCAATGTTTTGAAGTCGCTGGTTTCTCGCGTAGAAATTTACGATCCCGAAACCGGTGAACCCAGGCACCCACTATTGGCGCAGCGTCCGGAGAATCGCATCCTGTTGATCGTCATTACCGGCGACAAGGGCCTCGCGGGCGCGTTCAACACCAATATCCTGAAAGCAGCCCAGCGCTTTCTTGCGTCGAAGCAAGGCAAGAATATTGAGATTGAAACTTACGGACGTAAGGGGCGCGACTTCCTGAAGCGCCGCTATCCCGGCGCAAAGCCCAGATCTGCCGATTCGCAAGATGCCATGCGCACCACCATCATCGGGGAGCAGGTGGGAATTCTGAACGCACTTGACTACAAGATTGCGACCGATCTTGCCGAGCGCGTGATTCAACGCTACACCGATGACGAGATTGATGCGGTATACGTCGTCTTCAACGAATTCAAATCGGTGATCGCGCAGCGCCTGGTGGTGGAAAAGATTCTGCCGATCGAGCAGATCGGCGAGGCCGAAATTGCTCAGGCAGAGGGTCTGGATCAGGAAGGGAAAAAGCGCTTGATCGAGGCTGCCAAAGGCACCGGCGTGAGCTTGCGTGGCGCGGATACCACCGAAGTTGACCGCGTCGCCGCGAAATTTGCCAACGCGCCAGTGGACTACATTTACGAGCAATCGCCGGAAGAGTTGTTCAGTTCATTGTTGCCGAAGTATGTCGCTATCCAGATCTTCCACGGCCTGATGGAATCGGTAGCCGCGGAGCATGCGGCCCGTATGACTGCCATGGACGCGGCCACCAACAACGCCTCAGACATGATCGAATCGCTGACGCTGGCTATGAACCGCGCCCGCCAGGCGAAGATCACCAAGGAAATTATCGAAATTGTAAGCGGCGCGGCCGCAGCTCAATAGTTTTAGTAGCCGTCCGCAGAGGTTCTTATGCCAGAAAATGTCGGAAGTGTTATTCAGATTACCGGTCCTGCAGTTGACGTGCAATTTGCCGAAGCCTTGATGCCGCCGATCTACCAGGCGCTCAGAGTCGTCAGCGAGGGCTTCACCGTTCCCGCTCCCGTAGACGTGGTGCTCGAGGTGCAGCAGCATCTGGGCGAGGGCCGCGTACGCTGCGTCGCCATGGAAGCTACCGAAGGCATGGTGCGCGGCATGAAGGTGATTGATATGGGTGGGCCCATCTCTGTCCCCGTGGGCCACGGTACGCTTGGACGAGTCATGAATGTGGTCGGTGAGCCGGTGGATGAGCTAGGGCCAATCCAGCATACGAAAACGATGCCCATTCACCGCCCGGCTCCGCTGTTTGAAGAGCAGGCCACAACCGCCGAGATGTTCGAGACCGGCGTGAAGGTCGTCGACCTCGTCCAGCCCTTTCTTAAAGGCGGAAAGATCGGTCTCTTCGGCGGCGCGGGTGTTGGCAAGACCGTCTTCATTCAGGAACTGATTAACAACGTCGCCAAGCAGCACGGCGGATTTTCCGTGTTTGCCGGGGTTGGCGAGCGTACCCGTGAAGGCAATGACTTATGGCTGGAAATGAGCGAGTCGGGTGTCATCAAGCCAGGGGATCCATCAAAGTCAAAAGCCGCCCTAATCTATGGACAGATGACCGAACCGCCAGGCGCCCGTCTTCGCGTCGCGCTGACCGGACTGACCGTTGCCGAATATTTCCGCGACGAAGAAGGCGCGGACACGCTGCTCTTCATCGACAACATCTTCCGCTTTACCCAGGCGGGATCGGAAGTCTCGGCTCTGCTAGGCCGAATGCCGTCCGCCGTAGGCTACCAGCCGAACCTCGCAACAGAAATGGGCGAGTTGCAGGAGCGCATCACTTCGACCAAGAAGGGCTCGATCACCTCAGTACAGGCCGTTTACGTGCCTGCCGACGACTTGACCGACCCCGCGCCGGCAACGACGTTCGCTCACCTTGACGCAATCACCGTGCTTTCGCGCGCTGATCGGAACTCGGCATCTACCCCGCAGTCGATCCCCTGGCTTCGACCTCGCGCATTCTCGATCCGCGCATTGTCGGCCAGGAGCACTACGACGTCGCGCAGGCGGTCAAGCGCATCCTGCAGCGCTACAAAGACCTTCAGGACATCATCGCCATTCTTGGTATCGACGAACTTTAGCGAAGACCAGAAGCTCACCGTTGCGCGCGCCCGTAAGATCCAGCGCTTCCTCTCGCAGCCGTTCCACGTGGCCGAGCAGTTCACCGGTCCTCGGCCGCTACGTGAAGGTCGAAGACACTGTCGGGGCTTCAAAGAGATCGTCGACGGCAAGCACGACGACATCCCGGAGCAGGCTTTCTATATGAAGGGCGGCATCGAAGAAGTGCTGCGAAGCCGCCGAGAAGATGAAGGCGACGGCATAGAAAACCGTCGTGGGTCGTTCGTGATTAGCCCGGTTCTTGCCGGTTCCGCAAACGACCAACGACGAACGATTAAAGACCAACACCAGAATGCCCGACACTTTCCAAATCGAGATCGTCACCCCCGAGAAGATGGTGGTGAAGGACGAGGCTGAAGAGATGCAGATCCCCGGCAAGAACGGGTATCTCGGCATCCTTCCAGGTCATGCGCCGCTCATCACCGAACTCGCGGTAGGTGAGATCACCTATCGCAGAGGAGGATCCACTCACTACCTCTCGGTTGCCTGGGGATTTGCCGAAGTTCTGCCGGATAAGGTCACGATACTGGCAGAGACCGCCGAGCGGCCCGATGAGATCGACATCAGCCGGGCGCAGGAAGCCAAACGACGCGCTGAAGAAGAATTCAAGACCGGGAAGACAGAAGACGATTTCACTGATGCCGAGGATGCCTTGAAGCGCGCCGAAACCCGGCTCGACGTAGCGCAAAAGAAATAGGCGGCCACACTGGCTCACGATATGATAGACAGCCGTGACTGGCCGTCATTACTACCGGCTGCTTTTTAAGCTCGTATTCTTCTTCCTTCTTCCATTGCAATTTTCTTTTGCCCAGGACGCTCCTAAGTGTGAGAGTCAGGCCGTCCGCTACAAACCCTTTGACCTAAAGTTTGCAAAGCAAGTTCGAGTTGCCGTTCTGGAGAGTGCCTATCAGGAGCCGGCGGACTCCGAAAAGCAGCTTGCACCGCAACGAACCATGTGGTTCGTAAAAACCGATCCTGATTACACAAAAACCGGCCCATGGAACACCAGCATCGTCATCAGCGCGCGCCCCAAAGGCAAGGCTTACAGGTTGACCTTTGTCGACCACTCCAACAACAGCCCGAATGCAGAATGGCTCAACGAAAAGCTGCTCTTTGTTGCAAGTCTGGTGGGGACAAGTGGTTTCGACGGATATGGTGTTCGACACTGAAAAAGGCCAATTCGTGTACAAGGAAATGGCAAACTACAGCGAAATAACCGAACCGTGCCAGTAACCGATCGCAGCAAATCGAACCTCGCCCCGATTCTTTGGTTGCCGGGATTTCTGTTCCTCTCGCTTTTAGTGTCTGCCCAGGAATCCGTCACGATCCAAGTTGACGCCTCGATTGGCCAGGGACCGATCAAAACCGTCTGGACGTATTTCGGCTACGACGAGCCCAACTACACCTATGCGCCGCATGGCCGCGAACTGATCACCGAACTTACCGCGCTTACCCATCAGCCGGTCTACATTCGCACTCACAATCTGCTCACCACGGGCGACGGAACTCCGGCGTTGAAATGGGGATCGACGAATGCTTATACCGAGGATGCAGCGGGCAATCCTGTTTACGACTGGACAATCGTCGACAAGATTCTCGATACCTACATTCACGCGGGCGCAAAACCGTTTGTCGAACTTGGTTTCATGCCGGAGGCGATGTCGACCCATCCCGAGCCGTATCGTCACCACTGGCCGAAAGATGAGCTTTACGTGGGCTGGACCTATCCTCCCAAAGAATTCAAGAAGTGGGGCGAGCTGATCCACCAGTTGACCTTGCATTGCATTCTGCGCTACGGCAAGGCCGAGGCGGAGTCGTGGTACTGGGAGGTTTGGAATGAGCCCAACATCGGCTACTGGCGCGGTACTCCGGAGGAATACAACCGCCTTTATGACTATGCGGTAGATGGCGTGCGGCGCGCCTTGCCCAAAGCCCGAGTAGGCGGCCCGGCGACAACCGGCCCGGGTAACGCAAAGGCCGCAGACTACCTTAAGCAATTTTTGGAGCACTGTGCGCGTGGAAACAACAATGCCACAGGGAAGGCCGGCGCGCCGCTCGACTTCATCACCTTCCACGCCAAGGGCCAGCCTAAAGTAGTCGAGGGGCGGGTACAGATGGGACTCGCCGCCAACCTGCGCGATGCCGATGAGGGATTCAAGATCGTTGCGTCATTTCCCCAGTTCGCCAAGTTGCCGATCATTCTCAGCGAGTCGGACCCCGAAGGGTGTGCCGCGTGTTCAGCCCACGGCTATCCGCAAAACGCCTATCGCAATGGCGCATTATATCCGGCCTACACTGCAACTTCGATTCGCAACATGCTCGACCTGGCCGACCGCTATCATTCGAATTTTGAAGGCTTTCTCACCTGGGCCTTCGAGTTTGAAAACCAGCCTTACTTCGACGGGTTCCGCACACTGGCCACCAACGGCGTCGACAAGCCCGTCCTTAACCTTTTCCGGATGCTTGGCCTGATGGAAGGCCAGCGGATAAAAACTGAGAGCAGCAGCGCGGTCGGCGTCGACAAGATTTTGCAATCGGGCGTGCGCGAACATGCCGATGTCGACACCGTCGCTGCCCGCGGCGGCCATAACATCACGGTGCTGGCGTGGAACTATCACGATGACGACTTGCCCGCCGCTGATGTGCCGCTGCATGTCAAGGTGAACGGAGTTCCGCTCAAGTCGGACCGGGTGCTATTGCGGCACTACCGCATTGATCGCGATCACAGCAATGCCTTCACCGTTTGGAAGGAGATGGGATCGCCTCAGAGTCCAACGGCTGAGCAGTATGCAAAGCTAAAAGCCGCCGGGCAGCTGCAATTGCTGGAATCTCCACGCTGGATCAACGCCACCAAGGGCACTGTGGAATTGGAATTTCTCTTGCCGGGACACGCACTTTCACTCCTTGAAATCGAATGGTAACGCGGCCATCGAGAGACCTAGCTCCACTGTGTCTCTTACCGGCATCGTCTTAACACTGGTAAAGAAGAGTTGCGAATCAACCTCTTCACGTGTATCAGTGTGAAGTCGCGATGCGTTTGAATTCCACTTCTTAGCCTTGCAAGAGGGATGGACCAATGGGGAACGAACCGGGGAGTGTCGCGGTAGAGAAAATTTCAAACGTTGAATCCCCTGACAGCCGCAAACTCGTCCGAAGTCTGGGACTGTTCGACTCGACCATGATCGTGGCCGGGTCGATGATCGGCTCAGGAATATTTATCGTTGCCGGAGAAATGGCACGAGAAGTGGAAGCTCTGGATGGATGATGCTGGCCTGGGTTTTGGCTGGGCTTCTCACCATGGCGGCCGCACTTTCCTACGGCGAACTCGCGGCGATGATGCCTTACGCCGGAGGTCAATACGTTTATCTTCGTGAGGCCTATTCTCCGCTTTGGGGATTCCTCTACGGCTGGACCCTCTTCCTGGTAATCCAAACCGGCACGATTGCTGCGTCGTCCGTGGGATTCTCGCGCTACCTGGGTGTGTTGTGGCCACAGATCTCGGAAAGCAATTACATCATCCCTCCGATCCACATCCTCCCCACCTACGCGCTGTCGCTCTCCACCGCACAGTTGGTGGCGTTCACCGTGATCGCCTTTCTGACCTGGGCCAACATGAAAGGTCTTAAATACGGTAAGGGAGTGCAGAACGTTTTTACGACAATGAAAATCGGGTCGTTGCTGGCGGTGATAGGCGTAGGGATTTTTGTCGGCTGGAATATCTCCGTAGTCAAAGCAAATTTTGGCCAGGCCTGGATCCCCGTCGGTTCTACTCCAGCTTCGCCTGGTCTTTCACCGGGCAGCGGTTTCGCTATGTTCGTTGCTTTGTGTACCGCTCAAATCGGAGCGCTCTATGCCGCCGATGCCTGGAATAACATCACCTTCACCGCGGGCGAAGTCCGCAACC
>CAWGQZ010000037.1:0-30938 GCA_963824805.1 uncultured Acidobacteriaceae bacterium | reverse complement strand
ATTGTTGACCATCCTGCTGCTCAACGAGCAGAAAAGCCGGATCTTGTTCCCAAGGCAGGAATTGGCTGGGGAAGCGGAAAGCTCGACATAAAGATTTCGCTCGAAAATTTAATCACAGGAGCTGCCGTCCGGCAGAGTGTCAACTTTACGTCCGGCATCCTGATTTGCGTCAAACACCCTTCGGAACTTGCGGCGCCGCTGCAGTGGTCCGCGGACCCCCTGATTGGTTTTCTCGAGGAGCCAAGCGACCAGGCCGATTTCTTCGATGAAGAGACCATAGACCTGCTGACACTTTTTTCGACTCAGCCTCCATGGCATTGCAGAATGCCAAATTGCACTCTCTGGAGCGGCAGCGCGCCAAGCAACTGGAGGCGATTAATGCAGTGGCCCGCGAGACCACGCTCGTTTCTTGATCGTACGGAGCTTCTGTCAAAAGTCTGCTGCCTGATCAAGGAATCATTTCCCGTATTCCACGTGGCTGTGCTGTCGAAAGAGGATGACGACCTGGTCCTTCGTGCCCACCATGGGAGCTTGATGCTGCGGATCCTCGAACGTGGACGCTTCCCGCAGGAGCCGGACTGTGGGGCCGCGCTCTGCTGGCGAACAAAACCTTGATCGAGAACGATGCCAAGACCGCCCCGGACTTGGTCGGCTTCTTGCCGAGACTGGATCACGTATGTGCATTCCACTGGTTTCATTTGGACAAACCACTGGCGCTCGTGCTCGACAGCGATCGCTGGGTGCCTTCACCGATGGAGAAATGCAGCCCCTGGAGTCTCTGGCCGACATTTGCGCAACCGCCATTCAGAACGCCCACTACGTCGATCGTGTCAATCTCTCGCGTATCTCGACGGCCTCACCGGTATCTTCAATCGCCGCTTTTTCGAATTGCGTATCGCCGAACAAATCGAGCGCGCCCGCCGCTTCGGCACCGGCATGGGTGTGATCATGGTTGACTTGGATGAGTTCAAGCGTTTGAATGACGAATTCGGCCACTTGCTGGGCGACGAAGTGCTTCGCCAAGTGTCGTCCATCTTCCATCAGCAATTGCGCAAGATCGACGTGGTATGCCGCTATGGCGGAGAAGAATTCGCCATTCTGCTATCGCAGACCAACCCACAGCACGCTCTGGGAGTCTCCGAAAAACTTCGCCGCCTGATTGCAACCTGGCAATTCCCCGGAGTCCCCCGCCCGGTTACCATCAGCGCCGGAGCCGCGGCTTATCCGGAGCATGGAACCACTCGTGACCAGATCGTCAAAGCCGCCGACGCCGGCCTCTACGCCGCTAAAGTAGCGGGTCGCAATCGGGTAGTGCTGGCCCCCGTGGCGCGCGCGCAAAAAGCCCCCGCACGACCTAGTTTCACAGCTTGTTAGAGCGCATCTTTGCCGCGTTTTGCCGTGGAATTGACCAGTCATCGAGCGCACGGAGCTTTCGCGGTCCCGTCCGGTCCATGGATTCTCGACGAAACTAAATATCCGCGCCCGGCCGCATCCGCATTACCTTCTCGACCTGCTCCTGAATTTCCTTGCGCTGTTGAAGCAATTCGGCCTTTACCTTTTCAAGCACCGGCTTGACGTTCTGCACCTGCCGAACGGCCAGCGCGATTTGCGGTTGTACCTCGGCAATTTCCGCATCTACATCGCTCAGGTCGACCATCATCTCCGCGTTAACGGATGGTCCCAAGGTCTCTTCGATCCGGCCTTGCTTTCGTTCGGGAAGGGTTAGAGTCAGCGTCTGCTCTTTCTTATCGCGAATGATGTTTACATTCACGGCGTTCTTTTCCCGGCCGCGCAGCGCGTGGCCGAAGTCGCCGCTATCGTTGATGGCTTCGCCGTTCACTTTGACGATCACATCACCAGCGCGAAAGCCCGCTTTTTCGGCCCGGCTGCCTTTTTCAACCGAACGCACCAGCACTCCCTGCCCGTTCTTAGCGCCAAGAAAGTCTCCCAATTGCGGCGTCAGATTCTCAACCATCAAACCGCTGCGCACTGAGGAATGCACGACAACAACGGATACTGGGGCATCGAATTCGGGCACGGCGGGAATTGACGGAATCGCTGGCACCGCCGGTACTTCAAAGTGAAAATTATTTGGCCCACGGCAAATGCGCGCTTGCGATCTGCAAGCACGGCCTTCAGCGTCATCGGCTGGCCGTTTCGACTGATGCCAATCGCGACTGTCCGGCCCGATGGAATCTCGCGAATCATTCTCCGTAATTGCTCTACACTCTCCACTTTGTTTCCGTCGACGGTGAGGATGACATGTGCTTTGACGCCGGTACCCCCGCGGCCCCACCACCAGTGCCACTTCCATCCCGCTTTCTTCCTTAAGATGAAGTTCTGCCAGGGCCGGTCATTGCGGATGTCACGCGTATCGACGCCCAGATAGGATCCCCCGCCCAGGAAGTCTTCGCTGGAAAATCCGAATCCTTCACCGCGGCCTGCCCCCGAATAGCTGACGGCGAGATAGGTTGCAGACAAGACGAACAACATACGGTCAGCTTTACGATTGGATTTTTCACATTCCACCTCATCCCGCGCTACCGACTGGCGCGCTTGATCTGAATATTTCCCGATGCCGTGCTCATCTTCAACATCGGCCCCCCACCGTTGAGCCCGCCCTTCGACTTACCGACTGCGGTCCCCATTCGCCGCCTTCGGTCACAACTTTGATCTCCGAAAAATCGGAGGAAATCGTGTGGCCATTGGCCATATCAATCGCTGCCCGGATGCTGATATGCAACGCAGGGTCGAGATAGACCACCACATCGCCCGAGCCGGTCTCAAGTGTGGTTGCCTGATTGCCGCCCTGCATCGAGATAAGCTTGGCCACGATTGTCCCTGAGCCGGTCTCCGCTTGTCCGCCCGGAATTCCGTTCAGCTCGATCCTGCCCGCGCCCGTTTCCGCGCGCACAAAGCCCTTGGCCGATCCCACGCGAATGCTGCCGCCACCGGTCTCTATCTCGATGGCCCCCACCATGTCGCGATATCGATGTTGCCACCGCCCGTGGAAACTTTCAGCTTGCCCCCGCATTGCTGCACCTGAATGTTGCCGCTGCCGGTTTCCAGCGCTCCGCCCTTCTCGCTGGAGATTAACACTACGTCCCCGCCGCCGGTCGAAGGGTTCACTGTTCCGCAGGCTCGCGGAGCGAAACTCTACCACCGCCCGTTTGCAGGTTCAGATCTCCAACCGAAGCAATCTCCACATTGTCACCACCGGTCTGGGCATGCACAGCCTGCCTTTGACTCGAAACCTGCCCTCCACCGGTTTTCAACGCCACGCGTCCTCCGAATGGGAAGTTGTAACTCCTCCCCCTCCGGTTTCGACCGATACCCACCTATATTCCGGAGACTTTTCCATCAATGTCCCGCGGAATATAGAGTCGGTATCGGTCGAAACCGGAGGGGGAGGAGTTACAACTTCCCATCTCGGAGGACGCGTCGACATCGAAACCGGTGGAGGGCAGCTTCGAGTCGAAGATGTCAAAGGCGCGGTGCATGCCCAGACCGGTGGTGACAATGTGGAGATTGCTTCGGTTGGAGATCTGAACCTGCAAACGGGCGGTGGTAGAGTTTCGCTCCGCGACATACGGGGAACCATGAATGCTTCGACCGGCGGCGGGGACGTATTGTTGATCTCCAGCGAGAAGGGCGGAGTGCTGGAAACCGGCGGCGGCAACATTCAGGTGCAGCAATGCGGGGGCAAGCTGAAAGTTTCCACGGGCGGTGGCAACATCGATATCGGCGACGTCGTGGGGGCCATCGAGATAGAGACCGGTGGCGGCAGCATTCGCGTGGGATCGGCCAAGGGCTTTGTGCGCGCGGAAACGGGCGCGGGCAGGATCGAGTTAAACGGAATTCCGGGCGGACAAGCGGAGACCGGCTCAGGGACAATCGTGGCCAAGCTTATCTCGATGCAGGGCGGATATCAGGCAACCACCTTGAGACGGGCTCGGGCGATGTGGTGGTCTATCTCGACCCTGCGTTGCATATCAGCGTCCGGGCAGCGATTGATATGGCCAATGGCCACACGATTTCCTCCGATTTTTCGGAGATCAAAGTTGTGACCGAAGGCGGCGAATGGGGACCGCAGTCGGTGAGTGCGCAGGGCGGGCTCAACGGTGGGGGGCCGATGTTGAAGATGAGCACGGCATCGGGAAATATTCAGATCAAGCGCGCCAGTCGGTAGCGCGGGATGAGGTGGAATGTGAAAAATCCAATCGTAAAGCTGACGTTCGTATTGTTGTTCGTCTTGTCTGCAACCTATCTCGCCGTCAGCTATTCGGGGCAGGCCGCGGTGAAGGATTTGGATTTTCCAGCGAAGACTTCCTGGGCGGTGGATCCTATCTGGGTGTCGATACGCGTGACATCAGCAATGACCGCCTGGCGGACTTCACTTAAGGAAGAAAGCGGGGTGGAAGTCACACTGGTGGATCAGGACGCACCCGCAGGGGCTGCCGGCGTCAAGGAGCACGATGTCATCCTCACCGTCAACGGAAACAAGGTGGAGAGTGTAGAGCAATTACGGAGAATGATTCGCGAGATTCCATCGGGCCGGACAGTCGCGATTGGCATCAGTCGAAACGGCCAGCCGATGACGCTGAAGGCCGTGCTTGCAGATCGCAAGCGCGCATTTGCCGTGGGACCAAATAATTTTCACTTTGAAGTACCGGCGGTGCCAGCGATTCCGGCAATTCCCGCGGTGCCCGAATTCGATGCGCCAGTATCCGTTGTTGTCGTGCATTCGTCAATGCGCAGCGGTTTGATGGTTGAGAATCTGACGCCGCAATTGGGAGACTTTCTTGGCGCTAAGAACGGGCAGGGAGTGCTGGTGCGTTCGGTTGAAAAAGGCAGCCGGGCCGAAAAAGCGGGCTTTCGCGCTGGTGATGTGATCGTCAAAGTGAACGGCGAAGCCATCAACGATAGCGGGGACTTCGGCCACGCGCTGCGCGGCCGGGAAAAGAACGCCGTGAATGTAAACATCATTCGCGATAAGAAAGAGCAGACGCTGACTCTAACCCTTCCCGAACGAAAGCAAGGTCGGATCGAAGAGACCTTGGGACCATCGGTTAACGCGGAGATGATGGTCGACCTGAGCGATGTAGATGCGGAAATTGCCGAGGTACAACCGCAAATCGCGCTGGCCGTTCGGCAGGTGCAGAACGTCAAGCCAGTGCTTGAAAAGGTAAAAGCGGAATTGCTTCAACAGCGCAAGGAAATTCAGGAGCAGGTTGAGAAGGTAATGCGGATGCGGCCGGGCGCGGATATTTAGTTTCGTCGAGAATCCATGGACCGGACGGGACCGCGAAGCTTCGCGCGCTCCAGTACTGGTCAATTCCACGGTAAAACGCGGCAAAGATGCGTCTCTACACCAGCTGTGAAACTAGGTCGTGCGGGGAGCTTTTTGCGCGCGCGCCACTGGCGCCAGCACTACCCGATTGCGACCCGCTACTTTAGCGGCGTAGAGGCCGGCGTCGGCGGCTTTGACGATCTGGTCACGAGTGGTTCCATGCTCCGGATAAGCCGCGGCTCCGGCGCTGATGGTGACCGGGCGGGGGACTCCGGGGAATTGCCAGGTTGCAATCAGGCGGCGAAGTTTTTCCGAGACTCCCAGAGCGTGCTGTGGGTTGGTCTGCGATAGCAGAATAGCGAATTCTTCTCCGCCATAGCGGCATACCACGTCGATCTTGCGCAATTGCTGATGGAAGATGGACGACACTTGGCGAAGGACTTCGTCGCCCAGCAAGTGGCCGAATTCGTCATTCAAACGCTTGAACTCATCCAAGTCAACCATGATCACACCCATGCCGGTGCCGAAGCGGCGGGCGCGCTCGATTTCCTCGGCGATACGCAATTCGAAAAAGCGGCGATTGAAAATACCGGTGAGGCCGTCGAGATATGCGAGTTGTTTGACACGATCGACGTAGTGGGCGTTCTGAATGGCGGTTGCGCAAATGTCTGCCAGAGATTCCAGGGGCTGCATTTCTCCGTCGGTGAAGGCACCCAAGCGATCGCTGTCCAGCACAAGCGCCCCCATGGTTTGTCCAAACGAAACCAGTGGAATGCACATGCGCGATCCAGTCTCGGCATAGAAGCCGACATAGTCCGGAGCGGTCTTGGCATCGTTCTCGATCAACGTTTTGTTGGCCAGCAGAGCGCGGCCCCACAGTCCGGCTCCTGCGGGAAGACGTCCACCTTCGAGGATCCGCGGCGTCAAGCTCCCATGGTGGGCACGAAGGACCAGGTCGTCATCCTCTTTCAACAGCACAGCCACGTGGGATACGGGAAATGATTCCTTGATCAGGCAGCAGACTTTTGACAGAAGCTCCTTAAGATCAAGAACGAGCGTGGTCTCGCGGGCCACTGCATTAATCGCCTCTAGTTGCTTGGCGCGCTGCCGCTCCAGAGAGTGCAATTTGGCATTCTGCAGTGCCATGGAGGCCTGAGTCGAAAAAAGCGTCAACAGGTCTATGGTCTCTTCATCGAAGAAATCAGCCTGGTCGCTCTGGCAATCGAGTACGCCGATCACGGAATCGCGGACCATGAGCGGCACAGCAAGTTCCGACCGGGTGGTCTTGCAGGTCGCGATATAACGCGAATCATTGGCCACTTCCCGGACGTAAACCGGGCGCTTCTGCCGGACGGCAGCTCCGGTAATTCCATCTTCGAGCGAAATCTTTATGTCGAGTTTCCCGCTTCCCCAGCCAATTTGTGCCTTAGGAACGAGTTCGGTTTTCTGCTCGTTGAGCAGCAGGATGGTCACGTTGTTAACGTGAAAGTAATCCCGCAGGATGGCCAGGATCTGTTCGAGGACTTCATCCTGGTCAACCGCAGACAACACCGCCTGGCTGGCGTCGTAAAGAATTGCGACTTTCTGCATATGTGGTTGAAAGATTGTAGCTTGTGGGTCAAAGGTTACCGAAGTGCCGAAAGTAACGTGAGAATTCGGCGGAACTCATTGAAAAGGCGGGGTTGAGGAAGGACTTTGGAAGTTTTCAGTTGCCAGTTTTCTGGTTCTTCATTCGGCCTAATGATTGGCGGAGCTGGAATGGTGCTTCCGGGCTGCCGCGGTTTTCACCAGGCCGAAGACGACGAGGCAAAACCAAAAATCAATTGCCAATCCGATGTCAGTCTTGAAAGGAGCATGTCGGGCGGCGGGGGGGAGGTGCGGCATCAGAAGAAAGTACATAGCATTCCCCACAACCACCGCGATCAGGGCCTGCACGAAATTATTCACTGCCGGTTTAGACACCGCGTCCGCCTCCGGTGGGCCGCCGAAAAAATTTGTCCTGCCTGCTGCTAACATCGTGTCTGTCATGCTGGATCTCAACACATCGGTACAGTACGTGAAGGGGGTAGGTCCCCGGCTGGCGGATGTGCTTGGTGCCAAAGGAATTCATACCGTCCATGACTTGCTGTACTACCTTCCCTTTCGCTACGAAGACCGGCTGAACCCACGAAGTGTGGAAGAGTTGCATGCGGGCGAAATGGCGACCGTGATTGCGGAGGTCCGCAACTCGGGTCTCTTCCGCACTCGTCGGATGCCTATTTTTGAACTGGTGGCCGGCCAAGGGCGGACCAAGATCCGTTGCCTCTGGTTCAACGCCACCTATCTCAAAGATCGTTTCAAACCTGGCCAACTGATTGCGCTCTACGGCAAGGTCGAGCAGGATCTGCGGACCCGGGAACTGCAATTGGTGCAACCTCAATTCGAGATCCTCGACGAGGGCCTCAACGGTACTTCGGATGCGGCGCAGAGAAACCTTGCTGCCTCGCTGGAAGTGGGGCGAATCGTACCCATTTATGAGGCTGCGGGACAGGGACGGCTGACATCGCGCTGGTTCCGCAAAGTGATTCATGGCCTACTGGAGAATCTACCCGAACTGTCAGACCCGATTCCCGCGGCCGTACGGCGGCATATGAGCCTAATCGCGCCGACGGAAGCGCTGCGCAGGGTCCACTGGCCGGAACCAGGGGAGAGTTTCGACGACCTGATTGCCTCCCGCACGCCGGCACACCTGCGAATGATTTTTGAGGAACTGTTCTTCGTCGAACTGGGACTGGAGATGAAGCGACGCCAGCAGAAGGCGCAGTCGGGAATTGCGTTTCCCCTGGATGAGCGGGTGCGGGCCGCGATCAAAAAGATATTGCCGTTCCATCCCACGGGGGCGCAGAAGCGGGCTTTGAAAGAAATTGCAGCGGACATGGCGCAGCCTTCACCGATGCGACGGCTGCTGCAAGGGGATGTGGGCTCGGGCAAGACTTTGGTGGCTTTTGAGGCGGCGATCATTGCAATGGAAGATGGCTATCAGGTGGCGCTGATGGCGCCCACCGAGATTCTGGCGCAACAGCATTATTTTTCGGCGCGTCGGATTCTGGAGAATGCCGGCTATAGGATCGTGCTGCTTACCGGATCGGTCGAGGAAGACCGTAAGCGTGAGATTCGACGCCATATCGCAGAAGGGAACGCTCAGCTGGTGATCGGAACGCATGCGCTGATTGAGCAGAAGGTTGAATTCGCCAACCTGGGGCTGGTGGTGGTAGATGAGCAGCACCGGTTCGGGGTCTTGCAGCGATTCAAGTTAATGCGGAAAAGTGATGGTACCGAATCTGCCGCTGAGCCGGATGTCCTGGTGATGACGGCTACGCCGATTCCGAGGACTCTGGCGCTGACCTTATATGGCGATCTTGATGTCACCGTGCTGGATGAGATGCCCCCGGGACGGACGCCGATTGTTACACGGCGGGTAGCGGATGATCGGGCTGAGGAGGTTTGGAATTTCGTCCGCAAACAGGTTGAGGCAAAGCACCAGGCGTACGTGGTGTATCCGGTGATCGAAGAGAACGAGGAGACTGAGCTCAAAGCAGCGCTCAAGATGTACAAAGAATTGGATAAGAAGATGTTCCCTGACCTGCGGGTGGGCTTGTTGCACGGGCGAATGGCGGCTGACTTGAAAGAGCAGGTGATGCGGCTGTTTCAGAAGGGCGAGATCGACATCCTGGTCGCGACTACCGTGATTGAAGTCGGAGTCGACGTGGCTAACGCGAGCGTCATGGTGATCGAACACGCGGAGCGGTTCGGGCTTTCGCAGTTACACCAGTTGCGTGGCCGGATTGGACGGGGGGCTGCAAAGTCGTATTGTGTCCTGATGACGGGCGGGAAGGTTTCGGAGGATGGCGAGCGGCGGCTGGATGCCATGGTCCAGACCAATGACGGATTCAAGATTGCCGAACTCGATCTTGAATTGCGCGGGCCGGGGGAGTTTTTTGGGACGCGGCAGGCAGGAATGCCCAGCTTTCAGGTGGCGAATCTGATTCGTGATCGGCAGTTGCTGGAGGCGGCTAAGCGGGAGGCAGCCGCGGTTTTGGCGGGGGAGGATGTTTCGGCGAAAGAGGCGGCTGTCGCTATCCAGCACATGCGGAGCCGGTGGCATAAAGCTTATGGGCTGGTGGAAGTGGCGTAGCTTGGCAACCGATTGCGCGGATTTTTGGGCCCACTCCGGGCAGTCTTTTGAGGCTTGGATAGGGGAGGGGATGGTTGGCGTGAAGACTGAGTTATATCGAAAGCTGCCTTCCGTTGACGAGGTTCTCCGGGAGCCCGAGGTTGTTGCTCTGGTCGCGCAAGATGGGCTGCCTGCCGTCACGGACGGGGCTCGGGCTGTTCTCGCAAGGCTGCGGGAAGAAATCGGTGCCGGGCATTTGGATGCTGACGGGGTGGATCTAGCGCTTTCGGGGGTGGCAGGGGCGATAGCGCGGCGCGTACGCGAGTCCCTGGGATTCCATCTGCGCCCCGTCATCAATGCTACCGGCGTCATTCTTCACACCAACCTGGGCAGAGCGCCTTTGTCAGAGGCGGCCTTGCGGCATGTGCAGGAAACGGCGGCAGGATATTCGAATCTGGAGTTTGAGGTTGAATCTGGCGAACGCGGGACCCGAGACGTGCACGTCGAGCGGTTATTCCGTAAGTTGATCGCCGAAGCCCAGATGGGGCAAAGACCCTCTTTTACGGGTTCCACCATCGTGGTTAACAACAACGCTGCCGCCGTATTGCTTGCTCTGAATACTTTGGCGGAGGGCGGCGAGGTTATCGTATCGCGCGGTGAGCTTGTCGAGATCGGGGGATCGTTTCGCATTCCGGACATCATGGGCAAGTCGAACGCGACTTTGCGGGAGATAGGAACGACGAACCGCACGCGCATTGCTGACTACGAGCAGGCGATCAATGATAAGACCCGACTGCTGCTGCGGGTGCACCGGTCAAATTTTCAGATTACGGGATTTACCGAACAGCCTTCCCTTGAAGAACTTACCGGGCTGGCGCGGAAGCATGATTTGCCGTTGATAGAGGATTTGGGCAGCGGATCGCTTTTCGATTTACGAACCATAGCAATTCATGATGAGCCCAGCGTGCTGGACGGCCTTCGCGCCGGGGTCGACGTAGTTACTTATAGCGGCGACAAGCTGCTAGGGGGGCCGCAGGCGGGAATCTTGAGCGGACGGACCGATCTGATCGCCCGGATGCGGTCGAATTCGCTGTTTCGGGCGCTTCGCGTGGACAAACTTACCTATGCGGCCCTGGAGGCGACCCTGTTGGCCTATGTGAAGCACGACCTTGACGCCATACCGGCCCTGCGCATGATGAGGCTATCCAAGGAAGAGATCGGAGTACGCGCCGAGAGAGTTGCAGACGAGGTCCGGGCTGAGCCAAGAATTTCAGTCGAAGTGATTGACGGCAAATCGGTGATTGGGGGTGGCGCGGCCCCCTGCGCTACTTTACCTACGAAGCTGCTAGCGGTCAGTTGTGAAGGTCTCAGTACACTGGAGCTTTCCGCCAGACTCCGCGGCTACGACTTCCCTATTATCGGGAGAGTAGAAGAAAGTCGCGTACTGCTTGACCTCCGTAGTATATTTCCCGAGCACGTAAACGTTATCTCAGAGGCCCTGCTGGCAATTGCCCGGGCCTAGCAGCACCCAAAATTCTCCACGTAGAGGGAAAGACCTGCATGATGAACCTCGCCGCGTTGCTCGTCACTGAGCCGATGAGAACCCACATCACTGGAATCGATTGGCTGGTTATTGCCCTGTATTTTGGCCTCTTGATGGGAGTGGCCTGGTACGTTGTCCGCAAAAACAAGGACAACACTACCGACTATTTTCTGGCAGGCCGCAATCTGGGCTGGTGGGTCATCGGAGCGTCGATCTTTGCTTCCAACATTGGTTCGGAACATGTGGTCGGCCTGGCAGGTGCCGGCGCCACCAGCGGCGTTGCCCTGGCGCACTACGAGTTGCACGCTTGGTGCTTGTTGGTCCTGGCCTGGGTTTTCGTGCCCTTCTACATGCGGTCCCAGGTGTTTACCATGCCGGAGTTCCTGGAGAGACGCTTCAGCGCCGGCTCGCGATACGTGCTGTCGATCGTTTCGATTGTGACGTTCATTGTTTCCAAGATTGCGGTCGGCATCTTCGCCGGCGGAGTCGTCTTCGGCACCTTGCTGCCGGAGATGCACATGAACATCGGTGGCATCGATATCGACAGCTTCTGGATCGGCTCCGTTCTCGTGATTGTTCTCACCGGCCTTTACACCACGCTGGGCGGCATGCGCGCGGTTGCCTACAACGACGCGGTGCAAGTCGATCATTCTGATTATTGGCTCGGCGCTGCCTCACCTTTTACGGGTTGCACAAGCTGGGTGGCTGGCACGAATTAAAGCGTGATTGCCGGCTCCGATATGTTCAACCTGTGGAAGCCGCTGATTCCCGCAGGCGTGCAGGGAACATGGGCACCGGTACTGGAAACCAATGCCGCCGGGCAGGTGGTGAAGCAGGCATGGTACTTCAACGGAAACTTCCCCTGGCTGGGCATGCTGTTCTGCGCACCGATCGTCGGCCTGTGGTATTGGTGCACCGACCAGTACATCGTGCAGCGCGCACTGGGTGCGCCAAACCAGACGGAAGCACGCCGGGGCAGCATTTTCGCTGCGTTCCTGAAGCTGTTCCCGGTCTATCTGTTCATCATCCCGGGCATCATCTGCTACGCCTTGGCCAAGAGCGGCAAGATTCCCGAGTTGACTGCCATCATCGGTCCGGACGGCCATGCGAATGCCGCCGGCCGCTCAGGGGTCTTTTCCCATGATGGTGCAGTACCTGTTGCCACCCGGGCTACGCGGCATTGTCGTGGCCGGATTGCTTTCAGCGTTGATGGGATCGCTGGCAGGCGTGTTCAACGCTTGCTCCACGCTATTCACGGTAGATCTCTACGAGAAATGGAAGCCCCAGGCTACCCAGGGCCAACTGGTGCGAGTAGGCCGCATTGCAACTGGCGTGATGGTACTGGTGGCCTTGGCTGTGGATCCCGGTCATCAAGAACGCCCAGGGGCTGTACGGCTATTTGCAGGGGGTGCAGGGCGTACCTGGCGCCGCCGATCTTCGTGGTGTTCTTTCTCGGCGTCTTCTATAAGCGCATGACGGCGCAGGGTGCGCTCTGGGCGATGATTGTGGGCTTCATCCTGGGGATCTTCCGTATGCTGGTCGACACCCCGGTAACCCTTGGCCTCAGCGGACTACAGAACGGCTACACGCCGGGATCGTTCCTTTGGATCGTCAATAACATTTACTTCCAATACTTCAGCGTGCTGATCACCATTGTGTCGGCGATTGTGATGGTGGCCGTCAGCTATATGACAGCCGCGCCGGCGGAGGGAAGCATTCAGAACCTTACGTTTGCTACCAAGACTGCCGAAGGCCGCGAAGAGACCCGCGCCAGTTGGGATTGGCATGATGTTCTCGGGTCGGCCGTAGTGCTGACTTGCATCATGTTTGCTTACCTCTACTTCAGGGGGTAAAAACAAGAACCAGGGATTTCGCGGATCCTCTACGAATAGACCAATGAACGATTCGTGGTGATCCGCGATATTCTTTTGTCTTGGCTACGCTTTACACCATCGGCCACTCCACCCGTTCGCTGCAAGACCTTATCGATGCATTGATGGCCCATTCCATCCGGACCCTGGTGGATATTCGAGCATTTCCCATGTCTCGGCGGTTGCCACATTTCAATCGCGAATCGCTGGAGAAGGCTCTACCGGATGCGGGAATGAAGTATGTATGGATGAAAGAACTGGGCGGACACCGTAAGAAGATTCGCGATGACTCTCCGAACATCGCACTACGCAATGCCAGCTTCCGCAACTACGCCGATCACATGCTGACGCCGGAATTCGAAGGTGCGATGACCAAGTTGCTCGACTTCGCGGCGAAGGCCCCTACGGCATACATGTGCGCGGAAAGAGTCTATTTCAAATGCCATCGCATGTTGGTCTCCGATTGGCTGGTTGCGCACGATCATGAGGTGCTGCACATTGACGGCACCGGCCCGCTAAAACCCCATAACTTGATACCCGAGGCCCGGATGATAAACGGACAGCTCGTCTACCGAGGCGACCGTCTGCTGTAGTACCGTCGGTCGCTGAACACGATACAATTGCGCCGTCCACAGGAGAGCTATGAATGGCTGAAAAAATCCCACAGACGCTTGCCAACCACGCTCGATTCGATCCGCTGTTTCATTTCTTTACATTGCCGGTCTTTCTGATTTCCTGGATCGTAAGCATTGTGTTGGCAGTGAGACATCCCACTATCCTGGCGGCATGGGAAGTCGTGCTCATGACAGCAGCGACGGTGGCGGTCTTCAAGATTCGCTTGTATGCGCTGAAAATTCAGGACCGAATCATTCGGCTGGAAGAACGATTGCGCCTTACCAGCATTCTTCCGGAGGCGGAGCGGTCCGCAATAACAGGAATAACTGAGGACCAGTGGATTGCTTTGCGCTTTGCCAGTGACGGTGAAGTGTCAGCGCTGGCTGCACGCTGCGTAGCGGAGAAGCTGCCACGTAAGGAAGTGAAAAAAGCCGTCCAAACCTGGCGGCCGGATTATTGGCGGATATGAAAGGAAATTTTGGTCGTTGGGTTTTGGCTACAACGAACGACCAAGAAACCAACGGCAGATGATTGTTGGAACTGGAATCGATATCGCCGAGGTACCTCGCATCGCGGAGGTGATTGCACGTTACGGCGACCGCTTTCTGCGGAAGATTTTCACCGAGGGAGAGATTCGGTATTGCAGTTCTAAGGCGAATCGAGTGGAGCGCTTCGCCGCCCGCTTCGCAGCGAAGGAGGCTGCCATGAAAGCGCTCGGCACCGGCTGGAATCACGGCGTGCGTTTTCGAGACGTTGAGGTGTCGCGCCAGCCTGGCAAGCGACCCACGATTACCTTCCACGGCAAGGCAGCGGAATTTGCTGCCAAACTCGGGGCCAAAAACATAGCGCTGTCGCTGTCACACACTGCCGAGCAGGCGATCGCGCAGGTCATTCTGGAAAACTGAACCATGGACCGGAGACGGGCGAGTCGCCCGCCGCCACCTCAGAACCGTCTGGTAGACTGGGCGCTTCTTAATACCTACCAACTCATGCCCTTGACCACTGAAAATCCATCGCGGATTTCCGTTTCTCAACCCCTCTCAGATCGTACCCGGATGACCGGAGTTGCCCTCGCCAGCTTTTCCGCATTGCTGCTGGAGTTGGCACTCACCCGGTTATTTTCCGTGGTGCTCTTCTATCACTTCGCATTCCTCGCGATTTCGATTGCTCTGTTGGGGCTAGGAGCAGGTGGCGTATTTGCATTTCTCTTGAAGCGTCGGTTGGAGCGGTTCGACACGCGCATCCTGATGGCTTGGCTCAGCCTTTCTACTGCCGCACTAATCCCTTTGGTGCTGGAGACGGTGTTACATGTTCCGGTGTCGCTTGATTTTTCACGGGCCAACTTCCTGCGGCTTACCGCCATGTACCTGGTTTCGGCGATACCGTTCTTCTTAACGGGCGTTTCGTTCTCGGTGATTTTCGCTCGCGAATCTTCCCACATCACCCGAATGTATGGCGCCGATCTTTGTGGGGGTGCGCTGGCTTGCCTGGCAGTGGTTCCGCTGCTGAATTGGTTAGGCGGACCCAACGCGATCTTATTTGCCGGAGCGGTGGCCGCGACCGCCGCAATAATTTGGGCGACTCCCGGCAACGCAAAGAAACTTGCCTTCGGAATTGGCGGTCTTCTTCTGGTGCTTATTGCCGCAAACTATTCCGGAAGATTGATTGATGTGGTCTACGCCAAAGGCATCTTCCGCGATGCTTCCTGGGTGGAGTTTGCGCGCTGGAACGCCATCTCACGCGTGGAAGTTGACCGTCAGGGCGGCGCCAAGGCAGTGGTGATCGATGCCGATGCGTCCACCTACATAATGAACGCCGACCTCAATCACTGGAAGGGGACCGACTGGGAAAAAAACCTAATGTCCGCACCACCCGCGGTGGCGAATGTGCTGCGTCCCCACGGCGACTACGCCATCATCGGCCCTGGCGGTGGGGTAGATGTCTTGCGGGCCGTAGCCAACGGCGCCCACGATGTAACCGGGATCGAAATCAATCCGATCATCGCCAACACTATCATGCGTGATCGCTATGCGGATTATTCCTATCATCTGTATGAGCGACCGGACGTCCACATCCACGTAACCGATGGACGCTCGTTCGTACGCAATGCGCAACAACAGTTTGATGTGGTGCAGATGACGCTGGTCGATACCTGGGCCTCGACCGCCGCGGGAGCCCTGGCACTCAGCGAAAACAGTTTGTACACCGAGGAAGCCTTTCAAGAATATTTTGAACACCTGAAGCCGGACGGGCTGATTGCTATTACCCGTTGGGAATTTCGTCAGCCGCGCGAAGCCCTACGCGTGGTTTCGGTTGCGATGGACGCACTGCATCACTTAGGAGTCCAAAATCCAGCAGCGAATTTCATCGTCATCTCCCAGGGTGATCTCAATGAAGACGGAATTCCGGTTGCCGTGCTTGCCAAAAAGAGTTCTTTCACTCCAGAAGAAGAAGCCGCCGTGCTGCGACATCTGGACAGATATGGAGCCCTCAGTCCGCTTTACTTGCCCTCGCACCCGGGGAAAAATAGGTTTTCTGACCTCATCGCGAGCAACGATCCCTATGCATTTGCGCGCACCTACGCCTATAACGTAGCTCCCGTGGACGACAACGCGCCCTTCTTCTTTTTTACACTGAATCTGGATCAGATTTTGCATCACCAGGGCATGAAGGAAGGCATGGATTGGAAGGTCAATCTTGGGGTGGCCGTTCTGGGAATGGTGCTCATCATCTCCTTCACAGCGGTGATTCTCTTCCTGATTGTGCCGTTGGCCATGGGCGCCGGCACAGCTCGCGTTAATGCGGGAGGCTTGTTGTATTTCGTAGTCGTCGGACTGGGCTACATCATGGTGGAGATTGCGTTTATTCAGAGATTCGTCCTCTTTCTGGGGCATCCTACCTACGCCCTGACAGTGGTGGTATTTCTTTTGTTGCTTTCCAGTGGCAGTGGAAGTTTGGCCTCCCAGAAATGGCTGCAAGAGACTAAAACCGGCTGGCTGCCTTTGCTGATAATTGTCGCGGCTCTGCTGGCTTACGTGTTTGTGTTGCCGGCTCTGCTCAATGCGATGATGGGATTGGCCTTCGTGACAAAGCTGGCCGTCAGCGCACTGCTGCTGGTGCCGCTAGGTTTCGCCATGGGCATTCCCTTTCCGACCGGCTTGCGAGCGCTGGCACGGACTGGCGGGGATGGTTCGATCGAATGGGCATGGGCCATGAATGCAGCTTCCAGCGTGCTAGGGTCGGTGCTGGCCATGGTGATTGCAATCCAGGCGGGCCTTAACATCACCTTGGCTTGTGGCGGTATAGCTTATCTGGTCGCGGCAGGGCTGCTGTCTACACTTCATCCAGCGAGCTCAAGTTGAGAAGATAATTTAGAAGCGCAGCCACCAGCTGAATTGAGTTTCCGGTTGCCGGTTCTGACGTCTGCGATATAAGCGGTCTGCTATCATGCAAAAACGTGCAGTGCTAGCCTGCCCGAATCCGTGGGCCAATATGCCGGTGAGAACACGTGCCTAGTCAGAAGCAAGTCAAGTGGTCACAACTGAAGGTTGGAATTACAGTCGTGATCGCGAGCATCACTCTGGGCATACTCATCTTCCTGATGAGTGGAACCGGGGGCTGGTTTCAGCCCAAAATACGTCTCAGATCATATTTTGATAATGCCAGCGGACTGCGGGTGGGTGCTCCCGTCCGTCTGAACGGTGTGGACATCGGCAATGTGACTGGGATGCGCGTAGTCTCCGAGAAAGACAAGCAACTGACGCCGGTAGAAGTCACGATGAAGGTCACGACCAAATACCACGGAAGTTTGCGGGAGGATTCGCTCACGGCTATGTCGACTGCCGGTGTTCTGGGCGAAACATTCATCGATATCGACAGCTCTCAGGCGGTCGGCCCCGAGGTGAAGGACGGCGACGTACTGCCGATTCGTGACCGTCCAGATCTAAATGACATGATCCGCTCCAGCCAGGGCACACTGCAGAACATGGACGCCCTTCTCCGCCGATTGGACCGCATAGTGGCCTTCGTCGAGAGTGGCAAGGGATCGGTGGGAAAACTGATCTACGACCCAACTCTGTACACTCGCTTGTCGGACACGGTAAATGAATTCCAGACTATCGTCACTGAAATCGGTAAGGGCAAAGGCACGCTCGGCAAACTCGTGGCCGATGATACGGTTTACAACAAGCTGAATGCCACCGTGGACAAGGTCAATTTGATTGTGGACGACATCAATGCCGGCAAGGGTACCGCGGGCAAGTTCTTGAAGGATCCCGCACTTTTCAACAACGCCAATCAGGCGATTGCTAACCTCAAGCAGGTCACGGACGACATCAATGCGGGCAAGGGCACGCTGGGCAAGCTCGCTAAAGATCAGGAAATGGCCAACAAGATCCAGGACACGGTCAATAAGCTCCAGGCCATCGCCGACCACATCAATTCCGGCCAGGGAACGATTGGCAAGCTGCTTCAGGATCCGTCCGTGTTCAATAACCTGGATCAGATGCTGGTAGAAAGCCGGGAGCTGGTTAAGTCCGTGCGCGAGAACCCAAAGAAGTATCTGACGATTCGACTTAAGGTATTTTAAGCCCGCCCGGAAAGCCTCAATCACGAAGGTCTCTGAGCTCACGAAGGAAACCCTTCGCTCCGTCCCGCGAACTTTCTGGAACGGGTTCCTCGGAAACCCTGTATGTTCAAGGAACCAAGCCCCGGGTAAGCCTCGTACTACAATCTGTGATGCCGGGCCCTATGATTTCTCCACATACTTCTCCGCTGGAGTCCGCATGCGCTCTTTGACGATTGCTGTTCTTCTATTCTTGTTTGCAGGGTGTGCTAAAACACAGCAGCCAACGCAAGAGACCAAGGCCCTTGCCCAACCCACTCCTTCCAAAGTCCAGTTCAACGCGGAAATGCTGGATAAGACCATTGACCCGTGCGTCGACTTCTATGCCTACGCCTGCAAAAAGTGGCAAGCCGCGAATCCAATTCCAGGGGACGAATCGGGGTGGGGTAGGTTCAACGAACTGGAAGAGCGCGGAGAATACACGCTTCGAGACATCCTGCAAAAGTACTCAAGCGAAGATCCAAAACGCAGCGTGATGGAACAGAAGATCGGCGACTATTACCAATCTTGCATGGATGAGAGCGCTATCGAGAAGGCAGGAACGCAGCCTCTGGCGGAAGAGTTCGCGGCCATAGACGCCATGAAATCGAAGGAAGACCTGGCCAAGGAAGTCGTGCGGCTACACCGCCGAGGAACGCAAGCGCTATTCACCTTCAGTTCGGATCAGGATTTCAAAGACGCTACGCAGGTGATTGGCGAGGTGGACGAGGGCGGCATGGCCTTGCCGGATCGCGACTACTACTTGAAGACCGATCCGAAGTCGGTGGAACAGCGCAAGCATTACCTTGGGCATATCCAGAAAATATTTGGATTGTTAGGAGATCCGGCGGAAAAGGCGGCAGCCGAGGCGAAGACGGTGATGGAGATCGAGACTGGTCTGGCCAAAGGCGCTTTAGACCGGGTTAGCCGACGCGATCCCGAGAAAATTTACCACCGAATGAGTTCCAGGGACTTGGTGGGTCTTACGCCCGGGTTCGGGTGGGAAGTCTATCTAAGCGGAGTCGGCGCGCCCTCCACCAATGTTCTGAATGTCACCGAGCCCCAATTCTTTAAGCATTTGGATTCGGTGGTGAAGGCGTATCCGCTGGATGACTGGAAGACCTACCTTCGCTGGCAGACAATTCATGGCAATGCTCAACTGTTGCCCGCTCGCTTCGTGAATGAGACCTTCGAATTCTTCGACAAGGAATTGACTGGATCGAAGGAGCTCTCCCCACGCTGGAAGCGGTGCGTGCGGTACACCAACAGCGATCTCGGCGAGGCGGTGGGACAGAAGTACGTCGACGCTACTTTTGGTGCGGAGGGAAAGGCGCGCACACTCAAGATGGTGAACGAGCTGGATAAGGCCCTGGCTGCGGATATCCAGCAACTTTCCTGGATGGGAGACGAGACCAAAAAACAGGCGCAAGCCAAGCTGGCGGCTATCAGCAACCGGATTGGGTATCCGGATAAATGGCGCGATTACAGCAACCTTAGTATTGTTCGCGGCCAGGCGCTCGGCAATTCCATGCGGGCCAACGAATTTGAGTTTCAACGCCAGCTCGACAAGATTGGGAAGCCGGTCGATAAGAACGATTGGCCATATCCGCCTTCGACCGTGAATGCGAGCTACAACCCGCAGCTAAACAACATCACCTTCCCGGCCGGGATTTTGCAGCCCCCGTTCTACGACAACAATGTGGACGATGCCATGAACATGGGTGGCATTGGAGCCGTGATTGGACACGAAATGACGCACGGCTTTGACGACCAGGGAAGCCAGTTTGATGCGCAAGGCAATATGCGCGATTGGTGGACGGCACGGGACAAGAAGGAGTTCAACTCGCGAACCAAATGCGTCGCCGATGAGTATTCCACTTTTCCTGCGGTTGATGACATCAAGGTCAATGGCAAGTTAACGCTGGGCGAAAATGTAGCCGACAACGGTGGAATGAGGATTGCCTACATGGCTCTGCTGGATTCATTCGCCGGCAAAGAGCCGCCTCCGATCGACGGTCTATCCGCGAAGCAACGGTTTTTCCTGGGCTGGGCTAATGTATGGTGCCAGAACCGCACCGATTCGCTTTCGCGGATGCTGGCGACGATTGATCCGCACTCGCCAGGGACGATGGCGGGTTAACGGCTCGGTGTCGAACATGCCGGAGTTTCGCGAGGCTTTCCATTGCCAGGCGAAGACGCCGATGGTGAGGGAAAATGCTTGCCGGGTTTGGTGAGCTAACGTTCGCCGATTCCGAAGCCCACCCCTAGTAAGAGGATGACGAGCACGCCGAGCGAAACCGCAGCGTAGTGCCAATCTTTTTCGCGCAAGAAGAGGATGCAAACCACGAGCACCCGAACTACCGGAGTCGCCAGCATGACGATGACCCCGACGGTTTCGAGCTGGCGCGTCATCGCAGAATCGGAAAACATTGCCAGCACCACACCGCTTAGCATGACCGCGAATCCGGCGAACGCGCCGATCATCAGTACCTTCGACACCGCTCGATCAAATCCTGGCTCGCGCACCTGGCTCATCGCAGAAACTCCCGGTAGAAGTGGACCAGCATATTCCCCGATAGATAGAACATCACCACCACCAGCAAGTAGATGACGTATTTCGCGTGAACGCGAGGCGCCAGGCGCGCTCCCAGCAACGAGCCGGCAAAAACTCCCACACCTAGAGGTGCGGCGAGGGACGCGAGAATGTCCCCTCGGCGAAAGTAGACAAAACCGCTGGAAGCCGCAGTGACTCCGATCATAAAATTGGAAGTTGCCGTGGCCACAATCAATGGCACCTCCATAAACAGATACATCACTGGCACCTTGATCGGTCCGCCCCCAATTCCCAGGAGCCCAGAAAGTCCACCGGCCACGAGGGAAGAACCCAGCCCCAATGGATAATTTTTGGGCGTGTAGTCGGGAATCTCCGAAGATCGGATAACCGGCGCCCCTTCATCACCGCCCTTACC
The DNA here is from genome assembly GCA_963824805.1 of uncultured Acidobacteriaceae bacterium. Lineage (GTDB taxonomy): Bacteria > Acidobacteriota > Terriglobia > Terriglobales > Acidobacteriaceae > DATBAT01. Next base: position 9,894 of record CAWGQZ010000037.1, on the reverse strand, counting down.
CCGCAACAGCGAAATGGCTGCGTAGAGAAGAAAGGCAGCAAAAAGAATCTCCAGCACTCCACGATTCACATATCCCGCAAAGTAGGCAGTTATGGCGGCTCCCAGGGCGGTCGCCAGCTCCAGGGTCATGCCCAGGCGAATGTCGGTAGTGTGGCGTTGCAGATGTACCGCCGAGCTGGCCACTGAAGTGGTGATTACAGCTACCAGGCTGGTGCCGATGGCAACCCGGATGGGAACTCCGAAATGCAGCGCCAAGATCGGAGTGATAATGATGCCGCCACCCAGGCCTGCAAGGGCTCCAATCAATCCGGCGACAAAGCCCAGGACGATCAAAAGGAGAGTTATCAAACGGCTCGCCTTTGACGGTTTGGGGCACTAGACCGATTTGTCAGCATCAGGCTTCAGGTAAGTAATTGATTAGGCACAGGCGCGGTAGCCTCGGCTTGCTCATGGGCATGATAACTGGAGCGCACCATGGGGCCGGATTCCACGTGGCGGAAGCCGAAGCGTAACGCCTGCTCCTTCAGGTAGACAAACTCCTCGGGAGCGTAGAAGCGTGCGATGGGAAGATGATCGCGCGATGGGCGCATGTATTGTCCGATTGAGAGGATGTCCACGCCACGGTGGCCGAGGTCGCTAAAGACGTCGACGAGTTCTTCGGTGGTTTCGCCAAGTCCGACCATCAGGCCAGATTTGGTGACCATGCCCGGAGAAAACTTCTTGGCATTCGAAAGGAGATCCAGTGTGCGTTTGTAACGCGCCCCGGAACGCACGACTCGATAGAGTCGCGGAACTGACTCGGTATTGTGATTCAGTACGTCGGGCTGGGCGTCGAGGACAACGCGCAGAGCTTCCTCGTTACCCTGAAAATCCGGGATTAGAACTTCGACGCGGCATTGCGGCGAACGCTCCCGTATGTGGCGAATGGTCTCGGCAAATACCCGGGCGCCGCCGACATTATCGTCATCGCGGTTAACGCTGGTTACGACTGCATGTTTCAATCCTAAGCGTGGCGACAGCTTCAGCCACGCGCTCCGGCTCTTCCCAATCGATCGGTTGCGGCTTGCCTTTTGGAACTGCGCAAAACCCGCAGCGCCGGGTGCAGATATCTCCCAGCAGCATGAAGGTGGCGGTTTGCTGGTTCCAGCACTCGCCAATGTTCGGGCATTGGGCCGATTCGCAGACGGTATGCAGTCCCAAACCGCGAGCTAGCTTCTTTAGGTTGTGAAAATTCTCCCCAACCGGGGCCTTGGCCTTCAGCCACGCCGGCTTGGGTTGGCGGAGGTTCGAAGCCGGCTCAATCTGAATGAGTTGTAAGGCGTCAGACATGCGTCTTTATGATTTTACATGGTTGGCGGGTACGGGAGCCTGCTGCATGAGGTTCCGAACGGCATTCAGAAAAGCGAACTCTGCCGCCGGGTCGGCGTGATCCCAAAGTGTTCGTAGGCCAGATGAGTTGCGACTCGACCGCGTGGGGTCCGGTTTAAGAAGCCTATTTGAATGAGAAACGGCTCGTAAATCTCTTCTATGGCATCCGGTTCTTCCGCCAGTGCGGCTGCGAGTGTGTTTACTCCGACCGGTCCACCCTGGTATTTCTCGATAATGATCAGCAGCAGCTTACGATCGATCTCGTCAAAGCCGTAGCGGTCGACTTCGAGCATTTGCAGTGCAGCCTGTGCCGTATGGAGGTCGATCTTTCCTGCGCCGCGTACCTGGGCGTAGTCGCGCACCCGGCGTAACAGACGATTGGCGATACGCGGAGTACCCCGCGAGCGGCTGGCAAGCTCAACAGCTCCTTCTTTGTCGATGGCTACACCGAGAATTTCAGCGGAACGCTCGATGATTACCTGCAAGTCGGCACTGGTATAGAACTCGAGACGCAAGACAATGCCGAAACGTGAACGCAACGGCGCGGAAATTAGGCCTGCACGGGTAGTCGCGCCAATAAAGGTGAAGGGCTTGATGTCCAGCGTGTGGGTTCGAGCGGCAGGGCCCTGGCCGATGATGATGTCGAGCTTATAGTCTTCGAGCGCGGGATAGAGAATTTCCTCCAGCGCCGGCTGCATGCGATGAACTTCGTCGATGAAAAGCACCTGCTTGTCGCGAACATTGGTAAGGATTGCGGTTAAGTCGCCCTTGATTTGCAACAAAGGCGCCGCCGTCGACTGAAAGTAGACTCCCAATTCATTGGCGACAATATTTGCAAGGGTCGTCTTGCCCAGACCCGGAGGACCATAAAGGAGAACGTGGTCCATGGCTTCGCCGCGCGACTTGGCTGCCTCAATGGCGACAGCAAGATTTTCTTTGACCTTGGCCTGCCCAATAAACTCGGAGAGCTTCTGGGGGCGGAGTTTCAGTTCGAACGAAGAGTCTCCCTCTACCGGCGCGGCCGAGACCAGTCGCTCGCGATTGTCATCTGGTTGAGGGGTGTTACGGAGCGTAGCCACAGGCGCGATAGTAGCAGTTTACTTTCTTCCACTCCAGCCTGAGATGAATGCGGTTGTATCTTTTCCTCGCCCCTCCACAGAAGCGCCTACATCTGCACAACATCTACACAGTTCCGTTCCGCTTTCGACTTGCGAAAATCGCCGTCACGGTGCAAAGTCGAAATAGGAATGCCCCAGGTCATGAAGGTCGCAGCGGATGTTTGTCCTCTTTGTCAGGGGACCGGCTGGAAGCCGGTTGCCGATCAACGTGTTGCGCGCTGCGATTGCCGGTTGCGTACACGCAATGAGAGCCTGCTCGCCGCTGCGCGAATTCCTAAGCGATATGAGCATTGCGAACTTTCCAACTTTGAATTTGACGGTGCCCATAGTGGATTGGCATCGGCCCGCATGGCCGCTTGCCGATTCGTAGAGGAGTATCCACTGGAGACGAGTGGCCTGCTTCTTGTAGGCAGCATCGGCGTAGGCAAGACCCATCTGGCGGTGGGGATCATCAAGGAACTTATCCTGGGCAAAGGCTTCGCCTGCCTGTTCTGCGACTATCGGGAGCTTCTAAAGCAAATTCAAAATTCCTACAACGCCTCCGTACAGACTACAGAGCTTGAGGTTCTGCGCCCAATCTTCGATGCCGAAATTCTGGTTCTTGATGAACTCGGGGCCGCCAAGCCAACCGAATGGGTGGGCGACACGGTCAGCCTGATTCTCAACACCCGCTACAACGACAACCGCACTACCATCATTACTACAAACTATCCGGACGATGCCGGCGAGTTGATCGTCAATCCCAGCTCGGATTTCGGTCGCGCCCAGCGAGCCGCCCGCAAAGAGACCCTGGGTGACCGGATCGGCGAGCGCATGCGTTCCCGGCTGCATGAAATGTGCCGCATTATCCGCATGGACGGAGAAGACTTTCGACAGAAAATCAAGAGTGCCAGCTTCCGGTAGTTTCGGGGGGTATTACCGTCCCCGCGCGGCGCGCCCACCCCCCGGGCTTGGGCCCTGGGGCACATGCTAAAATCGTTATTAGTGCCATTCCCAACCAATGCTTCCTGACGTTGAGCGATTTATCGAACTGCAGAAGGCGGACGGTCACATCCGGCGCCTAAACGACGAAATTGCTGCGTTACCCAAACGTGTTGCTCTGATCGAGGAAAAGCTGGCCGGCACCAAGGCCCAGTTGGAGGCTGCAAAGACAGCCGTTAAAGCCGACGAAGGCGCTCGCCGCAAGTATGAAAGCGCCATTCAAGATCTGCAGGGGAAAATCTCCAAATACCGGGACCAGTCATTGGCAGTAAAAACCAACGACCAGTACAAGGCCTTGCTGCACGAAATCCAGTTCGCCGAGCAGGACATTCGCTCCAACGAAGACAAAATTCTGGAGTTGATGGTTAACTCTGAGGCCCGCGAGAAAGATGTGAAGGCCGCCGAAGCGGAGATGAAGGCAGAGACTGCGGAAATCGAAAAGGAAAAAGCCGAAGCTCGTGAACGAACCGTTCAGGATGAAAAAGAGCTGGCCGAGTGGAACGCGAAACGTGATCAAGCGCGTACGGGCACTGATCCGGATTTGTTGCGGCACTACGACCGAGTTTCGAAGTTTCGCGGCAGTGGATTGGCGGAAGTCCGGGACCAAAAGTGTACCGGCTGTTCTGTAATGTTACGTCCGCAGACTTACAACGAAGTGCGCAGTGAAAAAAGCACGGTGTTCTGCGATTCATGCCAACGCATCCTGTATTACGATCCGGCGAACGACGCGGTGGTTGAGCAAGCCAGCGCTGCACGCAAACGCCGGGCGCGTCCCAAAGATTCCACTCAGGCCTGGTATTTCAGTCCCGCATACCGGGAATTGGGCGAGGTATTGCTATCCTTCATTCAAACCGATGGTCGCTGGCGCCGCCGCAGCTATGACTTCCAGACGGGCCGCGAAGTAGGCGACAGCATCTCCGCCGAGGGAGACCATCGCACCGCGTTTGCTGCAGACCTCGAAGGAGCCATCCGCCTGAACGGGCACTGGAACACCGGCGAAATACGCGACTGGGGCGGAGAATTGCCTTCAAGCGTAATGGATCAACTCCATCGCGATCTCGAGGCAGCCCGCGCCGAAGCCACTAACACTTCCTCTACCTCTGAAGAACTTCCCGAACGGTCAGTAGCCAGCTAGTATCCAATCTGAAGTTGATTTGCAACCTGCTCGCGGCACCCAGATGGTGTTGGTTGAATGCCCACGGATTGGCGAGAACGCCCGTCCTATATGTCCTTCGCGCCTTGAGTAACCTGACCACCCAAATCGGCCAGACTAGATTCGGCGCGGAGGCCGCTCATGATTTCACGAGCGTTGACTTCCTGAACAATCCTGCGCATCGATCGAAAACATTCGACCCAGCGTAGGCTGCGAGTAGGTAGATGACTGGCTCGATGGGGTGCCGGTACCGCGTTTCAATGTGCGTTATGGAATAGATAATCGGGTAGAAAACCAGCACCATGGCTAGCACGACTGCGAGGGACAGGTCCTTTCGAAGAAGCATCGCCCAGCCAACCCAACACGCTAAAGCCAGGATCATCGTCAGCGGCAGAAAATTAAGGGGAACAAACCAAAAACGAATCGCGCGCACGAATGATTTTCCGGCAAATTGCGCCGGATGGCTAGTGACGTACTGAATCGTGTCGCTCTTCAACTGCGTCACGAACGCGGTTTCTCCAACATGCTGGTAAAGCCCGTCCGGCCTGGCGCAAGGATGGAGATCGAAAGTGACATTGCCGAAGTAGATTTCGGCCCAACCATTGCTGCGCACGGGAAATATTGCATGAAGCTCCATGCGATTGCGGGCCGTCCACGGAAGCAGCACACAGATGAGAGTCAGGCAAAATGTAAGACCGAACCGCAAGCGGTTCGAGACTCTCCATAGACGCGCAACGAGCATTGCCGGTAATGGCGCCAGCAGAGCGGGACTGGCTAATGCACATAGTCCCCAAACCGCTCCCGACACCGCCCACTGCCGAACCGAGGTTGATCGCAGCAGGACCAGAAGGCCGAGCGAAAACAAAAAGGCAGACAGAGAAGTGTCCCACAACAGGAGCGGCATCAGTACTCCGAGTGGCGACAACGCCCACGCCCATCCCGCGATCAGCCCTACTCTTTCGTTGAAATAGTCGTGTCCCAACTTGCAAATGACCAACACCGTAAAAGAAGACAACGCAGTATTTACCAGCAACAGAACTGCGCCCGAGGATTGGCTATTGATTCCAAACACCCCGAACACCGCCGCAACGATAAATGTGTAAGCCGGGGCGAGCCAGGCAGTAGGGCCGCTATATCCGGTGTAGGCACCCGCAAAGGCATGGCGAAGCAGGAGGGATCGAGCCACCGCTGCGTTCTCATTGGTCCACTGAGCGGTCATTCCTCCGACTTGCAGGAAATGAATGCCAACCGCGAGTCGGTACAGGATCGCGCCCAGGAGCATCCCCCGGGCCGGTTGAATTCGAGTTCGCAGGAAAGCGATGGGAAACCGCATCTGGCGTCATTTTGTCATACTGAAGAGGCGCAATCCCGCGGATACTTCCCGAACCGATGACCCGATCAAACCATTTTCCACGGTTGACCGGCCGAGGCAAGAACGCTGGTTCAGGCCGCGGCAGAGCCCACCGCAGGTCACGATCCCGCAGGCAAGAGGAGAGGGGTCGAAAATAGCTTTTCTCTCGGCCCGGCAGTCTCCATCGGCTGGAAGATCCGCCCCCCAGCGAGAGATTCTTTCATGGCTTCGAGTCGCGCGTGATAGAGGGCGCGTTCGTCGTCGCGAGTGAACCGGACACTGGACAACGGCGATGGGAAGCGGCACTCGCCCAACCGCGCTATCGTGAAATCGAGATCACCGTCACGCAAAGGACTCACCTCTTCTTTCACGTCACCGTAATCGTTCCGCAGCTCGCAGCTCTTTCACTGCCTGCCCATCATGTTTTTCCCATGCACAATTCTCAAAATGAGGTTATCTAAGCGATCGGCGATCGGGGTCTGTCGGAATTGACCGTGAGGACTGATGGCCGCCAATGTGAGCCAAAACACCCAATGGTACAAATGCCGCACAGCAGGGAAATAATTAGTAAAATCTTGGAACAAGCTGTTGAATAAAAAGAGCGGGCCCGTAGCTCAGCGGTTAGAGCAGTGGACTCATAATCCATTGGTCCAAGGTTCAAATCCTTGCGGGCCCACCATTTTCTAACCTTAACTACTTAGAAATTCCTTCCAGTAGACCGGCAAAAATGCCGTACACGAATACTGTATGGTCCCTAAGGCGTCTTCCGGATATCCCCGCCCTTCCCAGAACCCTAGACTCGCAAGGTGGATGAGTAAACTCCCCTCGTGAGGGTTCTATGAAGGTTCAAACATCTTTAATCCCTGTTCTTACTTTGGCTGCGGCTTTCGCATTCGCGCAGCAGCCTGGCACGACATCCCCCGGTCAAGGACCGGCAACCGAACAACAGGCCCCAGCTAATCCAAGTGCGAGCCAGACCCCACAACCAAGCCAAGGTGATGCTGCCGGACAAGCCGGCGCCGCCGATGCGAACAGCACTACGGTTCGTGGATGTCTCGGGACAGGTGCGAACAACACCTACACCGTAACGGAAGATAAAACGGGTACCGTTTATACCTTGGCGGGAAAAGACTTTAGTTCCCTGAGTTCGCATGTCGGCCAGGAAGTAGAAGCCGATGGACAACCCATGCCGGGGAATGCAACCGGTTCTACAGGAGGAGCGGCCACCGACTCGACTCCATCGAGCTCCACTACAGCATTCAACGTAACGCACATGAGGAAAGTTGGCGACAAGTGCACTTCGCCAAAGCCATCTTCCTCCTTGCGCAACGCTTCGCCCGTGCTGATGGCGCAGGCCACCGGAACCGCGGGAGCGCAAACTGCGCAGCCCGGTACTGCCAGTCCGGGCGCGAACGGCAACACCAGCACCAGCGGTATGAGCACGTCGCCTCAGACTACGACTCCAGGACAGGCGACTCCGTCTACCGCCACGCCAACCACTGCTCCACCGACCAGCCCCGGAACCGTAAATAGCACGACCCCTGGAACCGAGACTGCTCCGGGAACCGCCGCAACTCCGGGCGCTGCCGGATCAAGCAATGCCAACACCACCCCAGGAACGCAACCACCGTGTGCGACGACTGGATCGGCCACTGCCTCGTCAACGCCTTGCAGCACTCCTGCTCCCACGCCAGAAGCAACGCCAGGAGTGACGCCTGACACCAACGCAACTCCCGGAACAGCGACGCCCGAAACCGCCCCTCCAACAAGCGCTACTCCGGATAGCACGAGCCCGTCCTCAACCCCTCCCCCGAAGAAGTAAAGACAGCTGCACACCAAGAAAGGGCCCGCCCAGCGGGCCTTTTTTATGAGCGGTTTCGGTGCGGGGCGGGCGCTCTCGCCCGCCAGCACCGCAAAATTCTAGAATTGAAACGAGACTTACTGGGGAGCCCCTTCGTAAAGCGGCCACAACTGATCCCCGATAACGCGATAAATAACAAACGCTTTGCCCGCATCGGAAATCTGCCGGAATAGGAGTTCGCCTCGTCCGTCGCCGTCAGCATCGACGGCATCGATCAATTCGAACCGAGGCAGCGAGTCAAAATGCTGCGTGTCAGTAATCTTCACGGAAGCCTTGTGAAGGTCGCCATAGATGTCTTCCCGCGCAACCAACGTGATGAAATATTGCAGGTCCGGCGTGGCGGTGGCTTTGGCCGGTAAAGCCTTAGCCATCAAGACCAGGATAGGTTCGTTGCTGGTTGAAAGATCCAAAATCCTCAACTGCACATCTTCGAAATTGGGCGGAACCGGCCGGGCAGCGCGTACCGGTTTTTTCGTGACGGGTTTTTCTGCCGCCCCGGGTTCGACCGCGGTCTTCTGGTAGTTCTGAAGCTCAGTGACAGCCATGGTCAACATTTTCTTGCGGAAGTTCTGCTCATCTTCGGGCTTTGTGGAGTACGCGTAAGAGTGCGGCTCAGGGCCCTTGGCGTCTGAGATGGCCGGTATTTCCTGTACCGGTCCGCTTGAAGGCGCAGGGTCCGCGGACTTTGCTTCTGCTACTTTCGTCCCCGCTCCCTTCGCGGCTGACGGGCCAGGCATTTCCGCAGGTGCGGGTGTCTGCTGCCCGCGACGCAGTACCGGCCGGTCGGGATCCTCCGGAGGCGCTTTCTCTACCGGTGCTGGAGTTGGCGGATTCGCTTGGGCTGGAGCTGCCGCGGGGCAGGCTTTGGAGCTTTGGCCGCGGCAGGCGGCTCAGCCGGTTTTTTCGTCTCTGCTCCGGGCCGTCGCAGAACGGGGGGAGCGTCCAAGTCTTCTTCCGATTTCTTCTTTGGGGGTGCAGCCTTCTTCGCGGGCTCTGAGCCTGCCGGCTGCCACGTTCCGGCCCCCACCCAGCGGTTCCCGGCGTCTGAGTGGAGGGCTCCTGAAATCGTGAACAATCCTTGCGAAACTCCGGTCTTCGTCCCCTCGTAGACGGTGCCGGAGTCGAGCGCCATGGGGACCGGCGCGGCTTTATACGAGCTTGCGTCGTAATATTGTCCCTCGTACAGGATCACGATCGGGACCAGGTGGCTTTGCCGTTGGCAGCCAGTTCAAGCAGTCCGAGCGCACGCGGTCCTTTGCTGGCCGTAGCTTTTTTGGCATATTGGGCCCATCCTTGTGATCCAAGAGTGCAGATGGCGGCAACGACGGCAAGGATGACGCCGCCCCAGTTGCTGGCGTATAAAAGTTTCAAACCACACTTCAGTCGATCAGGAGAGACGGCCATGAATGTCCATGATAAAGCCCCGGAGTTTACCCTGCCGGACCAGAACGACCATGAAGTCGCATTGAAGAGCCTGCGGGGGAAATACGTCGTGTTGTTCTTCTATCCACGCGCGGACACTCCCGGCTGCACCATCGAGGCCTGCGAATTTCGCGACTCTTACAAGCAGATGCAGAAAACCGGCGCAGTGCTGCTAGGGATCTCTCCCGACCAACCCAAGGCACAGAAGAAATTCGAAGAGAAATTCAATTTGCCTTTTCCGCTCCTGGGCGATGCCGAAAAGAAGGTTTGCAACGCCTATGGAGTGATGAAGGAAAAGAACATGTACGGGAAAAAGGTCATGGGGGTGGCGCGGACCACCTTCGTGATCGGGCCGGACGGAAAGATCATTCACATTTTCGAGAAGGTTAAGCCAGAAGGACACGCCGAACAGGTGCTGAACTATTTAAAAACCGCGATGAAAGGGGCGGCATGACGGCGGGGCGAAGCGCCCCGCCGCCCGCTACAGAGCTACCTCGTAGTGAAGCTTAGCGCGGCTTCGGCCGGGATCAGAGCCTCTTGTTTTCCCGTTGCTGCCGCCAGGCCGGTTCCGGCTCCTGCTCCGGCTGCTGCGCCAATGGCAGCACCCTTACCGCCTCCGGCAAACGCGCCAATCAGAGCG
>CAWGQZ010000036.1:0-47500 GCA_963824805.1 uncultured Acidobacteriaceae bacterium | reverse complement strand
TCACCGTAGGCACGTACAGCATGTTGTTGGTCCAGTAACACCAGCCGGAAAGAAATCCGTGAAAATCGCCGAAGACTTCCTTTGCCCAGAGATAGACCCCGCCTTCACCGGGATAGCGGTGCGCAAGTTCGATGACAGCGATTCCCTGCGGCCAGAAGAACAGCAGCAACGAAATAATCCACAGCCAAACCGTAACGCCGCCATTGGCCGCGATGCTGGGGACTACATTCAAATTGAATATTGCCACCACAAAAAGCAGCACGAGATCGCGGCGTCCTAAGACGCGTTTGAGGTCGGGCTGATGGGCGTCGCTGACCATAAAAATAAAATTTACCCAGGGCTTGCGCCCTGGGCTGCATTCTCTCGCCGCTTTGCGGCCTGAGACAAGAAATAAGACCGCAGAACTTACTTTAGTGCCGCTACCGCCATGCGCTCCTGCTGGGCGGCGGCCAGCGCCGGTGCGACATCATCGAACGCCGCCAGATGCTTGGCAATGTCGGCCTCGGTGTGCTGAACAGAAATTGTCCACTGCTCATCCCACCAATAAGGTTGCGCCATCACTCCGCGGTTGACCATACCGAACCAGTAATGCCGCCAGAGATCGATGTCAACCGCCAGCCAGTCGCGATAGTTGCGGATTTCCTGCGCGTAGAGCATGAGTGCACCATTCGCGCCAGCGCTCACGATGTACGCCTGCAGTCCGACTTTCGCCAAGGTCTTGCGATACCCTTCGGTGAGTGTCTTGCTCAGCTTTTCGACGTGCGTGTAGTTATCGCGGGTCAGCACTTCGCGGAATGTTGCCAGGCCGGCAGCCATCGACACTGGATTGGTGTTGTAGGTACCTCCGTGGAAAACCTTGTGTTGCGAGATCAAATCCATCACAGCCTTACTGGTACCGAAGGCAGCCAAAGGCAAACCCCCGCCGATGGATTTAGCCAGGCAGATCATGTCAGGCTTGACGCCGAAATATTCCGACGCGCCACCCCAGCACAGCTTCGCGCCAGTCTTCACCTCGTCAAAAATCAGCAGCGCACCGTTTGCGGTACACATGTCACGCAACCCTTCGAGGAAGCCGGGCTGCGGCATGCACAGGCCGACGTTCATCAAAATTGGTTCGAGGATGACCGCAGCGATCTCGCCAGGATTTTGCTTGAAACGCATCTCAACCGTCGCCAGGTCATTGAATGTGGCGATGGGAACGTTAGCGATACTCGCCTTGGGCACACCCAGCCCGCCAGGCACGGAAATTGGGTCGTTGACATCGCCAAACTCTGGCGCATGAGGCTTTACGCTCACCAGGGCGGCGTCATGCAGCCCGTGATACCCGCCTTCAAACTTGATGATCTTGTCGCGGCCGGTAGCAGCACGTGCCAGACGTACCGCATGCATAGTAGCTTCAGTACCGCTGTTGCCGAAGCGGCACATCTCGACCGGGAAACGATTGCAAATTTCTTCTGCGAGTTCCCATTCCATGTTGTGCGGCATCCCGAACATGGTGCCGGTGGACAAACGTTTCTCCACGGCCTTCATCACCGCGGGATGGCAATGCCCCGCCATGATCGCGCCAAAACAAAGGTTATGGTCGATGTAGTCGTTGCCGTCAAGATCGCGAAAATGCGAGCCCTGCCCTTCCTTCACGAAAATCGGATAGGGGTCATAGGCGCGGTAGTTGCTGGCAACACCCAGCGGGATTCGTTTCAGGTTTTTCTTGTGCGCCTCGGCGGACTTCGGCGTGCGGCGCTCGAATGTGTCGAGCTCTTTTTGCAGTGCGGGGTACATCGGGTTCTCCAGGAAAGTCTCAAGCCGCGCTACGGCGGCCATTAGAATGCCCGGACGGCACAAGCCGCCCAGGGATAAGGTAGTTCCTCTAGCTTACTACTAGAAATAGAATTTCAAAGCCAGCTGAATCTCTCGCGGATCTTTCACCCGAAGTATGCGGCCAAAATCCGACCCATCCGTGATGTTTCCATCCGGGTTATCGAACTGTGGGTGATTGAACATGTTGAAGAATTCAGCACGGAACTCAAAGCGCTTTTCTTCGGAGCTGCCCACCTGAAATACTTTGTGCAGCGCGAAATCAAAGTTGTTGATAGGCGGCCCGCAGCAGTAAGTACGGCGCGCATTTCCGATCCGCCCAAAGGTGCTGTCCTCGGAGAAGGCCGTCGGGTCAAAGTAGTAAATCCCGCCGTCGGTGTCTGCCCTCTTGGTTGTGAAAGCCCCGACTTGGTCAGGCTCACCGGGATACTCAAAGAAAGCGCTGTACATGAGCTCGTTATCCGAAGATGAAGTTATGCGAACAGGAAATCCGGTTTGGTAGGTGTAAATACCGGAGATGTCCCACCCATCAATGACCTTGCCAGCGAGGCCCGAATGCCTTGGAATTGGCAACTGCCACACGTAGCTCAGGACCAGCCGATGGCGAGCATCGAACTGCGAGAGCGAGTAGGTGCCATGTGGATCGAGCGGGTTGAGTTCGCCTTCGAAACTCGAAGCCTGATCGAATGATTTGCTCCAGGTGTAGGCAAGATTGGCTTGCAGACCGTGGGAAAACCGCTTCTCCAAAGAAACCTGAAGCGAGTTGTAGTTGGAATTCGCAATCGTGTCTTCTGCGAAGATGCTGGAGAAAACCGGCGTGCCATCAGTAGGGCAACCCACGCCGGTTAAGGGCTCGCAGGCCGGAGATGAAAATGGCCGCAGTCCCACCAACGTGATGCCATTCGGCCCGACCGTGGTTCCTGCTGAAACAACCGGCGTGCTTCCATAGGGAAGGTGCAAATCCGTCGTGAGAACAGTCCCGCCGGGCACGAAGAACGGGCTGTCGGCGTAGAACTGTCCGCAGTCGTAATCTCCGTCTCCCGTATCAGTAGAAAGTTGGTGTAGATCAAGACATGTTTGGGAGTTTCCAAAATTTACGTCGTGGCTCGCGAGCAGGCGATGTCCCTGCGAACCAACATAGCCGACTTGCAGGACGAGGTCCTTGGTCAGCTCGCGCTGGATGTTGAAATTATATTGGGCTGAATATTGGGTACGAAGATGCGGCTGGAACTGGCCATAAAGAAGCAGTGGACGGAAGCGCTGCCAGTCAGGGTCCTGGCCTCGAGGCGGGTCGATGATGCCATTGAACGGGTTCGGCTTGACCGTCCCGTCCTGCTGCAGATACGGAGTATTGAAGAGCGTGTTGCTGATGATGTTGCTTCCACCGAAGGGAGGCTCAGCGCTGAATTGTTCAAGCACCAGCTGCTCCATCGGGTTGTAGAACATGCCCCACCCGACGCGAATGCTGGTTTTGCCCGACTCTCCCGGACTCCACGCCAGACCCAGACGAGGCGCGAACGTCTTGTAATAAGTGCTAGTGAGACCCGCCGGCACTCCTGGATCTCCGGGCACGACCAGGCCGACTGGGCAGTTTTCCGGCAACGTATTGTCACAGGGATAGACCGTACTAGTCTGTCCGGGACGGAAGCTTTGCACGTGCTGGCTAATATCCGTGAGGGGAGTAAAGAGTTCCCAGCGCAGGCCGTAGTTCAACGTTAGATTCTTTTTAATCTTCCAGCTATCCTGTGCAAACACTGAAAAGATCGAGCTGCGCACATTCTCGACCTGAGCGGAGCCTTGGCTAAAGCTGTCGGTAAGGCCAAGCAGGTATAGGGGCATCAAATTTTCAGCTGTTGTGCCATCCCCCTGGTCGACTTCAAAATCTGGATCGTTCGGCCCACCGCCGTAAAAGCTGACCAACCCGTTAACGTTATAATAGAGCGTCTGATCGAAGCGCTGGCGGCGAATATCTCCACCAAACTTGAAGGTGTGGCTGCCCTTCACCCAACTAAGATTGTCAGACCACTGGAAGGTATTGCCGATCTGGGGAATTTCACCTTCAAAGTTGTTACCGTAGGAAAACAGACCAGAGACATCGACGAATGGCACGCCTTCATGGGCGGCGCCCAACCTGGGTGGATCCCGAAGTCCGGATTGGTTGGATCATTGAAGCAATGGGCTGTGTCCACCGTAGCGCAGACATCGTGGATATCAGAAGTGCGCTGCGGGTGCAGGAAGGCGCCCTGGGCTTCACGAAAATAGGTAACGTGAGCCTCGTTTACCAAGTTGTTAGTCAACGTCCAGTTATGGGTTAGATTCCATTGCTGGTAGCGCTCTAGCGTATTGGATCCGAAACCCAGACTTGCCGGCACCACCTGCCTGGAAATGCGAGTACGGGTTCGCCAGATTGCTGTCATTGAAGTAGTAGTAGGCCGAGAAATTCTGCTTGTCGTTAATACGATGGTCAACCTTGACAGTAAATTGATCAGTGCGTTCTTTGGAATTCCAGCGACCGTCTGGAAGGTGTCCATCGGGGCGGTTCGCCAGGGGAACGAACTGGTCCATCAGATCGACGGCGGTCGGATCCATACAGGCACGCGGAATCTGATTGCCGGGGAAAAGATCGGCAAGTAGGCGCATTGCCGCTGGCGATCCGCCGTGCCCGCAATCTGCCGCATGGCACGCCAGCGCGCATTGAGAAGTGTCGGCCAACGGTGTGGTCGCTCAATGAGCCATGGAAAGCGCTCGCGTCGGAAAAGTCCCGCTGCTCTCGCTCGGCCGTAGGCACGGAGATGGCATCGGAGGAATTCCTTGCCGGATCCGCCGCCCTTCATAAGATGTGAAGAAGAAGTTCGATCTTTCTTGATCGGTCCACCCAAGGTTCCACCAAACTGGTTCTGCTTGAAATCCGCTTTTCAGCTGTCGAAATAACCGCTCGGAGTTCAGCACCTTGTTGCGGAAGAATTCGTACACGTTGCCGTGGAAGCTGTTGGTGCCGGACTTTGTGATGACGTTCACCACTGCGCCGGAGTTTCGTCCGTATTCGGCGTCGAAGGTATTGGTAAGGACGCGAAACTCTTCGATCGAGTCCGGCGTCGGCTGGACCGCCGGGAGGTTCGCGAACTGATCGTTGGCATCGCCGCCATTCACGCTGAAGTTGTTGGAGCGTCCGCGGCCGCCGTTCACCGAAACCACGCCGGCTTTGTCGCTGCCGTAAAAAAGATCAGAACCCGTTTGCGACTGCACTCCTGGCTGCAACTGCAATAACTGGTAGGTATCGCGGGCATTGAGCGGAAGTTGCGACACCGAGCGCGAATTGACGACCGCGCCCATCTGGGTGCTGGTCGTCTCTACCAGTGGCGCCTGCGATGTTACCTCCACGACTTCCTGCGCCGTCGCCCAGTTGCAAGACCGAATCCAGCGTCACCACCTGGTTCACTTCCACTAGAACATCTTTCGAAACGTTCTTCTTGAAGCCGCTGTGCTCGAAGGCAACGTCGTACTTGCCGGGCACAACTTCCACAAACACGTAGTCGCCGCCGCTGCTGGTCGTGGCATCGCGACTGGCTCCGGTCGCCTGATTGGTAAGCACCACCTTTACTCCGCTCAGCACTGCCCCACTGGGATCGGTGATTCTTCCCAGCACGCGCCCGCCGGTGCTTTGCGCCACGGTTGAGGTACAGGTTGCGAGCAGGGCAAATAAAGCCAGGGCAAGGACTGGCACACGACGCGCTGGGGATGCGGGCATGGAGACCTCCGGAGCTTTCGACTTAGTTAGAAAAATAGCGATTTTGGAATGATTAAGAGAATATAAACCTTGCTATAATCGCGCAAGGTTAGTGAAGCGCCTGCTGCACTGTCAAGGGAAAAATACTTTTCCTGTCTAGAAGAAATTCTTATATTGCAGCCTCTTACCCCGATGAAGAAAACCCTCGGCCAACCCTACTTGAAAATCGGAGAGGTGGCCCGGTTAGTCGGCGTTTCCCCGTCGGTCATTCGCACCTGGGAGGGTCTCGGCCTCACCCGGCCCCAGCGCACCGCGAGCAAGTATCGCCTGTATTCCCGAGGACGATGTAAAACTGCTCAAGCGGGCACGCTTCCTGCGGCGGGTGCGGGGCATGAACGCTCCCGCGATTGTGCAGATGCTGAAGCAGGATGGCCTCGTCCGTCCGCGGCCTCATCGCGCCGCCGGCACTATCGGCCCGCATCTGCGCCGCTTGCGCACGGAAAAAGGTCTTTCGTTGGCGCAGGTCGCAAAGAAAGTAGGAATTTCACTCGGCTTCCTGAGCTCTTTAGAACGCTCGCAGATGACCGCCTCGATAGGTACACTGCGCAAGCTCACCGACTTCTATCAGACCAACATTCTTGATTTCTTCGATCCCACCGAATCCAACAGCCGCCTGGTCCCGCCGGCAAAGCGCAAGGTGCTCGACGCCGGCCCGGGGGTTCGCATGGAGCTGCTGGCCTGGGGCAATACCGTCATGGAGCCGCATCTCTTCCGCATCGCTCCCCAAGCCGATAGTGGCGAAAGGTACACTCACGAAGGCGAAGAATTTATTTACGTGCTGGAAGGGCTGCTGGATATCTCGCTGGACCATGAGGACTATCGGCTGAAGCCCGGCGACAGTTTTTATTTTGAAAGTAGTGTGCCGCATCGCTGGAAAAATCCCGGCCGCAGCGAGACGCTGCTGCTGTGGGTAAATACACCGCCTACGTTCTAGCACTCGCCCGCGGGACGGTAGCGCCGGGGCGCGCGCCATCCGATGCCTCTTCCAGAAACGCTGGCGCTGAGTTTGTTGCAGCCTGCCAGAATCACTTGTAGTAGATTGTGCAACCTGAGCAGTTTCAATACACGGAGCGAGCATCATGGCCCAGCGGTCCGGATTAAGCGTTTTCAACTCCCGCACAATTCTCTTTGTTGCCCTTATCTGTGCCTTCGCCAGCGCTTCGGGCCAGGACAATCCAGATGCCGTCGAGACGATTCTGACCAACGCCCGTATCTATACGGTGAATGCCAGGCAACCGTGGGCGGAGGCGCTGGCCATTCGCGGCGGCAAGATCATTGCAGTCGGAGCCAACAAAGAAATGGCTGCTTACCGGGGTCCCTTCACCAAAACCCTCGACGCCCAACAGCACCTTGTCCTTCCCGGCTTTGTCGACTGCCACATTCATTTCATGGAAGGCTCGCTAGGCTTAACCCATGTCGACCTCAACGACGCCGGTTCCGTCGCTGAAATTCAAAAGCGGGTGAAGGATTACGCTTCCGCACATCCAGATGAGCCCTGGATCACCGGCATGGGCTGGACTTATCCAACCTTCAAGCCCTCCGGTCTGCCCGACAAGAAATTCCTCGATGAAGTTGTGCCCGATCGTCCGGTATATCTCTCCGCCTTCGATGGCCACAGCTCATGGGCAAACAGCAAAGCCCTCCAGTTAGCGGGGATTACCCAGGACACACCTGATCCCACCAACGGCAAAATTGTCCGCGACGAAAAGGGCGAAGCAACCGGTGCTCTGAAAGAGGCTGCCGGCGACTTGGTATCGAAGCTGATGCCAAAACCTACGCGCGTAGAACGGCTCACCGCTTTGCGGCTTGGAATGCACGAAGCAAACAAGTTTGGGCTAGTCCGGGTGCACAGCGCCGGCGGAGATTTCGAATACCTTGATCTCTATGACCAATTGCGAAAGGACAGGGAGCTCAGCGTCCGCTTCTACGTCGCATACTTTCTCGATCCGCCGGGCCTTTCGGCGGATGCCATCGACTCCATCGAACATGTTCGCGACACCTATCACGACGCCTGGATTTCCGGCGGTGCCGTAAAAACGATGCTCGACGGCGTTGTCGAGGCGCACACCGCAGCCATGCTCACTCCTTATAGTGATGACCCATCTTTATCCGGTAAACTATTTTGGGATCCTGCAAAATACACCGAAGCCGTCGACGAACTCGACCGTCGTGGATTTCAGATTTTCACCCACGCCATTGGTGATCGTGGTGTCCGCACTGCGCTCGATGCTTATCAGCACGCGCAAAAGAAGAATCACACTCCCGACCCTCGCCCGCGTATCGAGCATATCGAGACAATCTCAGCCCCCGATATCAAGCGCTTCGGAAAAATCGGCGTGATTGCCAGTTTTCAGCCCCTCCATTCTTATCCTGACGAGGACACCTTGAGTATCTGGGCCCGCAACGCCGGACCGGAACGGGCGCAACGCGCATGGGTGTGGAAGAGTATTCAAAAGGAAGGCGGAAGGCTTGCCTTTGGAAGCGACTGGCCGGTAGTAACCTTGAATCCCTGGCCGGGCATTCAAACCGCAATGACACGCCAGACGAGGGATGGCAAGCCCGACGCTGGATTCGTCCCCGAGCAACGTCTGAGTCTCGAAGACGCCATTAAGGGGTACACCCTGGGCGCAGCGGTGGCTGGGCGAAGAGAAGAGACCGAAGGCTCGCTCGAGCCGGGCAAACTTGCTGATCTCATTATTCTTTCCGAAGACCTTTTTAAAATGAAGCCTGTCGATATCTCCAAAGAAGAAGTGCTCGCCACCATGGTCGGGGGCAAAGTCGTTTACGAATCGCCCAAATGGAAGTCCTTCCAAATCAAGGAGGGACAATGATCCGCCGCGTGGTTTCGTTCGCCGCCCTGCTGATGGCGATTTTCCTGTTGCCGTCCTGCGGAAAGAAAACTCAGACGCTGAATCTTCTGGTCTGGGAAGGTTATGCCGACCCGTCATATGTACAAACATTCGAAGAGCAGAATCACTGTAAAGTTTCCGCGTCGTACATGGGTTCCAGCGACGAACTGGTCGCCAAGCTTCGCGGTGGCAGTGCCGGAACCTATGACGTGATCTCGCCCTCCAGCGATGTCGCCACCATGATCGCGAGTGCGGACCTTGCAACGCCACTCGATCTTGCGAAACTGCCGAACTATAGCCAGCTTTCTCCAAAACTGACCTCGCTCCCATTGGTAAAGGTCAACAATCAGGTTTACGGCGTGCCTTTCATGTGGGGACCCGACCCTCTCATCTACGACACCACAGTCTTTCCGACTCCCCCCGACACGTGGAATGCATTCTGGGACACGAAGTATCGCGGAAAGATCTCAGTCTGGGACGATCTCTCGACCGTCTACATGACCGCTCAGGTTCTCGGCTTCGATAAGCCCGACCCAAGCCAGCTTTACAACCTCAGCGACCAACAACTAGACGAAGTTAAGAAGAAGCTGCTGGATCTCAAGCCCAATATTCGCAAGATGTGGTCGAGCGGCGGCGAATTGACCAACCTGTTCCAAAACCACGAAGTGGTCGCTGCCATGGGCTGGCCGCTCATGACCAATCAGTTGCGCAAGGCAAAGTTTCCGGTAGGCGAAACCATTCCCAAAGAAAACACCACCGGATGGATCGACCACCTGATGATCACCTCGGGCAGCGAGAACAAAGAGCTGGCATACAAATTTCTTGCCTTCATGATCGACGCGCAAACCCAAAAGAAGGTCACCGACGTCACCGGATATACCCCGGCGAATCCGGAAGCTGCGCAGTTTATGACCCCGGACGAGATCAAAGGCTTACACCTCGACGACGTGGACAACTATCAGAAGCGAATCTACTTCTGGCAAAACGTGCCCCGCCGCGCGAAGTACAACGAAATCTGGAACGAAGTAAAAGCATCGCAGTAAAAAAACTGTTGTTAATCGTTTGATTTGGCCAACGACCAAGGGCCATGCTTGCGAATGGCATCGACTATCCAATCCGCCTCTGGCCCGCTGCTCTCCATCCGCAACCTGGCGAAATCGTTCGGACAAAATGCGGTGCTGCGCGACATCTCGCTTGACGTTGCCGAAGGCGAATTCCTAACCATTCTGGGCGAGAGCGGATCCGGCAAGACGACTCTGTTGCGAATCATCGCCGGCTTCGAATCGGCGGACTCCGGTGAGCTCATCATGTCTGGACAACGTCTCGACCGGCTTCCTCCCTATAAGCGGCGCGTCAACACTGTGTTTCAGCACTACGCGCTCTTCCCGCATTTGAGTGTCGAAGGTAACGTCGGCTACGGGCTCAGCGTGGCCAAGGTGCCGCGTGCGGAAATAGCCACCCGTGTTGAGCACGCACTGGCAATGGTAAAGATGTCGGAGTTCGCCAAGTCAAAACCGTCGAAGATCAGTGGAGGGCAGCAACAAAGAATTGCGCTTGCGCGCGCGCTGGTAAACCGTCCACGTATGCTCTTGCTCGACGAACCGCTTTCCGCTCTGGACGCCAACCTCCGCCGTCAAATGCAGGGCGAATTGAAATCGCTGCAACGCGAGGTAGGAATCTCATTTATTTTTGTCACTCACGATCAGGAAGAAGCCATGGTGATGTCAGACCGCATCGCGCTGTTGCGCTTCGGAGCGCTCGAGCAGATCGCCTCGCCTCGCGAAATCTACCGCCGCCCTGCCACCTCCTACACTGCCCAATTTATCGGGCATACCAACCTGCTGCGCGCCGAGGTCAACGCCGGCATCGCCTACTGCCATTCTCTGCAATGGCCGGTCAAAGTGCCGGACGGCCCCGCGCTGTTTTCCTTACGTCCCGAGAATGTTCGGATCGCCGGAATCCAGAACTCCGGCATCCGGATGCGCGGACAAGTGAGGCAACAAGCCTTCCACGGTGCGACCGAACTGTTGCAAATCGAATGCGCCGACGGGCTTCAGCTCTCGATGCGTTCTGCCAGCCGATCGGAATGGACTGGCCCTATCGAAGTTGAATTTGACCCCGCGGACGCCACGCCGGTGCAGGAATCAAAATAAATGTTCTCACGAGCCTATCGCGCCGCGGTCACCGTCCCTCCGCTGCTGTGGGTGGCAGTTTTTCTGCTTGCGCCTTATGTTCTGCTTCTTTGCTACAGCTTCTGGTCGGTGACTCCCTCGCAGGCAATCATCCACTCCTGGACGCTCAACAACTATCGCGAACTGCTCACCAAAGACCTCTATCACCAGACGCTATTTCGTTCCATGTGGATCGCCGCCCGCGTGACCCTTTTCTCGCTGCTTCTCGGCTATCCGCTGGCCTACTATCTCTCGTTCTATGCCGGAAAACGCAAAGACCTCTTTTATCAGTTGGTCGTCATTCCACTCTGGGTCAGCTACCTCGTGCGTGCTTACGCGTGGAAAACAATCCTGGGGAGCGATGGCGTCCTGAACACATTGCTCCAATATGTTCATCTAACTTCACACCCTCTGGACTTTCTTTTGTACAGTCCCTTCGCCGTCGTGTTGACTCTGACTCACATCTACACCCCATTCACTTTTCTTCCGGTCTACGCTTCTCTCGAACACATTCCGCGCAACCTGGTGGAAGCTTCGAACGATCTTGGGGCCTCACCATTTCAGACTTTCTGGCGCGTGGTCTTCCCCCTGTCGATTCCCGGAGTTCTGGCCGGAGCGACCTTCGCCTTTGTGCTTAGTCTTGGCGACTTCCTCGCGCCATTGCTGCTCGGCGGCCCCAGCGGAATCATGATCTCAAACGTGGTTGTCAGCCTCTTCGGCGCTGCCTATAACTGGCCGCTGGGTGCAGCGATCTCCTTCTCACTGTTGTTATTGGTCGTGGCGCTTCTGTTTTTTTCCGAGACTCTGGAAAAACACTGGAGCTTCCGATGAGGTCCACGCGGAGAAACTGGCTTTCCCTACACACGCTGCTGGTGTTCGCGTTCCTATATCTACCGATTGTCACCCTCATCGTGTATTCCTTCAATGGCGCTGGCGTCGGTGGATTCCCTCCGCGCGACCTCACCCTCGACTGGTATCGCCAACTTTTTTCGGATGACGCTATCTGGTCATCCGTGCTGAATAGCTTTTTGGTCGCGATCGCAGCAGTCGCAATCGCGCTGGGCTTGGGAATTCCGGCAGCACTTGCTCTCGACCGGGCGAATTTTCCCGGCAAAACCCTGTTCCGCAGATTGGTTCTGCTACCACTGATACTCCCGGGAATTATCACTGGCCTCTCCCTGCTGATGCTGTTTCGCGAATCCGGCACCCGGCTAAGTCTGCTGACCATCGTCCTCGGCCACGGTACGGCTCTCATCTCGGTGGCCACCACGGAAGTTTTTGCCGGCCTGCAAAAACTCGATCGTGCGCAAGAAGAAGCTTCTCTCGATCTTGGCGCAAATTATTGGCAAACCTTCTGGCGAGTGACTCTGCCCAACCTTCGCCTTTCGATTATCGGGGCAGCCTTGCTGATCTTCACTCTGTCGATGGACGAAATCGCCGTAAGCTTCTTCCTGATCGGACGCGACAACACTCTACCTCTCGAAATCTGGGGACGACTGCGCCGCGGCATCACCCCAGAGATCAACGCCATCTCCACCATCATCTTCGTTTTTTCGCTGGCTGCCATCGTCACCTGGTACCGCTTACGCGCAAGATCCGAAGAAGTCGGCCTGACATCTACTCCGCTTTCATCCTGAGCGGAGTCGACGGATCCTATTCCCTGAAACACCTGTTCCCTTTCCAACCAGCGAACCCGGCCCCGTTATAATTCTTAAAGTGCCTTCAATCCGCCAAGTAGCCTCCGCCGACTTCCCCACCCGCTGGGGGAATTTCCGCATCTACGGCTTCGAGGGAGAGCTCGGCGCCGACGGTCGCCCCGAAACCGCTGTAGCGCTGGTGATGGGCGACGTCCTATCGACTCCGCCGCTGGTTCGCATCCATTCCCAGTGTCTTACTGGTGACGTCTTCGGCTCCCTGCGCTGCGATTGCCGCGAACAACTCGAGATGGCCTTTGAAATGATCGCGGAGGCGGGTGCGGGAGTGCTTCTCTACGAACAGCAGGAGGGACGCGGCATAGGCCTGATGGCCAAACTGCAGGCCTACGAACTGCAGGACGCAGGCCTCGACACCGTAGAGGCCAACGAGCGCCTGGGCTTCAAAGCCGACCAGCGCGGCTTCGCACTGCCCGCCGACATTCTGAATGCCCTGAACATCAAGCGGGTTCGACTGCTCTCGAACAACCCCGAAAAAGTCGCGGCCCTGGAAGCGGCCGGAATTGAAGTAACAGAGCGCGTCCCTTGCGAGGTCCCGTTGAACAGTCACGCCGAAGAATATTTAAGAACCAAAAAACAAAAGATGGGCCACCTCTTCAACACCCGATAGCGGGCGTAACGGCCCATATGGGGACGGACGACCCGACCCCTCCAGCGTCGGCAACCAAAATGTGGGCGCGCTTTCAGGAAACTTAGGCGCCCCCATGTTTAAATACACCGCAAGCCTTCCATGCCATCTCTTTCCAGACGCGCTGTTGCCCTGGCTTGCCTGCTTGCTTCGGGTATGACCTTTTACTACTTTGCACTGCTCTTGCCCAGCGCGCACCACGCGCGCGCTGCTAAAGGCCTGGACCAAGGTTACGCTTTTGGAAGCGATTTCTATTCCGTGTGGCTCACCAGCCACGAATTGCTGATTCGCAAAGAAAATCCGTATACGGCGGATATGGTTCGCAAGATGCAGGTCGGTCTCTATGGCCGTGCGCTGGATCCGCAACGTGCGGGTGAACCTCCGCAGAACTTCGCTCGCTACCCATATCCCCTCTATTTAGATCTTTTCGTCGCACCACTAGGCAGGCTTTCTTTTGAGACAGCTCGCATCGTCAATGCGGTATTGCTTCCTATCGTTTTCTGCGCCACTGTGCTGCTATGGCTGTCGGCTGTAAATTTCCGGCTCGCACCGTTGAACCGGTTCGTCTTACTAATCTTGAGTTTCGCCACATATCCGATTCTCGAAGGACTTTACGCCCTGCAAGTTAGTTTGATCGTAGCTGCTCTCATCGCCGCCTCCGCCGCTTGCCTGGCCAAAAGACGGCTCGCGTTGGCCGGTCTTCTTCTGGCAGCGGCTTCGGTAAAACCTCAACTAATATTGCTCCCTGCGGTCTTCCTCGCACTGTGGGCTGTCAACGATTGGAAAACACGTAAATCATTTTTGCTTTTCTTCGTCGGAACAATTGCCTTCCTTTTCGCCGTCAGCGAAGCAATCTTGCCGGGTTGGTCTGCCACTTGGATCCGCACCCTATTCGAATATCGCAAATACAACGATCCTCCTCTGACTCGCTTCCTTTTCGGCAACCTCGTCGGCAACCTTCTCGCCCTGTGCCTATTTTCTGCCGCAGCCGTCCTAGCCTTCCGCAACCGTGCTGCAAATGCCGATTCCGTGCAGTTCGTAGGGACATTGGTAGTAACCCTGGCGGTCACCGTCCCAACCCTACCCTCCACCATCGCGGTATACGACCAGGTTCTCCTGGTCCCAGCGATTCTGTGGCTACTCTTCCGCAAGAACCAAATCCTGCATGGCAAACTGCCCGTTCGCTCTATCGGATACCTGACAATCACCGTCGTCACCTGGCAATGGATCGCCGCGTCCGGCTTGGACATCTGGTTTCTTCTATTTAAAAAAATTCCAAATTCCGCGTGGATAGTGCTCCCCCTGCGAATGACGCCGGCCATTCCGTTCGCAGTGATTGCACTTTGCCTGTTGCTGCGATTGGAAATCATGCCGGCCAAAGCTGCAGCGCGGTCCGGCTGAGAATCTGCTGCCTGATATCTTCCGGCAGGTTCAGCCCACGAAAGTCATCCAGGTTTTTCTTAATGTCCGGAACGCCCGGCCCGGGCCAATCAGTTCCAAAGAGCGTCTTCTCTGCAATCTCCGCCAGCCGCGGAAAATACTTCAGCAGCATCTTAGGGGGAATCCCGCTGATATCCAGAAACACGTTGGCGTGCCGGCGCACCAGAAAGAACGCCGTCTCCATCCATAACGGACGCCCCCCATGCGCCAGGAGAATCTTCAGCCGGGGAAAATCGACAGCCACATCATCCACATGAATGGGGTCGCCATACTTGTTCCTGGCTCCGGGAAAAATCGACGTGCCGGTATGGAACATTACCGGAATCCCATTGGCCTCGGCCGCCCGGTAAATGATCTCCAGCTCCTTCATGCCGCTCAGATATTCATTGGGATAAAGAAGTTGATGAGGCGGATGGATTTTGATCAACCGAATTCCCAGCCGCAGCAGTTGTTCCACGTCAGCCAAAACGTTGCTGGTATGCCGCGGATGCAAACTGCCGCAAGGAATCAATCGCTTCCCATCTTCCTTACAGTAGTCAGCAATAAACTGGTTGACACCGGATGTAAAACCAATCACCTCGGGCGCCACATAGTTGATGAGTACCGCGCGATCGATCCCAGCTGCGTCAAGAAATTTAAGAAAAGCCCGAGGAGACCGGCAAAACTCCTCGATCTGGGCAAAATCAGCGCGCTTCCCACGAATTAGCTCAAGCGCCTGCGGCTTGAACATCTCCATCGGCTGAATGTGAACATGGCAGTCGGTAATCAAGCGAATCCCGCCAAATCCTAAAAGCTGAATGCTGAAGCCTTCTAATACAAGGGGACCTTCGGATCCACGGTGCGCGCCCACCCATCAATCCCACCGCGCATCGACTGCGCTTTTTCAAACCCCTGTTGCCGCAGCCAGTTGGTGACAGTAAGCGAACGCACGCCATGATGGCACACCACCACAATATGTTCCTCAGGATTCAACTCCTCCTGGGCTCGCGTCGTCACTTCACCCATCGGAATATTCTTACTTCCTTCCATGCTGGCCTTTGCCAATTCCCAAGGCTCGCGTACGTCGAGCAGAGTGAAAGCTTCGCCTCGCTTCTTCATCGATTGCACTTGCCCAGCGCTGATCTCAAATTCCAAAATCGCTCCTGTATTCAATAGCCATAATCAGTCTGCGCTGCATAGGCATGTCGCTTCACTCCAAGTTCTTCCACGCGGCAAGCCCCCAGCTGGCTCAAATATTGCTTCCGGTCAACAACTTCATAAACCCATCGCTTCAGCCAAGTCTCGTTGTCAGCCCGAGTTTTGGTCTGCTCATGATACTGCCGAAACAGTGCGTCGTCGCGCTTGTAGTATCCCTGCACCGGCGAGGGATGCGCGCCATACCGGCACTCCACCACTGCTGTCACCAGAAATCCCGGAATCACCGTACGATTGGGATCACTGGCAATCACCTCTCGGTCAACAATCTCCTCCGCCACGACGATCACCTTCTTCGCCGCCCGCACCGCCTCAATCATGATCCCGAAATTTCCCCAGCAGTGCGCGTTCCCCTCCGCGTCGGCTCGCTGCACATGGACAATCGTTACATCAGGATTCAAAGCCCGCACCGCCCAAAGCGTCTCCTGCGGCACGAATGGAGAAATGATCTTATAGAAAAAATGGTTGCCCTTGGTGATGTCGCTGCCCAACGCCGTCCGTGTGGGAAGAAATGGGACACCCATCGCTCCCGCCTGCAAGGCCAGGGCGACAGAAAAATTGGTCATGTTGAAAACCTTCATGCCATCTTCTTCCACCGCCCGGCGGAAGTTGTAGGCCGACCCCATCATCGCGTTGCCTACCCATGCCGCAATGACTTTATCCACGCATCCGGCACCGATCAGTTGATCGAACATGACATCGGATATCGGACCAATTAAGGTAAGCCCGCGCTTCTTCTGCCGGATGATCTCGTGCCCGGCGGCAAACGGAATCATCTGCTCCAATTGCAGGCACAGCGCAACCGACGACCCATCCGGCACGTGCCTGGCAACGGCGTCGTGCATGGAATGCAGCTTAGACACTACGTCCCCTCCCACACCGGTTTTCGCTTCTCAAGAAACGCGTCGATACCCTCCTGCATGTCGGAAATCTTCAATAGCTCCTCTAGATAGACCTTTTCTGCCTTTGCCAGCCCTTTGTCGAAATGAAGAGCATCCCAGGTATACATCGCCTTCTTAGTGACATTCAGAACTGCCGGGCTCAATGCGGCCAGGTGCTGCACGGTTTCCTCAATGGCACCAGCCAATTGAACCTCGGCGACCGCTCGATTTGCCAATCCAATCTTCCCCGCCTCAGCACCGGAAATGCTTCGGCCGGTCAATATCAACTCCGCTGCCCGCTTCTGTCCCACCAACGCCGCTAGCGCTGCTGCCGCCACCGGAGGGAAACACCCCAGCCTAATTTCCGGAAAGCCCCAGGTGGCGTCATCAGTCGTATAAACCAGGTCGCAAACCATAGCCAACTCCGCGCCACCACCCAGGCAATGACCGCGGACCGCCGCAACCATGATCTTTCGGGAACCCACGACCGCGCGAATGACGGTATGGAACTTGGTCAGCATCT
This sequence comes from uncultured Acidobacteriaceae bacterium, assembly GCA_963824805.1. Taxonomy (GTDB): domain Bacteria; phylum Acidobacteriota; class Terriglobia; order Terriglobales; family Acidobacteriaceae; genus DATBAT01. Next base: position 30,500 of record CAWGQZ010000036.1, on the reverse strand, counting down.
CGCTGACCTTCTCAGGCGTATGCGCCGCCACATCAACACCCACGGAAAATGAGCGATCCGAGCCATTCAAAACGATGACGGCTATCTCATCCCGAGCCTCCGCGTCAGCCAGCGTGGACGCGAGCTGCTCCATCATCTCAATGTCGATCACATTGAGCGGCGGATGATTCAGGGTAATCGCGACAATTCGGTCCCTTACTTCAACCCCGAGCCTGGACAGAACCACCAATCCCTCTGTGACCTCTGTGTTCTCTGTGTGAAAGATTTTGACTTACGGTCGGCGCTAACTAATCACTTGGTCCAAAATCCAGCTTTATCGTACTCGCGAATCGCCTGTAACTCTTCCGCAAGGGGTTTCTCAGTCTCAGGCACTCTCTCTGGAACCTTCAACTTCCACCCGGTGCTGGAGACAACATCATCGACTGAAACCCCAGGATGCACCGAAGCTAAATAGGCCTCGCCATCCTCCCCGAACCGCAGAATGGCTTTGGTCGTAATCGCCGCTGAAGGTCCCCCGCGCTGCAACCCGACCTTCTTCCGCCAACCCGCGCCATCCCCATTCCCCGGACTGGTCAGGAACGAAACCTTCTCCGGCAAACGCAGCCTGTTGTGTTCCATCAGCACCACAAAACGTTGCGCGAGCGATGCAATGTCACAAGCGCCCCCAGAACCCGGCAGCCGTACCACCCCATGCTTGCCGCGAACCTCGGTCGAATTCAAATTTCCAAAGCGGTCCACTTCCGCCGCCCCCAAAAATCCCAGGTGCACGCGCCCCGACTGCAACAGGCTCATCACCCCAATCATGTCGAGACACTGCACTGCTCCCAGCAAATTCGGCGGGTCAGCCATCGTGTAAATCAATTCAAGAGCCGGCGTGTCACGGATAACCCCATTCTCAAACAATCCAATCGCCCGCGGTGCGTGCGTCTTCTTCGCTACTACAAATGCAATTAGCGGCAGCCGCATCCCGACAAACACAACTTCCTCATCGCGGATCTCCCGCGCCGCCGCCGCCACCATCAATTCACTGAGCGTGTAATCCATTTTTAAATAGGTGTTCCCGAGCGAAGCCGAGGGACCTTGCGTTTCCTAAGCTACAAATTAATCGCCGACCGGCGCGGCTCCCCAATCGTCTCAAACGGATCCCGCGCTCCCACCTTCTCCGCAATCCACTTCTTCTCAGTGCTGATGATATCCAACAGCAACTTCTTGTCGGCGGCAGTAGGCAAATACTCCTGCAAGTGCTGCTCGTACGCGGCATCATCTAAAAGCTTGCCGGTTTGCGCATGGAACTTTTGCCCGGCCCACCGTCCAATAAACCGGTTGAACTTGATGTCCGGCGCATACAGAGACGGCTGCCCTGGTCTCAAAGCGCTGTTGAAGCGGGAAATCAACCCCGCAACCTCATCGCGATACAGATGCCGATTGTAGTCATTTAAATCGTCCAGCTCCGCCGCGTTCTCGTTCTTGGGCTCGTCATAACGCCCTTTGATCCCCCAAACGTAGGCCCAGTGCGCCGAAGAAGAGTGGTCGGTGCCAAACAAATCGTAGGAACTCGATAGCCACTTGTTCAGATACTTCTGGATCAGCCACGCCGGAACGATTCCGGCTTCCACAATTCGTCGCAGGCCATCATTGCCCGTGCCCATGTGGAAGGCCTCTTCGCGCAGCATATAGGACATCGACCGCCCCAACGGCGCAAAAGCCGAATACTTCAACATCTGCAGCTGAAACTTGCCATCGCGATCGACAAAGTCAGTGTAGGTGAAAAAATCCATCCAGTTGTCAACCTCGACGTTGAATGCGCCCAGCAGCCGCTTGTTCTCAAACGCCCGCCGCTCCAACATCTTCTGCGCTTCTACCTTGCCGGAGTACCCGAAATGGTCCATCAGCAACGCGCACATCTGCCAGCCATGGCGCATCTCTTCAATCATCACCCGCATGATGGCGCGCCGGTCCCAATCAGTAGGCGCGGTCTCAAATAGGTTCCGCTGCTGCTCCACGCTGGCGAACTCAGTGTCACCCTGGTAAACGATCATGTTCAGCATGGCGTCGCGCATCTGCTGCGTCGGCACCTGGCGCAGATTCTCCCACTTGCGTCGCCCTTTAAAAGATCCAAACTGAATCTCGTCGGTCTCAATCGCCCCATAGAGCGTGTCGAACTTGAAGCTCGCGATCTCATCGCGATCGACGCCAATTTCCTTGCGCCAGTCATTGAACATCCCAATCCAATCACTAAACGTCCCGAGTTTCGCAACTTTTCCCGGCATAAAACCTCCACCCTAAACAAAACTGTCATCCCCAGCGAAGCCGCGAGACCTTGGGTTTCCTACCCCAAATTCAACCAAACCGACTTCAACTCGGTGTAGTGCTCGATCGCGTGCATCCCCAACTCCCGCCCAAAACCCGAACTCTTGTAACCACCGAATGGCAATGCGGCATCCATCAGCCCGTAAGTATTGATCCAAACCGTGCCCGCTCGAAGTTGCCGCGAAATGTTGTGCGCCTTCTTGATATCGCGAGTCCAAACCGCCGCGGCCAATCCGTAAGGATTCTGATTGGCCATCTCCACGGCCTGGTCCGCGTCATCAAACCCAATCATCGCCAGTACCGGACCAAAGATCTCTTCCTGCGCGATCTTCATCTCGTTTCGAACGCCACCGAAAATCGTAGGCTCGATGAAATAACCGGCACCCCCCACCTGGCTCCCACCTGCCACCAGTGTTGCCCCTTCCTGTTTTCCGGCGTCGATGTAGCCCAACACTGTCCGCATCTGCTCTTGGCTGACGATCGCTCCCATGCGTGTTTTTGGGTCCAGCGGATCACCCGGTTGCATCTTCTTTGCCCGCCCCACAAGTTTGTCCAGAAATTCGTCCTGGATCTTGCTCTCCACGAACAATCGCGACCCTGCATTGCAAACTTCGCCCTTTCCGTAAAAAATCCCATTGATCGTACCCTTCACCGCACTATCGATATCGGAATCGGCAAAAACAATATTGGGAGACTTACCACCTAGTTCCAACGTCAGGCGCTTCAAACTATCCGCCGCCCCGCGCATGATTTCTTTTCCAACCGCAGTCGATCCGGTAAAAGCAATCTTGTCGATTCCGGAGTGGCAAACAATCGCCTTTCCCGTCTCCGGCCCGCCAGTCAAAATGTTAAACACTCCCGCCGGAAACCCCGCCTCAACCGCCAACTCTGCTAACCGCAGAGTGCTAAGCGCTGTCTGTTCCGCTGGTTTCAACAAAACTGTGTTCCCGCAAGCCCAAGCGGGTCCCAGCTTCCAGGAAGCCAGCAGCAAAGGAAAATTCCAGGGAATGATGAGCCCCACTACCCCCACAGGCTCACGCAAGGTGTAAGTAAAAGCGCTTTCAAGAGTATTGACGGTCTCGCCGTGAATCTTGGTGGCACAACCTGCGTAGTAGCGCAGAACGTCGATCACCATCGGGAGGTCAACGTATCGTGACTCGAAAATAGGCTTTCCGTTATCTAGGGTTTCCAGTTCGGCCAGTTCTTCGAGATTTTTCTCAACCAGATCAGCCAGCCGCCACAGAAGCTTGCCCCGCTCGCTGGCCGACATCTTGCGCCAGGGACCACTGCGATCTTCAAAAGCTTTGCGCGCGGCAGACACCGCGCGGTCCACATCCTCCGCGGAAGCCTCGACAATCTCCGTCAGCTTCTCGCCGGTCGCGGGATTGATGCTGTCAAACTTTCGCGCACCATCCTCCCATTTTCCGTCGATGAATAGACGCCCAGGACGAACTTTCGCTTTCGTGGGGGAAAGCATGGCTACTTTCCCTTGAACTCCGCAGGACGCTTCTCCACGTAAGCCCCCAGTCCTTCCTTGGCATCTTCGCTTTGAAAGAGCAACTGCTGATTCTCGCGTTCCACTGCAAGAGCCGACTCCATGGGAATCTCCCATCCGGTCTGCACGGCGCGCTTGATGCGCCCGACAGCTTTTGCCGCTTTGTTAGGAGGACAGAACTGGCGCGCATACTCCATGATGTTCTCCATGAAGTTCTCGCGGTCGAAGATGTCGTTGATGATTCCGAACTCTTTGGCCTCATCGAACGAGAACGTGTTTCCTGTCACCATCAATTCAATCGCCTTACTCTTTCCCACCAGCCGCGACAAGCGCTGTGTGCCGCCAGTGCCCGGCAGCACTCCAAGATTCACCTCCGGCAGGCCGATCTTGCCCGAATCCTGCTTGGCGATGCGCAAATCCGCCGCCATCGCGATTTCGAGACCACCGCCCACACAATGGCCGTTGATCGCTGCAATCACCAGCTTGGGCGTATGCTCCAACCGCAAAAGCATCTCGTTGGCGTGCAGGCAAAAATAATATTTGAACGTCGGGTCGACACTGGCCAGCATCTTGATGTTCGCGCCGGCCGAGAAGAACTTGTCGCCCGCCCCGGTCAGCACAATCACATAGGCGTCGTTGTCCATGCGGGCTTTCAGGATGGCTTCATCCAACTGGCGGTTCATCTCGTAGGTGTAAGTGTTCGCCGGGGGATCGTTCATCTCGATCACTGCGACCCCGCCTTCCACCCGGTAGTTGACAAGTTGTTTCGAGGCTTCCGTCGAAGTCGGCTGCATGGTTGTCGCCATAAATTCCTCCCAATCTTTGATTGCTATTTGGCCGCGCTACCTATCCCCCGCAGAAAAATGTTTCCCATTTCTCGCGCCAGCAGATTGGCGTCCCCATCAGCCCGCGGGTTGTACCAGGTGTAAATCCAATTCATCATGCCGAACAAACTCAGCACGGCGATGCGGCTGGTGAATTCCAGTCCGCGTTCGCGCTTGAGCTGATTCAACAACTCAATACAGGTGCGATAGTACTCGCGTTTGATCTCGGCAATTTCTTTCCGATACTCCCCAGTTAACACTTCGTCTTCGTGGGAGAGCACCTTCATCGCTTTCTGGTTCGCCAGGAAATACTCGAGATGGTTCTGAATGACCACCCGAACTCGCGCATCTGGATCTTCCACTCCTTGCAGCCTGGCCTTCAATTGTTCGAGGATGGTCGAGAACGTATGCTTCTGGATGAGATAGAGCATCCGTTCCTTCGATTCCACGTAGTGATACAGGCCCGCCAGCGACATACCGCTGGCGCGCGAGAGATCGCGCATGGACGCGCCTTCGTACCCCTTTTCGTAAAACACATCCGCCGCATGCTGAAGGATTTCCTCCAGCCTGCGGTCGAAGCGGCTGGCCTCGGCCTGCAACTTGGGCTTGGCCACGGGGGCACGCGGCGTAATGGAAGCAAGAGCCATAGTTCGAACGTTCGTTCTAATATAGGCGGGCCGCCTCCCCCAGCGCAAGGTAAAAATCTTCTTCCCTGCCCCTTTAGATACATCAGTTTAACGAGGCCTGTGACAAATCGGGAGGATTCCCGCCATTGCCCAGTTCGATGGAAATTTAACCTGACCAGCCTGGAATGGCTGCCATCCCCGCATGGGTGCCCATTGTCCTCGAAGTAACCTTTACGAATCTCTCAGCACCGCCGCCCGAAGTACCGCAGCTTTGCGCGAGAGCTGGCGCGGACCTCTCTGCGCCTCAACGCAGGAAGTTTTTTCCATGATGGTTGGTTCGGATTTGGTCGTCCCACCCGAGGGATCAACCGCCGTCATCGCACATGTCACCGGCATGGTGGGAATCGCCGGCGCTCTGTCAGCCACCTTGACCCTGCGCTGCAGCAATCAGGCTGCTTCCAGGATCGCTTCCCAGATGCTGGGAGTTACGATCGATGAGGCGGCCGCCCAGCAATCCGATGCAATCGGTGAGATCTGTAACATGGTCGCCGGCCAATTCAAGGCCAAGATCGGCCTGGAAGCCGAGTGCATGCTTTCCGTCCCCATCATCATTACCGGAACTTCCTACGAGCTCCGCCCCCGCGCAGACTACGACCGTCTGGAAATGCCCTTCATTTACCAGGCAGAGCCTCTCTGGATCGCAATCGACATCCGGAAGTAGCTCCCTTTTCGTCCTAAATTCGTTGAGTTCGTTTCCCTCCGAAATGCCCGTCCAGTGCTATAATTGCGAGTTTTTGAGCCTGCTCTCACCATGCTTGGTCCGGTCATAGCGCCGTTTGGAAAGATGGCCCAGAACGAGGAGCGCTGGCGGGGCTACTTGAAGCGCTGCTGCGCCGGTGACCGCCAATCCCTGGCCCAGCTTTACGACGAGACCTCGAGCGTCACCTACGGGCTGGCCTTGCGAATGTTGAACGATCCCTCGGCCGCTGCCGAGGTGGTTCTTGAGGTTTACCAACAGGTTTGGACATCGCCTCACGCGCTCGAAGCTACCGGTTCGGTGCTGGCGTCGCTAACCTCGATGACCCGCCGCCAAGCGTTAGCTCGCGTCGGACAGGGCGAAAAAGACCCGAAGCAAGGGGCTTCTGGAATCGTTCCCACCTCGCTACCCGCGGCAGGATCTGTCCTGGGCCACGAACGCGACCTGGTGCTACGGGCACTCGCGCTACTTGATCCGGCGCAGCGCGAGGCCATCGAATTGGCTTTTTTTGGCGGCATGAACGAGGTCGAACTCGGCAAGGCACTCGGAGTATCGAGACAAATCATCAAAGGCAGAATCAGCTCGGGAATGCGCAAGCTCAATGAAGCGCTGCGGCTGGTGAGTTCCTCGGAGGGCAACGCCTGATGGCAGATCGGTCTTTCATCCAGCAAGTCGAAGATGACGCCGCCATGTTCGTTCTAGGTGCGATGTCGTCCGAGGATGCCGCCACGTTCGAACAGCGTCTCGCCTCGGGCTGCTCTCTCTGCGCGGCCGAGGTTCATGCCTGTGAGAGGACAGCGGCCGCCCTGGCTACCAGCATGACCGCCGCCCCTCCCACAGATCTGCGGCAGCGGCTCCTGGACGAGATTGCTAAAACGCAGCCCATGAAGTCAGCCATGGAAATCGTGCCCGCGGATGAGGGCGGGTTCGTGCAGACTCCCATGCCAGGGATTCAAATCCGCTACCTCAAGGGGAAAAATACTTTCCTGGTGAAGATGGCGCCCAAGAGCAGTTTGCCCAGCCATGAGCACAAGTACAACGAACAGTGCCTGGTGCTGGAAGGAAGCGTCAGCGGCGACGGGAAGACCGCCTACGCAGGAGATTTTGTGTTTATGCCCGCGGGCAGCGTGCACGCGCCGCTCTATTCGGAAGACGGCTGCTTGTTCTTGATTACCTACAGCTAAGCAACATCGAGGATCGAGGTCAGATTCCGCCAATTCCTTGAGGGTAGCTATTCTAGGTCGAAACGCCGCTGTAGTATGCCGCTTGCCTCTGTAATTTCAGTGACCTATCCCGGCCGGGAAAATCTTGACACCGAGGACACAGATTTCACAGAGCGGTTCCTGGAAGCGTCTGTAGCAGAAAACCAGCAAAGCCAGGGCTCGACTAGAGGATGTAGCGTGACAAATCCTGGTCTTTGACGATGTCGGCAAGCATTTCGCGGACATAGGGCGCGTCGATCTTCACCTGCTCGCCCTTCTTGTCCGGGGCATCGAAGCTGATCTGGTCGAGCACCCGCTCCATGATGGTGTGCAGGCGGCGGGCGCCGATGTTCTCTGTGCCTTCGTTCACGCGGAAGGCGAATCGGGCAATCTCGTCTAGAGCGTCTTTGGAGAACTCCAGTTTTACCCCTTCAGTTTCGAGCAGAGCCACGTACTGCTTGACCAGCGATGATTTCGGCTCGGTCAGGATGCGGACGAAGTCGTCCATGGTGAGGGACTGCAGTTCGACACGGATCGGGAAGCGGCCCTGCAATTCCGGAATCAAATCACTGGGCTTGGATACGTGAAATGCTCCGGCCGCGATGAACAGGATGTGGTCGGTGCGCACCATCCCGTAACGGGTGTTGACAGTAGTTCCTTCCACAATGGGCAGGATGTCGCGCTGTACGCCTTCTCGTGAAACGTCCGGCCCGTGGCCGCCTTCGCGTCCGGCAATCTTGTCGATTTCGTCCAGAAAAATAATGCCGGAGTCTTCGACCCGGTCGATAGCGGTGCGCGTGACTTGATCCATATCGATCAGGCGCTGCTCTTCTTCCTGAATCAGGTACTCGAAGGCCTCATTGACCTTCATCTTTCGCTTCTTGGTGCGCTGGCCGAAGATGTTGGGCAACATGTCCTTGATGTTGATGTCCATCTCCTCCGCGCCCTGGTTGCTGATGATTTCAAAGGCCGGGAAGGAACGCTCGCGCACGTCTATCTCTACCGTGCGGTCATCGAGTTTGCCTTCGCGCAGCTGCTGGCGCAGCTTTTCGCGCGTGCGCGATTGCGAATCCCCGGAGACGGTGGTGCCTTCGAGAACAAAGCCGGCTTGCGGCGTCTCCGCCGGGCGCGGCGCGGTGGCGGCAGAAGGATGTCAAGCAGACGCTCCTCGGCGTTCAATTCAGCTTTGTCAGCCACGTCCTCAAGCTTTTCTTCCCTCACCATCTCAATGGCGATCTCCACCAGGTCGCGGATCATCGACTCGACGTCGCGGCCCACATAGCCGACCTCGGTGAACTTCGAGGCTTCGACCTTCATGAATGGAGAATTCGCCAGCTTAGCCAGGCGGCGCGCAATTTCCGTCTTACCGACCCCGGTCGGCCCGATCATGATGATGTTCTTGGGGATTACTTCTTCCGCCATTTCTTCCGAAAGTTTCTGCCGGCGCATGCGGTTACGCAATGCGATGGCAACGGCACGCTTCGCGTCCTTTTGCCCAATGACGTGCTTATCCAGTTCCGCGACAATTTCTCGCGGAGTAAGGTCGTCAAGAGCAGCGGATGTTTCTTCAGCGGTGGGCGGGAGATAAATAGCCATAAAATCTGTCGTTGGTCGCTCGTCGTCGCTCGTTTGCCGAGTTCGTCTATGGCATATGAATTTGCCAACGAACAACGTCCTTCTACAACTCCTCGATGGTGACCCTGTCGTTAGTATAGATGCACATCTTGCCGGCAATCTTCATTGCTTCCTCGGCAATCTGGCGGGCGGAAAGCTGGGTGTGCTCGGCCAGGGCCTGGGCTGCGGCTTGTGCGTAGGGGCCTCCACTGCCGATGGCAGCGATCCCACCGTCCGGCTCGATGACGTCACCCTGTCCGCTCAGCAAAAACGTCTGCTCTTTGTCTGCAACCAGCAGCAAGGCTTCGAGATGGCGCAGAAACTTGTCGGTTCGCCAGTCTTTGGCCAATTCGACCGCTCCGCGGCTGATATTGCCGTGATATTGCTCGAGCTTGGATTCGAAGCGGCTAAAGAGCGAAAAGGCATCCGCGGTGGACCCGGCGAAACCGGCCAGAATCTTGTCCTGATAAAGGCGGCGGATCTTCCGTGCTGAATGTTTAATAACTCCTTCACCGAGAGTGACTTGGCCGTCCCCGGCAAGGACCACGCAGCCGTCGCGACGCACGCAAAGAACAGTAGTGGAACGGATCAGACGCTTTCTGGGCATGGATGAACTTTGATTATAGCAGCGGGATACGAGACTCCCGGCAACGCCCGATCCGCCTGCCCGGAATGAATGCCATCAAAACAGGACCTTGATGACGCGCATGATGAGTTCTTCCGGCGAGAAAATGGTCAGCAGAAGGGGCAACAGGGGTGCAGCGGTGGCGGCGGCAAGACGGCCTATATCGTCCAGTCCGAACGGTATCGGACGCATCTCTCGCACAAGAGCGTAGCTATTGCCAAGATCGGCGAGCGACTGGATATCGCCAGATCCGAGGAGTTCCCCGGAAGGAGCTAAACCGGAGAAGACCCACTTTTGTTCGAAGCTCTCGACGTAGCGTTGAGCGAGGAGGCCATAGTTGGCCAACCCCTTTCTTCGTGCATGAGCCAAGCGGGGCGTAAACATCAACAGTGGGCCGAAAATAGGCAGCACGAAGAAGACAACGGAGCCGATGATTTGTGCCTTGAACGACAATAAGCTTTCGCCCCTGTAAAGGACCCGACTCGCAACCAGACCGGCAAGCATGGTGCCCTGCGCGAAAAGAATCGGGCCGAAGGCGTAGGCGCTTTTGCCCAAAAAAGCAAGACCGGCACAACGATCCGGATGAGTCGCAACCAGGTTGAGGTTGATTCTGGAGACCTGCCACAGAAAGCGAAACCAGATGAAAAACCTCACGTACCAGCGCAGAAGGATGAACTGCAAGATGGGGATGCTGACGAACACGTACCAGATGCCGGCGGCGGTCAAATGCCAGCGCCCGCCGGGCATGGCGTACCAGGTCGGGGCGCTGACTGCGATCCGACTGTGCCACAGCCACAGTCCAAAGGTGTAGACGAAAAGCAAGATGCCGATCTCGACGCGTACGGAATTACGTAGCCTGACCGCTGATTCGATCGCGCTATGAAAGCGGGGTAGGTCCTCGGGTAAAACGATGCGCCGCTCGACGAATGCGCGCACAACGGGGCGTATCCGCGAATGAACGAGCAGCTCGGCCGCGATGAGGACAGGAAGTGCAATCAAGAACCGGACATGCACTTCCACGTCGTGAAGAAAGGAAAGCTTGCCTAGGCTTACCGTGGAAGAGCTGAGGGTGGTGATGAGCAACAGCGGCAGCCATGCGACCAGCGTGATAATGAGCAATCTGCGATGTACGAGTTCTAAACCATCTCCGGCGAGATGCGACTTCCGAAAGAGCTGGAAGACCGGACCACCCAATACCAAGGAGAAATCATTCGGTTCCTCGAGGAAATTGGGCTGCCTCGCAGTGTCTAAGCCCTTGCTCAGCACGGGATTCACTTGAGTCGATGCCATGCGAGGGCCTTGCCCCCTGTTGGTGCGTGCCGAATAACCTGATCGGCTCTGCTCTCGCTTGTCATGTTGCAATGCGCCTGTCGAATTCAGCAACTGCGAAAACTGACAGTCCGACTGGCAGCTGCACACAAAATCCCTTTGGATTCTGGCAAATGGAGCGTGAGTTATGCTTGTGCGGCGCAAGGGGTGGCCTTGCCACGAACCTCAACGGTAGGCTTCCTGAGCCCTTGGTTACGGACGATGCTTGCAACCAAGTCTGGTGACCAAAATCAACTGATGCTGGCAGTCCCTGTCGCAACTCGCCGAGACTTGCTCCGGTACTCGCCATCCGCCGACTGAGACCCGCCATTCACCGAAAAGGTGGGGACAGCCTGCGGATATCCGCCTAATCTCGCTTCAGAACGGCGGAAGGAGGCGGCGATGAAAAAACGCTATACAAATCGAGGAGAGGCGACGGTGCTTACGATTGCTTTGGCGGTGGCAGGCACGCTCTCTTTACTTAACGAAATCGTGTCAGTGTGGGGCCGCGGACTTTCCTGGGCGGCGGTGCTTCACTCCTCGCCGTATCTATTGGTAGCGGTTGCGATCAGCCTGCTTATGGCGGAGGAGCAAGCTGTTGTAAGCTCCTCCAGCAGCCGTCAGAAAGAAGGCAAATATGAGCGATAACAAATTCACTACCTCGATGTTCGCCGGCGGTGCGGTCATCCTGTTTGGCGTTCTGATGTTGCTGGAGCAGTTTGGCTACATCCCCAGCCACTGGTTCAACTTTTGGGCGGTGGTTCTGTGCATGCTGGGAATTTTTCAGATGATCCAGGCGCAGCGCTGGAGCAGCCGGGTGTGGGGCGCCTTCCTGATCTTCGCGGGATTCGTGCTCGAATTGAATTCACTGGGGAAAGCGAATTTTCACCTGGCAAAAACCTGGCCAATATTCATCATCGCCATGGGAGTCATCATTCTCATTCAGGCGATGGAAAAGCCCGCTTCGATGGCCGGTTCGCTGGCTCCGCATTTCAGCCTGCTGAGCTGTATGGGGGGCGGCGAGTTCAAAATCCGGGCCAAGAATTTTCGCGGTGGAACCGCAACAGCCCTGATGGGGGGATTTGACATCGACCTGCGCGAAGCGGACATGGAAGGCGACACCGCGGCCGTGACTCTGAACGCATTCATGGGTGGCGGTGTGCTTCGGGTGCCGGAGACTTGGGCCGTTCAGCTGCGCGGCTCAATGATTATGGGAGGTAATAGCCTCAAGGTTCGGGAGGCCGTCGTGCCCCAGAAGACTTTATTCGTGGAAGGCATGTCGGTGCTCGGGGGCTTCGAAATCCGCAACTGAGTCTTTTATGCATCCTCTCCTGGCGCGCGCCCGAAATCTTGGGATTTATCTGTTGGCCTGGTTTCCGCTGGGCGCGATGCTGGCCTATCTCCTCAAGACCTCAGGAGGGCTAGATTGGGTCGAGGCTGTGACGCTTACCTGTCCCCTGTGCCTGGTGTATGCATTTGTTTGCCTGGCGGCGTGGTATCCGTGTCGAGTGACGCCGCTGGAGGCTTCGGGTTTTCCCCGGCTGGCGGTGACCCATTTGCTGGCTGCTGTATTGGTCAGCACGTTGTGGACGGGAATGGCGAGGGCGGTGGCCGCGGGATTGGCAAAGCAAGGATTTCAGAATCTCGATGTTCGGTTGGCACAACACCTTTCGTTGCTGTGGATCACAGGAATTCTGCTTTACCTGTTGTCGGTAACATTTCATTACGTGCTACTGGCGGAGCAGAGCTCACGCGAGGCGCAGGCACGTGCCCTGGAGGCACGAGTGCTGGCACGCGATGCTGAGTTGAAGGCCCTGCGGGCACAGGTAAATCCGCACTTTCTGTTTAATTGTTTGCACTCGATCAGTGCGTTGACATCGCTTGATTCGGGACGGGCACGGGAGATGTGCATTCTGCTGGCGGATTTTTTGCGGGCGACATTGCGGCTGGGGGGAAGAGAAAGTATCACGCTGGAAGAAGAGTTGGCACTTATTCGTGGTTATCTGGCGATCGAAAAAGTTCGTTTCGGGGCGAGATTGACGATGGAGGAAGACGTCGAAAAAGGAACCAATCAGGTTTTGATCCCTCCGCTGCTTTTGCAACCTCTGGTAGAGAATGCAATCCGGCACGGGATTGCGAATTTGCCCGAGGGGGGAGTGATTCGACTGGGCGCTCACCGCCTGGATGGGACGGTTTCGATCGAGGTGGAGAACAGCTTTGATCCGGAGTCTCCGGCTTCGCTGAAGACGGGCGTGGGGTTGGAAAATATTCGTCAGCGGCTGCATACGCGGTATGCCGGAGAGGCGAAGATTTCGGTGAAGTCGGAGGGGGAGAGGTTTTTGGTACGGCTGAGTTTGCCGGCGCAGTAAGTCATCGTTTGTCATTCCGCGGCGCCCGCCCGGTCTGCAGGGAAAGAGCGGATTCCGTGCGCGATGAAGCCGCGCTGCGGAACGACAAAAACTTGAATTTCTGGATTCAGCGATGAGCGATCAAAAAACAATTCGCGCCGTCATTGTGGATGACGAAGAACTCGCACGGCAGATGCTGCGCGAGATGCTGGCGGGCCATCCTGAGATTGAGATTGCGGCGGAGTGCGCCAATGGCTTTGAGGCGGTAAAGGCGGTCGCCGAGTGCAAGCCCGACTTACTGTTCCTGGATATACAAATGCCCAAGCTGGACGGTTTTGAAGTGCTGGAGCTGGTGGGCACTGACCGCGCCACAATTTTTGTAACCGCCTTCGACGAATATGCGTTGCGGGCCTTCGATGCGCATGCGGTGGACTACCTTCTGAAGCCTTTTGGGGCCGAGCGTTTTGAAACTGCGTTGCAACGGGCAAAACAGCGGGTGGGTGGGGGATCGAACCTTCCGGCGCCAGGGGACCTGGCACGTAGCGCGCGGCCGCCTGCACAGTTCGCGGAGAGGGTGGTGGTGAAAGACGGTACCCGGGTGACCATACTTCCGGTCACCAAGCTTGACTATGCTGAGGCTCAGGACGACTACGTGGCGCTTAGCAGTGAAGGCAAGCAACATCTGAAACAGCAGACAATTTCCAGTCTGGAGTCGATGTTAGACCCCACCCGGTTCTTGCGGATTCACCGCTCCTACATCGTGAATCTCGAGCGGGTAGCGCGCATTGAGCCCTACAGCAAAGACAGTCACGTAGTGGTGTTGGCCAACGGCAAACAGCTGCCGGTAAGCCGCAGCGGCTATGGGCGGCTGCGGGCGATTCTGGAGGAGAAGGGACAGGCGCCGTAGATCCATGTCTTGTCATTCTGATCGGAAGGTCTTGTCGGGGGGCCCGGCAGCTCTCGTCCGCGGGGGGGTGGCGCTGCCCGGGCGGAAAAGCAGATTCCTCTCTTCGGCCGGAATGACAACAGTTATCGAATCGCGGGGATTGGCGAAGTGTGGACGCCGCTTGCCTTACGCCCCGTCCCCCGTGGGATACTGATATTTCTCCTATGAAAACTACACTTTCCTTCTCTGCTCCTGCTGCAATTGAAACCGAAGCGCTGGTCGTGGTTGTGCTTGACCGTGGTGACAAAGATAAGCCGCAAGTTGGCGTTGATTCCAGTGACGCCGCGATCAAGGAAGCTGCAGCCGAGGTCTTCGCCAGCGGCGAGGCCGTCGGCAAGCCACTTGAGATCACGCTGCTGCACAATCCCGCGAAGCTGAAGGCTAAGAAGCTTTTGCTGCTGGGCGGCGGCAAGGCGAAGAATTTTTCCGCATTCGATTTGCGCAAGCTGGGAGGCGCCGCGGTGCGAGCTCTCAAATCACGCGGCGTAAAGAATTTCGCCTTCGTTGCCCCGGAAACCGGCCTGACGCCCGAGGAAACAGTGAGAGCAATCATCGAGGGTGCGTTTGTCGGCAGCTTCGATTCCGATACCTACAAGAGCGACCGCAAAGTGCAGGCCATCGACTCGGTCACCATCGTCGTCAAGGGCGACCAGGCGTCACTGCAAAAGGCGATGGAGGAAGCCCGCATCCTGGGTGAGTCGCAAAACTTCACTCGTGAACTGGTCAATGAGCCGTCCAATCATATGACGCCGACCATCCTGGCCGAGCAGGCCCAAAAGATGTGTCAGGAAGTCGGGTTGAAGTGCGAAATCCACGGCGCAGACAAGATTAAGGAGCTGAAAATGGGCGCGTTCTGGGGAGTTGCCCAAGGTTCCGACGAGCCACCTGCGCTGATCGTTATGAAGTATGAGCCGGCAGGGGCGCCGGAAAAGCCGGTGATCGGGTTGGTCGGCAAAGGAATCACGTTCGATACGGGTGGAATTTCTATTAAGCCGTCCGATGGCATGGAAAAGATGAAGTACGACATGGCGGGCGGCGCGACGATGATCGGAGCCATGCGGGCCATCGCGCTGTTGAAGCCCAAGGTGAAGGTCATCTCTATTGTCTGCGCAACGGAAAACATGCCCTCCGGCAAGGCCCAGAAGCCGGGCGATATTCAGACGGCGATGTCGGGCAAGACGATTGAAATTATCAACACCGACGCGGAAGGCCGACTGGTTCTCGCCGACGGACTCTGCTATGCGCGGCAACTGGGATGCACCCACCTGATTGATGCCGCTACTTTGACGGGTGCGGTTGTGGTAGCGCTTGGCTATGCCAACGCCGGAATTTTTGCCAATGACGATGCTCTCTATGAGCGTTTTGCCAGGGCGCTGAACAAGGCTGGGGAGAGAATGTGGCGCCTGCCGGTCAACGATGAGTACCTCGACATGACGCGGTCGAGTATTGCCGATCTTGTCAATACTGGGGGGCGCTGGGGTGGGGCGAGCACGGCGGCCGCGTTCCTGCGCGAGTTCGCGGAGGATACTCCGTGGCTGCATCTCGACATCGCCGGGACCGCATGGATGGAAGAAGCTAAGCCCTGGATCGCCAAGGGGCCTTCGGGGATCGCGGTACGCAGTCTGGTTGAGTTTGTGCGCGACTTCAGCTAGAGGCTATCACCACCACCGACACTGAGGTTTACGAACGAAACCTAGAGAGGTCGTCCTTCGTGGTTATTGGTCTTGCTCGATACAGCCTTGGGCCGTGCCACGGCATCCTAAGCGCCCGCTGACAAACCCTGTGTGTCGGCGAATCGCAGGTTCGGGAGGCGTCCATGAAGATGCTCTTTGGGGTTGGGTTGGTAGTTCTGATTTTGGGTATTGCGTCGTTTTTTGTGCCATTTCCCCAGCAGGAAAATCACGGCATCAAGATCGGCGATGCCAAGATCGGCGTGCAGACCGAACATAGTGAGCGCATTTCTCCGATCGTCAGCGTGGTGCTGATTCTTGGCGGCGCAGGCATGATGATCGCCGGCAAGGGATCGAAAGCGTAGCTTCGCATAGAGCCTCTACGGACCAACGCCCGTGGAGGTTTTCTTCTCTTTTGGGGCTGTCTCTTAAGCTATCTGGGCAGAACGCGTTCAGCCAATATTTCCAGGTCTCGAAAAAGAACCTTCCCTTGAGCCCCGTACGAGGTGCTCATTTCGAGGATTGATAGCTTTTTCTCCTGCGCTGTAGTGAGGACATTTTGCAGAAGTTCAGCATCGGCGCAGCAAAGATGCAATTCACTTACATCTCCCATTTCTAATTTTTCCGGGGAAATAAATCTCAGCTCAAAAATGATATTTCCTTGCATGACGTCGTTCATCTTCATGAGTTCAACGTCTTTAAGCACGAGGGTTGACCTTTCTCCATCCCAAGATGTTAGAAAAAGATGAACAATACGCACCAGAAATGCAGAGGCCGTCAAAGGAACCATCGTGGAAGATCGGAATTTCGCCCATAAGCTAACCGCCCGAAAATCACATAACCGGCGGAACCGTAATTCCCATCACCGCCAGGACGCGAATCAATTCCCTTCGAACTACTGCAACAGTCGCCAGCAGAAAATCCTTTCGGGCAGCATCACTCTCGCTCAGGATGGGATAGCGGTGATAAAAGACATTGAATGACTGCGCCAGTTGAAATGCATGTTTGGCCAAGTATGCCGGCTCAGTGGTCGCGATGCTCTGATCAACGATGTAAGAGGTCTTAGAAGCCGCCAGCCAGAGTGCCCATATTTCGTTGTCAACCAGATACTCGGCAGAAACCGAAGGGATGAGGTTTCTGTCGGGGTCAATTCCGCCTTTGCGGAAAATATTCGCGGCCCGCACCGCCGCATACTGGACATACGGACCGGTATCCCCCTCGAAGCTGAGCGCCTCTTTGAAGTCAAAGGCGATCACTGAGTTCTTGGTGTACTTGAGCATGAAATAGCGCAGCGCGCCGATGGCGATGCGGGTTGCAATATCGAGCCGCTCGGCATCGCCCAGGTCAGGGTGGCGCTGATCGACTTCCTTTTTGGCGGAGGTGATTAGTGTGTCGAGCAGATCGTCAGCCTTGACTCCGAATCCCTTGCGTCCGGAGACTTCGATGTAGGACCGTGCCTTGTCTTCGTCACTGAGCTGATAGCCGAGTTCGGCGGCGCAGCGCGGCGTCAGCGCAACCATCTCGTAGGAAAAATGGGTGTAGTGGTCGGCTGCTTCCCTGTGGCCCATCGCGCGCAGCGCTTCGATCACAGTGTTTTGCGGATCGGACTGGCGGGCATCGATCACGTTATAAATTTCAGCGACATCCCCGAAGTGAGGATGACCTTTTTCCCCGTCCGTGGTTGAGATCCAGCACTCCAGGCCGGTGGGGTAGCGGTAAAACTTGCGATAGCCAAAATCGCGTCCCAACAGACCGAACTTCCACATGTGGTAGGCGATGTCTTTACCGACGTAGCCGACGGTCCCGTTGGAGCGAACGATCACTTTCTGGTCGTCCTCGGAAAGCTCGGTGCCTTCGGCCACTTCGGCGGCTCCGTACCGTCGCATCACCCAGCAGCCCTTGTTCTTGCCGTCTTTCTCGTAAAAGAGAGCGCCACTTTCCTTGAGCTTGGCAAAGGCAGCATCCCAGAAATGCAGATGAAGTATCTCGCTTTCGCGAGGAAGGAAATCGTATTCGATGTCGAGCCGGTCCATCGTTTCCAGATGACGGCGAAGCACGGCGGTAGAAATCAACTCGGCAATTTCCGCGGTCTCATTTCCTCCTGCTTCGATGGCGTGCAGCGTCTGGGAGCGCGCCAGCAAATTCTGCTTGTCGGCTTCGTACCACTGCGAAACGCGGGCGTAGAGATCCCAGCAGTAGTAGTCGAAACGCGGCTGAGCGATAAGTTGCTGGATTTCGGCTCGAGATTTCCTCTCGATGTGCAGGAAGCCGACGATAACGTCCGCGACCTGGACGCCGGTGTTGTCGATGTAGTTCTGCACATCGACTTCCCTGCCGGCTTCGCGCAGCAGGCGGACGAAGGTATCGCCAAGGATGGCGTTGCGCAGATGGCCTACGTGCGCAGCCTTGTTGGGATTAATGCTGGAATGTTCCACCAGGACTTTGCCCAGGTTAACCTCGGCTGGCGGTTGCGTGCCAGAGAGTGCTTTCGCCAGTTCGGCACGATTCACTTTCGCATTGAGGTATCCCGCAGCGGCAACTTCAAGCTTTTCGAAGCCCTCGATAGGCCCAATTCCATTGACGATTTCTTCCGCGATCTTGCGCGGAGCCTTGCGCAGCTTTCTGGCCAATTCAAAGGCGAGAGGCGAAGCATACTCGCCCAGGTCTAGATTGGGAGGCTGCTCAATTACGATTCGAGGCAGAGTCAGGCCGTAGGTGCTGTGCAGGAAATCGTTGATTTTTTGCGCCAGACGGCGCTCCAGATGACGATACAAGAGTCCCTCTAAATCATTGAAGAAGAAGTGATTGTAGCAAAGTGCCAGGTTTGACGGTGGTGGTGGCGTTCCCTATGATTGTCGTTGGCCCTTCGTCGTTGGTCGTTGGCCCACGACCAGCGGCCAAAGACAACGACCCGGCATGCGGATTGCTTACCTTGATTGCTTTTCCGGCATCAGCGGCGACATGTTCCTCGGCGCCTTGATAGATGCCGGCGTGTCCGCACAGGTTCTGCAAGACGCGGTCGTGGCGCTGAACATCGGAGCTAAGCTGAAAATTTCGCGAGTGAATCGCAGTGGGATAACGGCCACCAAGGTGGATGTAATCGAAGATGTAGGGCGGACACAGTCGTCCGCCCCAGAGCGACAAGACTCTCACACCCACGAACATAAGCACGAGGCGACAGTTCCAGAGGTGGAGACGCAGACAGGAATCTCCGCCCTACATCAGCATTCGCATGGGCGGCCTTTGAAGAAGATCAAGGAAATTATTCGCGCTTCGGGGATCGGCGATTCGGCGAAGAAGACGGCAATCGCGATTTTTCAAGTGCTGGGCGAGGCCGAGGCAAAGATTCATGACACCGACATCGAGAAGATCCACTTCCACGAAGTAGGGGCGGTTGACGCCATGGTGGATATCGTCTGCGCGGCAGTTGGAGTGGAGACGCTCGGTGCCGATGAAATTGTCTGCTCGCCGTTGAATGTCGGGAGCGGAACGGTTCACTGCGCGCACGGAACTTTTCCGGTCCCAGCGCCGGCGACGCTGGAATTGCTGCAGGGAGCGCCAATTTACTCGTCGGGACTGCAGGCGGAGCTAGTCACACCGACCGGTGCGGCCATCGTTAAGATGCTTGCGAAGCGGTTCGGGGCGTTCCCAGCGATGAAGTCTCCGAAAGCCGGGTATGGCGCAGGATCTCGTGACTTCCCCGGACACGCTAACGTTCTGCGAATCACGGTGGGTGAATCCGAAGCCGCTGCGAGAACATCTGTAGATTCCATTACCGTGCTCGAAGCGAATCTGGACGATTTGAATCCGCAAGTCTTCGGCTATGTGATGGACCGGCTTCTGGAAGAAGGAGCCCTTGATGTGTTCGCGGTGTCGGTGCAGATGAAGAAGAGCCGCCCCGGGACGCTGTTGACTGTGCTTTGCCAGCCAGATGACTCCGACAAGTTGAGTCAGATTATCTTCGCAGAGACCACTACATTGGGCGTGCGCCGACGCGAAGAGCAGCGGCAGATTCTGGCGCGACGCTGGGTTGAGGTCAACACGCAATGGGGTAGAGTGCGGATGAAGGTCGCAAATATGGACGGCACGGTTACCAACTATGCGCCCGAATATGAGGATTGCCGCCGTATCGCCTCGGAACATCAGGTTCCCTTAAAGTCGGTTATGCAGGCGGCGGTACAGCAGTATTTGAAGCAAGGCACTAATCACTAAGACCTTGGTGTCCTTTGTGATCCAAGATTCCTTATGGCCAAAAAGTTTTATATCACGACGCCCATCTACTACGTGAACGCACGGCCGCACATCGGGCATGCGTACACCACCATTGCCTGCGACACCGTGGCCCGGCGCCAGCGCATGATGGGCTTCGATACTTACTTTCTCACCGGGACTGACGAACACGGTCAGAAGATCGAGCGCGCAGCGCAGGCCGCGGGCAAGACTCCGCAGCAGCTAACAGATGAAGTTTCCGCCGAGTTCCGCTCGCTATGGGATCGGATGGGCCTTACCTACGACGACTACATTCGCACCACTTCCGATCGGCACAAGCATGGGGTCCAGGCGCTTTGGAAATTGCTGGTCGAGAAAGGCCTGATCTACAAGGGGTCTTATACCGGCCAGTATTGCGTCTTTGATGAGATGTACGTTGATACCCCGCCGGGCGTGCCTTGTCCGGAGTGCGGCCGGACAACCGAAACGGTCAAGGAAGAGAATTACTTTTTCAAACTTTCGGCCTTTCAGGATAAGTTGCTGCAGCTTTATTCGGACCAGCCCAACTTCATTCGTCCGGAAACCCGGCGCAATGAGGTGATTTCTTTTGTGCGCTCCGGGCTGCGCGATCTGTCAGTGAGCCGCTCGACTCTTTCCTGGGGTATCCCGGTGCCGGGCGATCCCAAGCACGTGATCTACGTTTGGCTCGACGCACTGGCCAACTACATCACCGCTCTGGGATATGGATCGGATGATCCTGCGAGATATGCAAAATTCTGGCCGGCCGATTTGCAGATGATCGGCAAAGAAATTGTTCGATTCCATTGCGTCTACTGGCCGGCGATTCTGATGGCCGCCGGTCTGCCACTGCCTATAGGCATCGTAGCGCACGGATGGCTGCTGTTTGAAGAGAACAAAATGTCGAAGTCGCGTGGCAATATTGTGCGTGCGGAGACGATTCTTGAAGTCTTAGGGAACGACGCGCTGCGTTATTTTTTGTTGCGCGAGATCGTGTTTGGACAGGATGGCTCGTTTTCTTTTGATGCTCTCGTGCAGCGCTACAACGCCGATCTGGCGAATGGTTTGGGAAACCTGGCCAGCCGCACGCTGACCATGATCACGCGATATTTCCGCGGTGAGGTACCATATCCCTCGGCTACGTCGCATACTCCTGCCGATGAAGCCATCGCGGAAACCGCGCGTGGCGTGATTGCAGAATTCAATGCCCAGTTCGAACAGTATCAGTTTTCGAAAGCGCTGGAAGCCGCGTGGAGTCTGGTGGCGGCGGTTGACAAGTACATTGTCGAGAATGAACCGTGGGCACTTGGCGAGAAACAGGATGAAGACAGCCGGGCGCGCCTGGCCACGGTCCTCTACACCGCAGCCGAGGCGTTGCGCGTTGTAACCGCGCTGGCCCATCCGGTGATTCCTGAAGCGACGGCAAGAATTTGGGAGCAACTGGGATTGGGAGACATCAAAGAATTTGGGTTGTCCGATTTGAAGTGGGGACATCTTGGGCTTGGAACTAAGTTAAGTGCGGTGAAAGCAGTATTTCCTCGAGCCGATAAATCAGCGGTTGAAAGGATGCAGAAGATGGAGGACGAAGGACGCGGTACACCGGCCGCGACTGATGCGGTACCGGCACCGGCAGCCACGGCGACGGGCGCGACTCTGGCAGCAACACCCGAAGCCAAACCAGCTTCCGACGGAAAAATCACCATTGACGATTTCGCGAAAGTTGAGTTACGCGTGGCGCTGGTAAAAGTCGCGGAGAAAGTTAAGGGCGCCGACAAGTTATTGCGTCTGGAAGTCGACCTGGGGACCGAGGTCCGGCAGATTGTCGCCGGCATCGCCGAGGCCTATGCGCCGGAGACTCTGGTAGGGCGCAAGGTTGTCATCGTGGCCAATCTTGCGCCACGGAAGCTGCGCGGGTTGGAATCGAATGGAATGATTGTGGCGGCTTCTCCGGAAGGCGGGAAAGCGGTGCTGGCTGGGTTCTTGGAGGATGTGCCTTTGGGGACACGGTTGAAGTAGCAGGATTTTTCGGCAAGCATTTCGGCTGTACCTGCCGAGTATCGCGCGGTGGACCGGCAGGTCGCTTGCTCCCGCACAGATTCAGGAACCATGTTCGTCGATTCACACGCACATCTTGATGGGGAGCGGTTTGATGGTGACCGCGAAGAGGTACTTGCGCGCGCAAAGGAGGCTGGGCTTCGTAATGTGGTCGCTATCGGAAGCGGCACCGGGCCGGGGTCGCTGGATTGTGCAGTCCTGCTCGCCGAAAAATACGATCAGCTTTACGCCACCATAGGCATTCATCCGCATGAAGCGCAGTTGGCGAAAGATTCCGACCTTGCTGAGTTGGAGCAACTGGCCAAACATCCTAGAGTGATTGCTTGGGGCGAGATTGGTCTCGACTACTTTTACGATCATTCTCCACGCGAAACGCAGCAACAGGTCTTTGTGCAGCAGATGGAACTGGCACGCGCCGCCAAGCTGCCGATTGTTATTCACAACCGCCCTTCGCAAGACAGCGACAATGCCTGGGAGGATTTCTTTTCGTTGGTAAAGCAGCACTGGTCTTCGAGTGGACTAGCCGGGGTGCTGCATTGCTTTACCGGCAATCCCGCACAGGCGCAGCGAGCGCTCGACCTTGGTTTCATGATTTCTTTCTCCGGGAACGTAACTTTTCCTAAAGCGCAGCAAATTCGCGATGCCGCAAAAGAAGTTCCACTGGACCGGATATTTATTGAGACGGATTCGCCGTTTCTGGCTCCGGTTCCATACCGCGGGAAGCGCAACGAGCCGGCGTTTGTAAAAGAAGTGGCCCGCCAGTTAGGCGAGTTGCGGGGACTCTCCACCGAGGAAATCGGTGATATTACGTCCCAGAATTTCTACCGTTTTTTTGGCCTTTCCAAAACCAGAACCTTGGTTTAGGGAGTTTTGCACTTCGCACGCGCCGCGCGGGGTCAAATCCCATGGTTCACCACACCGGCAACGGAAGCAGATTTCTCCCGGCACAAACCGCGGCTGGGAATGAGAAGAGGTTTAGGGTGGGTGAAAAGACCGGTCTTTAGGGTATTCTTGTCAGGTACCTCACTATTGAGATATGCCAGAAAATACATTCGACATCGTGAGCAAGATCGAGCTCCCAGAGGTTGCCAACGCTATTCAGCAGGCGCTTAAGGAGATACACACCCGCTTCGACCTCAAGGACGCGAAGGCCAACATCGAATTCGACGGCAAAGACACCATCACCTTGAGCGCCGTCGACGAATATAAGCTGAAGGCGGTGAATGATATTCTCCAGCAAAAGATGGTCAAACGCGGGATCTCATTGAAGGGCCTTACCTATCAGAAACTAGAAGCGGCGCTAGGCGCGACTTCCCGCCAGAAGATCACAATGCAGCAGGGCATCCCGATTGAAAAGGCGAAGGAAATCGTTAAGCTGGTTAAAGAGTCGAAGAAGAAAGTTCAGGCGTCCATTCAGGGAGACCTGGTGCGGGTCAGCGGCAAGGATCGTGATTCTTTGCAGGAAATTATCGCGCTACTGAAACAAAAAGACTTCGGTATCGATATGCAGTTCACGAATTACCGGTCAAATTAGGGGAAACAGAACCGGGGACAGGCATTGCCGTCCGCGGTTTTCATGAGAGTTTATTGAGCACACCAGCCGCCATCAACGGAAAAGAAATCTTCGAGATGCTGCGCGAGGATCTGGCGGCTATTGAACGGGAATTTGGGCGCGACACGGTCTCAGATGTCGAGGCCATCACCGAGATCGGCGAATATCTGCGGCAGGGCGGCGGCAAGCGCATCCGGCCGGCTCTTCTGCTGCTGGCTTCGAAGCTGTTCGATTACGAGGGGCGGGGCGCCATCCGGCTAGGCGCAGTAGTTGAGATCATTCACACCGCGACCCTGGTACATGACGACATCATAGACGAGGCCGAAACCCGCCGGGGGCGGCCTGCGGCAAACACCCAGTGGGGCAACTCGAAGTGCGTGCTGGCCGGCGACTGGCTGTACATGCAGGCCTTCAAGGTGGCGGTGCAGGAGCGCAACTTCCGCATCCTTGACACCCTGATTGAACTCACCCAGCAGATGGTGGAAGGCGAACTGCTGCAGATGGAAAAGCTCGGCCAGTTGATCTCCCTGGATGAGCACTTCGATCTGATCTACCGAAAAACGGCTTGCCTGTTTTCGGTTTGCATGCGGATGGGTGCAATCCTGGGCGGCGCATCTGCCGAACAGGAAGAAAGTCTTTCGCAATACGGACGTAATTTAGGTATGGCGTTCCAGATCGTCGATGACGTGCTCGATCTCACCGCTTCGGAAAACGTACTCGGGAAGCCAGTCGCAAGCGACCTGCGCGAAGGTAAGGTCACCATGGCGGTGATTCACGCCCTACAACGCTGCACCCCGGCAGAACATAGGGTGATCGAAACCGTGGTACAGGACCGTGTCTTCGGCAGCGATACTCATGCTCAGGTACTGGCGATCCTCAACCGCCATAGCTCGCTCGAGGCCGCCTATGAAAAAGCGATGCAATACGCAGATCTGGCGCGAAATGCTATTTGTAGTTTTCCTGACACAGAAATCAAGCGGGCACTGCTCTGGGCTCCAGAGTTTGTGGTAGCCCGCGAAAAATAATACTGTATTGCGGCTCGGCTTTCATTATTCCTACACTTCCTTTGTAACTTCCTGCTTTGGGGTAAATCCATTCTCGCGGCAGTCACGTAATCAGGTAGAGGTCCAACCGGACGTTCAATCCAAGGAGCGAAAACATGAAGAAATTGATGATTATGGTTTTGGCATTTGCAGTGGTGGGAAATATCGCTGCGTTCGCGCAGGGCACGGATCAGAGTTCTGACAGCGCGAAGATGAGCGCTGATAAGGCTCCTCTGAAGAACATCAAGGGCACGATTAAAGCCGAAGGCGACAAGTATACTTTTGTGTCGGATGCCGATCAGAAGTCGTGGGACATCATGAACCCGGAAGCGGTTAAGGGGCACGAGGGGCACCACGTCGAGCTCAGCGCACACGTTTACGCCGACAAAATGGCGGTCCACGTGATGAAGGTGAAGATGATGAAAGACAAGATGGCCAAGGATAAGATGTAGTTCATTTCTCCCGTCAGAGAAGAGGGCGGCGTTCAGCCGCCCTTTTTCCATATACTAGTGCTGCCGCATATTCACATGACAGACCTTTTCTCCCACATGTCTCGCCACGGTTATGCCCTGGTGTTTGCCTTTGTTTTGGCTGAAGCCACCGGTTTTCCAGTTCCGGCTGCGCTTGCGCTGGTGGCGGGCGGAGCCGCCGCAGGCTCTGGAGCTGTGAGTTTGCCAGGAATATTCCTGACGGCGGTTGTTGCCCTGCTGATCGGTGACACCTTCCTCTTCATTCTGGGCCGCTATACCGGTTGGGGATTGCTCGGCGTCTTGTGCCGTCTGTCGGTCAATCCGGAAAGCTGCATCCTGCGCTCAGCGGAATCCTTCTACAAGCGCGGCAAGATGACGCTTCTGATCGCGAAGTTTATTCCTGGGATCAACACCATGGCTCCGCCGCTGGCCGGCAGTATGAAGATGCGGCCATGGCAGTTTCTGCGTTTCGATGCCGGCGGTGCCGCTCTTTACGCTGCCACCTATATTGCTCTGGGATATGTCTTCCGCGAATTCCTGGCTCTGATTACGCGTAGCTTTATCGCTGCCAGCCACCTGGTGGAAGGCGTGGTAGTCGTAGCCATCGCTGGCTACGTCATCTACCGGTTCTGGCTCTACAAGAAGAATGCCATGTACCGCATTGTGCCCCGGGTGCAGGTGCAGGAACTAGCACAACGTCTAGCCTCAGACGAAACCGAGAAGCCACTCATCGTCGATGTGCGGAGTCACAGCTACTACGATGCCGGAGCAACGCGCATTAAGGGCTCAGTTCGGCTCGAGCCAAACAACCTGTCGGAAGAGATCAAACATTTCAGCAAGACCCGGGACATTTACCTTTACTGTACTTGAACACGCGAGGCTACTAGCGCCCGGGTGGCGCATCTGCTGCGGGAAGCCGGATTCAACGCGTTCGTAATTGTGGGAGGACTGGCGGCATGGAGGAAGTCGGGCCTGCCGCTGGAGTCGGTGCCGCATGATGATCTGGTGAAGCTGCCCACTTTTTCTTAGCCTGGAAAAACGTCCTCAGGGCTCGAAGCTTTTCACCTTCGCCACGGTTGCCGTATCCAGACGCTGGATCAGCGCCACCGTCAGGTCCACGGTACGATCGAAATCTGAGCGGTCAATAATTCCATTGTGGGCGTGTGTAGATCGCGCGGGGACGAGCAAAGTTGTGACCGGAACCCCGGTACCGTTCAGCTTGATCGCCCCCGCGTCGTCTCCGAATCCCTGAACAAAGTCGAACTGAAGCGGAATGTGCTGTTCCGAGGCTACCTGTTTCACGAACGAAACCAACTTCCGGTTGGGAAGCTCGCTGAAGGTGTACAACATCATCCCAGGTCCGCCTCCCAATACCTCCTGCCCGGCCTCGGGACCGATTCCCGGGACATCGTTTGAAATGCCAACCTCAAGCGAGAATCCGATATCAGGGTTGATGATTCTCGCCGAGGTCTGCGCGCCGCGCATCTCGATGCTGCCTTCTTCCTGTACTGTGGCGGCGTAAAAAACCTGATTCGGATGGGGAGTGTGCTGCAAGCGCCGCATTACCTCCAGCATCACCGCACAACCCACGCGATCGTCCCAGGCCTTGGCGACATAGCGATTGTTGGCTAACAACTCAAAGTCCGTAACCGGCGCGACTGGGTCGCCGGGAGAGATACCTTGAGCTTCAACCTCCGCGGGAGTCCGGGCCCCGGTATCAAGATAGACCTCGCGAGGCGCACCGGGACGAGGCGGCTCATGCGGCGCAATGTGCGCATCCCATAGGTCGGTGACGGCTGGCACTGGGCCTTTTGAGCCGAGGATGACCCAACGCTGATCTGGGAGCGCCTGATCGAGCCAGTAGCCGAGCATCTGCATGGAGATGAAGCCATCCGGCCGGACGCGGCGCACCATCCCGCCAAGTTCGTCCATATGGGCGTCCAGCATGATGCGCGGTCCGATACTGCCTTGCTGGGCAATAACCGATCCCAGGCCATCATAGGAAACGTGATCGGCCAATGGCCGCATCTTCTCGGCCATTAGCTTTCTCACAGGATCTTCATACCCCGGAGGTCCAGGCGCGTCAGTGAGCTCCTTGAGGAGCTGCGTAACCCGGTCTGGAGTTTGGGATTGCGCCACGAGGACAGAAACAAGCAGGAACGAAATCAGTCGAAACATCCGCGCGATCTTGTCTGGCATGAAAGTCACCCTATTCGTTGACGGTCACTAGTTTGATAAAATTCAGCCTTTGCCTTGGCCTTCGACTAACGTGACGTAGCGGTTGATGGGAAGATCGGTAAATTTTTCTGTGAGCGTGCTGGGGCCGGGCCACTTCACTTCCAGCCAATCGATCTTGGGTCGGCGGCCAATCCCAAGAACCATGCGCGGGTCGTGAGATGAAAGATAGCTGCCGCCGCCCACCTTAATGCGGCTGGCACGCAGGTCTCCCGCCTGATAACTAACCCGGGCCCCAATGGCATCGGAGTTTGCTTTCTTGCCCACAAGCTTGATTCCCAGCCAATTGTTTTGCATCCCCAGCTTGTTCTTCAGCAACATGGGTGCACCATCGTTCACAGAAATCAGGACATCGAGCCCACCGTCATTGTTGAAGTCTCCAACAGCCAAGCCGCGGGCGGAGACAGGCCGGGCAAAGACCGGCCCGCTCTCGCGCGCTTACGTTTTGAAATGTCTTTGCGTTGTTGTGGAAGAGCATGAGCGGCTCACGGTAAGTTACCTGGCCATTGGTGACATCCTCTATCAGGTCATCTGGGTTGCCATTGGCCAGGAATAAGTCGAGAAGACCGTCGTTGTCATAATCGAAGAACTTCAGGCCCCATCCACTCATGAACTTGGTGGCTCTGCCAATGCCCGTAGGCAACGCCATGTCGTCGAAAGTTTCGTCATGATTGTTCTTATAAATCGCGAACATTTCACGGTCGAGGTTTGACACGAAAAGGTCCGTCCACCCATCACTATCGAAATCGGCGGCGTCTACACCCATGCCGGATCGTGCCCGACCTCCATCGCTATAGGCAACGCCGGCGGTGGTAGCGATCTCTTCAAATTTTCCTTTGCCGCGATTGACAAAGAGAAAGTTGGCTACCGTGTCGTTGCTGACCCACAGATCCATCAGCCCGTCGTTGTTGATGTCGGCTGCGACAACACCCCATACTTTCCCAAGGTGGCTGGCAATGCCGGACTCTTTGCTGACGTCTGTGAATGTGCCATCGCCATTGTTATGGAAAAGCCAGCTGGGCATCGGGGAATAGACCTTGGGTATGCAATAGTGACGGCGACCGTCATCATGGACTCCGCATGCTTTGTTGAGCTCCTTGCTGAAGTCCGCGAAGCGGCCGACGAATAAATCAAGGCGGCCGTCATTGTCATAGTCGAACCAGACCGCGCTCGAAGCCCAGCCGGGCGCGGCCACGCCAGCTTTTTCCGTAACATCCGAGAAGGTGCCGTCCCCATTGTTGTGATACAAAATGCTGCGGCCATACTGGGTGACGTAGAGATCAGGAAATCCGTCGCCGTCGTAGTCTCCGACCGCGATACCCTGGCCGTATCCGCCTGCGGCAACGCCGGCTGTTCCGGTCACGTCGGTAAACGTTCCATCACGATTGTTTTTGTACAGGGCGTTTTGCAGCGGCTGGCTGGGAGTGAAGAAATCGCACTTACCGCTGTTCACCAGGTAAATGTCCATCCATCCATCGTTGTCATAGTCGAGAAAGGCGCAGCCTGCACCCGACGACTCAGGAAGGTACTTTTCCGGTGAGTGCCCGCTGGAATGGACCCAACGAATCCCACTCTTCTCCGGAGGAATTTCTTCGAAGGGGATTAGCGGCGCTTCCGGCAAGAGAACTCCAGGGCTTCGCGGAATGAGTAATGCACCCGCCATCATGCCGGACATGAAATGGCGCCGAGTCAGACGAGATAGGGGAATCTCACCTAGTTTCTTCATGAAGAAGCCTTCCCCTTGTGCACCTTCGTGTCCTTCGTGATTGTTGCCTTTTGCGGAACATGCAATAACCACTAGGGGACGAAGGTACAAGAAAGAAATGGACCGCCTCATTATTGCGAGTTGTCCTGAGCGGGACCGGCTGAAGTAAGACTGCGATGAATCGCGAATTCCTTGGCCGCTTCTTCCTTGTGACCGGATCGTTCCAAGGCGGTCGCCAGGGAGTGGTGAACAGCGGGGTTTCCGGGCATTAATCGCTCCGCGTTGCGCAAAGGTGACACGGCTTCTTCATAACGCTTAACCGTGACCAGACAATCGCCCCAACCCAGGTAAGCTTCTGCAAAATTGGGGTCGAGCTTAGCCGCACGGGAGAAGCGGGATATTGCCTCATCCCATTGCTCGTCACGCCGTGCGAGTTCGCCCAGAATATCGTGCGCGGCGGCATTGTTGGGGTCGAGTTGGAGCTCTTTCAGAAATTCCTGCTTTGCCCGGGACGCGGCTTCAGGTCCGGCATCTGGCCGCGAGAGCAGCAGCCGGCCGAGCAGAAAATGAAGGCCGGGGGTATTGGGATTCTTTTCGATCATTCCTTCATATTCAAGCTGCGCGGGCTGCCACTTCCCCTGCATCTCGAGGGCTTCGGCATTCAACTTGTGGGCAGCCTGGGATTGCGGAGCGGTGCGGCCAAGATCCTGGGCTGCCCGCGTGGATAGATCCGAGTAGGCATGGACAAGCACAAAAAGAACATCGGGGTCACGGCCGAATTGCTTACTAAGCAGCCGGATAAAGTCGACGGTGGAGTCGCGATCGTCGAGGGCCAAAGAACAGCGCACTCCAACGACGCCCGCCTTCTTCTTAGTCTCAACAGCGGTTTGTCCGGTCAGAGCGCGCTTGAGTCCTGCAGATACTTTCCTTGCAATGCCCCTGTTCCGCCAACGCTAGAGCTTTATCAGGGGACAAACCAGAAGTGCCATCAGATCGCCTGCCTTCGCTTGCCCAAAAGCGGACCCAGCTAACGACAAAAGCACAAAGAAAGCGGCAGCGTAGAGAAATTGAACATTTTGGAGTGGAAACGCCCGGCGCGAACCAGCCTCTGACGACGCTGCAAAAGAAACGAGGCAGGCGTTGGTCGCCTGCCTCATTATACGGATTCAGTCTTCAAAAATAGAGCTTCAACGCAAGCTGAATGTTCCTTGGGGGTTGAGCGCTGGTGATCTGCCCCATGGTTGAGCCCAGGCTCATGTTTGGTGCGTTGAGTTGGACATGGTTGAACGCGTTGATGAAGTCGGTCCGGAATTGCAGGGTGAACCGCTCCGTCAGCTGGAAGTTCTTGTGCAGACTCAAATCGACATCGGTGTAATGGGGAGAGCGTAGTGATCCGAGTTGCGGAGCGCAGTTGCCGAAGGTGCCGGCAGCTGGCTGCGTGAACTGTCCATCATTGGTGAACCACTGGATACCGCCGGCACCCGCAAT
>CAWGQZ010000035.1:0-11442 GCA_963824805.1 uncultured Acidobacteriaceae bacterium | reverse complement strand
CCCGCGCCCGCGCCTCCTGGAAAGGCGCAGCCAAGCAAACTGCCAATCCCGCTTACCAGCAGCTTCCAAAGTCCGACTTCGAAGGCTACCGCCAGACACGCTCCGACGGCTGCGAAGTCCTGGCCATCATCCACAACGGCCAGGGCGCGCAGGAACTCAAAGCCCGGCGAAGAAGGCGAGGTCATCCTCGATCACACGCCCTTCTACGCCGAATCCGGCGGACAGGTCGGCGACCGCGGATGGCTCTACATCGCGACGATCACAACACGCGTCGTCGCCGACGTGAAGGGATGCTATTACCCCGTCCAGGGCGTGCGGGCTCATCAGGTCACCGCCAAGCAACCGATCCGCGTTGGCGACAAGGTCGACGCCGTGGTGAACCTCGACATTCGACAGTCCACCATGCGCAACCACACTGCCACGCATCTGCTACAGGCCGGACTGCGCGAGGTGCTGGGCAAGCACGTGAAGCAGGCAGGATCTCTGGTCGCGCCCGAATCACCTGCGTTTCGACTTCTCCCACTTCACCCAGGTGCAGGACGAAGAGCTGCAGGACATCGAAGACCTCATCAACAAAGAAGTCCTGCGCAACAAAAAAATCGAAGTCATCGAAAATGTTCCGATCGATGTCGCCATCAACGAGTACCACGCCATGGCCCTGTTCGGTGAAAAGTATGGCGACAAAGTCCGCGTCATCAAGATCGGCGATTTCTCCACCGAACTCTGCGGCGGCACACACACCGCCCAGACCGGCGAAATCGGACTGATCAAGATTCTGCAAGAAGGCAGCGTCTCTTCCGGAGTACGCCGCGTCGAAGCTGTGACTGGTGAGGGATCGCTGCAGCACTTCCGCAAAGAATCAACTGGAAAATGTAGTGCCAGCCTCACCACGCGCTCAGAGGCAAGTCACCCGCCGAGGCTCTTAAAGCCGAACTCGACAAGAAAGATGCCGAGATCAAACGACTGGCGCGGGAACTTGACCAGGTGCGAATGAAGTCGGCATCGTCAAGCACTGCCAATATCACGGACAAGATTAAAGATGTGCGCGGCATAAAAGTACTGGCCCACCGCGTAGACAACCTTGAGCGTGGGCAGATGCGCACCCTGGTCGACCAATTGCGCGATAAGATCGGCTCCGGTGTAGTTGTGCTGGGATCGGCTACCAACGGCAATGTTTCACTCATCGTGGGCGTTACCAAAGACCTTACCAGCCGGGTGCAGGCAGGAAAGGTAATTGCTCCCGTTGCCCAAAAAGTCGGCGGCAAGGGCGGTGGGCGTCCTGATTTGGCGGAGGCCGGCGGCAAAGATCCGGCCGCGCTGGATGACGCACTGAACGGATCCTACGAAGCGGTGGACCAGGTGCTGGCAAAGTAGTTTGCGGCTGGAGGCGCGTGAACCATGCTGGGATGGAATGGGTTCGTTGGGCTCCTCGGATTTTCGTTATCGACGCTGGCCAATTTTTACGGAGGGAATCTCGGGCTGGCGATCATCACCCTTTCGATCGCAGTCCGACTCGCTTTGCTTCCTTTGGCCTTGCGTATGGCACGGCACGCGCGTACCCAGCAGAAGGCTCTGCGCGAGATTCGCGCTGAGGTCGATAAGCTGAAGAAGAAATATCAGTCGAGCCCGCAACAACTGGGATTGGCGCTCTCCAGGCTCTACAAAGACCATGGCGTAAAGCCGGTGGAGGCCACGAATCTTCTGGGAATGCTGGTACAGGTTCTGCTTGGAGCGGGAATCTATTCTGCGATCCGGCGAGGACTTGGATCCGGCGGACAATTTCTCTGGATTCGCAATCTGGCGCAACCCAATCTTCCTCTTACCATCGGCACCGGCGTTCTGACGTTTCTAGCTGCGCTCCTGGGCCCCACTTGCCCCAGCAATCGCGCACTGCCGCCACGGTCGTGCCAGCCCTTCTCACCATAGTGTTTGCGTGGAGACTGGCGGCAGGGGTGGCTCTGTATTGGGCGGCGTCGACTGCCGTGACAGGATTGCAGGGATTTTTGCTGAGCAGGGACAAGGTTGCCTGACTGCCATATAGCAGGCCAGTTGTTGAACGACGCTCCTGGGTGTACCTTCTTGTGCCGAGGAGGGCTAAGCGATGCAAGACCGTCTACAGTTTTTGAAGCACAAGGACCGCGAATACTTTCTCGTCGATTTAACTTCCGCAGACAAGAAAGAAATCCTCAATCTACTAACCGAAATCCAGGATACGGTCACGCAAAAACCTCGTGGATCAGTCTTGATCCTTGCCGATTTCGGCGGAGCTCAAATTGACAAGGCCATAGCCACACGCATCAAGGAAGTGCTGGTTTTCGACCGTCCGTATGTGAAACGGGCCGCTTGGGTGGGCACGGAGCAGCTGCCCAATGTTTTCTACGAAGGCTTCAAACAGTTTTCTCAGCGCGACTTCCCGAAGTTCAACAGCCGAGAGGAAGCTCTAGAGTGGCTGGTGGCAAGCTAGAGACAGCTGATCTGGCAGAAACAGGCCAATCATCGTATTCGATTAGCTGCATTGATTGTAAGAAGTTGCCATAGCTCGCTCTCACACATAAAATCTTTACAGTGCCGTGACGCGCAATCAGGACGGCGTCCGCGAGGATCGTCAAGGGACCCATTGAAGAAGGTCATCGCCATCTATCCCGGGTCGTTTGATCCCCCGACGAACGGGCATCTGGATTTAATCGAGCGCGGCAGCAAGATTTTTGACGAATTGATTGTTGCCATCCTGAGAAATCCGGAGAAGAACCCGCTATTCTCATTAGAAGAACGCAGCGAGATGCTGGAATCGCTGACCACACAATTCCGCAACGTGCGGGTGGATACATTCGTTGGATTGACCGTTGAGTATGCGGCGAAAGTGAAGGCCGGCGCGGTGTTGCGGGGCATCCGGGCAATCAGCGACTATGAGTATGAGTTGCAGATGGCGCTGATGAACCGCAAATTGCGGCCCGACCTGGAGACGGTTTTCATGATGCCGGCCGGGAAGTATTCGTATTTGAGTTCGCGGCTGGTGCGAGAGATCGCGCATCTCGGCGGATCGATCAAGGGGCTGGTTCCCGAACTCGTGGAGCGAAGATTGAAAGGCAAGTTTTTGGATCCATCAAAAGAACATCATCACAGAAGGAAAGCAGGACGCAGAGCATGACCCCAGTGACCGAAGCTGTTCCCGCGCTGAAATTGAGCGCCCGCATCAATCGGATTGAGCCTTCCGCCACCATGGCAGTAGTGGCTGAGGCAGAAAAACTGCGCCAGCAGGGCGTGGACGTGGTGGACTTCGGCGCAGGCGAGCCGCATTTTGCGACCCCGCAGCACATCAAGGATGCGGCCATTGCGGCCATTCAGAACAACTTCACCAAGTACACCGCGGTGGGCGGGACAGCGGAATTGCGCGACGCTATTGTGAAGCGACATGCGGCCGATTTTGGCTCCGACTACCGTCGCGAAGAGACTATGGCCTCCACCGGCGGTAAGCACGTGCTCTTCAACGCCATCCAGGTGCTGGTAGATCACGGCGACGAAGTCATCCTGCCGGTACCCTATTGGGTCTCGTTCAAGGACATCGTTCGCTACGCGGGCGGGAATTGCGTGTTGCTGGAAACTGAGGAGAGCGAGGGATTCCGCATCACGGCTGAGATGGTGGAACGGCTGGTGACTCCCCGCACCAAGCTCATCATTCTGAATTCGCCGTCGAATCCTTCCGGCGCAGTCATGGCTCCTGAAGATTTGAAATCGGTGATGGCGATGGCCGCCCAGCGCGGCATCTGGGTGATCTCCGATGAGTGCTATGTCTATCTGAATTACACCGGCGAGCGCTTTTCAATGGGGTCGTTGCGAGAGTACCGCGAGCATATGGTGATTGTGGGGTCGCTGTCGAAGACCTATGCGATGACCGGATGGCGGACTGGCTACGCCCTGTGTCCGGCGCCCGTGTTGAACGCGATGATGAAGCTGCAAAGCCAATCGACGTCGAATCCGACTTCCATTGTGCAAAAGGCAGCGGTAGCGGCTTTGACTGGCCCGCAGGAATGCGTCGAAGAAATGCGCCTGGAGTACATCAGGCTACGCGATCACGTGGTAGGCGGGCTGAGGGCGATTCCGGGCGTTACCTGTACCATGCCGGAGGGAGCATTCTATGCCTTTCCGAACATTTCCGCCTTTTTCGGACGGAGCGGGGTGAATTCGGCTTCGCAGTTAGCCGCAAAGCTGCTGAAAGAAGCGCACGTGGCAGCGGTTCCGGGGGAAGGTTTCGGTACCAGCGAGCACATTCGCATCTCTTATCCGACCTCGATGAAGGAACTGGATCGCGGGTTGGAGCGCATGCGCAACTTTCTTGCCGGCCTGTGAAGAAGTTTGCATTGCTGAAGGACATGGACGAGCTGGCTTGGGCGTTCTAAGATTCTCAGGCAGCCCAGTTGTCAGCATGCGCCTCTAAGCGCCTGCCAGGGCCCCGAAGTCCTGCCTTGTCCTTGCGTATTCACATATGAGCGATTTGTATCCGTTGCTGATGGTGCCCGACTTCGATCCGCGCCCGTGGGGCACTTTCGACCTGTCTCCTATTTATCCCAACCAACGTTGCGAGCAAAAAATTGGGGAAGCCTGGTTGACGGGAGATGCCTGCAAAGTGGCCAACGGCGCTTTTATGGGTCAACCCTTGTCGGCGTTGAGTGCGAAATATGGAGTGGACCTGGTGGGCGACGCGGCCGCTGATAGCCATCAATTTCCCCTACTTTTGAAGTTTTTATTTCCTCACGAAAAGCTGTCGGTGCAGGTGCATCCGGATGACGCGGCTGCTCAAAAAGCAGGCTTGCCCAATGGGAAGACTGAGTGCTGGTATGTGGCGCATGCAAAGCCGGGAGCACAAATCGGCCTCGGGCTGAAGGCTGGCGTGACGCGCGACGCATTTGAGCAGTCGATCAAGCAGAACCGCGCGGAGGAATTGCTGAACTGGATTGATGTTCATGCCGGCGACATGATCTATGTGGCCGGAGGCACCGTTCACACTCTGGGTCCGGGTCAGTCATCATCGAGACGCAGCAGCAGTCGGATACGACCTATCGCTTGTATGACTATGGGCGTCCGCGAGAGCTGCATTTGAAAGATGGGCTCGCTGCGATCAAGGATAAGGTTCCTTCGGGAAAGGTTACGAGGACGGCGGCAATCGAGCTGAACGGGTCAGGGCGGCGTGCTTCGTTGATCGCCGCTCCTTACTTTGCGGTTGACCGATTCGAGATGCAAAAACCGAGCCTGTTTCATACGAGGGATTCGTCAGGCAAGAGTTCCGCGCAGATACTGGTCGGCGTGGATGGATGCGCCACGGTTGAAGTGGATGGTACTGGTCCGGTGACGTTGGCCAAGGGTGATGCCGTGGTGGTGCCGGCTAGCGCTGGCGAGTATCGGGTTCGCCCGCAGTGGCAGGTGGAGTTCTTGAAGGCGCTATGTCCCGGGGGCAAAGCTGCCCGAACCCGCGACGCAGCTGTAGAAGTTCCTGAGGCTTAAATCTTTGGGTCCAAGCAATTTTTATCCGGTGATTCTGGCGGGGGGGCGGGGTACTCGCTTCTGGCCGCTCAGCCGCAGAAAGCGTGCCAAACAGCTGCTTGCACTCGACGGCAAGCAGACCATGATCCAGCAGACCGTAGGGCGGCTGAATCCGCTGGCTCCCTCCGATCATTTCTGGATCATCACCAATGAAGATTCCCACCAGGAAATCGTCCGGCAACTGCCCAAGCTCGCGAAAAAGCAGATTCTAGCCGAGCCGCTGGGGCGAAATACTGCTCCGGCGATCGGACTTGCCGCTTTCATTCTTCAACGCAGCAATCCGGACGCTGTGATTGGGCTGTTTCCTTCCGACCATGTTATCGGAGATGAGAATAAGTTTCGCCAGGTGCTGAAGCGCGGTATTGAGATTGCCACCGCAGCCGAACATATTGTGGTTCTTGGGATCCACCCTACGCGAGCGGAAACAGGATACGGCTACATTGAGGTCGGATCGGCCTTCGATAGCGATGGATCGCGGGTGCGGCGCTTTACTGAGAAGCCAGACGCGGAGCGGGCTGCCGGATTTTTGGCGGCGGGAAACTATTTCTGGAATAGCGGAATGTTTTTGTGGAGTGCGCGGACTCTGGTCAACGCATTACGCGAGCATCTACCCAAAACCGCGGCGGTGCTGGAGAAAATCGCTGCCGATTTCGGTACGCGAAAGTTTGCCGCAACATTCCGCAGGCTCTACAAGCAGTGCGAGAACATCAGCATCGACTATGCCGTGCTGGAACCACGGTCCGGCAAAGGCGAACAGAATTCCAATATCGTCTGCCTTCCGGCGGCCTTCGGTTGGAACGACCTCGGGTCGTGGACAGCTTTACACGAACACCACACCTCCAAGACCGAGCCGCCGGACGGCAACCTGATTCTGGGCAAGGGCATCTTCACGCTGCACTCTTCTGGAAACTACGTTCATTCGCTGGATAAGTTTGTGGCTGTGGTCGGGGTGAAGGATCTTGTGGTTGTCGAGACCGACGATGCCCTTCTTATCACAACGCGGGAACAGGCGCAGGACGTGGGCAAGATCGTGAAGTATCTGGACGAAAAAAAATTACATCGACTCACCTAAACTAGATGGCTGCAAACTCTCAACAAGCGATCAAGTTTGGCACCGACGGCTGGCGTGCCGTCATTGCTGATAATTTCACCTTCGATAATGTCCGCCGCGTAGTTGGGGCAATCGCCTCTTACGTTTTGAAGCATGAAGACAGCAAGAGTGGCGTCATCGTTGGTTATGACACGCGTTTTGCGTCGAAACACGCGGCGCGGGTTGCCGCCGAGGTCCTTGCCAGGCGGGGATTCCGGTAAGACTCGCGGACGATTACACACCCACTCCCGCCATCTCGCTTGCGGTTAAGCAGCACGGGGCAGCGGGGGGCGTAGTTATCACCTCCAGCCACAATCCCTGGAACTGGAATGGAGTGAAGTTCAAAGGAAATTTTGGTGGTTCGGCCACCCCCGCGATTATGAAGATCGTGGAACAGGAGCTGAACGCCGGCGCGTTGCCAAGCGGACAGAAGGCAGAGATTGAGGAAGTCGATCTCAAGGCCGCATACATTGAGGCGATCTGCAAGTTCGCCGATCTTGAGCTAATTGCCAAAGCAAATTTCAAAGTTGCAGTGGATTCGATGTACGGATCGGGCCGAGGGGTCCTTGCCAAAATTTTCAGCGAACGCGGGATTCAGCATGTCGCAATCCGGCAGGAGTTGAATCCGCTATTCCCGGGCATTAACCCGGAACCGATCGAGCCCCATGTTGCCCAGCTGCAGGAAGTAGTGGCGAAAGAGAAATGCCACGCCGGTTTTGCCACAGACGGCGATGCCGACCGCCTGGGGGCGGTAGCGGAGGATGGCAGCTTTGTCGATTCACACAAGATATTTTCCGTGCTGCTGCGTTGGCTTCTCGAACGCAAGAAGTGGAGCGGCGAAGTTGTTCGCGCATTCAATACCACGCTCATGCTGGACCGCATTGCCGCCAAGCACGGGCGCAAGATGAACGAGTGTCCGATCGGATTCAAGTACATCGCCGACCTCATGATGGAGCGCGAAATCGTAATCGGCGGAGAAGAATCCGGCGGAATCGGCTATTCCCGCTACCTGCCGGAACGCGACGGAATTCTCAACTCGCTGCTCCTGGCCAACGTAATGGCCGAAGAGCGCAAGCCGCTTGGCCAACTGGTTGCTGACTTACAGAAGGAATATGGGGCACATTATTACGGCCGCATCGACATGCACATCCCTGATGAGATCAAAGTAAATGCCATTGAGCGGGCCCGCTCGGAGAAGACTACGGTGCTGGGGCGTTACCC
Organism: uncultured Acidobacteriaceae bacterium; assembly: GCA_963824805.1. Lineage (GTDB taxonomy): Bacteria > Acidobacteriota > Terriglobia > Terriglobales > Acidobacteriaceae > DATBAT01. The sequence continues at coordinate 3,593 of CAWGQZ010000035.1, read as the reverse complement.
CGTCCTGCGGAAAGAAGGGCTTGATGGCATTAAATTCTTCCTGCAAACTCCTGCGAATAACGGTGGGGCAGACGCCTGGATTTTGTTCCGCGCTTCCGGAACCGAGCCTCTATTAAGGGTTTACGCCGAGGCAGCGTCGCCAGAATTGGTCAGCGAAATGCTCGCCAGCGCCGAGAAGTTCATAAATGCCGGCTAGGCAGGCCCTCTGAGGTGCATGCACGTTCGCTACTTTTCCTTACATTCTCCTATTTGCGCTTCCGGGATACGATAGTCTTCCTGTATGAGCTCCGCTGACATTGCGGCGGCCGCACCCGCCGACTCTCCCGAGTCGCGGAAATACAATCGTATTCATCGCTGGCTGGGGATGGCCGATTTCGGCCTGGGGCTGGGGATGCTGGCTCTGCTCCTGGCGACGGGATGGAACGCCCATTTACGAGATCTGGCTTACCGCGCGGCTTTTCAGCATTATGTGCCCGCGCTCACGCTCTATGTGCTGATGCTGCTCACCATCGGCAAGATTTTGGGCTTCGGTCTTGATTTCTACGGATTTCGCCTCGAGCACCAGTTCCATCTTTCGAATTTGAAACTGCGCTCCTGGCTTAAGGACGAAGCCAAAGGATTTCTGGTTGGCTTTGTCCTCGCCGCCATCGTTATCGATCTGCTGTATTTCATTATCCGGCAATATCCTTTGCACTGGTGGTTGTTGGCATGGGCTGTGTTTCTGGGACTGGTTGTGCTCCTGGCGCAGTTGGCGCCCGTGATATTGTTCCCCATTTTTTACAAGTTTGAACCGCTGCAGAATGATGAACTCAAGGTGCGGCTGGTGAAGCTCGGTGAGCGGGCGGGCACGAAGGTCCGCGGGGTCTACAAATGGAACCTTTCTGAGAAGAGCAAGAAGGCAAACGCCGCTCTCACCGGCCTAGGCAGGACCCGCCGCATCATTCTTGCCGACACCCTGCTCGACAACTATTCCGCCGACGAAATCGAAGCCGTGCTGGCGCACGAGCTTGGACACCATGTTCACCGCCATATTGCCAAAAGTATCGCAGTGCAGGGCGTGATCACCTTCGCCGGATTCTGGGCCGCGAACTGGATGCTGCACTACTCCATGGATCGGCTCCACCTTTTTGAAACGCTCTCCGACTTCGCCAATCTGCCGTTGCTCATCTTGGGGGCGACGGTCTTGTCATTTCTCTTAATGCCGGCGATGAATGCCTATTCGCGTTACAACGAACGGCAGGCTGACCAATATGCGTTTCGATCCATTCCGGCGGTGCAGCCATTCATTTCCTCAATGAACAAGCTCGCTGACCAAAATTTGGCCGAGCGAACTCCCTCGAAGTTTGTGGAATGGTTCTTCCATTCGCATCCCGCCATTTCCTACCGGATAGAGGCTGCCCAGAGTTGGGCCCGTACGCGGATTCCGCAAGCCGCCGCCGCGAAACGCTAATCCCCAAAGCTATGTTGCCTGAGGGCCTAGTCCCCCCTTGACAGGCCGTTTGTCTCATAGGAGACTTCTGGTGCCACTTTTGTCCGAACCGCTTGCCGTTCGGCCTCTTCCGGGGATTCAGGGGACCAAATTTAGGGAACGTGATGGTTGAGGCGCGCCGTTTCAGCAGTCGGCGCCGGCCCGGGAAAACTGCATTTCACCCGCGAGCTCAAGGCCGCGGTATCCAGGAGGCAAAACTGTATGAATCATAGAATTGCCACTTCAGCCATTGTCTCGGCTTCGCGTTGTTGTCGTCGGTAGCCGCAATAGCGGGCCCGGCGCGGGGGCCTCGAAAAATGGCACGCAACTCTCACCAACCAAGCATGAATTTGTTCGGGCCTACTGCACCTGCACCCAAGAACAATGTGGAGTCTCTGTTCAATATATCTGCCCGAACCAGGATGTCGCGGATTCCAACCCTGACAACTTCGACCCGGCAGAGGATCCCAATGCACCCGATACTCTGAAACTCGCGGGTTCTTGCGTCAGCGGGGTCTACAAATTTTTGGTGCAAGTGCAGCCAACCAGGTTGAAGAAGAATTTGAGCGTCACCTTCAACAACCTCGTAGGGTTCACCCCCGCCATCGAGACGACCCTAACTTAATCCCTCTGGTCCCACCTATGGCGAGCAACTGTGCGACAGGGGTGGCAATACGCTGGAACTGTGCACCAATCTGGCCGAGGCAGACCTTCCGGTTATCAACACGTCACTGAACGCCAAACATACCCGGGTCAGCTTTACGATTAAAAACATTGGTCCGACCTCGGTACCGGCAGGTGTCGACTACGAAGGGCAGGGATTGACCTTTTTGTGTTGTCCAGTTGACTCCAAAGACGCCAATCGCTGTTCCCAAAATTGACGTAGATTGATATGACAGCTTACGAATCTGAGGGTGTCCCGTCCCTGTCTCTCTATTTTTGAGAGACAGGGCGGGTTCTTTAATGGGTTAGCCCCTATGCTGTCCAAAAACGCGACGGATGGCGGACTCTCGGGGTGTTCATCAGTGGTTTGCGGCCTCACGAGCCTTCCGGGCAATCAACTTAAAGCCCTTGGCGTCGGCTTCTTTTGCCAGTTCTCGTAGCCCTGCCTCGTTTTTTTGTGGCACTGCCAGTGCGACCTTTGCGAGACGAGCTTCAAATTCGTAGACCGGCAACTTCATCTCTTTCGACCGTTTGATAACAGCGGTGAGTTGCGCAAGGGCGGAAGCCGTCTGCCCCCTGGCCGCTGAAAGTTTCGCTTCTGCAATTTCAATAAGCAGGAGAATCGTTCTGTCTTGAACCTTTAGCTTGCGTACCAAATCAACCTGTTCCTGAGCAGCTTGTGGGCTGCCCTGCAAAATTTCTGCCTTGGCGAGAGAACCACGGGCTGCGGCTTCCTGATCATCGTTATGTTGAATGTGAAATTCATTTATGGCCCTTTGCGCCAATTCTTTGGCCCTTGCGAGATTCTCGCGTTCCAATTCGAGAGCGGACTGGGAAAGCCAAACTGTTCGAGCCGCCAGAAGATCGCCTTCGCAGCGAAGCAGATTGATGCCATTAGCAAAGCCGATGAAACGAAGCCGATCACGAGGTTAAGTACGGCAAAGGCACGGTCGAGACACTGTTCAAGATTACGAATGCTGTCCGCAATATCGGTCTTGTTATCGTGGCGGGACTCGGGCTTACCGCAATGTTCCTGATTTCCAATACGATCAAGATGACGATCCTCGCAAGACGTCGTGAGATCGGTATTATGAAGCTAGTAGGTGCGACGAACAACTTCATCCGGTGGCCGTTCTTTATTGAAGGTGCATGATCGGACTAATTGGTTCCTTGTTAACGATTGCGATTCTGTTATTTGGCTATTCCCGCCTCGTGGAAATGTCCCAGTTTGAGCTTGGCCTTACGATGATCAGCTTGTGACGCTGAAGGAAGCAGGCTTCTACGTTTCCTTGCTCATTCTTGGCTTGGGTACATTGATCGGCATTTGGGGCAGCACATTGTCTGTGCGCAAATTTTTGAAAGTGTAGGTGACGGTGGGCTTCTGTGGAAGCAAGCGTAAGGAAAGGACTTATTTTCCTAGTTGTCATCGTATTCGCTGAATTAGTCTCTAAGCCAATGAGTA
>CAWGQZ010000034.1:0-18444 GCA_963824805.1 uncultured Acidobacteriaceae bacterium | reverse complement strand
ATCGGGAGGAGTACGAATATCGCCTGCGCGATGCATTGAAATTTTTGAGTTATGCACCGGTGTTGTTTGTCTCGGCGGCGGCGGGAAAGGGCACTGAGAAGATATTTCCCGTGTTGGATCAAGTAGCTTCCGAACGCCGCAAGCGAATCAGCACCTCAGAGATGAACCGCTTTTTGAAGTTTGTGGATTTCGAGCGTGCCACCGTCCCCCTAAAGTCGAGAGTCCGAATCTATTACATGACGCAAGCCTCGGTTTCACCGCCGACCTTCATCATCTTTACCGACAAAAAGGTGAAGCTGCACTTCTCCTACCAGCGATTTCTAGAGAATCAGATCCGCAAAGCTTTCGGCTTTGTCGGAACGCCGATCTGGATCAAGAGCCGCGCCAGCGAGTAGTTAAAAGGTTCGCAGGGACCCCGTTCAAGCTCCGCTTGGGCGGTGCTTTTGGCCCTGGATATCCACAATGGCATTTTTAACTAGGGATTCGCTGAAGGATGCACGTACTTATCCAGGGGAACTTCGAAGTACATCAAATCACTGCCCTTGGCGTTGCGCAATCCGGTGAGATAGAACTGGGCTCCGTCGAGCGGATGAGATATCCGGAGACTTCGAAAAATAAAAATCCCGACTGCGTACTGTGTGGTTCGACTGCGCGTGCCGCGAAGTGTGCGTTTTGAATTTCGTCCAAAGCCCGCTGACCCACCGAGCCCTTGATCTTGGGTGGAAGCGGCAAAGGCAACGGTGCACGCGAACCCTGGCTGGGGTGCGAGAGACGGCGGTAGAGATCGTCCTCGTCGGCAGGGGACAGCTTGGTGCGGTCGGCGGTTACCAACTGCGCCTTCATTCCTGCAAGCGAAATCGTCTCATCGCCATCATTGGTGATGACCACAAAAATAGGAAGGTAGCCGACCTCGGTGTACTTCACCGAGAAGATGTCCCCCTTACCCGGTTGGTCATAGGGATCGAGCCCAACTGTGACCAATTCGTCGATATGCGCGTCGTGCGCCGGATAATTTTTGGCTGGCTGAGCAACGGGCATCACAAAATCTTTACCCGCCCAGGCGGCAATCGCTAGCACCAACAGGGCGAATGGCACCGCCTGCCTCATCCGAATCTGGATCGTACTTAAACTCATCGGCTCGATTATAGGATGCAGGCTTCTCTCCGGATGGTGCCTTGAGAGTTGCGGGGGAGATAACGATTAGAATGTCTCTTCCTCATGCACTTGCTCTACAGCACGCTGCTGGCCGTGGCCATGATTGCAACGTTGCCTTATTGGCTGTGGCAGATGGTCCAAAAGGGAAAATATCGCACCGGGCTGCGCGAGCGGTTTGGCCATGTCCCGGCGCGATTGATCGTGCATGAGGGGCGTCCGACTATTTGGGTGCATGCTGTTTCTGTCGGGGAAGTGATAGCGGTGACCCCGCTGGTCGAGCGACTAAACCGGCAGTTTCCAGGCCATGATGTAGTGATTTCGACGGTTACCGATTCCGGGCAGAGGCTGGCGCGGTCGCGCTTTGGGGGAGAGAGAGTTTTCTACCTGCCCTTGGATTTCGAGTTTGCCATCCGCCCATATCTGAAACAGTTACAGCCAAAGTTGGTGATCATCGCCGAAACCGAATTATGGCCAAATTTTCTGCGGCTGGCCCGGAAAAGCGGGGCACGGATTGCAGTGGTAAATGCGCGTATATCAGACCGATCGATTCGCGGTTATCTTCGGGTGCGGCCGCTGCTGCGCAATGTTCTGAGTAACGCCGATCTGTTCCTTACGCAAACTTGGGAAGATCGCAAACGCCTGGTGGAAATTGGCGCGTTGGACGAAAGAGTCAAAGTTACCGGCAATTTGAAGTTTGATGCCCCGCTTCCTGCGGAGCCTCCGATTGTGGCGAGTCTCCGCTCCGCTCTCACACAGGATGGAGCGGGCCCGGTGTTGGTTTGCGGCAGCACGGTGGAGGGAGAAGAGCCGCTGTTGCTCCGGGCTTTCGAGAATGTGCGTGCCAGCCTTCCGCGGGCGCTGCTGATTCTAGCACCGCGGCATCCTGAGCGATTCGCGGAGGTCGCGCAATTGCTTGAGCAATTGGACGTTCCTTTCCGCCGGCGGTCGCTGTGGAATGGTGAGACTTTGGGTGGCGGGGTGTTTCTTCTCGATAGCATTGGTGAGTTGGCTGCCCTTTACGGGTTGGCCGACATTGCTTTTGTCGGTGGCAGTCTGGTTCCACGCGGCGGCCACAACATTCTTGAGCCGGCGCAACACGGAGCGGCCATCGTGGTGGGCAATCACACCGAAAACTTCCGTGACATTATCTGGATGTTCCAGCAAAACGATGCTGTGCGTATTGTGGGTCCGGCCGAATTGCCACTGGTGTTTATGGAATTGGTCTCGAATGACCCCGAGCGGATCGCCCTGGGTAAGCGTGCAGCAGAGACTCTAAAACAACAGACCGGGGCTACATCTCGTACGTTGGAAGCGTTGAGTGAACTCATGAGATTGTCTTCCTGAAGCGGCGATTGGGAGCCCGTGCTGGAGGGGCGTGTTACCCGTCCCCACATGGGCGGGTGGGCGGCTTGGACATTGGATGAATCTTCTTTCTTCTCTTTTCGGTGCGGGTGTCGGAGTGCATAACGCGCTTTACGACCGTAGTGTGCTTAAGCCACAGCGGTTGGCTGGGCCAGTGATCAGCGTTGGTAATCTGTCAGTAGGAGGTTCTGGCAAGACCCCTTTCGTCCTTGTCCTGGGAGAATTGCTCAAACAACGCGGCGTGAAGTTCGATATTCTTTCCCGCGGTTATGGGCGGCGAACCCGGGGTGTCCGCGTCGTTGATCCTTCCGGAACAGCCAGAGATTTTGGCGATGAGCCGTTGTTGCTGGCGCGACGGCTGAAGGTACCGGTGGTGGTGGGAGAAGGACGTTACTCCGCAGGCCTCGCCGCCGAGCGGGCTTTTGGGCCTCAGTTGCACTTACTAGACGATGGATTTCAGCATCGCGCGCTGGCCCGCGACTTCGACATAGTTCTCGTTACCCCTGAGGACAGTGGCGATCGTCTGCTTCCTGCAGGCCGTCTGCGGGAACCTTTGAAGTCCTTGAAACGAGCTGACGCGGTGGTTTTGAGTGGGGCCCTTACCTCCGATGCGCTGCCAGTTTCCGGAAAGCAAGCGTGGCGGGTTAAACGCGGCATCCAGCCAACCGTGGTTCCTGATAATCCTGTGGTTTTTTGCGGTATCGCCCGTCCCCGGAATTTTATAACTCAACTGCGCACTGCGGGTATTGATCCCGTGGCTGAAGCGTTCTATCGCGACCATCATGCCTATACCGCCCAGGACATCCGCGACCTGTTGCGACTGCGCGAGCGGAGCGAGGCAGGGGGCTTTGTCACGACTGAGAAGGACGCGATTAACCTCGGGACAAACCTGTCCGCCCTTCACCCGATTGCGATTGTGCCCGTGAAGATGGAACTGTTAGACGCCTCTAACGTGCTTGAAACCATTTTGCGGACCATAGAGGAACGAAGGCGTTCGGCATGAGAAAATTGCAGGCTGCATGACTAAGCATTCCAAAGAGGTCGAGCGGCTGCGAAAAATCGTCGAGTCGTTTCCCAACGTCACTGTGGCCATGCTCGGTGATTTGGTGGCGGACGAATTTCTCTTCGGCGAAATTTCTCGCGTGTCGCGCGAGGCCCCGGTGTTGATCCTGAAGCATCGTGAGCGCCAAGTCGTACCCGGCGGCGGTGCGAATGCGGTGAATAATCTCGCGGACCTGGGAGTAAATGTGTTGCCGGTCGGTGTGGTCGGAGACGATGAGCAGGGGCGGCTGTTGATAAAGCAATTCCGTCACAAGCGAATCCCGGTGAGCGGTGTTCTGAAAGACAAAAGTTACACCACCGTTACCAAGACCCGCATCCTGGCCGGCTTGCCGAACACCTGGAAACAACAGGTAGTGCGGTTGGACCGCGAGCCTATGGCGGAACCAAATCACCATTTGCGCCGCGAATTGGTGCTTGCCGCCCGCCAGTATGTAAGGGCATCGGATGCACTATTGGTTTCCGATTATGGATACGGGGCCGCGACTCCGGTGATCATTAATGCGGTGCGTGATCGTGCGAAGCTCGACCGCGTTCCCGTGGTACTCGACTCGCGGCATCGAATGCTGGAGTTCGAGGGAGTGACCGCCGCCACTCCCAATCAGCCCGAAGTCGAGGAGGCCTTGCGTGTGAATATCGGCCATGACTGGTCTCGCCTCACTGCCGCCGGCGAGGAGATCATGTCCCGTATGAAGCTCCAGTCCCTCTTGATCACGCGCGGAAGGGAAGGCATGGTGGCATTCAATGGCCGCCACAAGCCAGTGGACATTCCGATCTTTGGCAGTGACGAAGTGGCTGACGTAACCGGGGCGGGCGATACCGTAATCGCAACCTTTACTGCCGCATTGGCCACTGGAGCTTCCACCGAAGATGCGGCCTGCCTGGCCAACTATGCAGGCGGCCTCGTAGTGATGAAACGAGGTACCGCCACCGTATCGCCAAAAGAATTGTTGGAGGCGATCAGTGAAGGTCCTCCCTCCATCAGGGCCCACTGACGATGGCAGCGAGCAAAATCCTCTCTCGCACTGCGCTTGCCCCACAAGTCGCTGAGTGGCGGCGGACTGGCGATGTCATCACATTGGCGAACGGGTGCTTCGACCTTCTCCACGTGGGTCACGTGCGCTATCTTCAAGCGGCAAAGGAATTGGGCGGTAGATTGATTGTCGCCATCAACTCCGATGAGTCTGTTCGTCGGCTCAAAGGGATCGGTCGTCCGCTCATGCCGGCGGAAGAGCGCGCAGAGATTCTGGCGGCGTTGGCGGATGTCGATGCCGTAGTCATTTTTCACGAACCAGATGTGCGAGCGCTGATTCGCGAGATTCGTCCTGATGTGCAAGCCAAGGGAACTGACTATACTGCTGACTCTGTACCCGAGCGTGACGCGATGGCGGAGTGCGGGGGCAGAGTGGAAATCGTCGGCGACTCGAAGAATCATTCGGCCAGCGAGCTTATTGCCCGGGCTGGTAAAAGCCAGTCGTGAGGTTGCAGTTGCTGTCGCAACTACCACCGAAATCCGCGCCTAGAATTGACCGTCTTTTGATCGTGCGCCTGGGTGCAATGGGAGACATCATCCACACATTGCCGGCTGCAACGGCCTTGCGCCAGGCATTCCCGCTAACCCGCATTGGTTGGGTGGTAGAAGAGCGCTGGCAGGAATTGCTTTGCAGCCCACAAGCAACCAATTCGGGGCCCGATCCCCTCGCGACCGCTGGTGGATGAATTGCATGTCGTGAATACCAAGGCGTGGCGCTCCTCGATGTCTTCCGCGCAAACCTGGAAACAAATCAGCTCAGCCCTGCGTGAAGTGCGCAGGAACAGATACGAAGTGGCGGTTGATTTCCAGGGGGCGGCGCGTTCGGCGTTGATCGCGCGTTGGTCGGGAGCTGACACTATCTTCGGTTCGGCCGCACCGCGCGAGAATGTTGCCAGCATGTTCTACTCGCGGCAAGTCATGCCTCGCGGGCAGCACGTCGTCGAGCAAAGCATGTCGCTGGCGGAGGCGGTCACAAACGGAAAGCTTGCTATTCCCAATCTAGAGTTTCCTCACGACCCCTCCGCGGAAGAACAATGCGAGCACCGCCTGCTCGAACATGGCATGGAACAGTTTGTCTTGCTCAACCCCGGCGCTGGGTGGGGAGCAAAACAATGGCCTGCGGAACGCTATGGCGAAGTAGCACGTCGCCTTGCGGAATGGGGTTACGGATCGCTGGTAAATTTTGGTCCGGGGGAAGGCGTCCTGGCCCGCGCCGTGGAAGCAACCAGCGAGGGCGCCGCAGAAGGCATCAGCTGTTCTTTATCTCTTTTGATCGCACTTACTCGTCGCGCCCGCCTCTTCATTGGAGGCGATACTGGGCCGATGCATCTGGCGGCTGCGCTGGGGGTCCCGGTTGTGGGCCTGTTCGGACCAACCAATCCCGCGCGCAACGGACCGTTCGGCACTCGAACTGTAGTTTTGCGGAGCGAGTCCAGCGTCACATCTCATTCACGGCGCAAGGATCCCGAACGGGGTTTGCTAGAGATCACTCCCGACCAAGTCCTCGTGGCCGCGAAACAACTCCTGGGAACCCCACGCCATGCCAACCTGGTCTAGAATCGCGCGCCGCATCCGCGTGCCACTTGGATTCGCATTTGCAGTTCTTTATGCATGGTTAGCGAAACCGAGCCTGCTTTCAATGTTGGCGGGCTTGCTTCTGGTGGTTCCGGGCCTTCTGGTTCGTGCGCTTGCCTCCGGTCACGTGCGAAAAAACGAACAACTCACTACTTCGGGCCCTTATGCCTATACCAGAAATCCGCTATACCTTGGATCGTTGATCTTGGCTCTGGGCTTCGTCGTGGCTTCACGAAGCTGGTGGATTGCCGGCGTCATGATTTTGATGTTTGTAGTTATCTACGTCCCGGTCATCCGATCGGAAGAAACATATCTGCGGAACCAATTTTCTGGCTTCGATGAATACGCTCGAAGGGTGCCACGTCTAGTTCCGCGACTGACAGTTCAAAATAGCGGCGGGGTTACTTTCTCGAAGGAACTCTATCTGAAGCACCGCGAATACAATGCCTTGTTGGGGGCGACGGCCACCATGCTGCTGCTGGCGGGGAAACTGCTTTGGGCTAAATAGCGATCACTGTAAGCGGAATCGTTCATTCATCAACCGCTGTAGGCGCGGCTTATAGATGATGTCATAGGCGAATTCCTTGTCGGGAAACATGGCCAAGGCGGCGCGTTTGGCATTGGCAGCTAACTCGGAAGCTTCCTCTACCGTTAACTTGGGATCCTGGCTGATGACCGACATCACCATGCCGATCATCGTCTGTAAGCGCCTGATCTTGCGTGCCTCTTCTTGTCTTTCCGTTCCGTAACCCGCGTTCCCCTCTGGGTCAGGCATATGACTCAAATCACCTCGCACTTAGGATTCCACTTTATCTTTAGATGTTCTCGGCATTTGCGCCGTTGCGCGGTTTTCGAGGCTGCATCTTTGTGCAATGAGTAGCTACAAGATTTGCGCATAACAGCGATTCTGCACATGCTGGTGAAGTAGAATGGCGACTGGAGAAACCATGGCTAGCGAATCCAGTGTGCCCGGCAAGTCCAATCGCCCTAATCCGAACGAGAAGCTGGTGCGAATTTTTGATACCGACCAGGAGTCTGAGGCCATGGTCGTGCACGGCCTTCTGGAGTCCGCTGGAATTGACGTGGATATCACCTCCCTCGAAGCCCCGCAGGACATTCTTCCCGGAGTGGGAGGAACAGTGATCTTAGTCCGCGAAGAAGATGCCGAACACGCCAAGCGCGTGATCGAAGAATACCGTCGTGCTCCCGGCGAAGACGAAATCGAAATCAGCGAAGACCCGGCAGATAGCTAGCCACGTTCTTTCCATTGAAGTTACCGCCCCGTCCATATCTGTCCTAAATGCCGTGATGCGCCACCTTCAGCAGGTCAGATCCGGTAGTTTGTTTGGCGAGCTTTTGTCCGGTACTACGCTCCGCGTCGCCTTAGAGCATCATGGAGGCGTCTCCGTGAGTGATTTTCATCACCCGCGATTCGTCGTTCTGGCGGAGGGTGGAGTTCGGGGAAGAGTCTGGGGCCGGAATTTCTATCGTCGCTCCCCCATTTGGAAAGTTTCTCACACAGGCGGACCCCAGCCACATAACCCCAGGAGAATGCCGGACGAAATGCCAGCGCCGCCCACAGCATCGGTTGTCGGGTTTGAGCCGGAAGGATTGTCTGAGGCGTATTGCGATATACCTTCACTGCGGCCCTAGAGCGCGAGGTGGAAGACACTCTCGATGTGGTAAGTCTGCGGGAAAAGATCGATGAGGTGCGCTTCCTCGATGCGGTATCCGGACTTAAGCAAACCAGCCAGATCACGGGCGAGGGTAGCTGGATCACAAGAAACATAGGTCAGTCGAGGTGATTTCAGTCCGCTCAAAGCATTGAGCACCCGCCCACCGAGACCGCTGCGCGGCGGATCAACTACGACCAGATCCGGCTGCAACCTCCGGCCGACAATGCCAAGAAACTGCTCGGTTTGGGCGCGAACCACTTTCACATTCGGAGGCGAATTGTAGCGAAGGTCAGCGTGTGAAGTCTGTGACGACTCAACCGCAGTCACCTGTGCAAAACTCCCGGCAAGCACCGAGGAAAACAACCCCACGCCAGCATAGAAGTCCAGCGCCTGCTTCCCGGAACGCCCCGCGATAACAGCTTCTACGAGTGTATCGATCAGGTGGCGGTTGGTCTGGAAGAATGAGCCGACGCTGACCTTGTATCTGGCGAGCTTCGTGGTGTATGTAAGGTCCGTTGTCCCGGCAGCAGCAATGCGCTTTCGCTCTGCGCTTTCGGCCTGGGGGAGAACAAAAGCTGTGACGCCGCTCACTTCCAGCAGCGCCATGCGAAGGGCCATGGTGAACTTCTCTACCGCTCGTTCCTCGGTCGCGCCGGAGCAGTAAATTTCAGCGAGCAGTTCCTGGTCTTCGGCGTTGGCGAAGAGCTCGATCTCCTGCACAGAAGGCTCAAACTTTCCTGTTCGCCCCAACGTCCATAAAGCCGAGATCGCTCGGTTCAGTAGAGGAGAGCTGATGGGACATTGTTCAACTGGCAATAGATCGTGCGAATTGAAGCGGTAATAGCCCAGCGCAAACTCGGGTTCGATTCGTGCCTTAAGGCGTGTCCGGTTGCGGTAATTCCACGGAGGCGACGCATGCACCACCAACTCATTCGCCAGTTCAAGTTTGGCGATTCGCCGCAAATTCTCTTTGAGAATTGCAGCCTTGATCTCGAGTTGATGTTCGTATCCGGTGTGCTGGTAATGGCATCCGCCGCAGCGTTGAAAGTAGGGGCAGTATGCCTGGGTCCGATACGGCGATGGTCTCAGAACGTTATCCAGCTTCGCCCGGGCAAAACTGGGTTTGTCCCCGACCACGGTCGCTTCGACTTCTTCGCCTCCCAGGACGAAAGGCACGAACACGGCCTTGCTGCGGCCATCTTCGTCGGGTGGCAGGCGGGACAGCCCATCTCCGCCATAAACCAGTTTTTCTATGTTGAGATTCAAGCCTTGATTCTAACTGGAGGGGACGACTTTTAACCCGACGCTTACCCATTGCGAGTCCGCCACGAACCCTGATAACCAGAAGGACACAAGGAAACATCTTGGTTGCCTTCGTGTACCTCAGTGTTCTTCGGGGTTGATACAGTTTTCCTTCGACCTTCGACTCACATGTAGAACAAGCTCAGTCGCGGCAGCCCGTACTTTTCCAGAAGCCGCTTGTAAACGAACTGCTTCTGCAATTGCTCAATCTGCGAGGCTGGCATCTTTCTTCGATATGGTGCCAACTCCCGGTCAGCTTGCGCTCGCACGCTGACCAACTGTTCGTCGGGTGTGCTCGCCAACAGGCCGGAAAACAATTTTTCTTCCAGCACCGTCAAATGCAGTTCCAGCTTTTCCAGTTGCGGTAACAATTTCTTGGACCGAACGTCTGAGGCCAATTCCCGCAGTGTTGCCGCGGTGTTCGCGGCGAGTCCTTGAACTGAGATACCGTGAGTATCCGGAAGCCGTGCCTTCTCAATCGCAGCCGCATTGCGTTCCAGAAAAGCGATGATGTGCGCTGCATCGAAGCCGCGCGGATTTTGCTTGGTTGACACCTCAGGAGCCACGCCTACCGAGGCTTCCTTGAGTTCCTCAGCGGCGGCCAGAACTTCCTGCGCGCAATAGGCGAGGCTGTTTACCTTTCGGGTTTTTGATGGGCGTGTTTCGTAAGCGTCGAAAGCAGCGTCAATTCCCCGCAAAGCCGCCTGAAGCGGGATGCCTACATCTTTCCAGGTCTCAATCAATGCCCAATCCAGGGTGGAGAGCAAAAGAATTCCTCCACGGCGACGCTGGAACAGTTCCTCGATTTCAGCGAAATAGTTAAAGTAGTTGTCCACGACAGGTTAACGCGAGGCTTTCGAAGAACCGCTCGGCTTGAATTCTTTTCCCGCCTTCGGACCGGCATTGCGTTCCCACACAATGCGCAAGCCTTCAAGGGTCAGGAAGTCGTCCACTTTTCGGATGTACTTCGATCCGGCGCTCATGCGTGATGCCAGGCCACCCGTGGCCACCACCTGGGTATCCTTGCCAATTTCTTCGAGTAGACGTTCCAACAGGCCGTCCACCATGCCAAGATAGCCGTAATAAAGTCCGGATTGAAGGCTGCCCACCGTCGTCGTCCCCACCACTCGGGGCGGCTTGCGAATTGCAACCCGTGGCAAACGCGCGGTGTGCGCAAACAATGCGTCCGCCGAGATTCCAACTCCCGGGCAGATTACGCCGCCCATGTACTCGCCCTTCGCCGATACGCAGTCGAAGGTAGTTGCCGTGCCAAAATCAACCACGATGCACGGCCCCCCATACTTCTCAAAGGCCGCCACCGCATTCACGATACGGTCGGCGCCCACCTCAGCCGGATTTTCATAAAGCACCGGAACCCCTGTCTTCACGCCCGGTTCGACGAACAGGGGCTTGGTATTGAAATATTGCTCGCAAACCTGGCGTAATGTGGAATCAACCGGCGGCACCACCGAGGAGATGATGATTCCGTGAATTGTGCTGGCTTCGAGTCCGGCCATGGAAAAAAGATTACGAAACAACACTCCGTATTCGTCGACCGTCTGCGTCGCCAGCGTCGTGACCCGCCAGTTTGCTACCAGCACTTCGTAATGGGCTGGAGTTTCCGCACTCGACTTCTTCCCAGCCGTCGCGAAAACTCCCAGCACCGTATTGGTATTGCCAACATCGAGGACAAGCAGCATTCACATCTTCCTAAAGCAAACGCACCGTTCCACTCAGAACCATCCGCAAGCCGTGTGGGGTCCGCACCTGTAAGAACCCGCGGGAATCAAGCCCATCACTCACGCCCTCGAAGCTGCCATTTTCTTCGATGCGCACGCGACGTCCTTGGACGGAAGAAGACTTCTCTTGAAATCGCCGTAAAACCGAATCGCGAGCATCCGGACGCTGCAGCAACGTGCGATATTCCCGGTCGAGCGATTTTAACAAAGCAGCGCATACTTCCACCCGAGACCACTCTCGCTTAGTTGCGTTCCGGAGGGAAGTGGCCACCGGCCGCAACTCTACGGGAAAGGTCTCCTGGTTTACATTGATTCCAATGCCGATCACCACGTGACGCACTTTGGTGACTTCGGCGTTCATCTCAGTAAGAATCCCACAAAACTTCTTACCATCGAGTAGCAGGTCGTTGGGCCACTTCAGATCAGCAGAAATCTTCGGGTCGATCGCCTGTACTGCGCTCTGCACGGCCAATCCCGCGGCCAGTGATAAGACCAGGGCCTCCGACGGAGGAAAAGGCGGCCGCAAGATCACCGAACAATAGATTCCGCTCGACTCTGCGGAGTGCCATTTGTGGTCGCTGCGTCCACGCCCGACAGTCTGCTGCTCGGCAAGGAAGACGCTGCCTTCTACCGCTCCATTCGCGGCAGCTTCCATGGCCACGGTATTCGTCGATCCGATCTTGAAGTAGTGGCGGATGTGCGGACTGAAAACCGTGCCTCGCGTGAGCGGTGCCAGCACATCGGGGAGCAAGAGATCGGGCACTTTCTTGAGCCGGTATCCGGTGGCCGGTTGACCCGTGATGGCTACCCCCAGGCCCCGCAACTGCTGCACCAGCCGCCACACCTCGGACCGGCCAGTGCCGATTTCCTCCGCCAGCTTGGTGCCACTGACCACCACCGTGGCATGGTCCATGAGGACGCGCACAATCCTGCTGAGGTGAGCGTCGGTGTGGCTGTGCTCAGCGATTGTAGGCTTTACGGATCGCTTTTTGGAGTCGTGCGCGATGGGGCACCATTATGGACTACCTGCGCCGAAAATCACAATCGGCAGACCGGACGGTCCGGAATTTTGCATTACAATGGCTCCCATATTAAATCGATTCCATATTTTGGAGGATGGCCGGATAGAATGGAGCAGCTTGCCAAAGTCGAGGTGCCGATGACGACCGACAAGGGGCAATTTCCGCACTACATGATCAAAGAGATCTTCGAGCAGCCGCAGGCGCTGCGCGATACGGTTTCTCCCCGGGTGTCGCTGCAAGATGCCGTGGTGCGGCTCGAAGATGTTCGAATTGAGGCCGACGATCTGCGCGCCCTGCGGCGCATCAACATTGTTGCCTCCGGAACCAGTCGCCACGCCGGCATGGCCGGGCAGTACATGATTCAGGAACTGGTGAATCTACCAGTAGACGTTGACTACGCCAGCGAGTTCGAATATCGAAATTCGCTCGTGGGTCCCGGCGAGATTACGATTGTGATTACACAGTCCGGAGAGACCGCGGACACCAGCGCTGCCCAGCGCGAAGCCAAAGCTCGAGGCTGCTACACCATCGCAATCTCGAATGTTGTAGATTCCACCATCGCCCGCGAAGCCGACGGCTTGCTGTATACCCATGCCGGACGTGAGATCAGCATTGCTTCGACCAAGGCGTTCACCGCGCAGATGGCGGTGCTTTTTGTATTCGCGCTTTACCTGGGACAAGTTCGCGGCAAGTTGCTGAAGGAAGAACGCCGTCACTACATCCGCGAACTTCTTGACCTGCCGGGAAAAATTGAGATGGTTCTGCAAGCGGCTTCTGAAGTTGAAAACCTGGCGGAGCGTTATCACTCCTACGACGACTTCCTCTTCATGGGTCGGGGAATTCACTACCCAGTGGCCATGGACGGAGCTCTGAAGCTGAAAGAAGTCTCCTACATCCACGCCGAAGGCTACCCCACCGGCGAAACCAAGCACGGTCCCCTGGCGCTGATCGACGAACACTTGCCGGTGGTGATCCTGGCCACTCACGACCGTAACGATCCGGGGTCGGTCACGCGTTATGAAAAAACCATTGCCAATATCAAAAGCTTCAAGCAGCAGGGTGGACGGGTGATTGCGATTGGCACCGAGGGGGACGAAACCCTTCGGAGTCTGGCAGACCAGACCCTCTTGGTTCCCCGTGCAAGTGAGTTGCTGCTGCCGATCCTGGAAATCGTGCCCTTGCAACTATTCGCTTATTACGTGGCAGTAAAGCGTGGCTTGGACGTGGACCGCCCACGTAACCTGGTGAAGTCGGTCTCCGTAGAATAAAGGCTAGTTGGGCTTGCGGTCTTTACCGTCAGTCAGATATCGCAGCAGGCTGGCATCCGCGGCTGTGCGGCATTTCTTCATAAACGCTGCCTCCGGACCAACTGCTTCTTCCGTGGTCCTTTGCCGAATGCTCTGCCGCAGTTTTTCGCCAACTTCCGATTCATTGTTCATCACCTGCATGTAGAACCACAGGAAGTGGCGCATCTGGTCGACCGACGATTTCAGAACCTGCAACGATTCCATCTCCGGAAGTTGGGTGAGAGCCTCCATCAATTCCGGATCACCAGGCGCTTCCATAGCGGCGCAGTTTAATTCCCTTTGAATGGCCCGCAGATCTTCGGTGACACGAAGAACGCGAATATGAATGTCGTCCAAATAATCGTCTCGTTCCATGGGACTCCCAGGTGTCACGATCTCATCTGGGTAAGAGAGCGAACAGATGTCCCACGGGCATGCGCTTTCGTAATTCTCGCTTTACTGTAGTACCGTTGGCTTGAGTATGGCAGCGAAACGCCGCGCCGGGCCTGATTTTTGCGGGTTTTGTAGGGAGTTTCGCCTCTGCGGTTAGGCGGAGGGTGGGATTCGTCCGAAGGGACATGTCTCAGGTCGTTGGTTTAGAAACGCCGGCTGGTGCCCAGTTTGGACTAGGCGGCGCGAGCCTGACGAATTTCTGGTACTTCCACGACGCGGGTGCCATTGGCCGGATTCTCCACCGCTTTTGCCAGCGCCACCGTCATTTGCGCCAGCGTCACGAGTCCCAGCCGTTTGGCACCCGCGCGAGTCGGAGGCAGTGCCCCGAACAGCCAATAAAAAGGCATGATGGCGTAGGGCCAACGATGGCCCGGACCGAGTACATACCAGGGCCGGAGCACGGTCGCGTTCATTCCGCTGGCGCGCAACACCCCTTCACACTCCGTACGCACCTCGATATAGGATTTCATCATCGGCGCCGGATGCGCCACGCTCAGATAAACGAAGTGCTGAATTCTGGCCTTAGCAGCGGCTGCAATGGCGCCGCAGGCGGAGGTGTAATCGATCTGCCGGAATTCTTTCCCTTTTGACGGGCTGGGATGAGCGATCCCGACCAGTTGCACAAAAGTATCCGCGGGCTGGATCTTATCTGCGTAAGTCTTGCTGTCGAGAGCATTGCCGAGTACCGGCGTGCACCCCGGAGGCAGCTTGGCCTCGGATCCGGGCCGAACCAATGCCCGCACCTCGTGACCGCGTGCCAGTAGTTGGCCGATCAATGGTCGGCCAAGGTAGCCGGTTCCCCCGGTAATGAAGACGCTACGAGTTTTGCCATCCATAGCAGGCCTCTTCATTATCTATTTACGCAGTCAAGCGAAAGACGGATTGTGGCTATTCGTATCCCAAATTGCAACACTTCTCGGGTCCGGCGTGTACCCAAGCGACCACGGACCCTCCGAACTCACGATCTCGGTACAAATCGGTACAAAAGAGAAGTCAAACAATGCAATTAAAAGCGCATGAACGACAATCGAATGCGCATAGCGCAAACCCTGAATACCATCGCTGGTCAGCCGCCCAAGGCGATGACGGAGTAGAAAGTACCTTTACTAAAGCCCTGCAAGATTATGAGCGATCTGATCTCTGGCAGTCCTGGATTGGAGCACTTAGAGTCTTGGGGACTGTTTTCGTCGTTTTGATCTGGAAGAATACCGTCTCTCCGGTCAATGTTTTCCTTTTGTTCAGTCCCTCCCCCAGAGGACTGCCTGGTTTTAGATATCCCCCGCCAAGAGCAGTGAACATCAATCGTTGCGACTCGAAATCCACGTAGGCATTTGTCCCTGCGCGGATTTATTTAGCCCAGCCGTCAGCTCGCTGAGGGCAATCTAGGAGAGAACTCTTGAGCTTGCAGGACTGTCGTGCGCAAATTCGGTCCCGGCCGCAGCTCACGTTGATCGCTGTTCTTGTCACCAGTCTCTTTGTGGCGTGGTCAAGTGCAGGCGCACAAAATGTTGGATACCACGACTTTTCCTACGGTGCCACCGAATCAGCACCCACCGGACAGAAGCCCGAAAGCAAGGCGTGGTTTAACGACGGTATCTGGTGGGCGTCGATGTATAACACGACGCTGACGCAGTTCGATATTTACCGACTGGACCTGGGCACGCAGAAGTGGACCGATACCGGCACACCGATCGACGATCGTGTCCTGAGTGCGGCCGACACCTTATGGGACCAGGCCTCGGGAAAACTCTATGTCGTTTCCAATCTGCACACTACCTCCGCGGCCCCGACGAGCAGTTCTTCCAATTGGGGACGGCTCTATCGCTATACCTACAACTCGGGTTCGCAAACCTATGTTCTAGATTCGGGCTTTCCGGTTACCGTCACCAAAGGTAAAGAAGAGGCGCTGGTTTTGGCCAAGGATTCGACCGGTGAGCTTTGGGTCGCCTACGTCGAATCCAACAAGGTGATGATCAATCACAGCAACGGAAGCGACAACGTTTGGGGCAATCCTGTCGTTCTTCCTGCCAGCGCAACCGCGGTTTCAGTGGAAAGCGATGATATCGCCACGATCATCAGTTTTGGTGGAAACAAGATCGGCGTTTATTGGAGTAATCAGAAAGCGGCCAAGGACTATTTCGCGATACATCTCGATGGCGACGCGGACAATGTTTGGCAACCGGAAGAAATCGCTCTCGGGGTGGGAGTCAATTGCACCACGCTCTGCGCTGACGACCACATGAATATGAAGACCGACAGTGCAGGCAAGATCTACGTGGCCTCAAAAACCTCAGCCACGAATACCAGCAGCCCTCTGCTCAATCTGCTGGTAAGAAGCACCAGTGGAGTGTGGTCGCGCTTCACCTATTCCACCAAGAACTACGGTAACACCCGGCCGATCGTGTTGCTGGACGAATCCCACGACCGGTTGTACTTCTTCGCGTCATCGAGCGAGAGCGGAGCGGACATCGACTACAAAGTCACCAGCATGAGCAGCCCGTCGTTTCCAGATGGAAATGGAGCGCAGTTCATTCATAGCTCGACCGACAAAACCATAAATAATGCCACTTCGACGAAGCAGAACTTGAGCAGCACAACCGGGCTGCTGGTCATCGCGTCGGACGACGACACTACCAATTCCTACGTCCACAACTACATCAGCCTCACTCCAACGAATGCGCCGACTGTCGACTCATTTACGCCGACAAATGGCCCGTCCGGAACGTCGGTAGTCCTGACAGGTACCAAGTTCACTGGGGCAAGCGCGGTAAGGTTTAACGGTGTTACCGCTTCGTTTGCCGTAAATTCCGCCACACAGATCACGGCAACGGTACCCGCTACCGCAACCACGGGCCCAATCAGCGTGACCAACTCCAGCGGGACCGGAACCAGCGGATCTTCGTTTACGGTCGGAACGCCTGCACCGACGATCACTTCCATTTCGCCAACCAATGGGATTGTGGGGGCGTCGGTCACGATAACCGGAACAAATTACACCGGGGCTACTGGTGTCGCATTTAACGGGACTGCCGTCCTCTCGCAGAATTTCACCATAAATTCCGACACTTCGATCAATGCGCTCGTCCCTTCGGGAGCAACCACGGGCAAGGTCACAGTCACGACTCCCAGCGGCACGGCTACCAGCGCCAGCACCTTCACGGTGAAACCGGCAATCATTTTGTTGTCGCCTGCGAGCGGAACTATTGGCCTTCCTGTCACGATCAACGGGACCAGTCTGGCAGGGACGACATCGGTCAAGTTCTTCAACAACAAGACCGCGACCTTCACCGTTATCTCCGATACTCAAGTCAACACGACAGTTCCAACCGGCTCGACTACCGGTAATTTGACTGTGACCACCCCAGGCGGGACGGCCACGAGCCCGTTCACCGTGGCTCCGCCGCCCGCCCTAACCTCCTTCTCGCCGCCCAGTGGGCCCGTTGCGACCACGGTGACCATCACCGGAACAAACTTCGGTGCAACTCAGGGCGCCAGCACAGTCGCATTCAATGGCGTGATCGGCGCACCCACTATTTGGTCGAATACATCGATCACCGTAAAAGTACCTGCCGGTGCAACCACGGGACTGATAGCGGTCAATGCTCCCGGGGGACCGATATCAAGCGCAACATCATTCCTGGTGACGCCTGTTATTACCGGGTTCAGTCCCGCTAGCGGAGGATTTGGAGCATCCGTAGCCATCACAGGAACCACATTCACCGGTGCGACGGCCGTTAAGGTCAACGGCACGACAGCCACATTCAGCGTGACCGACGACAGTCACATCGCCACAACAGTTCCCCCGGGCGCAACCACCGGCACTCTATCGGTAACGACGCCAGGTGGAACAGCTACCAGCAGCGGAAGCTTTTCTGTTTTACCTCCAACTGTAATTACCTCATTCACACCTGCTGGTGGTGCAGTTGGAACCTCAGTGACCATCACTGGGACGAACTTTGGAGCGACCCAGGGAACCAGCACCGTCAAATTCAATGGTGTAGCTGCATCCGCTGCTACAAGTTGGAGCGCAACCTCGATCACGGTTCAGGTTCCGGTCAACGCCACGATCGGGCCCATCACGGTCACGACCACGGGCGGAGTTAGCACCAGCGCAACCAACTTTGTTCCGGCTCCGGTGATTTCGTCGTTCGCGCCGACCAGCGGATCTTCCGGAACTCAAGTGCTACTCACCGGTATCAACTTCACCGGCGCGAATGCGGTGGCGTTCAATGGCGTTGCCACCGCTACGTTCACGGTGGACTCCGATACCAGCATCCATGCCACCGTCCCTGTAGGCGGGTCCAGTGGGCCGATTAGTGTAACTACTCCGGTTGGAGGTACGGGATCGAGCGCCACAAACTTCACGGTGAGCCCACTCATCAGCGCCCTCAACCCGACTTCCGCGATAATTGGTGACACCGTAACGATCACCGGAAGCGGATTTGGAATTTCCCAGGGCGTAAGCACAGTGACGTTTGGCGGGACACCGGCGGCCACCATCTCCAGTTGGGCTCCCGACCTCGATTCAGGCCACAGTGCCCACAGCTTCATTTGGATCTAATCCGATTATCGTCACCGTCAGCGGACAGCCCAGCAACGGATTTCCGTTTACCGTAATCCCGCCCATTACTCCCCCTTCACCCACCATTACTTCTTTCACTCCATTCGAAGGTATTCCTGGAACGACAGTTACGATGAATGGCAGCAACTTCACGGGTACGACATCCGTGACGTTCAATGGAATCCAGCCAGCTTCGTTTTCGTCAACGACAGTCAAATCAC
>CAWGQZ010000033.1:0-15668 GCA_963824805.1 uncultured Acidobacteriaceae bacterium | reverse complement strand
AAGATTCTTGAATTGCGCGCGCGTCTGCGTTCAGCGGGCTCTGAGGTCGACTCCAAGCCAA
Organism: uncultured Acidobacteriaceae bacterium; assembly: GCA_963824805.1. Lineage (GTDB taxonomy): Bacteria > Acidobacteriota > Terriglobia > Terriglobales > Acidobacteriaceae > DATBAT01. Next base: position 15,607 of record CAWGQZ010000033.1, on the reverse strand, counting down.
CAGAAATGAAGCCAGGAATGGCTGCCAGCCCCAAGGACGCGCTGACTAACGAACAGCGCGATGCGCTGCTCGCTGAACTGAAAACAGCGCAGGAAAAACTCGCGACATTTCAGGGCGAGTCGCCGCTGATTTTTCCAAGCGTGGACGCAAAACGCCATCGCCAGCGTGGTTGCCGATTGGACGGGTATTCCGGTCGGGCGCATGGTCAGGAATGAAATCGAGCAGGTGTTAAACCTCGCCGACCATCTTGAACGTCGGGTCATTGGCCAGCGCCACGCGCTCGAGTCGATCGCGCGCCGCATCCAAACCAGTCGCGCGCGCCTGGACAATCCGAATCGGCCCGATCGGCGTGTTCATGCTGGTCGGACCGAGCGGCACGGGCAAAACCGAAACAGCTCTGACGCTCGCCGAAGCGCTTTATGGCGGAGAGCACAACCTGATCACGATCAACATGAGCGAGTTTCAGGAGGCCCACACCGTCAGCACGCTCAAAGGTTCGCCTCCAGGATATGTCGGCTATGGCGAAGGCGGCGTCCTGACGGAAGCAGTGCGGCGCCGGCCTTACAGCGTCGTGTTGCTCGATGAAGTCGAGAAAGCGCACTCGGATGTGCATGAAATCTTCTTCCAGGTGTTCGACAAAGGCTGGATGGAAGACGCGCGAAGGCCGCTATATCGATTTCAAAAACACGATCATCATCCTGACCAGTAACGCAGCGCAGGACGTGATTATCAACATGTGCAAAGACCCGGAACTGATGCCGACGGCTGAAGGCTTGGAAAAAGCGATGCGCGCGCCGCTGACGAAAGTTTTTCCGGATGCGTTGCTCAATCGGCTGGTGGTCGTGCCGTATTATCCGATCAGCAAGGAAATGCTGCAGCGGATTATCAAGCTTAACCTCTCACGCGTCGAGAAGCGCGTGAAGGAGAATCACAAAGTGCCATTCACCTTTACGATAGACCGTGCCGGAATTGATCGGCAAGCGCTGCACTGAATTGGAACGCGGCGCGCGCATGGTCGACGCCCTGATCACCAATACGCTTCTGCCGGAGATCGGCCGCGAATTTCTTAATCGGCTCGTCGCGGGTTCAAATATCCGGCGTGTCCACGTCGGAACCAATAATGGCAATTTCAGTTTTGCATTCGACCGCTCCGCTTCAAGGCCAGCTTTGAAGTCATGCCCGAAGTGAAAGTGGAAGGCTACAAGGACTTGCGGTCCGAGAAGAAGGAAGTCACGGTCACGGACGACGAAGTCCAGCAGACCCTGGATGGATTGCGCGAGCAGCAGGCAACCTATACCACGGTCGATGGCCGTCCGTTGCAGGAAGGTGACTTCGCCCAAGCCGCCGTCCACGGCCAGCCCAAGGATGGTGATGCCGATACCAAGCCGGTGCACATGGACGAGGTTTTGATCGAAATCGGCGGCAAGAACACCGTTGCCGAGTTCACCGAGAACTTGAAGGGGGTTTCGGCGGGTGAGGAACGCACGTTTGACGTGGTTTACCCCGCTGACTCCAATGACGAACGGCTAGCCGGTAAGACCTTCAGCTACACCGTCAAAGTCCAGAGTGTGAAGCAGAAATCACTCCCAGAGCTTAACGACGACTTCGCCAAAGAGTTGGGCGCGGAGTTCACTAGTCTCGATGATGTTCGTACCCGCATCCGCGAGGGTATGGAAGCCGAGAGAAAGCACGCCGTTGAGCACGAGGCCAAAGACAAGCTCGTGGCGGAGCTCGTAAAGCGTAACGAATTGGAAGTTCCCGAGGCTTTGGTAGAGCGCCAGATCGACATCCGGCTGGAGCGGGGCCTACGCGCGTTGACCCAGCAGGGTATGCGCGCCGAAGACATCAAGAAAATGGATTTTGAACGTCTGCGGGTAGGGCAAAGAGACCAGGCTTTGCACGACGTAAAAGCTTCTTTGTTGCTGGAAAAAGTGGCGGAAGAAGAGAAAATCGAGGTCACCGATCAGGAGATCGAAAAGGAGATCGAAGCGCTTGCATTGCAGTCAAAACAAACGACTGAAGCCATCCGCGCACGTTTGACACAGGATGGAGCGCTGGATAGAATCCGAATTAGACTCCGCAACGAAAAGACCCTCGACTTTTTATATCGTCAATCCGCCTGATTTGGGGCGGATCACTTCGTTCCTCCCCTAAAAGGCCGCGTAGTGAGAAAGAGTGGAAGGTGAGCGTGAAAGACCCACAAATGATGTTAGTGCCCATGGTCATTGAACAGACCGGACGGGGCGAACGCGCGTACGACATCTACTCCCGGCTGCTGCGGGACAACATCATCTTTATTGGGACTCCGATTGACGACAATATCGCCAATCTGGTGATCGCACAGATGCTGTTTCTGGCGCAGGAAGATCCTGAGAAAGACATTCAGCTCTACATCAACTCTCCGGGCGGATCGATCACCGCGGGCATGGCGATTTACGACACCATGCAGTATGTGAAGAACGACGTGACGACGATTTGCATTGGACAGGCAGCCAGCATGGCGGCGCTATTGCTCTCCGCCGGAGAGCCCAAGAAGCGGTTGGTGCTGCCGAATTCACGAATTTTGATCCATCAGCCATCCATGGGCGGACTTTCAGGACAGGCGACGGACATTGACATTCACGCCCGCGAGATCCTACGCATGCGTGAGATTACAAACCAGTTGCTGGCCAAACATACGGGCCAGAAATTGGACAAAGTGGAAAAAGATGTTGAGCGCGACTTCATCATGAACGCTCAGCAAGCAAAAGAGTATGGAATCATCGACGATATCATCTACAAGACGCGGTAAGAGTATTATCGGGCTTTGCCAGCGGTCTCCCGCCGCTAACTGTAAGGTAGGTAGAGGAGTAAAGGCCGAGTGAAAAACAGGTCCGGAACCGAAGATATGTTGCGTTGCTCCTTCTGCCACAAGTCGCAAGACGCTGTGGCAAAGCTGATTTCCTCACCTAGCGACTATCCCCGAGCTTACATTTGCGATGAGTGCGTTGCGGTCTGCAACTCGATTCTCGAAGACGACCGTGCCGCAACCCCGGCTGCCGCTACCCCCAATCAGTTGCCCAAGCCGCAGGAAGTAAAGACTTTCCTCGACGAGTACGTGATTGGGCAAGAACAAACCAAGAAGAAGCTGGCTGTCGCCGTCTACAACCACTACAAACGGATCTACATGAACCGCCAGCGCGGTGATGGTGTGGAGCTGACGAAGTCCAATATCATGCTGATTGGGCCGACCGGCACGGGTAAAACCCTGCTGGCGCAGACTTTAGCCCGCATGCTGGACGTGCCGTTCGCGATCGTGGACGCGACCACCCTGACCGAAGCGGGCTATGTCGGCGAAGACGTTGAAAACATTATCCTGAAGCTGCTTCAGGCAGCCGATGGCGATGTCGGACGCGCCCAGACTGGCATCATTTACATCGACGAAGTCGATAAGATCGGCCGCAAGGACGAAAATCCTTCGATTACCCGCGATGTTTCGGGCGAAGGCGTCCAGCAGGCCCTCTTAAAGATTCTGGAAGGGACCATTGCCAACGTGCCGCCCCAGGGTGGTCGTAAGCATCCTCACCAGGAGTTCACCCCGGTTGACACCACGAACATCCTCTTTATCTGCGGTGGGGCTTTCGTGGGCCTGGACAAAGCCATTGCCCGCCGGGTGGGAAAGAAGTCCCTGGGCTTTAAGGCTGGTGAGGACAAAGAAACCGACGAGGTGGCGACCAACCGCAAGCGCAATTTCGAACTCTTAAGTGACGTTCAACCGGAAGATTTGATCAAGTTTGGACTGATCCCCGAGTTTGTCGGGCGCTTGCCCGTGGTGGGGGTGCTCGAGGACCTCGACGAGTTCGCGCTGATCGAAATCCTTACTCGGCCCAAGAATGCCATTATCAAGCAGTACCAGCGCTTGTTTGAGTTCGAGAATGTGCGGCTCAAGTTCAGCGACGATGCCCTGCGCGCGATTGCCAAACAGGCTATGGCACGCAAGGTGGGTGCTCGCGGCCTGCGCATGATTCTTGAGGAACTGATGCTCGATTTGATGTACCATCTGCCGAGCCAAAAGCGGGTGAAGGAGTTTGAAGTGACCGGCGCTATGGTCGAAAAGCGTGATGTTTCACTGGCTATGATGGAAAAGGCCGGGTAGCCGGGCTTTGAGGATCGCTGTCTAGTCTGGGGTTCAATCCTGCGCTGGGGCAACCGATGTAAACGCGGCTTTAGCACGCTGAGTTCGGGAAGTTGATGTCATGCCTCCCTTGGAGTGATAGTGACCACTACGAAAGAGAAGTTCGAGACGAGAAAATTGCCCATGATGCCCATCCGGGACGTGGTCATTTTTCCCTACATGATGACCCCCTTCGTGGTGGGCCGTGAATCGAGTGTGCACGCGCTGGAAGAAGCGCTGGCTGCTGACAAGAAGATTTTCCTGGCCACCCAGCATGACGCCAGTGTCGACGAGCCGAAGCCAAACGAGATCTATCAGGTCGGCACCATCGTCAACATCGTGCAAAGCCTGAAGCTGCCTGACGGCAATATCAAGGTCCTCGTCGAAGGCATCGAGCGCGGCAAGATTCTGCAAATCAGCGAGAGTGAAGGATTCATGCAGGTTTCGGTTCGCGTGGCCCGTTATGCTACCGAGACCAATCCGCAAATCGAAACCGCGATGCAGCGGGTCACTTCCCTGTTCGAGCAGTACGTAAAGCTGTGTCAGTCCCTGAACTACGAGACCATGATCGCGGCCGTGCGCATGGAAGATCCCGCCAAGCTGACCGACACCATCGCCGCCAATCTGCAGCTTTCGATCGAAGAAAAGCAGGAACTGCTGGAGATCTTCGATCCCGCCGAGCGCCTCAACCGTATCGGCGGACGTGCTCGACATCGAAATCGAAAAGCTGAACATGGACCGCACCATCCAGTCGCGGGTGAAGCGGCAGATGGAACGGGCGCAAAAAGAGTACTACCTTAACGAGAAGATCAAGGCCATCCAGAAGGAACTGGGCCGCGGCGAAAAGAGCGAATTCGACGAGCTGAAGAAGAAGATCGATGCCGCCGGCATGCCCAAGGAAGTGCACGACAAGGCGCTGCAGGAACTGAAGAAGCTGGAATCGATGCCGCCGATGTCCGCCGAGTCCACCGTATCCCGCAACTATCTTGACTGGCTGCTGGCGGTGCCGTGGAAGAAGAGATCCAAGGAAATCCGCGATATCTCGCGCGCTGAGAAGGTCCTGAACGAAGACCACTACGGGCTGGAAAAGATCAAAGAGCGCATCCTCGAATTCCTGGCGGTGCGCCAGCTGGTTAAAAATCCCAAGGGCTCGATCCTCTGCTTTGTCGGACCTCCAGGCGTGGGCAAAACTTCGTTGGGAATGTCGATCGCCAAGGCCACCGGACGCAAGTTTGTTCGCATGTCGCTCGGCGGCGTGCGCGACGAGGCTGAAATCCGCGGCCATCGCCGTACCTACATCGGCGCTTTGCCGGGTCAGATCATCCAGATGATGAAGAAAGCCGGCACCAAGAACCCGGTCTTCATGCTGGACGAAGTCGACAAGATGGCAATGGACTTCCGCGGCGATCCATCTGCAGCGCTGCTCGAAGTGCTCGATCCCGAACAAAATTTCATGTTCGTTGATCACTACCTCGATGTCGAATACGACCTTTCTCAGGTGTTCTTTGTTGCCACGGCGAATGTCATGCACACCATTCCTCCGGCCTTGCAGGATCGCATGGAAGTGCTGCGGTTGCACGGCTACACGGAGAATGAAAAAGTAGAGATCGCCAAACAATTTCTGGTCAAGAAGCAGATGGCGCAGTCCGGTCTGACGGATAAAAACCTCAAGTTCAGCGACGATGCCATTACTGCTTTGATCCGCGCTTACACCCGGGAAGCCGGTGTGCGTAACCTGGAACGTGAAATCGGCAATGTCTGCCGGAAGGTCGCGCGCAAGGTGGTTAAAGAAGGCGAGAACTACAGCATTCTCGTCGACGGCGAAAACATAAAAGACTTCCTCGGCGTCATCAAGTTCCGCGACACCCTGGCCCACGAAAAGAGCGAAGTCGGTCTTGTGACTGGCTTGGCGTGGACCGAGGTCGGGGGCTCCATCCTGTCGACCGAAGCCACTGTGGTCGACGGCAAGGGCAAGCTGATCCTCACCGGAAAGCTTGGAGACGTGATGCAGGAGTCGGCGCAGGCGGCAATGTCTTATATTCGCTCGCGCTCGGCCCGCCTGGGTCTGACCCGCGACTTCTATCGCAACCTCGATATTCACGTGCACGTGCCGGAAGGCGCCATTCCAAAAGACGGACCGTCCGCAGGAATCACCATCGCAACTGCCATTGCCAGCGCTTTGAGCAAGATTCCAGTGCGCCGCGACTTGGCGATGACCGGCGAGATTACGCTTCGTGGTAAAGTCCTGCCCATCGGCGGATTGAAAGAGAAGCTGTTGGCAGCACATCGAGCTGGCCTCTTCGAAGCCATTCTGCCCAAGGACAACGAAAAGGATGTGGCGGAAGTGCCGGAGAACCTCCGAAACGCCATGAAGCTGCACTTCGTGGAAACCATGGACCAGGTGCTTGCAGTCGCGTTAGAGGGTCCACTTCCGAACCTGGAGGAACCTGAGACGCAACCCATCGCACAGATTCCGCCACCTGCGGAAGCTCCCGCGGCTCACCAGTAACTTTCGCTCGACTTTGAGGTCCCACCATTGGGTGGGCCTTTTTCTTGCCCAGGGGGGCGACTAGAATAGAGATGCCATGTTCGGCTTCCTGAAGAGCTTCAAAGGAACCGGGGCTTTGGTGGTAGCGATGGCGGTTGTGGCTATTCTGCTGGTCGCCTTCCCGCCTTATCGCCTGTTCTTCCTTATCAGCATTGGGATCGGCGTGGTCATAGCCGGCGCTCTACACTTTTGGCACCGTCTTACTCCGGCCAAAATTGACGAAAGTGAGAACAAGAGGCCGTTAGGTCTGGAATGATAATTCCCGTCCCGGAATGGATCTTTGACCTTCGTACCGAAGAAGCCAGGCCAAGACAACGAAATTCGCTTCTAAGGGCACCAGTTAGAATGGATATGGTTCATGGGGCTCCAGTATCTTTATGAGGTGAGCGCTATGCGATGGGCAGCGGTGGCCGCTTTCACGCTAATTGCAGCTTGCAGTTTTGCTCAGGAACCCTCGGCCCCGCCAGAATCAAGCTCAAGCGCCCAAGCGGAATCCAAGCCCCCTGAAACCAAGAACTTCGCCAAGGACGAAGACCAAATCGTCAACGATTCCCGGTGGCATCTGCACTTAGGAACCATCTCCTTTGGGACAGGCTACAGCTACTTTTCTTCGCCGTACTATGGCCCGTATGGCTTCTATCCTTACTCCGCATTTTATTCCGGTATGTTGTGGGATCCGTATTGGGGCTACCTTTACCCCAGTGGATATTTCAACTACAACGACGGCAAAGGAGAAGTCCGGCTGGCCGCACCAAAACAGTCGGATGTCTATCTGGACAATGCCTACGCAGGGAAAGCCGAAAAGCTAAAAAGCATCTGGCTGAAGCCAGGCGCTTACGACCTCTCCGTCTCCAATCAAGACCACGCATCCTACCATCAGCGCATTTACGTATTGAGCGGGAAGTCGCTGAAGATCGAAGCAAAACTCGAGGCGAAAACTCAATCGCCACAAACCGAGGAGAAGCCATGAGGACTCTTTCCGCATTTGCTGCTGTATGCGCCGGCACACTGGCCATGGCATCTTCCATTGGAACGGTTCCACGTTCCACGGCGACTCAATACCCGGCGCACACGGTTAGCGATCAAGTGGCCATTGGTGCTGTGAAACTGAACGAGCAGGCAGTGCGAAAGATCTTTTCTTCGGACCTGAACCGTTGCTGCATCGTCGTAGAGCTGGCGATTTTCCCAACTAAAGATCACCCTGCGAAGATTTCTCTGGGAGATTTTTCTCTTCGCATCGCAAACACCGACACTGCGGTGCGTCCGTCGGGTGCGAAAGTAGTGGCCAGTTCGCTGCAGCGGAAAGCTGGCTCTGATCACAATGTAACCGTGTCTCCCCAATTTGGGGTTGGATACGAAAGCGGCACCTACAACGACCCCAACAACCATGGCCCTTACAATAACGGCCGTCAACAACGTTCGAGTGGCGTCTACACCTCGGCTGGAGTTGGTGTCGGAATCGGCAGCAACCAATCCGGGTCGACGCGGGAAGACCTTGTCACCATGGAAACGGAACTCAGCGAAAAAGGATTGCCGGAGGGAACCGCCACCGCTCCCGTTGCTGGGCATCTGTACTTCCCGATATCGAAAAAGAAAAACGTAAAATATCAAATCGAATACACAATGGACGGCCAAAAGATGACCGTGGCCCTGCCCGAATAAATACCTTGGGTGGTGGTTTTCCTTCGTGAACCCGCGCAATGCATCCGGCGGCGAAAGAAATGGCCACGAAGGACACTAAGATTCACGAAGTCGAACACCAAATCCTGCTGCGGCGTGATTCCCTTTAGCGATTCCTAGATTCAGAAGGCCCACCTATCCTCTGCTAAGATTTCTCCGCATGCTCGAATCTCAAGCGAATGCCGGACGGATTGGCCCGCAGTATCGGCTGCTGGAGAAGTTGGGCGGCGGAGGCATGGGAGTGGTGTACCGGGCGGAAGACACCCGGCTCGGCCGCTTTGTCGCCTTGAAATTCTTACCCGATGATGTCGCCAAAGATCCGCAGGCACTTGAACGCTTCCACCGCGAGGCCCGTGCGGCATCGGCTCTGAATCATCCCAACATCTGCACGATTTACGATATCGGCGAGCAAGAGGGCTGTGCCTTCATCGCCATGGAATATATCGAGGGACAAACCCTTCGGGAGCGCGATACCCGGCCGCGCTATGGAAACGGAGCGGATCCTCGATCTCGGAATCGAAATAGCGGACGCGCTCGAAGCTGCGCACACCAAAAACATCATTCACCGTGATATCAAACCCGCAAATATCTTCGTGACCAAGAGCGGTCATGCCAAGGTATTAGATTTCGGCCTCGCCAAGGTGAGCCCCCTCAACAAAGCTGACGTGGGTTCGAGCACCGTGAGCGAAGACAATCTCACCAGTCCGGGACAAGCCATGGGAACCGTGGCTTACATGTCTCCTGAACAGGCGCTGGGCAAGGATCTCGATCCGCGCACCGACCTGTTTTCTTTCGGCGCCGTTCTTTATGAAATGGCTACCCGAACCTTGCCATTCCGCGGTGATACATCAGCTGCGCTGTTCGACGCCATTCTCAATAAGACTCCCCCTCCGCCCCTGCGGTTGAATCCTGATCTTCCTCCCGCTCTTGAACACATCATCAACAAGGCTCTGGAAAAAGACCGCAATGTCCGTTATCAAAGCGCAGCAGAAATCCGCGCCGACCTAAGACGTCTGAAGCGCGATACCACCTCGGGCAGAATTTCTGCGGCACAACCGGCGGCTCGTATCAGGTCGTCGCGACTGCTATGGATAGTCGGCGCTCTAGCCATGGTGGCGATCGCCGCGTTGGGTATTTATTTCGCTGTACCTGGTCCAACGCCGAAGATTACCGGATCTACGCGGATCACCAACGACGGGTTTAGCAAGAGCAATTACCTGTTCACCGACGGAACCAGGCTTTTCTTCAATGAACTGGTCAACGGTCGCCAAGCGATCGTCCAGGTTTCGACGGCCGGCGGAGAGACCTCAATTGTCCCCGTTTCTCTGGGGAACATTGCTGTCGCAGGTGCAATGTCCCCTGATCATTCTTCGTTGCTAGGTGGTACTCCTAACGGCACTGTGCCCGAGGCACCTTTATGGATTTTTCCGCTGCCGTCAGGAACTCCGCGGCGAGTTGGGAACTTGACTGCACTCGACGCTACTTACACGCCGGACGGAACTCGCATCTTGTTCAGTAAAGTGGGCAGTATCTATCTCGCATCTCTCGACGGCACAGAAAGCAAAAAGCTGGTTGATGTGCCCGGGCCTGCTTCGTATCTTCGTTACTCGCCCGATGGTGCCCACATCCGTTTCACTATCGGAGACCAGCGCCAGAACGTCTTTGGGCTATGGGAGGTTAAGTCCGACGGAACCGGCCTGCGGCAACTCTTTCCGGGATGGCACAACCCACCGGCTGAGTGTTGCGGCGAGTGGAGCCCCGATGGCCGTTATTACCTCTTCGTTTCGGGATCGATCGTTGGCACGGGTGATCTTTGGAGTTTGGTCGAGCCTTCCGGCCTATTCGACCGGCGACCTAAAAATCCGGTTCAACTTACGGCAGGGCCGCTCGCATTTTATGGAATCGCACTTTCGCAAGATCAAAAACGCCTCTTCACCGTGGGCATACAACAGCGCGGCGAGTTGCAGCGTTTCGATATCAAGACCCGCCAGTTCGTTTCATTTCTTCCGGGAATTTCCGCAAGTGATGTAGCCTTTTCTCCAGATGGGCAATGGATCGCCTATGTATCGCAGCCCGACCTCACTCTTTGGCGCAGCCGTCCCGATGGCAGCGAACGCCAGCAGCTCACTGCATCTCCTCATCAAGCATCGTTGCCGCAATGGTCACCCGATGGCAAGCAGATCGCCTACATGGGCACACAGACTGGACAACTCTGGAAAATCTTTGTCCTCCCCGTGAGCGGAGGCGTTCCTCAAGAAATTTTGCCCAATGATCCGGGAGAGGCGGATCCGACCTGGTCGTCTGATGGAACGCAGATCGCGTTTGGGAGAGCAACAAATACGCCGCAAGCCGAGTTGGAAATCTACACTTACAATCTCAACTCGCGTGAACTGGTAAAAGTTCCTGGTTCGGCTGGCCTGTTCAGTCCGCGCTGGTCACCCAAGGGGCGATATCTTGCAGCGATTGACCCGAATAAGAATAGTTTGGTGCTGTTCGATTTTCAAACTCAGAAATGGTCGGAATGGTTGCCGGCCGAAGGCGCCACCCCGAGTTATCCGGTGTGGTCAAAAGATAGTAACTATCTCTACTTCGACGCATTATTTACAGCCACACCTTCTTACCGCAGGGTAAAGTTCGGCGAGCACCGATCAGAGGAAGTCAATAGAACCGAAGGACTGCGCCGCTTCCTGGGAGAGTGGGGTCTGTGGAGCGGTATTACCCCGGATGGTTCGCCGCTGTTATGCCGCGACCTCAGCACCAATGAAGTGTATGCGCTTGACGTGCAGCTGCCGTGAGGCCGCGATCCTGCTTGGTTCTTGTTTCATGTGCGTCCGTAGCCGTTTCCCCTCCCTCGTACGGTCCCTCGGAGCAAAAACGCTCCTTCGAAATGACGGGGTTTTATAAGAGTTTTAGGGGCTGGAAAATCTCTCAATAACTCACGATCGATATGCAATATTTTGCAATAGGCAAATTGCAAAACTTCGCTAAAACCCTTGTCTAGAGCCGATTCTGGCCGATCTTTCATTGAAAAGAAAGCACCTGTCTGGACCTCAATTTTTGCTTGCCTCATTTTAGGTGCAGTGATAGTATCCGCGCGCTTGAATGAGAGTGCGGCGCGGCTGGCTGCATTTTATTGCGCAGTGATTTTGTAATGCCGCTCTCTTCCCTCCCTCCGAGTTGCCAGTAATGGCTTGTGCCTGCCAGAGCCAAAACTGCGAGCTGCTCGTAGCGGCGCTTCTGCGCCGAGGAATTCCTCATGACCATAGCGCTTTGGATTCTCGTAGTGACAGTTTTGTCATTAATCTTTCTCACTCGACGGTGGCGCCGCTTCGCGCGGGTTATGCGGTTCGTAACTCTCTACCCCCTATTGTTCCTGCTTTGCTTCGTGATCGTTGCCCGATGGCAATTGCATAGCACGGTTTCAAGCGATGCCGCCACAGCTCAACACGGCAAAAAGCTTTTCGAGAATAATTGCCAGGGTTGCCATTCGCTTGGACAAGGCCGGCGCATCGGGCCTGATTTGAAGTATGTAGCCGACAGATATGACGGCGACGTACTCTCCTTATGGATGATGAATTCAGATGCTGTCTACCAGGAGTTTGGCCGGCGGCCGTTGACGCAAAGTTATCCACCGATGCCGAAACTGGACCTCGAAAAGAAAGATGCGGATGCGATCTCCGCTTACTTGATGAGTATTTCTGCGGGGGATGGCCTGGAGGCGGACGGCGCTGAGTGAGCGCGGACGGCAACGATGGATAGCACCCCTTTTCTAAAGGACACATATCCAGACGGGCAGGTCTGGTTGCAGCGATGACTGCATCGCGAAATGTATAGAAGCCCCGGAGGATATCTTGTTCATTGATGCGAGAACTTTACCTGCAGGTCACCAAATCACGACAGACGTGTGCGTCATTGGAGCTGGCGCGGCTGGCATCACGCTGGCTCGTGAGTTTACCGGCAAGCCCTTTCAGGTAGCGATGCTTGAGGGCGGCAATCTAGATATCGAGCCTGAGGCTCAAACCCTGAACTCCGGCTTCAATGTGGGCCTTCCCTACTTTCCACTGGACATGACCCATGCGCGCTGTTTTGGCGGAACCACCGAGTGGTGGGGCGGCCATTGCCGTCCTCTTTCGGAATATGATTTTGAAGCCAAAGAATGGATCCCGCACAGCGGCTGGCCGATCACCAAGAGCGAAGTTCAGCCGTACTACAAAAGAGCGGAGAAAATGTGCAGTTTGCCTTTTCACACCTGGGCAAACTCACTGTGGGAAAAACAATTTGGACTGAGAATGCTTCCGCTGGATGAAAAGCTATTTGAAACTCGGGTAGCACAGCTGGTGCATCCTGCACCGCAAAGCCGCTTCGGAACAGTTTACCGGGATGAGGTCAGACAGTCGAAAAACGTAACCACCTACTTGAACGCCAATGTAACCAACATCCAAACCGACCACAGCGGAAAAAACGTCACCGGATTGCAGGTCGCGTGCCTGAAGGGTCCGCAACTTTCGGTAAAGGCGAAGGTGTACATCCTGGCTACCGGGGGCCTTGAAAACCCGCGACTGTTATTAGCTTCGAACCGAGTGCACGCAAAAGGGGTCGGCAACCAAAATGATCTAGTAGGGCGGTTTTTCCTCGAGCACCCCCGTTTCGATGCGGGAATGTTCGTTCCCTCGTCCAGCCGGCCCCCGGTCAGCGTCTATGGGGTCAAATACCTGAATTCGGAGACTGCAATCAAGGGTTATGTCGGAACTACCCCAGAGCTGATGCGCGAGAAGCAAATGGTGGATGTGCAACTCCGGCTCGAAACCGAATACGCTACCAACTATCGCCGGGCGCGCAGTTCCAGAGGCATGGCGGCGGTACGCAGACTTTCGGAGGGACTGAGCAATCCTGCGGCACGAGATCACTTCGGCAGAGACATCACGAATGTAGCGGCAGATCTCGAGCAAGTCCTGCGGTTTTCGTACTGGTGGACATTTGAGCGCCAATACGTGCATCGCATGAGCATCGCAACCCGAGTCGCTCCCGCGCCGAACCCTGAGAGCCGGGTTTCGCTGGTGGAAGACCGGGACGCGCTGGGGGTGCCCCGTATTCAGCTCGATTGGCGGCTGAGCGAGATTGACAAGAGAAGTGCCAGAATTGCAATGGAAACATTCGCCAACCACATCGGGCATAAGGGGCTTGGCAGAGTTCAAATCACCTTCGAAGATGATGGCAACCCTCGCTCGTGGCCAACTACGCTCGCGGGTGGTTGGCATACCATGGGCACGACCCGCATGAGCGATGATCCCAAGTGCGGCGTGGTAGACCGAAACTGCCAGGTGCATGGCATGTCAAATCTGTGGATCGCGGGCTGTTCAGTGTTTCCTACTGCGGGCTCCGGTACACCCACCATGTTGCTGATCGCGCTCGCCTCGCGGCTGGCTGAACACGTTACCGAAAGGATGGGATAGCCATGACTATGGAAAACTCCCGGCGTCACTTCGCCAAAAAATTATTCGGTTGGGGTTCTCTTGCCTGGATTTCGGCTGGAAACTTTCGCCTATCCGCGGAACGTGTGCCGTTCGGTCGCGCGCTGGGTCAGGTCTTCACAGAAAAGGCGAGTGCAGACGCGATCGGCAAAGAATACCTGGCGAGTGTGGGCGGGAATGCAGACGCAAAAGCCATCCTGGAATCAGTGGCTTCCGCCCTTCCTATCCCGCTAAACAAGGAGGTTTCGGTCGAATCACTTCGGGTGCTCCTTAATCGGAGGATCCGGGAGGATTTTCGACTAGGGAATACCGTATCGCTGAAAGGATGGGTACTGTCGCAAACAGAAGCGCGGGCGTGCGCCTTTTCAGCGTTAAGCGATGCCCGGGCGGTTTAGTTCCAACCCAGTACTCTTGAGCCAGGGCGAGGTATAAGGGCCAAAGCACGATCGGCCCTACCCGCCAGCCAGTTTCTTCCTCGCCAGCGGGCGCGCAAAAGCATTCGGCGGATTGTGCGCGTTGTTGGCCATCACCTTGGCATAATAATCTTTGGCGTGCGCCGCATCGCCTGCCTTCTCATAGGATTGCGCCAACAGAACGAGGATGAACGGGTCGTCCTGGCTCGCATTTTCTAGTTCTGTAATCGCGGTTTTGTAGTCACCGCCATAGAACGCCACATATCCGGTCAGATAAGGAAAGAAGCGCGCCTGGTCTGGATTGTTCGCTCTTTCAAGCGCCACTCTTGCCGCGCCGACCTGCTTCCGCGCTTCGTCGGCCTGCCCTCGGCGAGCGGCAATGCGGGCTTGGGCGTGCGCCCAGCGGAATGCCCAGAGATTCTTGTCCGCGTCTTTCATGTCCTGCTTGCGCATCGCGGTGTCGTAGCCGGCCTTGTACCATTTCTCCGCTCCGTTGATGTCTCCCGACTCCAGCTCGATACGCGCCAACTCGTTCGCGACGCCGGCTGCCGCCTCGAAGTCCGGCTTAGCCACAAGTCCGTCAAACACCTGCTTCTCGTATTTCTCCGCCTCCGACGATTTCCCCTCGAAGGCATAAGACAAGGCCATTACTCGAAGCGCGCGATTCTTCTGATCCGCTGGCGCCACTTCGATAGCTTTCTGCAAGTGTGCTCGTGCGGCCGAATAGTCGCCCTTCAGGTCCAAGGCTATGCCAGATTCAAGATGGGCGTCGTAGAAGTTGGGGGTCTTCTTCAGGATCTCAGAATATAACTTTAGCGCTTCATCCTGCTTGCCTTCGTTATTGAGCTTTTGCCCCTGTTTCACCGAGGCTTGCGCGTCGGGCGTGGCCGCCTGCGCTATTGCCATCCCGGTTAGAACCACAAGTATGGCTAAGACAATCGATGTTTCACGACAAAAGGATTTCATGGGCAGGATTATAGCGCTTCACTAGGCGGGCGAGAGTGTAGTGCTCAAACTATCAAATCCTTCCAGATTCGTGCGGTTGATTCGTCCGCAGGAAACGAAGACTCGATCCGCAATTCTTCGAGAGTCACATCATGCGGCGCTCCGAAGGTTGTCCAAGTCGAAAAGAACCGCAGACCTTTATCAGCCTTACGAAATACAAAGCTAAGCATGGGAGGCTTGGGAAGTTCGAGTTCACGACTTCGCCATTGATCCGGCACATCGGGGTAAGACAGCACCTCGGCCAGCAGATCCTGCAGCACAGTGTCGGTAGGGACCCAGTCAATTTCCTGGTGAAGCCGGCGAATCATATCGACCGCCACTTCATCCCAGTTCGCGA
>CAWGQZ010000032.1:0-17228 GCA_963824805.1 uncultured Acidobacteriaceae bacterium | reverse complement strand
ATGTCTTACCCGCTATTGCAACATTAAGCGACGACTCGGTATCGTGAATCGACCCTTGTGCGATTAGATAGAGTGGGCCGGTTCTTGGGTGCGTCGTCACCCAAGTCGACCTCCAAATAGTGATCACGCGTTAACCCCTGGTACTGGCCGCGGCCGAAGTCATCCAGGGCTTTGCCATCCAGTGTTTTGACTAGCGCGGTCACGTCCCGGCCGGTGTCGTCTGTAGCGCGCACGATGTTGTGGGGAGTTGCAACCGTCGTAAAGCCGGGCTTACCCGGCGGGATTACGAAGCGCTCATCCACATAAATCTCCGTACCGACTGGGTGATCGACGGTCATGAGCGCGATGAAGTCGTAGTAGTAAACTTCCCACATTCTGCAGTCACGCGGATGTCGTAGTAGCCATCGTGCGGCACAAGTTGGTCGCGCCCGATCTTGTACCACTCACCGGTCGTCGCAATCTTCGCCGTGCCAATTGTGTTGATACGGAGGCCAATGGCCGAGCCCCAGGGGACCGCATCCTTGATGAACTCCATTTGTTTTCCGTTGTAGGCGAACAGAAACGGACACGAAGCTTTGAGCCGCTGCTCAGTGACCACCTCCTGATCTGCCTTTACTCCGAACTCGGCGCGGACCGTTCCATTTGGCCATACCACGCGGACGACTTCTGCCTCAGGCTGTTCGCCCAATCCGAAGTGCAACTGTGGGCCCTGAATCGGCAGCTTCTGCACCAGGAAGCCGGATCGAATCTCCACTTCGCCACCAACGCCGAAGGGATTGATACGCTGATCTCCCACCGCCTGCGCGGCATGCGGCCTGACGACCTGCCAGTGATAATTCTTCGACGCTTGAGTGATCGCCTGTAGAGCCTGTCCGTCGGCAGAAAGCCCAAGCAAGTCCACACGCCCATCGCCGTTCACATCGGCGACGGCGAAAACCAATGGCGAACCAACTGGATGATTGAGTGCGGTTAAGATGCCGTTGGTGTCGCCAAGCCAGACCAACGCGCCTGGAAGGCCCGGGGACACTGGAGCCAGCACAAGGTCGAACGCGCCATTATTATCGAGATCCGTAACCAGAAGCCGCACTTCTCCCGCCAAATAGCTAAGGTTAGAAATCCTGACTATTTCCTTTATGTCCCAACTCTGCCCTTCATTCTTGTCGGAGATGCGAACGATTGCCCCGTCGGATTGCACCACCAGGAAATCGAGGACGCCGTCGTTGTTTGCATCCGCCACCGCAACCGCTTTGATTGCGGGTATCGATGCCGCCAGCGCTCGATCGCGAAACTGCCCCTGGCGCAAATTGATGAAGATGTGAAGATGACCAGCCCCGTCGATAATGGCGGCATCGGGATTGCCGTCGCCATCGACATCGGCCCAGGCAAATCCGCTGAGGCCAGAAACTCCGGTGAACGGATGAATTGGTAAGAACGTTCCGTCGCCATTGTTTCGCAGCACCGTCGGAAGTCCGCTAGCAGATCCCATCACGATATCGAGGTCTCCATCGGCCTCGATGTCCACGGCCCAGGCTCCCGAGTAAGGCGCATTCGTGACTGTCTTTGGAAGCTTGGTTTCGGCAGTGACATCGCGGAACGAAGTAGGACTCTCCTGCGTGAAAAACCGCACGCCGCCTGCGCCGGCAAGGACTATATCTGTCTTGAAGTCGTAATTGAAATCCACCGGCAAGACGCCTTCAGGTTGAGGAGGTATTGCTGAAGCTCCGCCGGGGAAGCCTAAGGTTGATCCGGAGGACAGCTTTAGCGAGCGCCCATTCGCGGCAGCGACCGCCGGCGCGCCCGCGCTGCCCAACTGCACCGCGCCAGTCCAGTCCCATTTGCCATCCAAATTTGGTACTGGCTGAGAAACAAAATTAAGGGTTGCATCGGGCGGCGCCGGCTTGAAAACCGGCGACTCCAATTTCAAAAAGCTGATGAAGGGTTGCGCTTCCTCGCCGGGTGGAGCCTTTATGGCCGTGAGGCTGACGCGGTACTCGGGCACCCGCATCATCACGTTGCGCAGGAAGGTGGTCTGCGTAGCCGCTGCCCGCAGATCGGGTCCGCCAACGGCGGTCTGTACCATTTCCAACTGCTTCTTCACCTCGGGCGGCCAAGGCGCTGACTGCGCGCTAATCTGGGCCACGGCTGATTTCAATACGCCAGCATCTCCACGTTTTGCCGAAATCCGGCTTAGCTCCAGCAGAGCTGCCAGATTATTGGGTTGCGCCGCAAGAATCTGTTGCATTGATTTCTGGAACTCGGCAGCACTATTTTCCCCGCCCTGCCGCTCGGTTTCTTCCGCCAGCTGATACATGGCGTGCAAATTATGTGGATTCAGCTCCACCGCTTTGCGCAAGTCTGCTATCGCCCGCGCCGAATCCCCCCGCTGGCTCTCCAGGACTCCCAGCAAGGAATAAACCTGATCGTTTTGCGGGGCCAGCTCACGCGCCTTTTCCAATCTTTGCGCTGCAATATCGTAGTTTCGCTGGCGGAGGGCCAGGATGCCCCAGTTCGCCCAGCCCGCAGGCTCCGCAGGCACAAGCTGCGTGACCTGGGACAACCGGCTCTCTGCATGGACGTCGTCACCGACCTGAAGCGCAGCCAACCCCACATAGAATGCCGACACCACCTCGCGATACTCCTTCGACGACTTCTCGGGGAGACGCGATGTCGAATTACAAGCGGCCAACAACGCCAACAACCCTGAAAGACCGCCTCGCAGTATTCTGGTTTTAGTCATAAGAATTAAGCGGTTTGCGCGCGCCTTAAACGCGTTCGTCTACGCGTGATCCCCCGAAACCACAGAAATCCCACCGCCAGGAACGGCAAGAGATAAAGCAATAAATCCCACCGGCCGAAGCCTACAGGCGTTGCTTCGACGCGAGAAAATGTTTCTGCTCTCGCTTGCGCGTCCTGCCAAACCAGGCGCACGCGAAAGAAGTCATCACGATCGAAGTCGACGGAAGCCTTGTATTGTACCTGCCCGTGGTCATCTTCGCGGTTCATGACATAGATAACTTCGGGCAGCCGCTTGCTCTCCGGCTGAATCCCAAGGCTGAATTTCAAATCGGCCGGGATACTTTTTCCCGGCGCAGGTTCGACAAATACAAAAAATGTGCCAACCCCAATATCGGGATGAGTCCACAACGAAATCACGCAGGGCCCAATATTCTTATTCTCGATGATGGGAAAAGGCGGACCATTGTGCGCGCTGACCGGTAGGGAAAACAGCACGATCGCCACAATCATCCACTCGATTCTTGAACGTTTGCCAGTCATACCTATCCACTCATCATCACGGTGGCGCGCATTTCCATAGGCTGAAACATCAGCCACATCGACGCCAGCCAAACAATCAGCCAGACCGATGCCCAGGGCAGGAAGGCGCGCATCGGCCGCTGCGGGGCATCTTCTTCTGCCAGACCGTGGTAATGACAAGGGACCCGGCGAACCCCAGGATCAAGAAGCCCATTTCGATCACTTGGACGACGGGGGCGGAAACTCCTCGCAATGTCCACAGTGGCTTTCCCAGCCATGGAATGCCAATGCTAATTAGCGCGCTTTGCGTCACAGGAATAAACGTCCACAGGCCAGTGAGAAAGTGAAACCCATAGTGCGCCAGCCACATGCCAAAGCCCAGCGGGACGAGCGCATAGCTGTAACGGATCGCCAAGGGAACCAGCGCGCGATTGCTTCCTCCAGTGCGGACGGTCAGCCATGATGCGAATCCAAGAAGCAAAAGAGGTTCAACGATCAAAAACGTTGTGAAGATAATGCCCAGCACCGGCAATTCATGGCTTACGTGTAGGAGCCGGCCCAGCCAATTCTCCACTGCATAGACGGGACTCACCATGCCGAATGCATTGAGGAGCGCGCCAAACGTGAATATCAGAACCAGTGCCGCCAAATCTTTTCGTTTGGAAAAATACCCGATTCCGGAGCGCAAGGGGTCTGTCAGCAATTCACCCCCGGGCAGGCGGCTCAAAATCCCGACGTTGTCGTGTGGGCAGGCGTGGACACAATCCATGCAGAACGTGCAATCCATGTTGCCGACCTTGCGTGGCTGAAAAAGCGCCAGTTCACAGCCGCGGATCGTCACCAAATCGCTTACTGGCTCGCGGCGCCCCCGAATGCAGTCTTTGGTTTCGCAGCGGGTGCAGACATCCTGATCGCGAACCTTTACCTCAAGGGGTGAGAACGTTGAAGCCACAAAATTAAACTGGCCAATGGGACAGACGAACTTGCAAAAAGAGGCGTGCTTAAAGAATCCGTCGACCACCAGCACGCCAAGGAAATAGAAAATGATCAGCCAGGCAGTCCACCACGGAGAAGCCCAGAGATCGAATAATTCGTAGCAAAACAGGATCAGCACGAATAATCCCCCTGAAAGCCACTTATTACGCAGGGCTCGCGGCCAATCCCATCGCGGACGGAATATTTTTCGCGCCGCCTGGCGCGCCAGCATAAACGGACAGGCCAGGCAGAAGAGATTTCCCGCGCATAGCAGCACCAGGACCAAAGCTCCCCGAAAATGCACCCAGCTCAACGTCGTTGCCAGGTTCTTGGGAGAAATATTAGGTCCGAACAATCCGTGAAAAATCATCACCACGCCGATGATCAACAAGGGTGCCTGCAGCAATGGTCGCACGTAGCGCCACTTCAATAGTCGTCCTACGACTGGGACCCGCAGAAGATCATGAGGAGGTGATTCCCGAACTTCAAGGGCCGGTATGGAGGATGGATTCAACAGCGTGCCTACTTAGGTCGAACGCCCCTGACATCAAACTGCCGGTCTAATGTGTTTCCGTCCGGCAAGGTGACATGCAGGAGAATGACCCAGTCACCAGCCATATTAAACTGCACCTGAGCCTGGTAGCGTCCAGGATCGAGTTCCTTCACCGCAAAAGAGTGAGGAACCATTCCGGGATGCTGCATGTCAGCTTCAAGACCGATCTGCGCTTTGGTGATGGGAGCATCGGTTGCATCCGCCAGCTTCAATGTGAGGGTTGCCGATCCCACACGCGGAGGGTCCGGCGAGATTTCATGCTTGATCGCCAACCCGGGCGACGACTCGTCGTTCCGGTGCTTCGAACAGCCTGCAAAAATGGCTGCGAAAACAATTAGCCCTACGAAAAATTTTGGGAGCGGACAGATTTTCTGCCCGCTCCCGCGCGAAGCATACTGCATTCGTGAATTTCCTCTAGACGGTAACGTTCAGGCAGCCATCTTCACTGCGGAGTGTCCCCATTCACAAGTGCAACGCATCCGCGCCTGATCCGCCTCCGAGGGAAACATGTGATAGTACATGCCGATGACCATCGGGATGAAAACGATAGCGTTGTAGAACAGGTGCAGCTCCACGCGAGGGAACACCAGTTGCAAGACGCTGCAAGGAACCGGCTTGCCCCAGAAATTGTGATGGGTTGTGGCTTGGAAGATCAATAGGAAATGCTCGATGTGATGCCAGAACTGAATTCCTAAAGCGATCGTCCACCAAGTGAGAGCGCGTCCGGTGAATCCCTTGCGGAGGATCCAGATTCCGATCAGCATTACAACCGCGTACCCGTAGTGCAAAACCTCCGACTGAATCAGCCAGGGATACCACAATCCAAGAATGCCGTTGGCTTTCGGCCGCGGCCAGCCCATTACGTAGATTTGATACGCCTGAACAAGATGTTCACCCCAGTGGCCAAGCACAATGACCATAAACACCTTCAGCGCACGCTCGTGCCAGCGTGTGTTCAGCTTCTCGTAAAAACTGGTCTGATGGGCAGTTGCGATCTCGATATTTGCCAGGCTGGGGCTGCTTAAGCTCATACTGCCAAATGCCTCAATGAGGATTCCACGGATAGGTTAAATCAAGCTCAAAACCAGTCAATAATAAACTTCGTTCAATTTAATAATTGAACCTCATTTTTCAAACCGGTGCACTAGTATTTTTCTATTATTGATCTGGTGGCGCACTTGGAGTTCAATCCCCAACCAACGGGCTCCAAAATCTTTTGAAGGTCACCGCAGCCAAGCTGCGGGCGGGAGTGAAGTGTGCGCCGAGCGATCCTCATTGGTCTTCTGCTGTCTTCCCTGTCTGCGTTAAGTCAAAGCAATTATGCAGTTTTGGGCGGGACGGTGATAGACCCCCAGGGACGATCTTTTGCCGGGGCCACGCTGGTTCTTACCGCTGTCGATACGCATGCAATGCGTCAGGCAACGACGAACCAGGCGGGCATATTCCAGATTTCTGGCCTGCAGCCCACCGAATATGAACTATCAGTTCAAGCCGCGGGCTTCGCCACCATCTCGCAACGGCTTCGTCTTGAGGTCAGCCAGGTGTTGACACTGAACCTAGCTCTTAAAGTGGCGATGGAGAAGAATGTCTTGGAGGTGGCCGGTGAAGCGCCGGTGCTGCACGCAAATGATGCCGCAGTCGGAGAAGTGGTTGAGCCGGTCTCGATTAAAGAGTTACCGCTTAACGGTCGCATGTTGATCGACCTGGTGCTCACCGTGCCCGGTGCCCATGAGAGTCACGGCGCCCAGACCGGCAATATGAACCCGCTTTACTGGCGGCCCGGCCAGCGTTCCGCAGTCAGTATTGGAGGCAATCGCCCTAACGCAAATTATTTTCTTCTGGATGGAACGACCAATACGGACCCGACATTCAACACATTGAACCTTAGTCCTTCGCCTGACACCGTACAGGAATTCAAGGTCCAAACCGGAAGCTATTCGGCTGAGATGGGCGGGGCTGGGGGCGGCCAGATCAATATCGTCACCCGCTCTGGTACTAGTCAGTTTCATGGAACTGCATACGAGTTCCTGCGGAACGGTGCTCTAGATGCCCACTCGTTCAACTCCATGGGCAATAATCACCTGGTACAGAATAATTTCGGTGCGTCTCTCGGGGGACCCATAGCGCACAAGACTTTTTTCTTCGTGAATTATGAAGGGTTCCGTCACATTATGGCGGACACCATGACCGACACTCTGCCGACCGCTGCCGAGGTCATGGGTGACTTCAGCCAGAGTGGCAAAAATATCTATGACCCCACAAGTTCCCAGCCCAATCCTGCGTTCGATCCTACCAAGCCGGTAAGCCCCGCCAACCCCCAGTTTATCCGTGCCCAGTTTCAGGATGGCGGTGTGAACAACGTCATCCCCATGGACAGAATTAACCCGGTGGCGCAAGAATTCCTGATGAAATACGTCCCGATGCCCAATGCGGACATGATGATGGGCATGCAAACCATGCCTTGCGGTAGCGCCATGATGGGTGCACCAACCGTGGTTGGCGCTGGCACCGATTGCAACAACTACTTCGATATTCGGAACGAGCGGCACTCCAGTGACCAGGGGACGGTTCGAATTGACCACATATTCGAGCGCGGCGATAACTTGTCGGCACGGTATTCGGCCAGCAGCGAGCATGGTTTTACTCCCGCGGAAATGGTTTCAGGTTTGGGTTCGCTGTTGCCTGGGTTTGGTTCCTTCCATGACAACTTTGCGCAGCAGGGAAGTGTGGCCTGGAATCGCGTACTCAACCCTCGAATGCTAAACACGGCGAGCATCACAATCTCGCGGCTCGCTATGCATCGTTCTTCCGAAAACAGCAACAGCAATGACATCGTTTCCGATTTGGGAATTCAGGGAGTCGGGTTTGGCGGCCAAGGCGCCTTCGGAGCACCGTTTTTCAATATTCAGGGCTATTCGCCCATGGGGGACAATTACGCCGCCACACCGATGAAGGCGTGGGACACGCTTATCGAGGGACGCGATGTGTTGTCATGGCAGCATGGACGGCACAGCTTGAAGTTTGGCGCCAGCTACCGCCGCTTTATCTGGCCGATGTGGGGCTTCTTCCAGAATCGTGGTTATTACCAGTTCACCAACGGATTTACCACGCGCACCGCCACGAACGACAACACTGGGTCGGCGCTAGCCAGCTTTCTACTCGGGCTGCCGGCTGTAAAGCAGCGCCAAGCAGGGATTCCGCAGATGCAATTGCGGCAATGGTATGCCGACGGGTTTGTCCAAGACAGCTTTCAAGTACGGCGGGGTACCACTCTGGAGCTCGGACTCCGTTACGAGTACATGGATCCCTTGGTTGATATTGCCTACACCAACTCGAATCTGACCTTTGACAATGGGGTCCCGTCGGCTTTCGTGGGCGGCCAGAACGGTTTTCCGCAAGGGCTCAAATACCCCAATACGCATAACTTTGCTCCACGTTTAGGGCTTTCGCAGTCGATTCCTAAATTTGGCCTGGTGATGCATTCTGCATTCGGAATTTTCTTTACTCCCGTGGATATGAACACCTGGTGCAACCAGCGCCACAATGTGCCGTTCGTTTTCCCGGAGACCCAGCAAAGCGACAACTTCACTCCCGCGCCGGGCATTTTGGCCTCCAACTTCAACTTCAGGCCGCCGGTACTGGGACAAACCACCGTCAGCTTTACTGCGATGGATCCGCACGCGCCTTCCCAGTACATAGAGCAATGGAGCCTTTCGGTCGAAAAGAGTCTGGGACAGGAGACTACGCTGGAGTTAGGTTATCTAGGGTCTCATGGAGTCCATTTGCAGCGCGCACACCTCATCAATAACGCGCCGCCAGGACCAGGTGCTATCGGCCCCAGGCGTCCGCTCAAGACGTTAAGTTTTGTCCCGGACACGGTTCTTCCTGACAATGTCGTCGTGGTTCCGCCGGCTGCCGGTTGTGCCAATGGACAAATCTGTTTCCCCGTAAGCACCATCAACTTGTTGGAGAATACGGCGCAGAGCTGGTACGACGCAGGCTATGTAAATGTCCGGCGCCGCTATACGCACGGTCTTACTTTCCTGGCCAACTACACCTGGTCGAAAAATTTGAGCGATGCACCGGATTTCCGCTCTCCCATGTTCGAGGCTTCAATCCCACAAAACAATGGTGACTTGGCAGCAGAGAAAGGGCCTGCCTGTGACGTGAGGCACCGCTTCGCGGTCAGCGCGGTTTACGACCTTCCGGGAGCGAGCACCGGTGTCTTGGGAGCGGTCACGAAGAATTGGAAGCTCTCCTCGGTCTACCAGGTCCAGACTGGATTTCCCTTCACCATCTCGGTATTCGGAGACACAGCCAACTCGGGAACGGTATTGGGCGAAAACCCAATTCGCGCCAACGCTGACGGGACAACCCATTTTTGGCTCTGGCACGAGGACTGCTGAAGCCTGGTTCAATACGGCTGCTTTTGCCGCTCCTGCCGCCTTTACTTTCGGGAACGCTGGCCGCAATTCGGTGTATGGCCCCGGAATGCAGACCTTGGATTTCGCAATCGTTCGACTCTTTACCTTGACCGAGCGCGCCAAGTTCCAATTTCGTGGAGAATTCTTCAATGCCTTGAACCACACCAACCTGGGCACTCCGGACCGCTTTGTGAACACCCCGCAATTTGGGACCATCACCGAAAGCACTACTCCCGGGCGGGAGATTCAGTTAAGTGCGCGAGTGATGTTCTAGTTCCGATGCCAATGGGTGAATGGAGTGCTGCCCGCACCCGGTTAGCAACTGTCTAGTGGTTTCCTACTATTGTTGTGCCCAAATAGCGATGGTACCTTCCCCGCCGGGTCATACATCTTCCTAACAATGGGCCAATTGACTGATTCCAAAGCTCCCACTTCCTGCGACGTTACTGTGATCGGCGCTGGCCTGGCAGGCAAGGCGGCGGCCCTTCATCTCGCGAAGGCGGGGCTAAATGTGATCTGCCTGGAGCCGAAGGAATCAGTTCGTCAACCGGTGGGAGAGTCGCTGGATTGGTCCGCTCCAGAATTGTTGCGCGTATTGGGCCTGCCGATGGACGATCTGCTCGCCCGCAAGATCGCGACCTGGAAGCGTCATGTGACTCTGAAGATGCGCAATGGATGCGGTGCGCACTACGATCCAACGCCCTGGCTCGCCGGCCCGCCTTTTCATATTGAGTTGCGAACGCTCCACGTTGACCGTGAACGTCTGGATCAGGAGTTGAGGAACCTGGTTCTTGCACAAGGCGTCAGCATTATCCACGACAAAGTGGTTCGAGTTGACGTTAGCGGGAAACGAGTTTCTTCTATCTACACCGCCAGCGGCACGCAGTTTTCCTCTCCTTGGTTTATCGATGCCTCCGGCTTCGCCGCCTGCCTGCTGGCGCGTCAGTTCGGTTTGCGTGCTTTCCAGTACGGGCCGGCGAAGGTGGCGATGTGGACTTACTTTCCCATGCCCCAGTCGGTAGAAGGCACGACTATTTACGTAGATCCAATGCCCTCGCAGTACCTGGACTGGATTTGGGAGATACCTATTAACTCGGATGTTGTGAGCGTGGGATACATCACCCCAGGTGCGTCAGTAAAGGCCCAGCGTGAGCAGGGTCTTTCCGTCGAGAAGATTTTTCAAGCGGGAGTGACGCGGTATCCGCATTTCGAAGAGCTGATGCAGGCAGGGGCTAGCGCTCCAATCAGCGTGACGTCTTTTCGCTGTCGGGCATTTTCCCGGCTCGCCGGGCCGAATTGGTTCATTGCGGGAGAAGCTGCCGCCATGGTCGACCCCATGACGTCCAATGGTGTTACCGCCGCGCTTCGTCATGCGGACGAGGCCTCCCGCCTGATTCTCAAGCACCGCAAGCGGGGGAAGGTCTCGCGGATTGCCGGATTTTGCTACAGCAGCCGCATTCTGCAGATGGCGAAATTCTTTAACAGCGGAATCGAAAAGACTATCTATGAAACGCCAGTGAGAAATCGTATCGGCGTAGGTACTGCGGGGAGGGTGTATACCAGTCCGGCGTGGAGCATGAACGTGGTGTACGCGAGGCTAAAGCCGAACGGAATTGTTTCCACCTCGGTGCTGAATTTGCTGCTTGGATTCTTCCGCGCCAGCGCGTGGATACTGCATTCGCTTTGCAAGGTGCTGCCGCAGGCGGCTGAGGCGGCCAGTTGAAAGGACGACCCATGTATCTACTTTCTCGCGGCACTGGGTACCCGGTGCTATTCATTCACGGCATTCCCACAAGCTGTCAACTTTGGAGTGGGGTCATTGAGAAGCTAGGCGGCCAGTATGCCTGCCATGCTGTCGATTTGCCTGGCCTGGGACGCAGCCCGAAAGCTGAATATGGCCCCAAGCAGTTGGAGGCCCTTGCCGACCAGATTGAACAGATAAGGATCGAGAACAACATCGAGAAGTGGCACGTAGTTGGACACGACGCCGGGTCAGCGATCGCGGTTCATTATGCGTTTCGCTTCCAGGATCGGGTAGGTCGCCTCGCACTGCTTTCCCCCGCCGTTTTCCCGGAGTTGAAACCATTCCACCTGTTCCGAATCATGCGAAAGCCGGTGATTGGGGAACTATTGGCACCGATCGTGAACTCGATCTTCTGGAATGTTGCCATGCACTACGCCGTTGAGGACCACGAGAAATTAACCGACACTGTAAAGGATTTTCGCGCCCCTTTTTCGGGGCCGCTGGGCTCTTGGCGGATGATGTCCATGCTGCGCTGGGGAAATCCCGACGAAGTGCTGGCGGCAATTCCAGAGATGTTGCCGCAACTTGAAATCCCGACTCTGATTTTCCAAGGCTCTCACGACAAGGCAGTGCCGGAATTATTTGCCCATCGCGCATCGGCATTGATTCCTGGATCGAAGGTGGTGATGGTCGATTCCGGGCATTTCATTCCCCTGAATAATCCTGAAGTCGTAGCCGCTGAACTTCTGAGCTTCTTTGGGGCTACGGCCTAGGTTTTTTCTTTCTACATTGGAATTAAACCCTGCATTACGGAACTAAAATCTCCATCCTGCCTATTGGACTTTCGTTTCCTTCCCCTTGTAGCACAATGGCTTACAATGGATCCATCGAACCTGGTTGACTGGGACGCCGCGGCTCGCATCTAACTATTCATCCTACTTGAGGCATATATATGAAGATTTTCAAAGCGTGTCTTTGTGTTCTGTTGGCGTGCATTTCGGCAATGGCTATGCCAATGGGCGGCTCTACCCGCACCGTCATTCCGGCCGATGTCCAGCAGATCATCTCGGTTGACTATCGCGCGCTCAAGAACTCCGACACTGCAATGCAGTTAAAACAGCAGGTTTTGCCCCCTGCCATGAAGGCCTTCGAGGATGCTCTCAAGGGCGTTGGAATCATTGCTGACCGGGATGTTGACCAGCTCACCTTCGCTTCGTACCGCACCAAGACCTCGCTCCGCGTGGTGGGTATTGCCACGGGCGAGTTTCAGCAGGCCACGGTACTTAAAAAGATTCGGATAAACAGAATCCGTCCCGTGAAATATCGCAAAGCCGATCTCTATTCCATGGGAAGCGGAATGCAGATGACCTTCCTGGACGATGGTTCGTTGCTTTTTGGAGATGCCAGCGCAGTGAAGGGCGCGCTCGATGCACGTGATGGTTACACCTCTACTTTGGACGCCAACAATCAATTCGCCGACATGATCGGCTCGGTAGAGTCGGGTTCCGTTTGGAGCGTTCTCGACCAAAGCGGAACCCAAAACATGATGCGTTCGGCACTGGGCGATGCTGCTAAATTGGCCGATTACGAAACCGTAAAGAAACGTCTGTTGGGTTCACGCTACACCATGAACTTCACCAACGGGGTGAAGTTTGATCTGGACGTGGTCACCTCGGATTCGATGACCGCAGCTACGCTGTCCTCCTTGGTAAAGGCCGGGATGCTCTACAAGAAGATGGCTGCCTCTCCGGTTGAGAAAATTGCCCTCGACAACGTGAGCGTTAACTCCGACAGCCAGAACCTGCAGTTCCACTTTAAGACCGACGACAAGCAATTCCAGTCGCTGATCCACTCCGATCTTTTTGCTGCCGTATCGCGTTAGAAGATGTGGCGCGGACGTACTCGTCCGCACCACGTTGATTCTTCGACAGCGCACCGTTCCTGTCTGTAAGCAAGCTAAAATGTCCGCTTTTCGTAGCACATGAGATGTCTGGTTTTGGTTAACCAGCCGCCGTCGGGACGGTGGAAAGTGGGAATCGTCCTGTACTTTCATCGCCCGCTCCATCGCGGCCTTCGGATAAGATTCCATGCCCCGCATGGTCTCTCAACCTCACCGCCCGCAAAGCGGACATATCATGTGCTATCTCAACCGGACATATCATGTGCTAACTGACACACCCTGTCACCGTTCCTTGACTTGCCTACGATTCTCGGGTACCCTCCGCCCATCTTGAAGCGTTTCCTCCCGGAACGCTCTGGGTAGGCCCTTCCGAAAATCGAGAATTGCAACCTGAGGAGGTTCGCATCCATGAAAAAGTTCACAGGGGTGTTGTTGGGGCTGTCGCTCTTAGTTGGAGGAATTGGATTGGTAGCGGCACAGGATACATCCGAGGTGCAGCCGCCACCCAAAGTGCTGGCGCTCTATCGTGAGTACCTGAAGCCGGGCAAGGCGGGGACGGTTCACGAAAAGAGCGAGAGTGCGTTTGTTCAGGCAGTCACCAAGGCGAAAGTGCCCACGAACTATCTAGCGGTCGATTCGATCTCTGGCAGGCCGCGATCGTTGTTCCTGTTTCCTTACGATTCGTTTGACGGGATAGAGAAGGACTACATGAACACTCAAAAGAACCCAGCGCTAGCGACTGCGCTCGATCACGCCATGGTGACCGATGGAGAGCTACTGAGTGATATGGATTCAACACTGTTGGCATATCGCGAAGACCAGAGCTTGCGGCCAAACGTCGATATCGCTCACATGCGCTACTTCGAAATCGCTCTCTTTCAGGTCCGTCCTGGCCACGGTAAAGATTGGGATGATATCGTGAAGCTGGTGCTGGCAGCCTATGAGAAGGTGCCTGATGCACACTGGGCTACCTATGAAGTAGTTTACGGCCAACAGCCAAATAGCACGTACGTGGTGTTCACCGCGATAAAATCCGCAGCCGACATCGACAAGGAGTTCGCACAGGACAAGGATTTTGTGGCTGCGATGGGCGAAGACGGCATGAAGAAACTTGCCGAGTTGGAAACCCAGGCTCTGGAATCCAGGCAAAGCAACCTGTTTTCGTTCAATCCCCGGATGAGCTATCCGCCGGAAAGGTGGGTGAAAGCTGATCCGGATTTTTGGAAGCCGAAGCCGGCGGCAATGAAGAAGGCCCCGGAGAAACCTGCACCATAGTACGATTTCCTTTCACGGGGTCCACCCTCGTCTGCTCCCGCGAGGGTGGGCTTCGTACCCCCTGCACAATCCTAGCTTTACAACCTATCCGGTGAAATCCGCCAAACAAGACCGCCCTTTAGATCAGTCAACCAGATTGAGCCATGACCGGCCCGAACGCTGTCCCCGCCGTTGCCTTTCCACCGATGCACCACTAAGTTGCCTTTTGCCTCGACGCGCGTAAGTGGAGTACCAATTATGGTTGCCCATGCGCAACCGAGCCCGAAGGTTATCTCTCCGCCATGGCCAGCAAGGCCGGCGGGAATATTGGAGATGAGTCTCGCGGATTTCATCTCGACGCGGGAGATGGTTCCATCCCCCTGATTGAGTGTCCAAACGGAACCGGCACCGGTGGTGGCGAACCGGGGATTCTTTCCCACGAATATCTCCGCAATAGCACGGTTGCTGGCGGGATCCACTTTGGTAAGTAGGCTATGGGTGGTCGATGTGACCCACACAAACCCGTCGCCGAATACTGGGCAGAAGGATCCAGACGGCACGGAGATTGACCCGACTACAGAGTTGCTGCGGGGGTCAATTCGAGACAGGACACCCGCGGCGCTGCTTGCGATCCAGATGCTCCCGGCGCCTGCCGCAATGCAGCCTTCGGAATCGGCAGGAGCTAGGGGAATTCGAGCCTGAACTTTCGCCGTCTTGAGATCGGCCCTAACAAGCTCGTGGTTGCCGCAACTGGGAATCCAAAGGCTACCGAATGCAGCAACCAGTCCTGAACACGGATCGGCGACGGGGATTCTGCGACCGATAACATTGCTGGCCGCTCTGAGTTCGGTGACCAGATTTAGCTTGGAACTGGTCACCCACACGGCATCCTCGGAGACGGCCATCCAATCAGGATCACCGCCCACGACGAACGTTGCATCCGGATTAACGGACGTCATGCTGCTAGTTGAGGGGCTCTGCGTTTTTTGCTCTTGACCCCAGGAGACGGCCAGCAATAGCGAGAACCAGCAGAACACCGGCGGGCCGGGGCTTGGTCATTGCGCGTACGATGCTCCATTCAGCCTTCGTCGAGTGATTTTCATTTTTCAGGGCCATGCGTCTAGGGCCAGAAGTATACATCTGGCGGGAGATGTGAAACGTTCACGGTAACTTGTCAAACATTGCCAAAATCGAAATCCACTGAGGAATATCCCAATTGGATATTTGTTGATGATGGGGATTCCCGCCAAGGAAATTCTTCAGCGCACCCCAAACTTCCCGCGTGCATCCAAGAATTGCATTTTGAAGTGAAGCATATTTCATAGGAGGTCTTATGGCCCACTTAGGGATTCTTCGCGACTACCGGTTTTTGGATAATGAAGATGGCGACATCCGGGGTGCGCATGTCTATGGACGCAACGATGAGAAGTTGGGAAAAATCGACGACGTCATTTTCGATCATGCTAGCGCTGACATCCGCTATATCGTGGTGGATACAGGCGGCTGGCTTTCAAGTAAGAGATTCGTTGTCCCCGCTGATGGCTTAAATGCGTCGCCAAACCATGAGGGCGATTTTCAGGTGCCGCTGGATAAAGCTGAGATCGAGAAATTTCCTCCCTACAACCAGAACGATGTGGAATCAGCCGACCGTTGGGCCGACTATGAACGGCGCTATCGCTCCAAGTGGGTGGGGGGGCCAGTCATGCATCGGGAGGCCACCGATCGCAATATCACTCCCACCACGGCGCAGATGACACAAGGCACAGGCGCGACTGGTCCCATGAAGGGCGGGTCTGCTTTAGGGAGTGAAGCAATAACTCCGGAACAGGAGGAAGCACTCAATCCCAGCCGTCTCGTCCCGCCCACCGGCGATGGAGTGCAGATTGAGATGAGCCCGACCGGGGTCGGGTCACGTTGGTCGAATTTCGCCGACCGGCTGCGCGAGCGCCGCAAGGAAGTAACCTCAACCTGCGTCGATTGTGGACACGAACCCGAAAGCTTCAGCCGCAGAGCAAGCTGAAGCGAATTCAGATACATTTTTTTAAGGCGTGAAGGGTAAGCTTCGCGCCTTTTTTGTTTTACCGATCAATAGGTCAGGTACACATCCCTTTCGATACGTTGACCGGTTGCTTCTCCCTGCATAGGCTGAGCTCAATATTCGTTCAGCACTGGCCCAGTCGCTCGACGAACCGCTACGTCGTCCCAAATCCCCTCGGAGGCAAGACCTGATGCAGCCCGTACTCCCTCAGTCCACGTGTCTGAATCTAGCGCGATTTCTTCTTCTTAGCCTTTTTCTGATTTTCTCTTCTACCGTCGTTTTTACCCAGTCCATTGTGACTAACCCCTCGGCAATTCATTTCGGGAACGTGGCCGTGGCCGGCAGCCGCACTCAAACGGAGACCATCAGGAATCCGGGCGGATCCAAGCTGGTTTTGACTCGTGTCAATGCGCGAGGACGGGAGTTCGACGTGAGCGGGCCCAGCTTACCGCTAACGTTGAGTCCCGGTAGCAGCGCCACTTTTCTCGTGAAATTCTTGCCATCCTCCGCGGGAAATTTCAGCAATTCTCTGACAATCGCCTTTTATTCCGGACGCAACCGGCGGCGTAACTCTGATTCGAAATCTGTGGCCATGTCCGGGACCGGTACGGGCACGCCTCCGCCCCCGCCTTCGAGCTGCAAACCTCCAAACACCCTGGTTAATGGAACGTGCACTCCGCCTCCGCCCCCGGCCTGCGATCCCCCTAACACCGTTGTCAACGGAGTCTGCACTCCACCTAAGAATGACGGAATGTGGATACCTCCGGTGAACACCTCGTGGACTTGGTGGCTTTCGAAGGTTCCTTCAGCCAGCAGCCTGCCGGCACAAAGCATTATCGATTCCGACGGTGTCGACACTCCCGCCAGCACAGTGTCCGCCATGCATTCGGCTGGCAAACATTGGATTTGTTACGTGGATGTTGGCACATGGGAACCAGGGCGTCCGGATGCTGGGCAATTTCCAGCCTCGGTGAAGGGGAATAGTGTCAGCGGATTCGCGTCCGAGAAGTGGCTCGATATTCGTGAGACTGCAATTCTCTTGCCGATCATGACGCAGCGAATTGAAATTGCGCCGATAAGGGCGC
>CAWGQZ010000031.1:0-26601 GCA_963824805.1 uncultured Acidobacteriaceae bacterium | reverse complement strand
GCATCAAACGACACCCGGCGCGCTACGCGTTTCAATTGTGTCAGGAATCAGTGGCGCGTCGGTGGCGACCACTACGATGATCGAGCCGGTCGTCCTCGCGGATGTGCCATCGGGAATTTCTTTTCCTACCTGGACTCCGGCAACCCGCAATTGGTCGCGCTGTCCGTAGTTGCATTGGACCAGGACGCCGACGGTGTAGCCGCCTTGCTTTGGCGGAGAGCACGCGCGACGAGGTGCCAATCCCGCCTTTGAATTCATTGCAGACCATCCCGGTGCCGCCGCCTACGTTCCCTCTTCGACTGGCGCCGCCTGGGCGGTGTCGAGCGCCTGAATGGCGTGTTCGGGCTTGACGTGAAATCCATTGATGTCGTTGAGATAGCCGTCCCAGGTCTCGGCAACGACCGGCAGGACCACCAGTAGCCTTCCATGTCGGGCACCGCGCTTGACCTTCCAGGCGATGACGGCGTCGCGGACCACGCCGACGCTGTGGGTGTTGGTGATCATCACCGGCCCGTCGAGAAAGCCCGATCTTCCATCCAGGTGGTGCCGGTCATTTCGCCGTTGCCGTTGAGGGTGAACCATCCGGCGAAACGGGGTCGGGAATTCTTGCCGCGAGGCAAGATGGCGGTGACTCCGGTCCGCACCGGCCCGACCCCGACTTTGAGCGGGCCGTCACCGGCGATCAGGGTGGTGTGGCCCACTTCCACGCCTCTTCACGTCGGTGATAGCGTTGTTAGGTCCGGGAGTACCGTCGAAAGGAATGCCGAGGTCGCGGGCCCGTTCCTTGGTTTGGATACCGTGGTTAGAGTCAGTAGAAAAACGAAGAAAATCAGGACTGCAAAGCGGATTTTCCGCATCCAAGTCCTCCGTATGGTTTCGTGGCAGTATAACAATTGAATTCTCACCTGGAGGAAGTGATGGAGAATTGGAAGACAGCACTGGTGGCCGGATCGGTGGCAACAGGATTGCTTCTACTATTGAAAGGCAAGCATACCGCGGGCCTGGTCGTGGCCGGAATCGGCGCGGCTACTTTGGCCGCGGAGTATCCCGAAAAGTTTGCTGAAGTGCGCGACAACGCCGAACACTACATGACGCGCGGCATTACCTTTCTTGACGTCGCAACCCGCGTCGGCCGGAGAATCTCGGATGTGACCGAAGGCCGGACGGGCGAACGCTGGTTCCAACAACTGCTGGAAGAAGCCTAGCCGCCGGAGAACTCTGGTTTAATTCCTTAAAATTACGAATGACCTCCGAAGCGAAACAGAGAATTCAAATTGTCCTGGCAGTCGCGATTGCGGTCAGCGCCGCGCGGGCCGGCTACATCGTCTACCAGCGGCGCTCCGAGGCCAAACAGGAAGAGACGGCGAAGCAAGCGCTCCGCTCAAGGCCGACTATTACGTCACCCCCAAAAAGTTGCGGCCCTACGATCTGAAAAGTGCGCGGCAGTTGACCGAGCAGCCAGTGTGGGTCAAGGAAGGTTACCGCTACACCTACTATCCTTTTGATCCGGCGCGAAAAAAGTCGGACTTTTCAAATGGTGCAGGATTACTGCTTCCACTCGAAAAGTTAAATGTCAAAAACGTAGTGCTCGATGCCTCACCCGGCTCGCCGGACCAGCGCCAGGTCATGGCTGTCTTTGAAAAAGATGGTAAGAGCTTTGCCTTTCCCATCGGGTCAACCAAGGCAGGAGAGTTTCAGATTTACTCCGACGAAATGTTGTTCATTCAGGATCCGCACGATCTATATAAGCATTGGCCGGCCGATGTATGGAGCGCGATTGATAATCATCAGGTGAAACCGGGCATGAATGAGCTTCAGGCCGACTTCGCCATCGGCATGGGAATGCCCGACAAATCGAGCGACTCGTCGGTAAGAACACTGCATTATCCAAACGGCGGCAATCCCCTGATCGTCGTCTTCCGCAATGACAAAGCGGCCGAAATCACGCCCGGTTCTTAACTTACTTTACCACCGGAGAGGAATCGGTGGCTGCCTTGTCTTCCTCGGTGTGAATGATGCCATCATCTTCCGCATAAAATGAGCGGTGTTGTGCATCCAGCTCTTTGGGAGTCATGGTTAGCTGAAAGCCGTCTTTCTTTGAGCGGAACCCCACCTTGTAGTCGCCGCGATCAGTTGCCGCCATTCGCTTGGTAAATGATCCGGTATGTACTAACGAGTTCAAGGAATCGGCGAACTTGCCGTATTTTTTGTTGTACTGCTTTTGGGCCCGCAAGACTGTGCGCATGTAACCCAATGCCTGAGCTTCTGAATCCGAGCGTGCCGGGTCGCCGGGGAACTTCGGCTGATACGGCGCCTGCGCGACGGCCAGAGTTGCAACTACAACGCATAGAACCATTAATCGCACGATCTTGCTCTGCAATCTCATTGAACTTTCCCCATTCATTCGCCCCAATATCATGTTACCCCCGTAATTGCCGATGTATTACGAAGCATTCCATCCGAGAACAATTGTGCTTATTCTATTCAAGCAGAACCCAGGTGACGATCCTATGAAAGCAGCGCCGGCCAAGAAACCTCTCATTCGCATTGCTGTGGTTGAGAGCGACCCACTTCGTTTTGTAGGGTTCAGGGCCCTTTTCGATTCAGAATCAGATTTCGAATTAATTTCTTCCAGTCTTCCTGACATCAGCACTCTACAGAGTATCGATTTGGTATTGCTGGGAAATCGCAGCGGCCAGAATTTGTTTGACCTGATGGCCAGCCTGAAAGCTTCCCGTCCTGACCTTCGCATCATTGTAACTGGCTCCGGCATGGACGAAGAGACCATCCTCAAAGCTATCGCCTCAGGCGCCAAGGGATACGTCGACGAAGCCGCGTCGCCCAAGGAATTTGTCCAAGCCATTCGCATTGTTAACTCCGGTTCGGTCTGGGCTCCGCGCCGCGTGCTCTCGATGTTCATTGAGCGCGTCAGTTCAGCCCCTGGACGCATCTTCCCAGCAGGCCGCGTGACCTTTACCGACCGCGAAAAGGAAGTTCTAGAGATGCTGGTAGCAGGGCGTTCCAACAAAGAGATCGGCTCCGCGCTGGGCATTGAAGAGCGCACCGTCAAAGCTCACGTTGCCAAGCTCATGCGGAAAGTGGGAGTTCAGAACCGCATTGCGCTCTCCGTACACGCCATCACCCATTCACTGGTAACGGCAAAGTAGTTTTTTCAATATATAGCGCTCTTCCTGCAGCTTTTGCTTCTGCTCGCACGTGACAATCCCTACCTCTACGGGTGTATTCTTGTGGCCGTCTGACGAGTTAAAGCTCGCCACAAGGAGATATCGCTTTGCTATTCAAAAGAGCTCTGCTTGCTCTGATTCCGCTTTCCTTCTTCCTGGTGCAAGCCCAAGCGCAAACTGGCCCTGCGCAGGTGCCCACCGAGCCTGACCATTTCGACCTGAGCCTGATCGATAAAGGCATCGATCCCTGTGTCGACTTCTACCAGTACTCATGCAAGAAGTGGATCGCCGCCAATCCCATTCCCTCCGACCAGTCATCATGGTCCCACGGTTCCAAACTCGCGTTGTGGAACCAGGGAGTGCTACGCGACACGCTGGAAAAGGCGTCGGCCGAGAACCCCAATCGCAGCGCGGTCGAACAGAAGATTGGCGACTACTACGCGTCGTGCATGGACGAGGGCGCGATCGACGCCAAAGGCGTCAAAGCGATTGAGTCAGAACTCGCTCGTATTAGTGCGCTGAAAGATAAGAAGCAGTTAGCGGAAGAGGTCGCACACCTGCACCAGATTACATTCGCGCTGTTACCCGGAAGCAATTCAGGGGCGCAGACACCACTATTCGGATTTGGACAAGGGCAGGACCTGGATGATGCTTCGAAGGTTGTTGCATCCGCGGACCAGGGCGGCTTAGGTCTTCCCGATCGTGACTATTACCTGAAAGACGACGCCAAGTCGATTGAGACCCGGCAGCAGTATGTGGCGCATCTGCAGAAGGTTTTCGAGCTATTGGGAGAGGACCCCACCAAGGCCGCCGCCGATGCCAAGGTGGTGATGGACATGGAAACTCAACTGGCGAAAAGTTCCATGGATATCGTCAAGCGACGGGATCCCGCCAACCTCAACCACAAGATGACGCCTGCAGAGTTGCGGGCGTTGACGCCGAACTTCTCCTGGGACGACTACCTCAGCGGGATAGGTGCTCCCGCCACGGTGCATTATCTGGTCTACACGCCCGATTTCTTCAAGGGCGTGAACGGACTGGTCACCAGCGCTCCGCTCGATCAGTGGAAGACTTATCTCAAGTGGCAACTGGTTTTTAATTCTTCATCCATGCTTCCCACTGCGTTTGCCGATGAACATTTCGATTTTTACGGACGAAAGTTGACCGGACAGAAGGTGCAGCGCCCGCGCTGGCGGCGCTGCGTTCAGGCAGTAGACCGTGACCTGGGCGAGGCTCTGGGTCAAGCTTATGTTGATCGCACCTTCGGCGCGGATGGCAAGCAGCGCATGTTGAAGATGGTGAATGCGCTGGAAGAGTCGATGGGGCAAGATATCGACCAATTGGATTGGATGACACCTGCCACTAAGAAAGAGGCGTTGGCCAAGCTGCATAAGATCGAGGACAAAATCGGCTACCCGGATCATTGGCGCGATTATTCCAGTGTGAAAATTGTTCGCGGCGATGCGTTGGGCAACGCATACCGCAGCAGCGAATTTGAATTTCGCCGCCAACTGGCGAAGATCGGCAAACCGGTGGATCGCGGCGAGTGGGGCATGACTCCGCCTACGGTAAACGCGTACTACGATCCGCAACTCAACACGGTGAATTTTCCCGCCGGATTCTTGCAGCCTCCATTCTTCGACAAGACCGTGGGGGACGAAATCAACTATGGCGCGGTGGGCGCGGTCATTGGACACGAACTGACCCATGGCTTCGACGATGAAGGTCGCCAGTTCGATCCCAATGGCAACCTGCGCGATTGGTGGACTGCCGAGGATGGAAAGGAATTCGATCAACGCGCCAAATGCGTCGCTGATGAATATTCAGGTTTCGAAGCTACTCCCGGAACCAAACTCAATGGCAAGCTGACATTGGGCGAAAACACCGCCGACAATGGTGGCGTTCGAATTGCCCTGAAGGCTTTGCAGAACACTGATCCTGCCGCGGCGAAAGGCGAACCCGGCTCCGACGGATTGACCCCGCAACAGAAATTCTTCTTAGCGTACGGGCAGACGTGGTGCTCTACCTGGACGCCTGAGCTGTTGCGTCTGATCGCGCAATCGAATCCGCATTCTCCGCCGGAATTCCGGGTCAACGGAGTGGTGTCAAATATGCCGGAGTTCCAAAAGGCCTTTGGCTGCAAAAAGGGCCAACCCATGGTGCGGGAGAATGCCTGCCACGTGTGGTGAGGTGGGGTAATGGGGGGTACCAGAGACGGGTTACTTTAGGACACTGGCCTCAGTAATCTTGTCGCTTTTCAGGGGGTGAAGCATACTCGTTTCACCTACCACAGAACCTGGGAGACGGGGTTGGACATGGAGATTTAGGGTCACCATGGACAGCCCCGATTTTTTTGGTTGATACGCAAGAAAGCCCCCCACACCTTCAGCTACGATCGCTTTTCGCTTGGTTTCCATTTCGACCAAAGGGAGAGACTACTTCGCTGCACCGGTCGGAACGATAGGGGTGGGCAGCGGGGGGACGTCTGGGGAAGCAAGCAGAGTGGTGCCGGTTCCTGGCGTTTTCATTCCTTGTTCCTGCCAATATCCACAGATAACCATTTCCCCAAAGTCGGAATCCTTTAGAATCATACGGTTGCTAATCCAGATCCGAACAAATTGAGGAATCGATGAAGAAGCTCCTGTTTCTTTGCCTGGCTATCTCTCTGTCCACGATGGCTTTAGCTGCTGACGAGGAAAGTGATAGCAAAGCTGTTGACCGCATTAAGTCGGCCAGCGACGTTCTCAACGAGATTCAAGGTGCCCCTGACCAAGGCATACCGGAAGAAGTACTGGGCTCGGCTGAGTGCGTCGCCGTGGTCCCATCCATGCTAAAGGGCGGTTTCATCGTCGGCGCCCGCTATGGACGCGGCGTGGCCAGTTGCCGCACACCTAAAGGCTGGAGTGCGCCCGCCTTTATGGTTGTTGAAGGTGGAAGCTTTGGGCTGCAGATCGGGGGCCAGGCGGTGGATCTGGTGATGCTGATTATGAATCAGGACGGCATGAAGAATCTGCTTTCCAGCAAGTTCAAGCTGGGGGCTGACGCCAGCGTCGCCGCCGGACCGGTAGGCCGGCATGCTGCAGCCGATACCGACTGGAAGCTGCGGGCCCAGGTGCTGAGCTACTCGCGTGCGCGTGGGGTGTTCGCCGGCCTGGAGTTGAGCGGCGCCGCCATCAAGCAGGACAAGGACAGCACACGCGACTTCTATGGCCGCATGGTGCCTTTCCGGACCTCATTGCAGGGAACCGTTGATGCTCCGGCCGGGGCCTATCCATTTCTACAAACACTGTCGAAGTGGGCAAAGGTTGCAGCTAAGTAGGACTAGGTATGAGGTAGGGACGGGCGGCTCGCCCGTCCCAGTTTGACAGTTGCACCGCCGGGGCGATACCTTCGCCACGCTTCCTCCCAATGCGTCAGCGACTCGAGTACGCATTAGTCTGGTTAATCGTAAAGTTCCTGGGCAGTTTGCCACGGCCTTTGGCGCGAGCTGCCGCCATCTCCCTGGCCTGGACTATCTACTTCGTGCATGTGCGCCTGCGGCGCGTCGGGCTGCGTAACCTACAACTTGCTTTTCCTGAAATGTCCCGTCGCGAGCGGGCGCGAATTCTTCGCCAAGAGTTCACTTCGCTGGGGCGGCAACTGGCCGAGCTCTGCCTTTTTCCCACCTACACTCGCGAAAATGTGGGCAAGGTAGTGATTTATGAAGGTTTTGAGAATTTCCAGACAGCACTTGATCGCGGCAAGGGAGTTTTGTTCTTAACCGCCCACCTGGGAGCATGGGAACTCTCGGCCTTTGCCCATTCCCTGCACGGCCATCCCCTGCATGTGGTCATGCGGCCCATGGACAATGCGCTGCTCGACCAGATGATTCGCACCTACCGCACCATGCATGGCAATAAGACCGTCGACAAGGATGATTTCGTTCGCGGGCTGATTGGCGCGATGCGGGCGGGAGAGACTGTGGGGATTTTGATGGACACCAATATGACCCCGCCGCAGGGAATATTCGTGGACTTCTTCGGCATTCCGGCATGCACGGCGAGTGGCATGGCCCGGATTGCTTTGCGCACGGATGCGGCGGTAGTCCCTGGATTTACGGTGTGGGATCCGATTCTGCGTAAATACCGGCTGAAGTTCGATCCAGCCGTGGAGCTGATTCGCACCGGGAACGACGAGGCGGATATCATGGCCAATACCGCTCTATTCACCAAAATCATTGAGGACTACGTTCGTAAATATCCCGGGCAGTGGCTGTGGGTGCACCGCCGCTGGAAGACTCGGCCGGAAGGACAGCCGCGGCTCTACTAACTGAACCAGTCACTGCGGTAGGCGATCCACCACGCGAGGAAGACGATTGGAACAGTGGCGATCAGCGACCACCAGATCGGTAACATAAAATCTGCTACCAGACCGAGCACGACGAAGACGATCCAAAAGACCTTCTTCTCCATGATGGCATTCTAGACCCGGCTTTCCTTTCCCTGGTTAAACGTATAAAAAGAGGATCATGAAGCGCTCGTTGCGAGAGATTGCCGAAGCGGTGCAAGCCCGGGTGGTTGGAGATTCCAGTGTCGGACTGTCCGGAATCTCGAGCATCGACTCGGCCTCACCGGGAACATTGGTTTTTGTAGAAGACGAAAAGAACCTTCGCCGCGCGCTTGCGTCGCCCGCGTCCGCAGTTGTCGCGGGAGAATTTGCGACGTCTGTGAACGCCGACAAGCCGGTGCTCATTGCGCGTCAGCCGCGGCTGGTCTTTGCCCTGGCTGCTGAGCTCCTGAATCCTCCGCATCAACCGGGACTGGGCGCTCATCCGAGTGCGGTGGTTCACCTGTCTGCCCGGCTGGGGAAGGATGTCTCGATCGCGGAACGCGTGATCCTCAGCGAAGGCGTCAAGGTGGGAGACAGAAGCCAGGTTGGTGCGAATAGCGTCGTTGGCGCCAATGTCGCAATGGGAAAGCAATGCACCATCTATCCCAATGTGACGATCTATCCTGGGGTCCAGATCGGTGACCGGGTAATCATTCATTCCGGTGTGGTGTTAGGCAGCGATGGCTTCGGGTACGTGCGCGATAAGGAAACTGGACGCTACCATAAGTTCCCGCAGGTCGGGCGGTTGGTGATCGAAGACGACGTAGAAATTGGGGCGAACACGACCATCGACCGAGGGGCACTGGAGGAGACCCGCATCGGGCGAGGATCGAAGATCGACAATCTGGTGCATATCGGCCACAACGTACGAATTGGGGAAGACGTGGTGGTAGCCGCCCAGACTGGCTTTTCGGGAAGTATCGTGGTGGAAAAGAACGTTGTGATCGGTGGCCAGGTAGGCATCGGTGAGCATGCGCGCATCGAAGAAGGTGTGATGCTGGGTGGACAAAGTGGCGTCCTTCCTAACAAAGTCATGCGGGGGAAAGGAGTTGCCTTCTGGGGAACTCCGGCCCGTCCGGTGCGCGGATATCTAAAGGAACTCGCCGCGCTGGCTCGCCTGGCGCGCAAAGAGTGAATTCATGGCTTTGGTAGTCATCGGCGGGCACTCCCGCAACGTAGGCAAGACCAGCGTAGTGGCGGGAATCATAGCGGCTCTGCCGTGAGTATCAGTGGACCGCGATGAAGATCACCCAGTATGGCCACGGTATCTGTGCCAAGAACGGCAAGCAGTGCCACTGCGCCAGCCCCGACCACTCCTGGGAGATTTCCGAAGAGCGAGATGCTTCGGGAAGATCCGATACCTCGCGCTTCCTGGCTGCAGGAGCTGCTCACGTCTATTGGGTAAGAACTCAGCAAGGTCGGTTGTATGACGCCATGCCTTCGATTCGTCGCCGCCTTGAAGAAGTGAAGAACGTAATTCTCGAATCCAATAGCGTTCTAGGATTCGTGCGACCCGATCTGTATCTCTCCGTCCTCGATCCCTCGACTGCTGACTTCAAAGTCTCCGCGCAGAAGTATCTTGATCAGGCAGATGCCGTCATTCTGCATGAATCTTCGAAGAGAGCTGTGTGGAATGGGATTTCTCTGGAATCCATGACAGGAAAGCCCACATTTCGAATCCAGCCCCCAAACTACCTAACTCCCGAAATGGTCGAGTTCCTACGCAGCAAACTGGGAACTGAGAACTAAGAAATCCGCGGTTTCCTCGCGTTTTAACAATCAGTGTTTTGACTCGTACGTTCGCCGTACTACTTATGAGGGGGATTCGCGTCATCTATCGGGACTATTTCTTCAGTCGCGTCGGAGCGCCCGACCGGGCGAGTCGTAACTGTGGCCCCAGACTTGCGGAGTTCTTCGAGAATGCGATCGCGTTCTGGGCCAGAATAGTCGCGGGCGAAACGGGTGAGCGCCTCGGTCAGCAGGTCGTGATGATGCAACTTATCCATGCCGGGCTCCTGGGTGATGTTGAGCCACAGACGGTGGACCAGGTGCACATCTTCGGTCTTCATCGTGGGGGTGTGCGGCCCGATACGGAAGGTATCCACTTTTTGGTTGGGATGGACAATCTGCAACACGAACTGCTTCTTGGGCTCTTCAGTTGCTTCCCAGGCACGACCTAATTCAAATGCCTGCTCCTGTGCGGTCATCTTGCTGGAAAGACCGGAAACGACCGCGGCTGAATCGAGGTTGATTGCGGTCTGCACAATGGCGGACCACACGTCGCGTGCCGGCACAACCAGCAGGGAGATGTGTTTTCCAAAGCCTTCCGCAATCGAGACAGCCTTTGTAAACAGGTGCTGCTCGTAGTCACTGAAGATTTGCTCGGTTGCCAGGTCGTAGGCGGCAGTTCCAAACTGGCTGACGCGGGCCGACATCACGACAATGTCTTGATCTTTGGTGTCGGTCCTCTCCAGCACCCATTTCAGATGCGTCAGGGTGTTGTAGTCGCGGATCGTGACCAGCACGTTGCCGGCGCGGATGCCAAGCCCGCTGCGCTCCACCCGGTCACTGTGGAGTAACTGAAAATGCTCCTTCATTTCCTGTTGCGCCAGGGCATGTTTCTTACGGTTTACTTTTTCGGAAACGGTGAAGATCAGGAAAAATGCGGCTGCAAAAGAAACCCCCGCCACCGTGGCAATCGACTTGGTGAACAGGTTCACGATTGCGGTTGAAAACAATACTAGGAATACCGAGGCCAGCCCCAAAGGAATTTCGCGGCCGCCGATTGTGATATTGGGCGGAACCTTCCAGCCGCGCTCACCCTTGTATTTGAAGCGCAACACCAGCATGGCCAGACTGTTGAAGGTGAAACTCCAGATCACGCCAAAGGCGTAGGCTTCGCCCAATAGATAGACATTGCCGTGGCTGGCCAGAATGGTGAAGATCTGGAAAAAAACCACCAGGTTGACGATCCGGTATGTGGTGCCGAAGCGCGGGTGTGGCTGGCGAAACCAGTCGGTAAGTACTCCATCTTCCGAAACCCGGTTCAACACGCCATTCGATCCAATGATGGCGGTGTTGACTGCGCCCGACAGAATCAGGAATCCAACTACCACCACGAAAGCGCGGAATATCAGCTTCAAGACCTGCGGGCCCCATAAATACATGGCCAGGCCGGCAATCAGGTTGTCCTTATACACCGGAATCCGGACGGAGTCCGGGATAATCATCACGAAAAGCAGCGCCGTTAGCCCGGTAAATACGAAGCTGTAGATCGCGATGATGATCGCGGCACGCTTTAGGTTCTTGAGCTTGGGATGGGCGAGTTCACGGTTGACCTGAGCAAGCGACTCTTCGCCGCTCATGGCCAGAACGGAGTGGCCGAAGGCAATCAGGATTCCGAACAGTCCGAACTTTCGGGCTAGATCCGACGCTAAGTCGGTATGTTTTAGAAAACCGAGGGATTCGGCACTGAACTTCAAGTGCTCGGGAGTCGGCAGGGGCACCGTTTGATAACCCTGCTTCAAAAGCGTGATCGCCGACCACGTAAGCAAGATCACAACCATCACGGTGGTGATCTGCATTACCTTCAGAGCTTTTTCGCTGGACTCCGTAATCCCCTTGGTGTTCTCCCACCAGAAGTAGACCGTAACGGCAAGGGCAAAGACAACCGAGGTCCAGTTAACATCGACGTGAGGAGTACCGCCAAACATGCTGTGGACGGCGCGAGGGATCCAGCCATGTGCGTCGGCAGTGATGAATATGTCGTTTATGAGCCCAGCGATGTACTGCCCGGCCGACACGCCAGAGATC
Source organism: uncultured Acidobacteriaceae bacterium (assembly GCA_963824805.1). Lineage (GTDB taxonomy): Bacteria > Acidobacteriota > Terriglobia > Terriglobales > Acidobacteriaceae > DATBAT01. The sequence continues at coordinate 15,235 of CAWGQZ010000031.1, read as the reverse complement.
GGTCCCGTAAGGATGTAATCGAACATCAGCGCCGAGACGCTGACCTTTGCCAGGGTGCCGCCCAGTGCTTCCTTTACGACGCGGTAGACGCCTCCCCGGACGAACATGGAACAGCTCTCCACGTAGACCGCGCGCACGGTGAACGAGAAGAGCATGACCGCAAGGATGAACCAGGGAGCAGATTTCCCAATGGCCTGTTCGGCGATGCCGGCAGCATAAAAGGCCGATGACCCGAGATCGTTGAGCACAATAGCGGCGGCTCGCCAGTATGAAATAAAGGTGAGCATGACCGAAGTGGCCACGACAATGCGTACGCGGTTAGAAGCAGAATTTCCGGGTTGCAGGGGAGATGACATTCGAAGAATGGCGAATCAGGGCTGCGGAATAGCCTCCGCACCTTGCGCTAGATCACCATGTTTGCCGGCGCCGAGAACCTCCGACCGTGGGGTTCCGACGAATACTGAAGAGTTGTAAGTGCGCATCGTTGGAGTCGCCAAGCCCCGCATTCCAGCAGCAATGTTATCCGATAATGCCAGTTTGCGCATAGCCTGAAAAATATGCGATTGCTCCAATCTCAACTTTAGATGGCCCGGTCGCTGGGTTTGTTATTCTCTCAAAGTGTTAGGGATACATAAATCCGCATGGCTGCTGGTAGTTCTGTCTGCCGGCCTACAGATTGTGATATTCCCTCTGCCCGATTTGTATTTCCTGTGCTGGTTCGCGGTTGCTCCTTTGTTGCTGGCTCTGTTACACGCACGCGCGCCGGAGACGCTGCAGCTTGAGGGAGGCATCAAGCTTATCCCCGCCAAACCCCTACAGGCGTTTTTGCTAGCCTATGGGTGCGGGATTGCCTGGTATGCGGGCACCTGCTATTGGATCATGCCCACCATGCAGAAATTCGGCGGGCTAGGTCTGTTTTCTGCACTTGGAATTCTGATTCTCTTCTGTCTGTACATGGGGCTGTACTTCGGACCTTTCGGACTTATCGTTAGCTTGTTGGCAGGACGCGACCAATATAGCCGCCGAGCTCTCTTGCTGGCTCCTGCGGCTTGGGTCGCGGCGGAACTGCTGCGGGCACGCGTTTCTGGTTTTCCCTGGGGGCTGCTAGGCATCACGCAAGTGGATAACATTCCGCTGGCACGAATCGCTCGTGTCACCGGGGTTTACGGATTATCTTTTGAAATCATGGTGGTGAATACCGCCATGGCTGCGGCATTTTTGGTTCGCCGCCAGCAGCGCAGGCGACTGGCGCTTGTAACTTTGATCGCAGCTGGCGTTTTGCAGATTGGCAGGCTGCTTAACCCTGCGCCTTTTCCTACGGACCATTCTGCGCTGCTGGTGCAGCAGAACATTCCAATCCTGGAAGGCGCGGATTGGACCAAGGAATACTTCGAAGGCACACTGCGCGACCTGACGACGATTAGTCTGGCCCCGATGCAGTCGGGGCCACATCCTGATCTGGTGGTCTGGCCGGAGTCGCCCGCGCCGTTTTACACCACCGATCCGACATTTCGCGACACCATCAGCAATGTGGCCCGGCTGGACTATTCCTGGGTGCTGACCGGTGGCCTCGGAGTGGATAATGCTAGCCACGGCGGACGCTCAGGCAGTCGAGGTGCATAACTCCGCGGCATTGGTCGGGCCGGATGGCAGCTGGATGTCGCGCTACGACAAAGTACATCTGGTGCCGTTCGGAGAATATGTTCCGTTCCGCCGATTGTTCTCCTTTGCCTCAGGACTCACGGAGCAGGTGGGCGACTTCACGCCTGGCACTTCGCGTGCGCCGCTCCAGGCGGGAGACACGAAGCTCGGGGTGTTTGTCTGTTACGAGTCGGTCTTTCCCAACGACATCCGGCAGTTCGCAAACAATGGCGCCCAGGTATTCGTCAATGTTTCTAACGACGGATGGTACGGAGACAGCGGGGCTTACGCCCAGCACTTAAAGCAAGCCCGGATGCGGGCGGTCGAAAACTCGCGCTGGTTTCTTCGCGACACTAACACCGGCGTGACGGCTGCCATCGATCCCTACGGGCGAATCGTCGCCCAAATTCCGCGCAAGGTCCGCAGCGTCCTGGTCGCGCCTTATGCGCTTTCGAATGTAATCACGCCCTACACGGCGTACGGCGACTGGTTCGGATATCTGTGTGCGATAATTTGTGTGGCGGCGCTGTTCATGCGCCTCCCATTTCTCTCGAGGTCGAAGCAATAGTATGGACGAAGAATTAGAGCGCGAATACGCACTTCTGCAGAACAAAGTCCGCGACCTCCGGGAGTATCTTTGACGCTGGTAAGCTGCGCCTCCAATTAGCCGAAGTAGAAAAACAAGCGGCCGACCCAAATCTGTGGTCGAACCCGCAAAAATCTCAGACCGTAATGCGCGAGAAAAAGCGCCTTGAGGATATGCTCTCCACTGAGGCGGACCTCGGGCGCCGCAGCGACGATATAGTCGCCTACTTTGATCTGGCTCGCGAAGGCGAAAGCGTCGATGCCGATCTTCGCCGCGAAATAGATTCGCTGCGCGAGCTGGTCGACCGGCTCGAGACTGAAACTCTTCTCTCGGGCGAGAATGACGCCCGCAATGCCATTGTGACGATCCACCCCGGCGCAGGGGGCACCGAGTCACAAGACTGGGGCGATATGCTGCTGCGAATGTATCTTCGCTGGGCCGAGCGGCAAGGCTTTGAGGCGGTTCTCAACGACTACCAGGCGGGCGAAGAAGCGGGCTTAAAGTCTGCAACCTTCAGCGTGAACGGCGACTACGCTTACGGAATGTTATTAGGCGAAATCGGAGTTCACCGCCTGGTGCGGATTTCTCCCTTCGACCAGGCCAAGCGTCGCCACACTTCGTTCGCCAGCGTCTACGTTTCGCCGGAAATTGACGACAGCATCGACATCGTCATCAAGCCGGACGAAATCCGTACCGATACCTACCGTTCCAGCGGCAAGGGCGGACAGCACGTCAACACCACCGATTCCGCCGTGCGCATCACGCACATTCCAACCGGGCTCGTCGCGAGCTGCCAGAACGAACGCTCCCAGCATAAGAACCGGGAACGCGCTATGAGCATGTTGCGCTCGAAGCTCTACGAACACGAGATGGAAAAGAAGCGCGAGGCCACGCGCAAGATTGAAGACTCAAAGCTGGAGATCAACTTCGGGTCGCAGATCCGTTCTTACGTCCTGCAACCTTACCGCGTGGTAAAAGACCATCGCACCAAGGTGGAAATAGGAGACGTGGATCGAGTTCTGGACGGCGACCTTCAGCCCTTTATCCGTGCCTACCTGGTGGCACGGCGGGGCGATAAATCGGGAGTGGCCTAGACACTAATGAGGGTCATCGCAAGCGAAGCCAAGGAGCTTTGTGTTCGACCAAACATTAAAACCCTTGTCATCCCGAGCGAAGTCTAAGAACTCCTGGCGCTCCCCCTGCCGGGCCGGTAATTAGGGATATAAACTCGCTTACCGAAGGTTGCGAATTGCCATCACCAGTAGAACCAACCATGCTGCCACCACTCCCAAAAAGATCCAGGTCCTGGGGCTGATTTTCTTGTTATGAGCCGAAGACGATCCCCCTATCTTCTGAGAGAGAATGCTTCGAAAAGACTCCTCCTCTCCCCTGGCGAATGCTCGTTTTTGGGAACTATGTTAAAAACCTTCAGCGCTTGGTAAATCAGAAATAGGTTCTTACTCTCTTGATACCGAATAAAAGCATTCCACGCGTATCTTGAAGACGTTGTACCACTGGACACATTAAGGCCGGAATCAGAAACAACAGCTTCGAAAGTCTGCGGAAGCCTGTTGTCCCGCCGGTATGACGATCGAGCCAGAGCTCTCAAGCCAAATAAGAAGAACAATCCAGCCACGATTGGAAGAATTGAGTTTGCATACCGCGCCGGATTTTCCGCCAGGGAAATCACCCCGGCGATGATGAATAACAAGCCAAGAAGGGGCATGAGCTTCGTCCACCTACCCCCGGGTGTACCTGTGCCTCGAACAAGTCACTTTCTGAAATCTTGTACTCAACTCGCGTCGGCCTTGGGCTCCATGAAACTGAGCATTATGCGTCGGCAGGAAATGCGTTCAAGCGCCCCTGACAAGTTCCCACGGTAACCTCTCCCACCCCAAAACTCTGGAAATAAAACCTCGCCTGCATGATCCTCTTATAAAGCCAGAAATCCGGTTAGCGCACCCCTATGTCTCGAATGATCGACCTAATTCGCGAATCGGCAGTGCCCGCCAGCATTGTGCAGGCGGCCGCCAAGGGGGAACTGAAGATCCCCGACGTCGACTTGCTGGAAATCCTGATCTATTTGGTGCTGCACGATCAGGAGTATGGCGACCAGGCGCGCGCGACCCTATCGGAGTGGGACCAGGAATCCATTCGATCGGCGGCAGCAAATATGCAAACGCCGCCAGAGGTCCTGGAATATCTCGCCTCAGCCGACAATCTGCAACCGGCGCTCCTGATGTCGCTGCTGGGAAATCCGTCGGTACCCGAGCAGTCATTGGTCAAGCTTGCAAAATATGGCCCACGCGAAGCGGTGGTGTTAATGGCGGATAGTGCCCGGGTGGGCGGTTCTATGGAAATCCTGCGCGCGCTGATTTCCAATCCACTCCTCGGAGGGCTCCAGGCCGCAGCGGTAAAGCAGAAACTGTGGCTTATAGAAGGCCAACTGGCCACCCAACACGCTGATCCGGAGAGCGCCGACGCGGTCCTTCCCGAAATTGTCGCTGAAGGCGCGCAGCCGGAGAACGTGCTCGACGAAGAAGTGAATGCCTACCTGCTGGCTCATGCCGAAGAACTGGCTGCCACTGGTGAACAGGAATTTCAGCCGATTGGCAATATTCAGGATGGCGTGGCGGAAGCAGAAGAGCCCCTTACCGAGGCCCAGGCGGCTGCCGCCGCCGCCGCAGCGGCTGGCATTGCGCGAAAGCCCGGCGTTTCGATAGCTGTGCGCGGCAGTGCCCTGGCCAAGATCTCCAAGCTGGACGTGAAAAGCCGAATTCAGCTGGCATTCAAGGGGAATAAGGAAGAACGCGCCATCCTGGTACGCGATGGAACCAAACTGGTGGCGTTATCGGTGCTTGATTCTCCGAAGATCAGTGACGCCGAAATTGAGAAGGTCGCGAATCAACGGAACGTTCTGGAGTCGGTGTTGCGCGGCATTTCCATGAAACGCCGCTTCATGAAGAATTACGTAATTGTGCGTAACCTGACTTTTAACCCCCGCACCCCGCTGGATGTTTCCTTGGGATTGATGAAGCACCTGCAGGCTCAGGACCTCAAGGGCCTGTCAGGAAGCAAGGATGTTTCCGACACCATCCGCAAGCTTGCCCTGAAGATGTATAAGCAAAAGATGAACCCTAGCAAGAAAACCACTGATTAGCGCGCTGGAACTAAAACCATTGCGGCCGCTACAATGGTTCTTGCCATGGGAACCGCTTTGCAGTCCGATCCGATCGCCGAGATGTTGCGGCAAGCCAGGACCATCGCCGTAGTGGGCCTCTCCAATAGCCCATTCCGTGCCAGTCATGGCGTGTCGGCTTACATGCAAATGCAGGGTTACCGGATTATTCCAGTCAATCCCAACATCCAGGAATCTTTGGGCGAGAAGGCCTATGCTTCGCTGTTGGATGTTCCGGGAAAGATTGACATCGTCAACGTGTTCCGGCGCTCTGAGTTTGTGGGAGAAATTATCGACCAGGCGATTCAGCTAAAGGTCCCAGCGGTATGGATGCAGGAGGACGTGATCAATGAACCTGCGGCGAAGAAGGCGCGCTCTGCCGGCATTTTTGTGGTAATGGATCGCTGTATTTTGAAAGAGCACAAATCCGCGATTGGGTTAAGCCGGCTTTATCCGCTTCTTCCGCGTCTCTTCCATCCGCTCGCGAATGCGTTTTTCCAATCCCTCTTCCGTTGGCCGATAGTAGATACGATCTTTGAGATTGTCGGGTAGACACTGCATACTGGCGACTTTAGCCTCCAGGTCATGCGCGTATTGGTACCCCTGACCGTAGCCCAAGCCTTTCATAAGACCGGTAGGTGCATTTCGTAGGTGGAGCGGAACCGATTCGGCGGAGGTGTTCTCGACATCTGCTTGTACCGCACCATAGGCGGTGTAAAGCGCGTTTGACTTGGGCGCCACCGACAGGTAAACCACAGCCTGCGCTAAAGCCAGATTTCCTTCCGGCATGCCCAAAAAATCAACCGCATCCTTGGCTGCCATGCACAGTGCCAACGCGTTCGGCTCTGCCAGTCCGATGTCTTCTACCGCCATCCTTGCCACACGCCGCGCGATGTAGAGCGGGTCTTCCCCTGCTTCGAGCATTCGTCCCAACCAATAGATCGCGGCGTCGGGATCACTATTGCGCACCGACTTATGCAGTGCGGAAATCAGGTTGTAGTGTTCTTCTCCGGCTTTGTCGTAACGCAAGACGCGCTGCTGCAAGGCGTCCTGCACAATCTCGTCGTTGATCTCATGGGTAGAACGGCCGACCGCAAGGCTTGATGCCACTTCCAGGACGTTGTAGGCACTGCGGGCATCGCCGCTGGAATAGGCCGCTATCCTGGCCAATACCTGGTCCGAGGCTTGCAATTTCATTTCGCCCAAGCCGCGTTCGGTGTCTTCGAGCGCGCGCCGCATGAGCAAGATGATCTGTTCCTCAGTGAGCGGTTTCAGAACGTAGACGCGAGACCGGGACAGGAGCGCCGAGATGATCTCAAAGGAAGGATTCTCGGTGGTGGCTCCTATGAGCCTGATGTTGCCCTTCTCGACGTGTGGAAGAAATGCGTCCTGCTGGGCTTTGTTGAAGCGATGGATTTCATCAATGAAGACGATGGTGCGGGTCCCATATTGCCGTGCCCTCTCAGCGTCCGCCATGACAGCTTTGATTTCTTTGATACCGGCAAGCACGGCAGAGAACTCGATGAACTCCGCCTTGGTCAGGCTGGCGATGATCTTGGCCAGCGTTGTCTTGCCGGTACCGGGAGGGCCCCAAAAGATGAGCGAGCCGAGATCGTCGCGCTCAATCTGCGCACGCAAAGGTTTGCCGGGAGCGACCAGATGTTCCTGCCCGACATACTCGTCGAGTGTGCGCGGACGCATACGGTCCGCCAACGGACGGGTGCGGTCACCCGCGCTGTCCGGGCTCGGAATGGTCTGAAACAGTCCCATGCGGTCCTAGTTCAACGCTCTCTGCCTTGCTATCTCATAAAGAATGATGCTGGCCGCGACCCCAGCGTTGAGCGATTCCACCTGGGGCGAGTGGGGAATCGCCAGGCTAAGATCCATCTTAGCCAGCAATTCCTTTGGGAGTCCTGCCCCTTCACTGCCGATAAAGATGGCAAGTGGCCCGGAAAGCCTTGCCTGTGGAAGAGGAATTCCGCCGTGGGAGGATGTCGCGACCAACTGCAGGCCGCTCTCCTTCAATTGTGACAAGACCGGCATCAGCTTGGTCTTGGCTATGGGCAGGCGAAAAACCGAGCCTGCCGAGGCGCGTACGACTTTGGTATTGAATGCGCTTACAGTTCCTTCTCCCAGAAGCACCCCGCTGGCTCCGAAGGCTTCGGCGGAGCGCAGGATGGTGCCGAGATTACCCGGATCCTGAATTGCCGCCACCGCGAGCACTGGACCAGACTTCCGGTTAGCCAGGACCTCCTCGATTGTGCACTGGCGACAGCGCACCAGGGCAGCGACCCCCTGAGGAGACTCGCTGGGCACGGCCCCCTGGAAAAGCTTGTCGGGCAATAGCAAGGCTTCAACGTTCGAAGAAAGCTGGGGAAGGAGCTTATGCGCTCGATTTTCCGCCGAAGCGCTGAAAAATACGCTTTGAATGCGCAAACCGCTTCGAATCGCCTCCTCGATAATGCGCATTCCTTCAATGGCACACAGGCCCCCGTCACTGAGTTCGACGCTGTCAAAGGCGCGGCGAAGGTCCTTGACCTGGGCATTATGACGCCCGTCAATACGCCTTAGCCGTCCTGCGGACTCCGCTTTCTCGGGCATTTATCTATCTCTCGGCGCTTTCTCGCTGGCGAAATCATACCCGTTTCGTCGCGTCCGCGTTCGGGGATAGGGCTCCCAGGCAAGGAACTCTCGGCTTGCGGCGCTTCTCCGTGGTATGTTAGTTTTTCGCTCTTTTAAGAAAGCGTAACCCACTTAGAACACGAAGTGGCACGAAGGAAGTTCTTCGTGAACCTGCGTGTCCTTAGTGGTGGTGATTTTTGACCGATTGGGAAGGAAGAGTGTTGCGTCCAGAAATCGTTAAGATCAGCTCCGAGAAGCCCGAGTCTTCCCTGGTGAGCTACGCGGCCGACCAGATTCGCAGCGGCGAAGTCCTTGGCATGCCCACGGATACTTTTTACGGATTGGCCGCCGATCCTTTTAACCTTCGAGCCGTCGACCGCGTCTATGACATCAAGACGCGTTCCCGGCACAAGCCGCTTTCATTGCTGATCGAAAGCACCGATCAAGCCCACGAACTCGCGGTGTTGACCGAGGAGTTTCATGCTTTGGCAAATCGCTTCTGGCCCGGTCCGCTCACCATAATTGTCAAAGCTTCCGCTCGTTTGCCCTTAAAAGTAACTGCCAACACAGGAAACGTTGCGCTGCGGGTACCTAGCGCTTCCATTCCCTTGGCGGTGGTGAAATCGGCAGGAATTCCCATTACTGCCACATCGGCTAACTTGAGCGGACACGCCGAATGCACTTCCGCGCAAGCCGTGCGCGATCAGTTACAGGACAGGATTTCCATCATTGTCGATGGCGGCCCCTCGCCTCGCGAGGTTGCTTCTACCATTGTCGACCTCACCGACGAAGAGAAGCGCTGGTACATTTTGCGGGAAGGTGCGATCTCGTCTCAGGAGATTTCCGAGTTCTTCGCGCAAGGATGATGGAAGCGTGGACCACCGCCAGCGAGCTCGTTGGTCACTCAGGCTTCTGTTATTAATCGTTGCGGTTTTTTTGCTCTGGCTTACGGAGACTTGCGTGGGAATTGTCCGCGAGTCCGAGGCGCAGCAGGAGCAGCCCGCTGACGCTATCGTCGTCTTTGGAGCCGCGCAGTACGACGGCCGCCCTTCTCCGGTATTCCGCGCCCGCCTCGATCACGCCTTCGATCTGTTCCAGCATGGAGTAGCGCCAGTCGTTATTACGACTGGCGGCGCCGGCGAAGATCCTCACTACAGCGAAGGCGAGGTAGGGCACGACTACCTCATGAAGCGCGGAATTCCGGAAGCCAAGCTAATTGCCGAGACCCAGGGTTCCGATACCGCTCAATCCGCACAACGCGTGGGCGTTATCATGCGCACCAACCGGATGCGAACCTGCATTGCGGTGAGCGACGGATACCACGTATTTCGCACCCGCAAACTACTCGAGCATGAGGGCATTCGAGTTTACGTTGCGCCTCGCGCGGGCTCACGGCCGCACTCCAGTTGGCAGCGGGCCATGTCGGTATTGAAAGAAGCGTTGAGCTACATGGTGTGGCGCTTCAATCCTTCCGCGTAACTACCAACCCATCTGCTTTCGCAGTTCGGTAATATGCGCCACGTGGTGCCGACCGTGCCAGGAATAGAGCGCAAGGTTCTTATCAAGCGGCATGACTCCAAGCTCCGGGTGGCGGAATGCACGCTTCCACTCGTCTGGCCGAATGGCACGCAATGTACGGACGAAGCGATCATGCAATGAATCCAGCAGCGCCAACGAAACCTCCGCCGGTGTCGATTGCGCATCCGGCAACTGCGCCCAACGGTCTTCCATGTAAGGCTTCACTACAGGCTCATCTTCGGTCAATGCCAGCTTGAAACGTATGTACGCATTCATATGGCTCTCGGGCAAGTGATGGACGACCTGCAGCACTGTCCAACCACCGTTGCGATAGGGAGTACCCAACTGTTCCGCGGAGAGACCTTGCACCGCGGCCCTTAGCATTGCCGGAGTTTGTTCGATGTCGCCGATTAGTTTCTCGCGCTGCTGGGCGTCAGGTGGGCCGTCGAAATGAAATTTGCCGATGGGAAATCGTGGGTCGCTCATCGCGTCCTCCAGATATTTTTGGAACACGCTTAGGATGAACGCTCTTGATCAATGCTGCAAGAAAATCTGCGAGGAAAGCGAAGAAAAAACTGTCTAGGAATGTCTAGAGTTATGTCTATTTCACCAGCGCTAAAACCCGCACCGGGCCTGCGGTCTTGCCCTCGAGCTTCATGGGAGAAACCACGATGACGGCGCCATTACCCGGAACTTGATCGAGGTTCGCAACATTGTCCAGCCGATAGACGCTATGGGAAAGCGCGTAGGGATCGCTCAAACTGATGCCCCGGGTATCCGCGCCAAGGGCAAGAACGTTTCGTGCCTCCACCAAAAACTTGGCCGCATCTTCGGAATATCCTGGGAACTTCGTATCTTTTCCCGACGGGGCAAGTCCGGTCCGCGCGATCGCGATCGAGTCCATCGGAATCTGCCCGTGCGCCTGCTCCCAACTGACGATATCCTCCACGGAGATGCGGTGATTGGGATCTTTCTTCACGCTCTCACGGACATCGAGAACGACTAGCGGGGCGATCAAGCGTCCCGGCGGAATGCGATCGACGGTCCAAAGGGAGGGCGAATACTTGGCAGGTGCTTCAATATAGGTCCCCCGTTTGCCAGAATCCTTATCGTGCTGCAGACGGCTGGGGTCAATCAGGTCGACGGACTGGGTTAGATCTACTACCGAGCGGAATCCCGAAGGAATATTCGCAGTGTGCCGCTGCTTCCCGAATAAGAAGAGGGCAAGAGCCAGAGCACACCCGATGACAAATGTTTGAAACTTCATTACCTTGCAAGTCGCTTCCGATTGCGAGTTCCTGAGAAAGAGGAAAGCAACCTAATAAAGTCAGATGCGTGCACTTATTAGTTAGGTGCTTCTGCATTCTCCCTCGCCGGAGGGGACTTCAGCAATTGCCGGAAGACCATGTCCGGCGGTCGACTCGTTGCAATTGTTTATCCCTAAGCAGCTGAAAGTAAATAGCTTAAAAGGACTACTCTGTCGCTATTCGGCTGGTGGCCCAGCCCGCAATCGTAACCATTTAGTGACCAAGGTTACTTTGACTGTCCGCGTGGGAACGGAGACCATCTCAAGGGTGAACCCCATTCGCAAAACCCTACTGCTACTGTGTGCGATATTCGCGCCGGCCTGCACTTTCGCCCAAACAAATCTCAATGCGCCCCGTCTGTTTGAACTCGGCATGGATGCCCTGATGGGCATCGGTCCCGGGCGCGATACGGTCGCCGCCATGGACTACTTCCGCAAATCCGCGGATCTTGGGTATCCGCCGGCTCAGATCAGCCTTGGTTATTACTACGAGACTGGAGGCTTACTCGCGGTCGATCCTGCAATGGCCCTCGATTGGTACAAGAAGGCCGCCAAACAGGATGATCGTGTTGCCGACTGGGTTCTAGGCCGTCTCTACTTCACCGGGCAGGGAACACCCCGTGATTTGAATCAGGCGCAGGTAGTCTTGCAGCGTGCTGCCAACCAGGAAGATCCCTTTGGCGCGCATCTTCTGGGTATGGTTTTACTCGAGCGCAGCCAATACGCGCAAGCTGCTAAGTGGTTCGAGAAGGCAGCCATGCAGGGATTGCCGCAGGCCCAGCAACAACTCGGCATGCTTTATAAAGACGGAAAGGGCGTCACTGCCGATAAACTCCAGGCTTACGTCTGGATGCTGGTGAGCTACGATTCCGGCAACACTTCGAACACTTCGGATATTCTGCAACTGCAAGCTGATTTAGGGACGACGCAGGTTGACCAGGCGAAAGCCAAAGCGCGAGACCTGGAGCAGGTCGCCAACCGCGTAGTCAACGCGCGCGGATGCAGCGGCTGGGCAGGCGAAATGAACACCGTTCCCGCCCCGCCTCCACCAGAAATTCAAAGATTCTGCCGGTAAGATTGTTTCTGCTGTTGTGGGAGCGGGCGCCCCGCCCGTCCAACGGACTCGAACCTGCTCACCCGCAAGCCTTAGCTACCTCCAACTCCGCTGCACGCGTGAAGCCCCACGTGCACTTAGTTCAGCCAAGATTCGTTTGGCTCTTGGACGGTCAACCCCATCCTGGCGGAAATCAACAAGGCTACTGAACTATTCCCACCTATTGGATGGATGGATCGGAGATAGGCTATAAAGGCCTGTATGACCACGCCCAGGACTAGGGTTCGTATCGCAATGTTGGGATCAGGGTTCGTCGCCGGATTTTATATGCAGGGCCTTGCCAATGTTGCGAGCCAAGAAGTTGTGGCGAATTATTCCCGGAAGAAGCACCACGCCAGAAAATTCGCGCAGGAATGGTCAATTCCAGAACCAACGACGGACCTCGACAGGCTTATAGAGCGAGATGACATTGACCTCTACGTCATCGCCGTTCCGAACGAAGAGCACCTGCCGGTTTCTTTGGCGCTTTCCCGCGCGAAGAGAAATCAGGTATGCACGAAACCTTTGGCCCGTAACCCCCAGGAGGCGCATGCCATGCGTAAGGCTGCCCGGCGCTCTGGCGCTCTTCATGGTTATGCTGAAACCGAGGTATTTTCGCCTAGCGTCGTGAAAGCAAGTCAAATCGTCACTAAGGGTGGGGTGGGGAAGGTTCTCTGGGTGCGTTCCCGGGAGTCGCACGGAGGGCCACATAGCCCCCACTTTTGGGATTCAGAAAAAACCGGCGGTGGTGCCATGCACGATCTTGGATGCCACTGCATCTCTGCTGCACGTTTGTTTTTCGGCAAGGGCAATGCCATCGTGGAAGTAATGGCGTGGGGAGGCCGCCTGGTTCACCAGAACATAAATTGTGAAGACAATGCTCTATTGCTTCTAAAGTTCGCGAGCGGCGGTATCGGCCACTGCGAACTCTCGTGGACGACAAAAGGCGGGCTTGACCTTCGAAACGAGATCCATGGTTCCGAAGGGTCCATTTTTACAGACGTCACTAGAGGTACTCCCATTTCTGCTTTCACAACGCGATCCGCGGGCTACGTCGTCGAAAAAGCTGAAATCGACTTTGGCTGGACGCGGCCATTGCCCGAGGAAGCATTTGCCTATGGCTACCAGGCGGAAATGCGCCATTTTGTTGAATGCGTTCTTGACGGAACGACTCCTCGCGAGACCTATGAAGACGGCTACGTGGTGAACTGTGTCTTGGCTGCCGGTTATCAGTCAATGCGCTCCGGCCATTGGATCCGAGTGAGATACAGCAAATAATAGGGGGATAGCCGGTCGACCACCAGCCTCACACATCCAGCCGGTTGGAGGCAGCAACTCTACCGTACCAAAGACCCGAATCCTTTATCGTGCGCTTCTGATTGCGAAAGTCCGTATAGATCAAGCCATAGCGCTCGGTATAACCCTCCGCCCATTGGAAATTATCCAGAAGGGTCCAGGCATGAAAGGCGCGGACCCGAGCTCCGTCGGTGATCGCGCGTGCTAATTCAGCGAGCACTTCACGGTACCATTGGATTCGACGGTCGTCCGGTATGCGGCCGTGCTCTTCTTCGTTGGGACCATCGAGATAACCGCATCCGCTCTCTGTGATTTCAATGATCGGGTGGTTGTATTCCCTTGAAATCTGGCTGACCAGGTCGTACATGCCACGCGGCCATACTTCCAAACCGGCGTCCGTAAGCGCACCCTCCGTGGGCATCGCGGCGCGGAAGCGCGTGTAAGGATCGCGTCCTCCCGGTGAATTGTTCTCAATCTCGGTGCCACGGAAATTGCCTCCGCCCAGAAATCGCTCGTTGCTCGCGTCTGAGACGATGCGGCGCGTGTAGTAGTGGAAGCCAATCCAGTCCAATGGCGCATGAAGGAGTTTCTCGTCGCCCGCCTTAAAACCCATCTGCTCATAAGGCGGTTCTCCAACAAAAGCTTTCGGGTAACGGCCCTGCATGGCTGCCTCCAGAAAGAAGACATTGTTCATGGCATGGTATCGGGCAGCGGCGGCGCGATCGTCGTCGGAATCCGTCTTTGGATACGCGGGGGCCATCTCATACGCGCTCCCGAAGGTTGACTTGGCAGACGCTGCTTTCACTGCGCGGTGCGCCTCGGCTTGAGCAAGAGCCAGCGTGTGCGCTGCTTTCAAGAAATCGTTGAAGCTGGTGCGGCAAGGCGGAAAAGCGCCCGCAGCATAACCCATGAAGGCGATTGCCCAAGGCATGTTGAAGGGCGCCCAGACCGTGATTCGATCGCCGAGATGCTTGGCCAGGATGCCGGCATAGTCAGCGAAGTAGTTGGCTAGATCCCGGTTTGGCCAGCCGCCGCGATCCTCGAGGGCCTGGGGAAGGTCCCAGTGATACATGGTGCACCAGGGCCGGATGCCCGCTTCAAGCAGAGCATCCACGAAGTGGCTGTAGTGGTCGATCCCCTTCATGTTCGGGGCCCCGGTTCCCGAGGGCTGAATGCGCGGCCAGGAGATAGAGAAACGCTGGCTTTTCTGGTTGAGGCGTTTGGCCAATGCGATGTCCTGCTTATAAAGGTGGTACTGATCGCAGGCAAGGTCACCGGTCACGCCACCCCGTACTTTCCCGGGTGTGTGGGTGAATCGGTCCCAGATGGATTCACCCTTGCCGTCCTCATTCCATGCGCCTTCCACCTGGTAGGAGGCTGTAGCGGTGCCCCACAGAAAGCCTTCGGGAAAACGCGCTCTCTCTATGAACGAATCGGGCACTTGCTCTGCGGAAAGTGACGCCGTGGAACTATAGTGGCGATGGAGTACAGCGCCTGCTGCTGCGGCAAGGGAACGGGTAACAAATTGGCGACGGTCCATGTCTATGTTGAGCCCTTCTTCTTTGTAGAGGTTACCGCAGAATCTGCCGCTCCACCCTATTACCCTTCACACTTCAGTTTCAGACGAGTGACTCGCCAGACCGCTAGCGCGAAGCCAGGCATAGCGGAAGCGATCAGCGATGCCGCGCCTACCGGTCCCGCGGGATCGCTGGCTAACCGGAAGAAGTGATTCGGATTGGTCCCGATAAATGGGTTTCGCGGAAATCTGGGCCGCAACGACATCTGGTGACACTGAGCTTCCCCGGAGGCCGACTCCTGGCCCCGAACAATTTCCGGTTTGCCCGTCATACGCCAAGCGGACGACAGGGGCCTATCAGATAAGGTCCTTCCGAAAATGCTCAAGACATATTGCAGTCCCATAGAAATTCTGCTATATATGGGTATCCAATAGGAATGCCATGGCAAATAAGACTGAGGTCTGGCTGGGCACCCTCT
>CAWGQZ010000030.1:0-15037 GCA_963824805.1 uncultured Acidobacteriaceae bacterium | reverse complement strand
ATCGAGAACTCCAGGTCCCCACAAACGTCCGTCAGCGATACGGCAGTGCATGGTAGAGAGTGTTCCCAACGGATAAACGGTATCGTAGTGTCCCAACAGCAAGACCGGCTTACCTTGCCGTTTGCCTGCAAAGTCAACCTGAAGGTGATTGCCAGAAGTCTTACTTTTGTGGAAGCGCACCGTCCCGCCCAAAGCCCGGAATCTCTTCGCGATCACACTTGCAATTTCGTCTGTAGCGGCCTTGATGTCGCTGGGAGATTCAATCTCGACCAGCTCGCGAATGGTGCTGACGATCGAGTCTTTCTGCTGCTCGAAGTACGCTAGGCGGTTCGATAACGGCGAAGCTGTGCGCTTTTTCATTTTCGATTGCAACCGGGATGGGCCGCAGCGGTACAGTATAATCGTCGCTTCAAGAGACCCGAATGGCCGAGACTGCTCCCACCGTCCCAGAGACTTCGGCGCCAGCTAAAAACACGCTGGACGTCAACCAAATCTGCCAGCTATTGCCCCATCGTTTCCCGTTCTTGCTAATCGACCGGGTAACCAACTTCGTTCGCAAAGAGCGCATCACCGCCATCAAGAATGTGACCTTCAACGAACCGTTCTTTGCGGGTCATTTTCCTGGGGCTCCGGTCATGCCCGGGGTCTTGATTGTGGAGGCCATTGCCCAGGCCGGCGGCGCATTACTTCTCATGGAGATTGCCGACCGTGCTACCAAGCTGATGTTCTTCACTGGCATCGAGCGGGCCCGCTTCCGGCGTCCCGTGGTTCCCGGCGACCAGCTCCGTATCGAGGTCGAAGTGAAAGCCTGGAGGATGACCGCCGTACGCATGGTGGGCATTGCCTATGTCGGCGAGAAAAAAGTTGCGGAGGCACTGGTGACATGCAGGCTGGTGGATACTTCGCGCGCCCGTAGCTCATCGATAGACGATGCAGCCGAGAGCGAATAGCTCCTGATGAGCGTCCATCCCACCGCAATCATTGACGCTCGCGCAAACGTGCACCCTTCCTGCAAGATTGGTCCCTATTGCGTCATCGGACCGGACGTCGAACTGGGCGAGGGCTGCCACCTGGTTTCGCATGTCGCGATTGAGGGTCCAACTAAAATCGGAGCTGACAACGGAATCTTCCCCTTCGCCTCTATCGGCATGGCGCCGCAAGACCTCACTTACGCCGGCGAGCCCACGCGTCTCGAAATCGGCGACCACAGCGAGATCCGAGAGTTCGTCACCGTCAACCGTGGGACAGTGAAGGGCGGCGGCATTACCCGCATCGGGAGCTACACTCTGGTGATGGCTTACACTCATGTCGCACACGACTGCCAGATCGGGGACCATGTGATCCTTGCTAATGCAGCCACCCTGGGCGGTCACATCACGGTCGAAGATTGGGCCATGGTGGGCGCGTTGTGTCCGGTCCACCAGTTTGTGCGGATTGGCGCTCATTCTTACATTGGCGGAGGAACTACCATCACGCGAGATGTTCTGCCATTTTCAAAGACCGCAGCCGCGCGCGACACTCATGCCTACGGCATGAACACTGTCGGACTCGAACGGCGTGGATTCTCCAAAGAACGCATTCGCAAAATTCATCACGCGTACAAAGTGCTGCTGGCCTCGAAACTGAACACTTCGCAAGCATTGGACAAGCTAAAATCCGAACCGGACCGTGGCGAAGATGTCGATATGCTCATTCGTTTCATCGAGGCTTCCGAACGCGGCGTAATCAAATAGCCAAATGCCGAGTGCTGATTGCTGAATGTTTCCCACTCCCAAGCCCCGTTTAGGACTGATAGCCGGAAACGGGCGCTTCCCATTCCTGGTACTGGATGCCGCCAAAGCCCAGGGTTTCGATGTTGTAGTTGCGGCTATCAAGGAAGAAACCTTTCCCGAGATCGAATCGCAAGGCGCGGCTGGGGTTTACTGGATCTCTCTGGGCGAGCTCTCTAAGTTGATCGAGACCTTCCGGAAGGAAAATGTGCACCGCGCTGTTATGGCTGGACAGGTCAAGCACAAGCAGATCTTTTCTTCGATCCGTCCCGACTGGCGGCTGGCCAAGCTGCTGCTTTCTTTGGCTACCAGAAATACCGATGCCCTTCTGGGTGCGGTGGCCAAGATATTGGGCGATGAAGGTATCGTGCTGGAAAATTCCACCGCATTCCTCGAACCGTTGCTAGCGCAAGAGGGCATTTTGACGAAGCGCAAGCCCTCCGAGCAGGAGGAAAAGGATATTGAGTACGGGCGAGCGGTGGCCCGGCAGTTGGCACAATACGACATTGGCCAAACGGTAGTAGTCGCCGCATCCGCGTGTGTGGCTGTGGAAGCCATGGAGGGTACCGACATCACCATCGAACGGGCCGGACAGATCTTGAAGTCTTTGGACTCAGCGGCCTCGACACTGAGCCGGGCGCTGACCGTGGTGAAGATTGCAAAGCCCAATCAGGACATGCGCTTTGACGTGCCGGTGATTGGTTTAAAGACCATTCAGGTGATGCATGAGGCAGGCGCCACCTGTCTGGCCATTGATGCTGGAAGATGCCTGCTGTTGGAGCGCGACGAGATTTTTTGCGCCGCGGATGAATTTGAGATTTCGATTATCGCGGTGAAGGAGTGAGTCATGTCTGAATCCGCGCGTCTTGCCGACCAGATTCGCCGGGCATTCGACGGCGAAGCCTGGCACGGTGACTCGTTGATGGAAATTCTGGCCGGCGTGAATGCCAAGACGGCGGCGGCCAAGCCGGTTCCTAACGCGCATAGTATCTGGGAGCTGTTGTTGCATATTGCCGCCTGGGATGGCGCGGCGATCCGCCGAGCCCAGGGCCACGCCGTGCAACTCGGCGATGCCGAGAACTTTCCTCCAATTAAGGACACGAGCGATGCCGCATGGCGTAGTGATCTCGAGACCGTCAAACAGAAACACGATGAACTGGTTGAGACCGTGGCATCGTTTCCTGAGTCCCGTCTGCAGGAGCAAGTGCCCGGGAAAAAAGAGGCCTACTACAACTTCTACTACCTGTTCAGTGGAATCGTGCAGCACGAGCTCTACCATGCCGGACAAATCGCATTGCTCAAGAAATTCAAGTAAGGTGTAATCCAGCGTCGGCAACTTGCCGCCCGGACCGCAACCCCTGGCCAAAGATAATCTCATTCATGTAGCGGTAGTTGGCGCCGGCGCCTTCGGACACAATCACGCTCGCGTGTACAAGCAACTAGCCGAGGAAGGCAAACCCGTAAGGCTGGTTGGAGTCGTCGATTCCGATCTGGCTCGCGCTGATACAGTGGCGCAGGAATTCGGCTCCCGCGGATTTGGCTCGGTGGAGCAATTGCTCACTACTCACAGCGAGGTTTCAGCCGCGTCGGTCGCAGTTCCGACGGTCTCCCATCTCGAAGTCTCTCGCGCGCTGATGAAGGCAGGCGTCGATGTCCTAATCGAAAAACCTTTGACGACCTCGCTGGCGGAAGCCGATGAACTGGTCGCGACAGCTGCCAGCACCAAGCGAGTCGCACAGGCCGGGCACCTGGAACGATTCAATCCCGCCGTACGGGCGACCCTTCCGCTCATCACCCAGCCGATGTTTTTCGAAATCCACCGGTTGAGCGTATTCACGCCTCGTTCGCTTGACGTGGATGTAGTCCTCGACCTCATGATCCACGATCTCGACGTCGTGCTTTCCTTTGTGAATTCACCGTTGCGAGACATTCGAGCCGTAGGCTTACCCATCTTGTCGGACAAGATCGACATTGCCAATGTGAGGCTGGAATTCGAATCTGGATGCGTAGTCAACCTGACCGCAAGCCGGGTTTCCACCGAACGCGTACGCAAGCTCAGATTCTTTCAGCCCAAGCAATACATCTCGCTCGACTATGGTCGGCAGGACGTCATCGTATTCAGCGTAGGAGATCCCGAAGCGAAAGGTGTTCCTTCAGCCAACCCGCAGATCAAGATGTTCAAGCCGCCAATCACGGCGGAAGAACCGCTCCACGCAGAAATCAGCGCTTTTCTGGATTCCGTTCGTACGCGCTCTACACCGGTTGTTACTCTCGAGGAAGGTCGCCGCGCGCTGAAAGTCGCGCTGGATGTGACATTGGCAATTCATCAGCACGGAAAGAAAATCCTGAAACAACTCTCCTAGGGTCCTTCGTGATCCTTCGTTTCCTTAGTAATCAGGCTTTTGAGGGATTCCTTAGCAGGGAGAATCTCAACCCAGGGCCACGAAGCTTCACGAAGAAAAACAAATCGGTTCTTCTATTTACAAATCTTGACACCGTCCCCGATTCTTCCGGGATACGCTTAACAAGTGGCCGTATTGACCAGGCCGGCACCATGGGCCAAACCTTCGTCACTAAGGCTTTTCGTACATTTCGCTCAAAAATGCGAAAATAGAATGACCAGAGCGCCATACTCTGTCCGGGTGAACTTTGGGCCGCGACAAAGGCAACTAACGCCAGCGGTTTGTGTCTAATCAAGCAGTCGATGCCAGCCACTCAAATACCGCCGGGTACCCCAGCTGCCCCACCACCACATGGTCCGCTTCTGGATGGAAGCGATCTCTACGACAGCGGCCGCTGGGAATCTGCCTACCGCGAATTGCACGACGTTCCCGCCCTCCTGGTTCAACTTCAAGATGATCTAACGCGCTCACGCAAGCGCGAGTCGCTGTGGCTCTCCGTTATTGTCCACTTGGTCATCATCATCCTGTTGTGGAACTCCAAGAGATTTGAGAAGTGGTTCCCAGAGCGGAAGGTGTTGGTAGTAAGCCCGAATGACTGGATGCGTCAGAAAGAGCTCACGTATCTCGATCTGCCGCCCGATGCGCAAAAGGTGACCAAGCGCCCTAAAACCGACCACATCTCTGACAAAGACCGCATCGCTACCTCGCGTACTCCGCAACTGGATACTAAAGAGTTGAAAAAACTGCTCGATAGTTCGCGTCCTGGCGCGCCCTCAAAACAGCCGCCTACTCCACCGGCCGCTGCTTCGCCACCGAGTCCGGCACCTCCACAGCAACAGCCGCATGAAGCCGAGCCGCAACACAGCAGCAACCCGATCAAAATCAGGTCGCCAAACTGCAAACCCAGCAACCCGCCCCCAAGCCCAGTTTCAGTACCGGCAATCTGTCAGCTGGCTCGGCAATCGCTCAAGCCGCGCGAGCCGCCGCTGCTAGCCGTGGTGGATATGGTGGTGATACCGGCGGCGATTACGGGCTGGGTCAGGGTCGCGAAGCAGCCAAAGCCATCGGCAACCTTGATGTTCTGAGCGACACCATGGGGGTCGACTTTGGTCCCTATCTCCAGCGCGTGCTGCATGACGTCAAGCAGAACTGGTACACACTGATCCCCGAGGCGGCCCGGGCCCCGCTCATGAAAAAGGGAAAAGTCTCCATTGAATTCGCAATTCTGAAGGATGGCAAAGTTGCGGGACTGCAACTGGAAGGAGCTCGGGCGACGTTTCCTTGGATCGGGCTGCCTGGGGCGGAATCACGGCTTCCAATCCGTTTCCGCCACTGCCGGGAGAGTTCGGCGGGCAATATCTGGCCTTACGTTTTCACTTCTACTACAACCCAGACGGCTCCGACCTAAGATAAACGGCCGGAGCGCATCCGCATTCGATCAGCGAAAGTCTTCGGTTTAGGGCCAGCGCTTGGCAGTGTCTTCCCAGCCAGCGGCGCGGGCGGCAGGCTGAGGAGTCTGGTTAATCGCAGGTTGAGGAATGCGAATCGGCTGTTGGGTAACTCCGCTGCTG
Source organism: uncultured Acidobacteriaceae bacterium (assembly GCA_963824805.1). Taxonomy (GTDB): domain Bacteria; phylum Acidobacteriota; class Terriglobia; order Terriglobales; family Acidobacteriaceae; genus DATBAT01. Next base: position 9,295 of record CAWGQZ010000030.1, on the reverse strand, counting down.
GCCAATGTCGGTTTGTTGTTCGCGGCATCCGCGGCAATCTCTTTGTCATCCGACAGAAGAGGAGCAGCAACCCGCAAGGCTTCTACTTCTTTTTCAAGCTTTGCCAGCTCAAGTTCTTTCTGCCGAAGTACTTCGTAGACATTTCTCATAGATTAGGCACCTAATTATTGCTGCAATTCAGCTAAATCGCACTTTATGCAGGGTGCCAAATTTTGTCAAGGAATAAGCTACGGCTATGACCATTTGTAACTTTTCTGGATGGCGTTCGTTTATTGCGCGCAGTCTGTGTCTCAAATTGGCCTTCCCCGCCACCTGCAATCCGTGGGCCCTGGGACACCCTCCTCGGGATTTATAATCGAAAGATACTTAACCTCATGGATTTCAAACTAGTAAGCGACTACAAGCCGCAGGGCGACCAGGGACGTGCCATTGAGTCGCTCGTTCGGGGTCTGTTCGACCGTGAGCAGCACCAGGTGCTTCTGGGAGTGACGGGCTCGGGAAAAACTTACACCATGGCCAAGGTGGTGGAAGCGCTGAACCGTCCCACGCTGGTTATGGCGCACAACAAGACGCTGGCGGCTCAGCTTTACCACGAATTCAAGAACTTCTTTCCCCACAACGCGGTCGAATATTTCGTTTCCTATTACGATTACTACCAACCTGAAGCTTACGTTCCCGCTGCCGATCTTTACATAGAAAAAGAATCGACCATCAACGATGAACTCGACAAGTTGCGGCTATCCGCCACTCGGTCGCTCTTTGAGCGCCGCGACGTTTTGATCGTTTCTTCGGTGAGCTGTATTTACGGCCTAGGCTCGCCCGAAGCCTACTACGGAATGCTGCTCTTTCTCGAGAAGGGCCAGAAGATCAAGCGCGAGGACATTACCCGCAAGCTGGTGGACATTCTCTACGAGCGGACCGATGGTGACTTCCGCCGGGGAACGTTTCGGGTCCGCGGTGACGTCATCGAAATTTTTCCCACCTACGACGACATGGCCTACCGCGTCGAGCTTTGGGGAGACCAGGTGGAATCGCTCTCGCAGATTGATCCGCTGTTCGGCACGGTGAAGCAGAAATATGTTCGGCTGCCGATTTATCCCAAGACCCACTACGTGATGAAGCCGGAGACGCGCGCCGCAGCTGTGCAATCGATCAAAGAAGAACTGGCATGGTGGGAGGTCGAACTTGAGAAGCAGGGACGTCTGGTTGAATCGCAGCGCATTCATCAGCGAACCATGTACGACCTGGAGATGATCAAGTCCATGGGTTTCTGCCACGGGATCGAGAATTACTCGCGGCACTTCACTGGGCGGCTGCCGGGAGAACCGCCGCCAACTCTGCTCGACTACTTTCCCCGCGACTATCTGATGTTCATCGATGAGTCGCACCAGACCGTCCCGCAGCTGCACGGGATGTATCACGGCGACCGCTCGCGTAAAGAAAATCTGGTCGAATACGGATTCCGCATGCCGTCGGCGCTCGATAACCGACCCCTGACTTTCGAAGAGTTCGAACATCGGCTCAATCAGATGGTCTACGTCTCGGCGACCCCGGGCCCGTACGAGCTGACCAAGTCGGCCGGAGTGGTAGTGGAGCAGATCATTCGACCAACCGGACTGGTCGATCCGCCGGTGGAAATTCGTCCGGTCAAGGGGCAGATTGACGATCTGTTGCACGAGATTCGCGACCGGATCAAGCGCAACGAGCGCGTCCTGGTGACGACTCTTACCAAGCGGATGGCAGAAGACCTGGCAGAATACTACGCAGAAGTTGGCGTGAAGTGCCGCTACCTGCACTCCGAAGTTGAGACCCTGGAGCGGGTCAAGATCCTCCGTGACTTACGGAGGGGTGAATTCGATGTATTGATCGGAATCAACCTGCTGCGGGAGGGTTTGGATCTTCCCGAGGTTTCGTTGGTAGCAATTCTCGACGCCGACAAAGAAGGATTTCTGCGGTCCAGCGGTTCGTTGATCCAGACCATCGGCCGTTGCGCCCGCAATCTGAACGGACGCGCCGTTCTCTACGCCGACCGCATGACCGATTCCATGAAGAAGGCGATCGACGAAACCGACCGGCGGCGAAGCATTCAGGAAGCCTACAATGTCGAAAACGGAATCACCCCGGAGTCAATTATCCGACCCCTGGATATGACGTTGGCCGGCATAATCGAGGCCGACTACGCCGACATTTCGCTCGAAGCAGAGGGCATACCGGATTTGAAATCCCAAGAAGAGCTGGACGCTTATATCGCCAAGCTGGAAGCAGACATGCGGGAGTCCGCTAAGCGGTTTGAGTTCGAAAAGGCCGCCAAGCTTAGGGACACGATTAAGGACTTGAGGACCAAGGAGTTCCTATTCGCCTGAGGCCCCATCGGGCAAGAGAACTCCGGATACATTCTTAGGCGACGCTTTCCTTCTTGCTCCTCACCCGTCCATATTGGGACGGAACAAATCCCTACGGCCCGCGTATCTCCCTGCACGGAGGCAGCCATGAAAGTCATCTTGTCCCTGGGCCTGACCTTGGTTGCGTGTTTTGTGGTTCTACAGGCGGCCACACCCGATGTTGCACATCCGGTGCCGCAATACACCAAAGACGGACGCCTGGTCCGGCCTGAAAATTTCCGCGAGTGGATCTTCCTCTCTTCGGGATACGGCATGAACTACAGCGCCCAGCCTGGCGATCACCAGATGTTCACTAACGTCTTTGTGCCCCAATGGGCGTACCACGAATTCCTCAATACTGGAAAATGGCCCGACAAAACTATGTTTGTGGTGGAAGAGCGGATGTCGCAGAGCAAGGGATCAATCAACAAGACCGGGCAGTTTCAGGTCGACGCCATGGGTTTTGGGGCAGAAGTCAAGGACGCCAGCCTGAGCGACAAGTGGGCTTACTACAACTTCGACGATGAAGGAAAGTCAGCGCAAGCCAATCCCAAGGCAGCCTGCTTTCAGTGCCATGAAGACCATGCTGCGGTCGAGCACTCGTTCGTGCAGTTCTATCCCACGTTGAAGCCGGTAGCCAGGAAGTTCGGCACCTATAACCAGGAACGCGAGAAGGTAACACCGTAGCTATTCGGAGCGGTCGATTCGGCCCGCTCGTGCATCCATCCATCCTTGCAGGATCAGCACCGCCGCCAGCCGGTCGACTACTTCCCCCCGGCGTTTGATGGACATCTCTGAATCCCGCAAAACGCGGTTGGCTTCGGCGGAGGTCAGCCTTTCATCCCAGAGATGGACTGGCAGTTTGAATTTCTTGCGTAGCTCTTCGGCGAAAATTTCCATCTTTTCAGACTGGGGACCGCCCATCCCGCTCATCCGGATGGGGTACCCGACGACCATCTCCGTTATCTCATACTGCTGAATCAGGCTTTGCAACTGGGCAAAATCGGTCCGCTTGTTCTGGCGCCGGATAGTCGGCAATCCCTGGGCTGTCAGTCCGAGCGGATCCGAAACCGCCACGCCAAAAGTCCTCGATCCAACGTCCAGTCCCATGACGCGCGGCTTCTGTTGCAATGGCGAAGAGCTTTGTGTCACAGTCACACCGCGATTATATGTGGCTGGCAAATCTTTCCCCGGGACTGATCTAACTCAATGGCCGACGAGCAAACAGCGCTGCAGGTCCGTTCCAATTCATCCCCCTCGCGGCCGGAGCCCAATCGCCGCTACTGGGCGCTCAACATTATTGGCATTGGCGTAGTGCTGGGCCTGTGCTATTTCGGTGAACTGGTATTGGTGGTGATATTGGTATCAGTATTGCTGGCCTTCATCTTGGCGCCGGTAGTCGATTTCATGATGCGGGCCCGCTTGCCCCGCAGCCTGGCTGCCGCCGTCGCCTTGATTCTGCTTTCCGGAATAATGGTGGGGATCATCTACTACTCCTACAATCAGGCCGCCACGCTATTCCAGGATCTTCCCAAATACGCCGACAAGATCCGCGAACAAGTAACGCACTTTCGCCAGCAAGCGGAAGACTTTCACGTTCTTTCCCCAGATCAGGGCCCTAAAGGAAGCTTTCAAAGCGGAACCAATTGGGGAGAGATGCTCTCGCGCGGCTTTGGTTCAGTTAGCCAGATCATCCTGGCGGCCTCCTTTGTCCCCTTTCTCGTCTATTTCATGCTCAGTTGGCAGCACCATGTGCGTTCGGCGACGGTCATGCTTTTTCCTATGGAAAGCCGGCACACTGCGTACGTGACCCTGGGACTGATTTCGTCGATGATTCGCAGCTTTATGGTAGGGAATCTTCTTATCGGTCTTTTTATTGGCGCGGTGAGCACCGCAGCATTCTGGATGCTGAACGTGCCGTTCTTCTATTTCATCGGGTTTGCCAGCGGGTTCTTGAGCCTGGTGCCGTACCTGGGAGTTGTGCTGGCGATGGCTCCGCCGATTTTCGTCAGCCTGGGACATAGTGGTTCGGAACAGATTCTGACAATTGTGGTCGTGGTGCTGGGATTGCACCTGATCGCACTCAATGTTCTCTATCCCAAGTTTCTCGGTAACCGGCTTCAGCTCAATCCGTTAGCCGTCACTATGGCGCTCCTGGTATGGGCTTGGCTGTGGGGAGCCGCAGGGTTGCTTCTGGCGGTGCCGATTACGGCGGCCATGAAAATTATCTTCGACCATGTGGAATCGCTTAAACCCTATGGATTGTGGTTGGGTGAGTAAACGCGAGAGTTAGGCTTCGAACTCGGAGGCTTCCGGGAATCGCAACTTGCATTTCGCCAGCGCGTTTGAGAGCAGATCTTCCACCTGGCGATCTTCACAGTTCTTGGCCATCGCAAGTTCGCTGACCAGCAGGTAGCGCGCCCGCTCCAGCATCTTCTTCTCGCGGAACGACAGCGCCTTGGCCTGGTTGAGAACCAACAGGCCTTTCAGGACCGCCGCTACTTCCAGCAGAGATCCGGTTCGCATGCGGTCGGAATTTTCTTTAAATCGGTCTTTCCAGTCGGCGATGTTGTCGCATTCCCCGTCAGACAGAAAATCGACGACCTTTTGGATCTCACCGTTCTTAACCACGCGTCGCATCCCCACCGTTCCCACGCTGTGGAAAGGAACCATGACTTTGAGGCTGCTGGCTTTGATTTTAAGGAGGTAGAAATTCTCAACGGTAGCGCCCATGGTCCGGCTGCTGATTTGCTCGATGACGCCGACCCCATGATTAGGGTAAACGACTTTGTCGCCTACGTGGAAACTGCCATTGCTACTGATCATGCGGGGACACCGGCGTTTGCAGAAGAACGGGGAAGAACTGCACCACTTTCAGTGTATCCCAAAAAAGAACGAGAGTCCAGTTATGGTGACGTGTGTGGCGCTACAAAGACAAGCGCCTGGCGCCCGAGCGTTCAACATGTAACAGATTGAAACAAAAGTCACTTAGTGTTATTTTTTCAACCAGGCATAATGGCCACGGCAAGATTACTGACTCAGTCTCGATACCCGCCCGGTTCTAGGGTTATAATCGCTCCCAGCATGACGGAATTAATCAAGCGGAAGCTGCAAGAAGAGATCAATACACTGGAACACGAGCTGAGTTATGAGCTTCCCCGGGAGCTCAAAAAAGCCGTGGCTCTGGGCGATCTCAGCGAAAATGCCGAGTACCACATGGCGAAGCAGCGGCAGGAGTTCGTTAAAGCCCGCCTCCGCCAGTTGGGTAAGCGTATGGCAGATTTGGCCTTAATTAACATGGACAACATTCCCAAAGACAGGGTCGGTCTGGGGTCTACTGTCCGCATTTTTGACAACTTGAAGAACGTCGAAATGGAATACAAACTGGTGACCAGCGAAGAGACCGATGTCGCCGCAGGTCTCATCTCGACCAGCTCTCCTATTGGCCGTGCCCTGTTGAACAAGAAAATCGGGGATACCGCTGCGGTAGTCACGCCCAATGGCAACCGTGAAATGGAAATTCTGAGCCTCAAGACTATCCACGACGAGGCCAAATCCTAAATGGCAACAACCTGGACCAGCGCCTTCGGCCGCGCTTGCGGCGTTTTGCTGGACCAGATTGTGCGCTTGCTCGCACTGGCGCGCATCAACCCTAACTTCCTGACATTTCTGGGACTCGTGGTGAACATTGGCGCCGCATTCTTATTCGGATATGCCAATGTCGACAACCAGGCGAAGATGTTTCGTTACGCCGGCCTGGTCATTATTGGATCCGGATTCTTTGATCTCGTCGACGGCCGGGTGGCCCGCGCCTCGAATCGCGTCAGCCGTTTTGGAGCATTTTTCGATTCCGTGGTTGATCGCTATAGCGATGCGACTCAGTTCCTGGGCTTGCTGGTTTACTACGCGCGTGGCGATCGGTTCTTATACGTGGTTCTGGCAGCGGTAGTAATGATCAGCACCATCATGGTCAGCTATACGCGAGCGCGCGCCGAGTCGCTGATCGATACCTGCAAAGTCGGTTTCATGGAACGGCCGGAACGGTTGGTTCTGGTAATCATCGGTGCCCTGTTCAATCGCATGGCCCCTGTACTTTGGATCATCGGGCGTACTTTCCACCATCACCGTCGTCCATCGCATCCAGTACACCTGGTACCGGACCCGACTCATGGAAGCAAACTCTCCTCAGACTGGACAGGCCGCCTAGTTCAGGCCGCCGTTTTCTCCCCGACCAGTTTAGCCTCGGGATGACCGTGGTCGGCCGCAGCGTGTTCGATCGCCGCATTGATTTCCCCTCCCACCAAGAAAGCAAACGCCGTGAGGTAAAGCCAGACCATCAGGATGATGGCTGCGCCGAGCGATCCATATGTTTTGCTGTAGGTGTTGAAGAAGTGCAAATAGGCCGTTGAAGCCGAAGGACCAGCCAGCCAGACCAGAACGCCAAAGACTGAGCCAGGACTGACCCAGTACCAGTGCTTCTCCTTGATATCAGGGCCGAAGTAGTAGACCAGCGAGAAAGTGATCATCATGAACGCGACAGCGCCTGGCCATTGCACAATCTTCCAGGCGACTACCGTGGCCGTATGCAGGTGAAGACGGGCGGCGATGAAATCGACGCCCGGTCCGCCGACGAGGACCACGGCCAGAGCTGCGATGGCCAATCCTGAAATTGCCATGGTGATGACCACGGCCCGCACCCGCACCTTCCACCAGGGACGGCTATCCTGAACGTGATATGCCCCGTTCAATGCGGAAATCATCGACATTACGGCACCAGAGGCCGCCCACACGGTCAGAATAATTCCGAAGGTGAGTTTGCCCCCGCTGGAGCCACTGGTAACTTCTCCCAGGGTACGATTCAGCAGGTCGAACGCCGACGGCGGCAACATATGCCCCACGTAAAACAGCAGATGAATGCGCAGTTCCATACCTCGGCCGGCGAACAGGCCGAACATCGCGAGCAAGAAAAGAAGCATGGGGAACAGCGCAAGCAGAAAGTTGTAGGCAAGTTCCGAGGCCCGGCCGAGCAGGTTGTTGTTATTGATCTCGTCCCAGACGCGGCGTGCAAGCTGCCGGAAGCTGAGGCCGCCCAGGTTCCAGATCGAGCTGATTTGTTGTTTCGTCGTTAGATTGGACGTAGTCATCGCTCGAAGATGGAGGTTGGATTCCACCGAACAAGTGGGGTTGCTCTTGTTCGGCTTCATCCTATCCGCCGCAGTGAAAGCCTCAGCTGACGGTATTCTGAGTGACGTGCGCACCGGTTTCTGGACAACTGAATTGGCTGCGCGTAGCTTGTGGAGGATGGCGTCTTCTGAAAGCATTCGCCTTACGGATCGGCAACTTGCGCGTATCGCTCGGGCGCTCGCCGAGCCGCGGCGATACCAGATTCTCGAACAGCTCGGGGCCTCGGATAATCCCACTCCATGTTCCGCGGTACACAAATCCCATCGGATAAGCGCGCCTACTCTTTCCCACCACCTCAAGGAACTTGAAACCGCCGGTTTGATCGAAATTATTCGTGAAGGCAAGTTCGCCAAGCTGGTGCTGCAGCGGGACGTGCTTCGTGCCTATCTTGACCGCCTCTCAAGGATTTAGATCGGTTTAGACCGCGGATACTTTTGCATCCTTTTCAATTCGACAATTATCTAACTATCAAATGTTGCAAGTTAAAGGAGCAGGGTTATGGGAAAGCTTAACGGCAAGGTTGCAGTAGTAACCGGCGCTTCGAAGGGAATCGGCGCAGGAATCGCGAAAGCTTTAGCGGCTGCGGGAGCTTCCGTCGTGGTGAATTATTCTTCCAGCAAACAAGGCGCGGAGCGCGTGGTGAAGGAAATCAACGGCCAAGGTGGGAAGGCCGTGGCTATCCAGGGTGATGTCTCAAAAGTGGACGACGTGCAGCGATTGTTCCAGGAGTCAAAGAAAGCATTTGGATCGCTCGATATTCTGGTGAATAATGCCGGCGTTTATCAGTTCCAGCCGCTTGAGTCGGTAACTCCGGAAGAATTTCACCGCCAGTTCAATACCAATGTTCTCGGCCTGATCATGGCGACGCAGGAAGCCGTGAAACACTTTGGACCTGAGGGCGGTAGTGTGATCAACATTGGTTCAGTCGCTTCCAGCGTGACCCCGTCCATGTCAGTGGTCTATAGCGCCACGAAAGGCGCCGTGGACGCGGTTACGGGTGTGCTGTCGGAAGAGTTGGGGGCGCGCAAGGTGCGCGTCAACTCGATCAATCCGGGCGGAGTTGAGACCGAAGGCGTCCACACCGCCGGAATCATCGGCAGTGACTTCGAAAAAAAGATGATCGCCAGGACTCCCCTCGGCAGGTTTGGCCAGCCCGGAGACATCGCTCCACTGGCAGTCTTCCTGGCATCGGACGATTCCGCCTGGCTGACCGGCGAAAAAATCAAAGCATCAGGTGGCCTTCGCTGAGCCTGCGCTAAGAACCGGGAGCTTAGTTTTAGAATCTGAAAGTTCCCGGTTCGCCGCTTCCCCAGCCGCAAGAAATAGCAGATAGTCGTCCCACCCAGACCTGCAGCAGGGTATGCTTCCTCCCTGTCGCTGCTTCTGTTACCTCGAGTTGTGCGGGCTTAGCTAGCTTGACATCGCCGTGTAGCCGTCCCCGTCATCAAAAATGTCCGGGCGACGAGGATCTACGATTTGAAGAAAGAGGTATTCAGTGAAATTGCGTGTTCGTTGCGCAGCAAGTTGCGATCGCTGCCGGGCGACAGCACGCTGTTCTGATCCTTGTCGTGAATGTCGTTTATGAACCTGTCATTGGAACAATGAATCATCTCGTGCAGCAAAGTTCCGTGATCGGGGTGGACGGTTTCTTGGTTGATCAGTATGAAGTTCTTGAATCCTTTTAGTCGGTGAGCTCACCCTGGGAGATGCCGGTGGAGTCGGACTCGCGC